>CBINGR010000016.1:0-88968 GCA_966250295.1 uncultured Akkermansia sp. | reverse complement strand
CCCACATTTCCAAAATCGATGCGAGACCTTGCGCGGCTTGGTCAGAGAAGTTCTTTTTTCCGACCGCGGTGGGTCGGATGGCGTTTTCGATCAGGTTGTTGTCGAGCCGGGTTTGACCGTGTTCGACATGACGCGACAGCGGCGCCCACTGCGCGAGCAGGTAGCCGGCGGCGACGCCCAGGCCCGACTTCGGCCGCGAGCGTTCGCGCAAACTCAACGCCAACGCGTGCAGCCAGCGCAACGTGCGTTCGTAGTGACGCGCGCGCAGCCGCGCCCGCTCCGCGACATCACGTTCGCGCCGCGCCTCCGCGTCGACCTCGTCCCATTCGCGCTCCAGCCGGTAAAGCCGGCCGATCAGCTTCAAGGCGACGCGCACGGCCTTCGGGTTCTCGCCCTGGGCCTCGATAAACTTGCGCCGGGCGTGCGCCCAGCAGCCGACCCACGCGACCTCGGGGTGCGCGCGCTCGTAGGCCGCATACGCCTCGTAGCCGTCGGACTGGAGCACGCCGCCGAAGCCTTCGATCAACGAGGTCAGTTCGCCGTGCCGGCGGCTCGTGCGCCAATCAAAGCACACGTCGTCGCTTGGCCGGCTCACGACCCAGAGGTAACCTTGGAAGACGCCCGCCTTCGCATTGTCGGGGTCCTGGCATTTTATCGGCGTTTCGTCCGCCTGGAGGTAGTCGCCCTCGAGCAGGCGCCGCAGCATCGCCTTGTAGATCGGCTCCAGCCAGTCGGCCGCGATGCGGATCCAATCGCAGAGCGTGGAGCGAGGGATCGCCGCGCCCCAGCGCGCGAGCATCTGCTCCTGACGATACAGCGGCAGGTGATCGAGGTATTTGGCGATCACCACCCACGCGAGCAGTCCGGCCGAGGCGTAGCCGCCCGGCACTGCGCGCGGCGGCGCGGGCGCCAGCAGCGGTGGCCGCGAGCGGTCCGCCTTCGCCTTGTATTTTGGGCGCACGATCTCGCGCTTAAAAAGCTGCGGCGGGGTGATCTCGACCTCGAAGGTCCGCTCCTCGCCGATCTGTTCGTAGGCCTCCGGCTTCGCCTTCACCGCCTCGGGGTGGATGACCACGACCTCCTTGACCGGCAGCTTCGCAAACAGCTCCGCGGGCGTCGCGCGCTTCTCCGGCGCCGGAGCCCGGCGCTCGTAGCTCACCGCCTGCGCCGGCCGCGCGGCCTTCTCCGCCAAGGCCTCCAGCTCCTTCAGTTGGAAGAGCAGTTGCGCCCGGTCCAGCTTCTCGCTCTTGCCCGGGCCGAAGACCTGCTTTTGCAGCTTCTCGATCTGCCACTTCAAAAGCGCGTTCGTGCTCTTCAGCTCGTCACGCTCGCGCTCGAGCGCGAGGTAGGCGGCGGGCAGATCGGCGGGCGGCGGCATGGCGGATGCCCCGCGTAAGGAGTTAATGGATACGCCGGCGTCGAGCCTTATCCGCGCTCATACCACTCTTTTTTCGCGCCGTCCTTCAGGTCGATGCCCGAGAGCAGCATCGCCAGGGCCGCCGGCTCCAGATCCACCCGTCGCGCCGAGCCGTCGGCCGAGGCCGGCCAGCTGAAGCGGCCCTTCTCCAGCCGCTTCGCCAGGACCCACACTCCGGTGCCATCCCAGTGGAGGAGCTTGATGCGGTCCCGCGTCTTGTTGGTGAAGACGAACAGCGCTCCGCCGAACGGATCGAGCCGCAGGTGCTGCTCGGCCAAGGCCCACAGCCCGTCGTATTGTTTGCGCATGTCCACCGGCTCCACCGCCAGGTAGATGCGCGTGTTGGCCGGCAGGCCCAGCGGAGGCAGCGACATCGTTCGTCCCCTGCCTCAACTCCCGCGCAAAGCCCGCACCAGCGCCGCCAGGGCCAAGGGATCGGCTCCGCGCAACACAGCCCCGTCCGGCAAAGTGACGCTCAACTCCGGCACCGCGCCCGACATCGGCGCCTCCGCGGGCAAGGCCGGCCGCACTTCCACAAAGCGCGCCGACGCCGTTCCCGCCTTCGCCTCCCGCCTCCTTTGCTGCACCCGATGCGTCAGCGTCGTATAGACCACCCCGTTGCAACGTGCGAACTCCGCCTGCGTCAGCCCGCTCGCTTCATACTCCGAAAGCAACGCCTCCCACCTCGCCGCAGTCAGCTGCTTACGCCCCTTCCGGTCGCGCATCCGTTCATCCCCGACTACCACCTCCGTCTCGGCTTGTTTCATCCCACAAGCTTATCAGCCCCAGCCTAAGCCGCCTACGAGGCACCCGGCCGAACGCTTACGGGCTCCGCGGTAACGCCGCAGCCGATCCCGGTTCGCTCCGCGTTCGCCGCCATGGGCACAAAAAAAGCCGCGATCCGGAGATCGCGGCCAAAAAGGCGACGGACGAATTGCGCGCCCAGCTCAGTCCTTGCGCAGGTTGGCCGGGACAAAGTTGCGCTGGGGCTCGCCGAAATAGACCTGGCGGGGACGGTAAATCTTGAGCTTGGGGTTGGCCGCGACCTCGCGCCACTGGGCGATCCAGCCGGGCATGCGGCCAAGTGCGAACATGACGGTGAACATGTTTTCCGGGATGCCGAGGGCGCGCATGATGAGGCCCGAGTAGAAATCCACGTTCGGGTAGAGCTTGCGCTGCACGAAGTAATCGTCGCTAAGGGCAACCTCCTCGAGCTTCATCGCGATGTTGAGGAGCGGGTCGTCCTTGATGCCGAGGGAGGCGAGGGCCTTGTAGAAGGAGGCCTTGATGATCTTCGCGCGGGGATCGTAGTTCTTGTAGACCCGATGGCCGAAGCCCATCAGGCGGTCGCCCTTGCCGGACTTGGCGGCGGCGATGAAGCGGGTGCCGTCGTCTCCATCGGCGTGGATGTTCTTGAGCATCTCGATCACCGCCATGTTGGCGCCGCCGTGAAGCGGACCCCAGAGCGCATTCACGCCGGCGGACACGGAGGCGAACACGTTGGCGCCGGCCGAGGCGACCATGCGGACCGTGGAAGTGGAGCAATTCTGCTCATGGTCGGCGTGGAGGAGCAGGAAGAGGTTGAGCGCGGAGGCGACCTCGGGCGTGGGCACGAAGTCGGCGTAAGGCTCGGAGAACATCAGGTGCAGAAAGTTTTCGCAGTAGCCGAGCTTGGGATTGGGCGCGTTGAAGGGCAGGCCACGGGAAACACGATAGGAGGCGGCGGCGATGGTGCGGACTTTCGAGATCGCGATCGCGGCGGCCTCCTCGAAATGCTGGAGATCGGCCTGGTGGTTGTTGCTCGCGAGGTGCGGGTGGTAGGCGCCGAGAGCGTTCATCGTGGCCGAAAGGATGGCCATCGGATGGGCGCCGGTGGGGAAGCTCTCGAGGAAACGCAGCAAGTCCTGGCGAAGCGGCGCGTGCTCGGTGAGCAGCGCGGAGAAAGCAGTACGCTGCTCGGTGGTGGGCAACTCGCCGTTCATCACCAGAAGGGCGGTCTCGATGAAGTTGGACTTCTCCGCGAGCTGCTCGATGGGGTAGCCGCGATAGCGCAGGATGCCGGCTTCGCCGTCGATAAAGGTGATCTTGCTCAGGCAGGAGCCGGTGTTGCCGAAGCCGTCGTCATACGTGATATAGCCGGTATCTCCGCGCAACTTGCCGATATCGACCGCCTTTTCTCCTTCCGAGCCGATGATAACGGGGAGTTGGAGTTCCTTGCCTTCGATTTTCAGGGTAGCGGTATTGGCCATGGTAAAGCGAAGAGAGCAAATGGGATGCTCCTTGCAAAGCAAAGTCGGCGAAGGAAAGGCGGTCGATGGACAGCATTAGCTCAAACGAAGGCGCGCTTTAGGGAATGTTGCGCCCTGGCAGGACCGCTTTCAGCCCCGGAGCTGGAGCCGGCGCGTAAGTCGCTGGTTCTCAGCGACGGATATCAGCCCCTGCTGGACCTTGCGCCAGCCCTCCTCGCGCAAGGAGCGCCAGCCCTGACGCCGGGCGAGCTCGCGCAGAGCCACGGTACGCAATTGCGACGAAAGGCTGTCCACCACTTCGTCGGTGATGAGAAACAGCTCGTAGATCGCAACCCGGCCGCGTTCGCCGGTGCCGCGGCACTCGGGACAGCCCTGGCCGCGCATGGCCCGTACCTCCTCCGGTCCTATACCGAGCGCGGCAGCCATTTCGGAACGTATCTCGGGCGCGATCGCCTCGTCGGGCGCGGCGCAACGCACACACACCCGCCGCGCGAGCCGCTGGGCCACGCTGCAAACCAGCGAGGATCCAATCACCCAGGGCTCCACGCCCATGTCGATCAGGCGGGTGAGCGCGCTGAGGCTGTCGTTGGTGTGCAGGGTCGAAAAAACCAAGTGCCCCGTCTGGGCGGAGCGCATGGCGACATCGGCCGTCTCGCGATCGCGGATCTCGCCGATGAGGATGACGTCAGGATCATGGCGCAGCACGGAACGCAGGCCGGAGGCGAAATCGAGCCCGAGCTCCGCACGGGTCTGGATCTGGGAGATGCCGTCGAGCTTGTACTCCACCGGATCCTCGATCGTCACGATTTTGCGCCGGCCGTCCCGCGCGCTGGCCAGCAGGGCGTAGAGCGTGGTGGTTTTCCCGCTGCCCGTCGGCCCGGTGATGAGCGCGAGGCCCTGCGGGAGGCCGGCCAGCTCCTCCATCAGCGCGCGCTGTCCGGGCTCCATGCCGAGGTGGGAAAGGTCGAGCAACAGGCGGTCGCGGCCGAGCACGCGCAGACATACCGTTTCGCCGTGGGCGGTGGGAATGATCGAAACCCGGAGATCGTATTGCGACCCGCCGCGCGACATGGCGATGCGGCCATCGTGAGCCACGCGGCGCTCCGTGATGTCGAGCTCGGCCATGACTTTCAGCCGCGATACGAGCGCGACGTAGTGCGAGCGCAGCCCCTCCGGCACGGGTACGTCCTGCAGCAGCCCATCGATGCGGTAGCGGAGTTTCACCGCGCCGGCGAAGGGCTCGATGTGGATGTCGGTGGCCTCCAGGCGCAGGGCCTCGGAAAGAATCTGATCGACGAAATGAATGATGGTCGCGTCGTCCGGCGCGTCGGCGCCTTTGACGTCGAAGACAACCTCGCCGCCGCCCGAGCCGGGGGCCCGCTCCGGGCGCAGCCGCTGGATGGTATCGGCCCCCAGGCCGTAGTGCCGGCGCACGAAATCCCGCAATGCCGCCGGCCCGGAAAGCCGGGCACGGACGCGCAGCCCGAGGAGCAGGCGCAGGCGGCCCAGCTCGGCCGGCGAAGGCGGCTCGGCGAAGGCGGCGGTGAGCGAGCCGTCCTCCACCGCCAGCGGGGCGAAACGATGCTCCAAGGCGAGGTTCGCCGGCACGCGATCCAGGATCTCGCGCGCGACCGTCACCTCTGTGAGCGGGGCATACTCCAGCCCGAAGGCCTCGGCCGCGGCGCGATAGACGTCTGCCTCGCCGGCGAAACCGAGGTCCACCACGGCGCGGTGCAAAGGCAGGCCCTGCAGTTCCGCGCGCCGCCGGGCCAGCTCGAGCTGGCGCTCGTCGACAAGCCCGTGGCGTTGCAGCGCCTCGACGGCGAGATCGGGGGAATTCATGGTTTCACGGGAACAGACATCGTGGCGCGGCGATTGAAGGGCAGGATGAGCCTCTGCTCGCCTTTCGCCAGCACCGCCTGTTCCGGATCGAACGCGACGAGCTGCCAGCCGTCCGTCACGGGATCGCCTTCGGCCAGCGTGGCGGTGCGCCCCTCGATCGAGAGGTAAGCCACGCGGCCACCTCCGGGAAAAGCGGCCAGGCCACGGTAAAACAAGACCAGCTCGCGCGTGGTGGGCGGGGCGGGTTTCGGCTTGGGCGGGGGCGCCGGAGGCGGCTTGAAAAAATCCGTCTCGAACAAACCGCGTCCGGTGCCGGCAACCGCGCGCGCGTTGTCCAGGAAATCGGCTGTCGCGCGCTGCGCGGGCGTGAACCGCATGGCCTCTTCCGCAGCCGGTCCGCTCCCTCCGGAAGGGGCGGGATGCAAGGGCGGCGGCGCCTTGGTCAGCCCAAACAGGCCGGCCAGCAAAAGCGCCAGCACGACGGCGGCACGCAGGAGTCGGCGGACGGCGGCGGTCATGGCGGGGATGCCGCGGCCGACGGCGGCAGAAGTCCCGCCACCACCACTGTAGCGGAGGCAAGGTCAGGGGAAGCGGTGCCGTCTTTCCGCAGCACGAGATGCTCGATCACGAGGCGCAGATCCTCCGGCGCCGCACCCAGGGCGAGGTATTCGATGAAATCCTGCACGCGGGCGCTGTCTCCCGTCACCCGGGCGGAAAAGAGAATCTGCTCGGCCAGCACGGGGGATGCCTTGTCCACCCGCACCTCGCGCACGGCCGGCACCGGCAGCGCCTCGTAGGCGCCGACCTTGGCGGCGATGGCGCGGGCCGCCACCTCGCGCGCGACGGCGAGTTGGGCCCAGCGACGGCGGGGCTGCTCGGGCCGCTCGGAATTGTCGGCGAGGACCCCGAAGGCGCTCGCATCCAGCTTCACGCCTGCGGCGGCCGCCTGCTCCCGCGCCGCCTGGGCCGCGGACGCCCGCTCGCGCTCGAACTCGATTAATTGAAACGCCAGACCCTCGTGGTCACGCACGAGCGGATCGCGCTCCAACCGCTCGGCCCGCGCCACGAAATCCCGCAAGGCCGAGGTTTCGCGCCGGACCGCCTCGCCACGGGAACGGACCGCCTTGGACGCGTACTCAAAACCCCCGCCCCGGAGCTCGGCGCGCAGTCCTTCGATCTCGCGCGCCAACACCGCGTCGCGCCGTGCCAGCGCGCCGGCATAGCCCCAGGCCGCCAGCAGCAGCGCGGCGACGGGAACGAGCACGAACCAAAAAACGCGGGAAGACGAAAGACGCATCACGGGGTGGTTTGGAAAAGCCCGGCGCTCACCGGGGCTGTGCCAGGAATTTCCGGCAGCCTGCCGTCCAGGAACGGCGCCGCATCGAGCTGAAGCGCATAGTCCGCGCCGGCGGCGGCGAAAACCGACCGGTCGGCCAGGGCGGTCTGGCGGGCGTGGGCGGGCAGGATGTCCACGCTCGTGAAATGATTGGCCGCGCGCAGCTCGGTAATGAGAGCATCGACCTGCGCGAGCGGATCCCCGCCGCCGGGCCGGAAACTGAGCTCCACCACGAGGCCGCTGGGCCGCCCGAGACAGCCCGCCAGCAATTGCGTCTCGGGCGCCGCCGCCGGAGTACCCTGCGGCAGCGAGCCGGCCTGGTAGGTCTCCACGTCGGCGACGAGCGCGAACCAGAAATCCTCCGAGCCGCGCTGCTCGCGTAGCAAACGGGCGCCGGTGACGAAATCGCGGGTCCGCTTCTGCAGATAGAGGACGGGAGTCGCCGCCAGATAGGCCTCATCGCGTTCCTTGCGGGCAGCGAGCACGGCCGGCACCGCGTCCCGTGCCGTGCGCAGGGCGGAGGCCTCGGTTTCGCGGAGGCGCAGGGCGGTCAGACGGGCATGGAGCGCAAAGCCCGCCACCAGGAGGCCGGCCAGCGCGAGCGCGAGCCCGGCACCGTGCAGCGCCCCCACCCAGCGTTCGGCGCGCCGCGTCGCGCGGGTTGCCGGCGGCGCGAGGTTGGGCGGGGCCTCCGCCAGACCCAGGGCGACCGCCGCCGTGCCGTAAGCCATCGCGCCCGCCGCAAGTCGGAACACGCCGCCATCCTCAGCCACGACCTCGGGCCAGACTTTTGTCTTTTCCGAACCGAGCGCGCTCGCCAGCAGGCCGGCGATGGCGGCGGACTCCAGGCCGGCTCCGCTGATCCAGCAGGGGGCGGTGAGCAGCTCCGCGGCGGGCCGGCCAGCCTCCCTGGCATAGTCCTGCAAAAGCAGGCCAACCGACTGGCGCAGGCGTTGCAAAGCAGCCGAGAGCCGGGGCGTGGCGGAACCGACCGCTTCCGCGCCGTCGCGCGCTAGAATGGCCTCGGCGGCGGCAGGCGTGCACCCGAGGTCGGCCGCGAGCGAAGCCGCCGGAAGGTCGGTCCCGAAATCGAAGTCGGCGGCAAAAACCGGCTGGCCTTCCTCGACTACCACCAGAAGCCCGGAGGCCGCGCCAAATTCGAGCAGCACGGCGGTGGCCGGATGCTCCGGCAGGGTCGAGAAGGCGGCAGCGAGCGCGGCGTCGGCGCCTATGACACCATCGATTCGCTCGGCCGGAATGCCGCAGCGCAGCAAATGAATCTCCACATCCGCCTCGCGTGCGATGCTCACCCACATGGGGCGCGGACTGCGCGGCATGGGGCGCAGGGGGCGGGCATCGAACACGCTCGGCACGGCCTCGAACTGGCGGCCGCCGACCGCGTGGGCGAGATCGGCCATGGCGCGGGACTCGCCCGCGCGCAAAGCCATGAGTTGCGAATGCGTGCGCCCCGGAGGCAGGACAAGCGTCGCGGACACCGGGGGAAGCTCGGCGAGCAGCGCTTGCAAACGCGCCGCCATCTCTCCGGGGCTGAGCAACGCGTCGGCACGGAGGTCGGCGGTGAGCACACGCTGCAAACGAATCCGGCGGCCGACGCGTCGCACCAAGAGAATGCGTGCACCGCGCTCGCCGGCCTCCACCGCCAGGCGCGCGCGCGCGTCGCCCCAAAAGCGGGCCGAGGCGCGACGGGTGGCGGACAACGCAGGCATCGTCGGCGAAGGAAAATCAGGGCGTCGCGACGGGCGCCGAGGCAGCGGGGCCGGCCGGCGCGGGCGACCGAGGCGGTCCGGCGGAAACGCCGGGGGCCTCCAGCACGGCAGCGGGCGGGGAAGCAGCCGGCGCGCCGGTTGCGTTGTAACGGATGAACTCGCCCGTCTCGGAAAGCAGCGTGGCGGTGACGAAGATCAGGAGATAGCGGGGCTTGCTGACTTCCGTTTTGGTCCGGAAGGCCGCGCCGATGAGCGGGAGTTTTCCGAGAATCGGTACGGACTCGGTGAAGGTACTTTGCACGTTTTCGATCACGCCACCCATGACGACGGTTTCGCCGGACTGCACGATCACGCGGGTGGAGATTTCCTGATCGCGCGACTGGGGCAGCTTGATGTCGAAGGTGCTGGCGACGCGGCCCTGCGCGTCGAGATCGCTGATGGTGGCGAAGGTGACGAGCTGGACGTCCTGCGAGACGGCGGGCTTGAGCGCGAGCATGATGCTGCGGCCGTCGCCGCCGATGCTGGCGAGCACGTCGAGCGAGACGCCGGCGGTCAGCTTGGTCGGCTTGCCCTTGGGGACGAGCGAGGAAGTGGAACGGTTCTCCAGGATGGTCTGGGAGACCGTGTATTCCTCATAAAAATACTGCGTGTTGCCGTCGCGGATGGTGGCGGGGCGGTTGTTCACCACCGTGAGGCGCGGGGCGCTGAGCGTCTGGGCCTCCCCGCTTTGCTCGATCGCGTTGAGCGTGGCGGTGAGGGCATCGTCGCCCAGGACGTCGGTGAAGGTCTTCTGGAGGCCCAGGCCGACGTTGGTGCCGAGACCGGTGTAGTCCACGGCGGAGCGGGGCGCATTGGTCGCGCGGCCGGTCTCCCAGTTCACTCCCAACTGCTGGAAGGCGGATTCGGTGATCGTAATGAACCGGGCTTCGATGAGCACCTGCTGGACCGGCCGGTCGAACTCCTTGATGATTTCCTCGAGGGTGCGGAGCTGGGCCCGGGTACCGGTGGCGACGATGATGTTTCGTTCGTAGTCGATGAGGTATTTCGAGCCGCCGAAGAACTGCCTGATCGCCTCGTCGATCGAAGGGGCCGAAGGGGCGCCGTCCCGGACGAAGTCCTCCATCTTGCGGTTGGAGGTGACGGTTTCCCGATCCTTGTCCTTCACCCGCGTCTCGTTGACCTCGGCGGGGCCGAACTGGGCCGGCATGATAAAGCCGCGGCGCAGGCGGTAAAAGCGGGTCTCCTCGAAGCCGCTCTTTTTCGCGTCCTTCGCATCGACGATCCAGACGAGGTTGTCGCCGACCTCGAAATGCAGGTCCATCTGGCGCGAGACGAAGTCGAGAAACTGCGACACAGGCACGTCGCGCAGGTTGACGCTGAGCTTGCGTTGAAACTGCGGCAGGGAGCGATCGGCGACGAAGTTGATGCCGGTGTTCTTGCCGACGGTGAAGATGATGGACTCGAGAGTAATGTCGTCCACCTGCAGGGTCATCGGCTTCTGAAGGATCTCCTCCATGGGCCCGGCGGGGCGTTCCGCGAGACCGACCATGGGGGCGGTGCGCTCGATGGTGCGGCCGTAGGGCTCGGGGATGTTCGAAGCCTTTTCCACGTCGTCGAGCGCGCCACGCAGGCTGCGGGGAAGGTCGAGACTGCGGGCGTCGGGATCGAGCAGGACATCGGTGAGCTTGTTGGCGAAGCGTGAATCCTGGGCCTCGATCTGGCGAAATTCGGTCTCGAGGGCCCGGTCGCGGCGGCGCTGACCCTCGGTCGCCACCCAGGCGTGAAGTCGCTCCACGGCGGGATCGTGCGGCGCGCTGCGCTTCAGTTCGGTCGCCTTGGCTTCGGCCTCGATCCACTTGCCGCTCCGGGCAAGGGCCAGGATTTCGCGGATCGGTTGCTCAAAATTGGCGCTGATCGGCGGAGGCGGCGGTTCGGAAGGCGCCGAGGCGACCGGGGCGGCCGGCTGGGCGTTCTCCGGCGAGGGGGCATGCCGACACCCCGTGAGCGACGCGACGACCGCCCAACCTGAAGCCAGCAGAAAGGATCGAAAAGAAAGCGGGGGGAAGGCCATGGCGTGCGAAGAGTGGAAACAGACCGAGGGCGCCGGTCCGAAACGCCATGGAATGACGCCCCGGTTTCCGACGGGGGACAACCCAAGCTCGGTCAGGACCCGAGAGAGTAAACACTATTTCCGGTCCACAAGTTCCCGGCGCTAAAAAAAGCCGTTTTTGGCGGCCGCCGGAACGGCTGGGAAACGCTCAGGCCAGCGTGGCGCCCATGGCCGCGACGGAGGCAAAATTGCGGTAAATCTGAAGTCCCTTGGCCTGGCTTTTCTCCGGGTGAAATTGGGTGGCGAAACAACGCCCCCGTGCGATGGCGGCGGTGAAAACGCCGCCGTAGTCGCATTCCGCCAGCACGAGGGAGGGATCGGCCGGCTGGCAGTGGAAACTATGCACAAAATAAAAGGCTTCCCCATCGGCGCGCAGCCCGGCGCGCAAAGGCGATGTGGTCTGGGTAAAACGCACTTCGTTCCAGCCCATGTGCGGAACCTTGAACTCCGGAGGACGGACAAAACGCACGACCTTCCCCGGAAAGATGCCCAGACCCTCGGTGCCGCCTTCGGCTCCTTCCTCGGAGTGGTCGAAAAGCGCCTGCATGCCCAGGCACACCCCTAGAAAAGGCTGATCGGCGGCGATCCAGTCGCGCACGGTGGCATCGAGCCCGGTGGCGCGGAGCGAGGCCACGCAATCGCGCAGGGCGCCCACGCCGGGCAGCACGAGTCCGTGCGCCTCGGCGGCCTCGACTTCGAAGGGCGTGCGCACGACGCGCACGGCCGCCCCCACGGCCTCGAGGGCCTTGGTGACGGAGCGCAGGTTGCAGATTCCGTTGTCGATGACGGCGATCATGGCAGGCAAAAGGTAAGGGAATTTCTAACCGCGGACGCGAAGAAGCGCAAAACGAGACGACGGATCAAATCTGCCCTTTGGTGCTGGGAATCTGATCCGCGCTGCGGGCGTCGATCCGGGTGGCGGCGTCGAGCGCACGGGCCAGAGCCTTGAAGATGGCCTCCGCGATGTGGTGCGGCTCCTCGCCGTACTCCAGCTTCACGTGGAGGTTGCAGGCAAGTGCGTTGCTGAAGGCGCGGGCAAACTCCTTCACGAGAATGAGATTGAAGTCGCGTACGTACATGGTCGGCGCGACGACCTCGTAAACAAGCGCCGCACGGCCGGAAAGATCCACGACGACGCGTGCGAGCGCCTCGTCCATCGGAACGTGAAAGAACCCGTAGCGCACGATGCCCTTTTTGTCGCCGAGGGCCTTTTTGAAGGCCTCGCCAAGCACGATGCCGACATCCTCCACGGTGTGATGGTAATCGACGGCGACATCGCCGTCGCAGGTGACGTCGAGATCGAAGTGCCCGTGCTTCGCGAAGAGCGTGAGCATGTGGTCGAAGAAGGGCACGCCGGTCGCGATGGACGAACGGCCGGACCCGTCGACGGAAAGCGCTAGCTTGATGTCGGTCTCGGCGGTCTTGCGGGCGATGGTGGCGGTGCGGGCGGCGGACATAGGAAAATTTTTAACCACGGATTTCACGGATGTTCACGGATAAAGGCAAGGGGGCCGACGGATCGGAACATCCGTGTTTTCCGTGCCATCCGTGGTCAAAACTCAGCCTGTCAGCCAGGCGTCGATGGCCTCGCTGACTGCGAGCATTTCCTCGTCGGTGCCGATGCTGATGCGCAGAAAAGCCGCCGTCAGCGGATGGTTCGGGAAGGCGCGCACCAGGATGCGGCGGGACACGAAGAAATCGTAGAGCGATTTCGCGACTGCCGGGCCGGTCTCGCCCTTCGCGTTCCGCGGCTCGGTGAAGAGGAAATTCGCCTGGCTTTCGTAGGTGAACCAGCCACGCGTGCCGGTGAGTTCGCGATACCAGTAATCGCGGGTGCGGATGATCTTTCCGATGATCGCGTCGTAGTAACCGGTGTCTTGAAGCGCGGCGTACGCCCCGGCCTGACTAAGGCGGTTGACGTTGTAGCTGTCGCGCACGCGGTCGAGCAGGTCGATGATCTCGGGATGGGCGAGGCAGTAGCCGACGCGAAGGCCGGCGAGCCCCTGGGCCTTGGAAAGCGAACGCGTGATGACCAGACGCGGATGCGCGGCGAGCAGGGCGACGGCATTCTCGCGGGCGAAAGGCGCGTAGGTCTCGTCGAGGACGAGGACGCCCGGGAAACGCTCGAGGAGCTTCGTTATCTCGGCATTGGAAAAACCAACGCCGGTGGGCGCATTGGGCGAGGTGAGGAAGCACGCCTTGGCGGGCGTGGCGGCGAGTTTTTCGACCGGCAGCTTCATCGAGCGGTCAAACTCCACCGGCGAGCACTTGCCATCCTGGATCGCGATAAGCACCGGATAGAGCGAATAGCTCGGCAGCGTGACCGAGGTCGGCGAGGCAGGGCCGCCGAAGACGCGGACGAGGAGATTGAGGACATCGTCGGAGCCATTGCCGATGAGTGCGTTCGCCTCGGTGAGGCCGTGGCCATGGAGCTTCGCGACGAGTTGGCGCAGCGGCACGGCCTTCGGGTTGGGATAGAGACGGAGTTTTTCCCCCTCGCCGGAGAGCTCGGCGATGATTGCCTGCGCCGCACGCGGGCTGGGCGGATACGGGCACTCGTTGGTGTTGAGCTTCACCCAGCCGGGCTCGGTGGGCTGAAGCCCCGGCGTGTAGGCGTGCATCGCCGCAATGTGCGGAAGGGCGAGGGAGGACAGGTCGGACATGGAGGAATATAACGACGGCGCGACAGAAGACAGAGCGACAGAGAACAAAAGGCAGGAAGCGGCAATCCAGCCCTGTCGTTCTGTTCTCTGTCGCGCTGTCGTTCTGGCGCTGTGAGGCGGCTGCGCCGCCTCACAGCGCGCGGATCTTCACGCTGCGACCGTGGGCGTCGAGACGCTCGAGGGCGGCAAAGGCGGCAACGACCGGGGCAGCCTTCTTGATGGAAGGCTTGTCGTATTTGATGACGCTGGTGCGGCGCATGAAATCGTCGAGGCGCAAGCCGCTGAAAAAGCGCCCCGCTCCGCCAGTGGGGAGCACATGGCTGGGGCCAGCGGTGAAATCGCCGACCGCGGTGGGCGTGTGCTCGCCGAGCATGATCGCGCCGGCGGTGGTGATGGTTTTCAGCAGCGTCTTCTGCAGGGGCTCCTTGACCATCAGCTCGAGGTGCTCGGGCGCGACGAAATTGGCGGCACGGGCGATGTCTTCGGCCGACTTGGCCACGATGCCGATGAAGCCGGTGGCGAGGACCTTCGTGATCTTCTCCGCGCGGGTAACGAACTTCAGTTGGGTGGTGATCTCGGCGCGGATGGCCTCGAGGATGGCGGCCTCGGATGCGACGAGATAAACCTTTTCGCGGCCCGAGCCATGTTCCGCCTGGGCGATGATGTCGGCGGCGGCGAAAGCGAAGTCGGCGGTATCATCTACCACGACCATCACCTCGCTGGGGCCGGGCAGGGAATCGACCCCGACGGTGCCGAAAACCTGGCGTTTGGCTTCGATGACGTAGGCATTGCCCGGACCGAAGATCTTATCCACCGCCGGAATGCTGAGCGTACCATAGGCTGCGGCGGCGATGGCCTGCACGCCGCCGACACAGTAGAGCTCCTCGATGCCGACGAGGCTGAGCGCCGCAAGGATGGCGTCGGAGACTTTGCCGGAGGCGTTGGAGGGAGTGAAGACCGCGATCTCCGGGCAACCGGCCAGCGTGGCCAGCGTCGTCGTCATGAGCACGGTGGAAACCAGGGGGACCTCGCCGCCCGGGACGTAGAGACCGACGCGCCGGATGGGATAAAAATTTTCGCCCACTGCGGCGCCGTGCACGTTTTTGGCGGTCCAGTTTTTCGGCACGGATTTCTCGTTGAAGTCCATGATCGCTTCGTGCGCGGCCTTGAGCGCCTTGAAATCGGCGGCTGGAAGCCGCTTGGCAGCGGCGGCGATATCGGCGGGTTTCACCCGAAAATCACGGGCGCGGAGCTTGGCGCCGTCGAATTTGGCGGCATAGTAGCCCACAGCCTCATCACCGCGGTGACGCACGTCGGCGATGATGGCGGCCACGGTATCGTGGATCTCCTTGGGCACGGTGGCTCCGCGGCAGAAGGCGGCTATTTCGGACTCAAAAGTTTTGGAGGCGGACTGGATGACGCGCACGGGAGGAGATCGGTGAACGGTTGAGCGGCTGGACGGGCGAAACGCGCAACGTGGCAGGGAGGCGACAGCGGCGCGAGTCGGATTTCGGGCAGCGACTGAACGCGCCGAAAAAAAAGCCGCGTCGGAGCGACGCGGCCGCAGAATCCAAATAAAGGCAAAAATATGGCAATATATTCGATCAGTTGGTCAACGCCGGAAGAGCAAAGGCTGCGGAGTCCAGCGATGGGTTGACCTCCACGCTGCTGAAGGTGACGCGGATGGTGCGGGAGCTACCGTCCGGCATGGGATTGGTGGTGATGATCCGCTGGGGAAAACGGAGGCCGCCGGCCGTGATCTCGCCTTCCTCGCGAATGGCGGTGCCGCTTTCGGTCTCGGTCAGCACCAGCCGTCCGGTGGCTACGTCAAAGCTACGGGTGAAAACGATGCCGGGGCCGTGTACGAAAGCAAGTTTGCGACAACTGACGCCATCGACTGTGGCGAGACCGCGATCCTCGATGCGTCCGCCCACTGTTTCGATGTTCCTGTAAAAGGACAGGTTCTCGAAGGTATTGGCCCGAAGGCGCTTGATTTGGTCAGGACCGAGCAGGGTCACTTGCCACTGAGAGGCGTCCTTCGTGTCGGAAACGCGCTGCCAGGCATCGTAGCCGTCGAGCGCCGTGGTCTCCACCCGGGTATCGCTGGTGGCGGTGATGCGTTGACGGTCTGGTTTTTGGAAAAGGATCTCAAGCTGGGCCGCCCCGGAAGCCGGCTCCCCCGCATCGACGATCTCAAGCTGGCCAACGAAACGAAGCGAACGGACGGCATCCAGCGCGGCTTCGGAACCCAGAAAAGCGCGGGCCTTGGCCAAGGTGGCCGGATCAGCCTGTGCAAGGGACAAACCGAGCCCGGCGACGCAGGTGAGAATCGTGAGGCGGCGGAAAAGAGTCATAAGAAGGGATAAGGGGTAAGAAAGCGGTGAAGGGCGCGGGTTCCGCTGGCAAGTCGGGGCACGCAAAAGCACACGGTTTTCGCATCCCCGCCCGGCCTCGGCTCTCGACGAGTCGGAAAGGCAAAGGAATAGGCCGGCGTGGACGCGCGTGCGTATCCGACCTCATTCCCACTCGATGGTCGCGGGCGGCTTGGAACTGATGTCCAGAAGGACCCGGGACACGCCGCGCACTTCGTTGGTGATGCGCGAGGAAATCTTCGCCAGGAGATCGTAGGGAAGGCGGGCCCAGTCGGCAGTCATCGCATCGCGGCTCTCGACGATGCGAAGCGAGATGACGTCGGCGTAGTTGCGCTCGTCGCCGATAACGCCGACGGACTTGACGGGAAGATACACGGCGAAGGACTGCCAGACCTTCCAATAGTAGCCGCTTTTCATCATCTCGTCCTGGAGAATGGCATCGGCAACCTTGAGGACATCGAGCTTGTCCCGGGTGATCTCGCCGGCGACGCGAACGCCGAGGCCGGGACCGGGGAAGGGTTGGCGCCAGACGACCTCGCGCGGGAGTCCCAGGGCTTCGCCGACGGCGCGTACTTCGTCTTTGAAAAGCTCGCGGAGGGGTTCGAGGAGCTTGAGCTTCATGCGCTCGGGCAGGCCGCCGACGTTATGGTGGCTCTTGATGAGCGCGGCGGGGTTGCCGGCGATGGCGACAGACTCGATGACGTCGGGGTAAAGGGTTCCCTGGGCGAGCCATCTGGCGCCGCCGACGGAGCGTAGGGATTTTTCAAATACCTCGACGAAGGTGTTGCCGATGATCTTGCGCTTGGCCTCGGGCTCGGCGATCCCCTTGAGACGGCTGAGGAACGTTTTCGAGGCGTCCACGACGCGGACGTCGATGTGGAAATGATCGGCGTAAAGCTTCTCGACTTGTTCGCGCTCGCCGGCGCGGAGCAGGCCGTTGTCCACGAAAACGCAGGTGAGCTGCTTGCCGATGGCCTTGTGGATAAGCGCCGCGGCGACGGAGCTGTCGACTCCGCCGGAGAGACCGAGGAGGACGCGTTCCTTGCCCACCTGGGCGCGGATGGTTTCGACGGCATGCTTGATGTAATCCTTGGTGGTCCAGTCCTGCTTCGCGCCGCAGATGCCGAGGAGGAAGTTACGGATAACGTCGATACCGCGCTCGGAGTGGAAAACCTCGGGATGAAATTGGATGCCGTAAAAGTTGCGCCTACGGTCCTCGATGACGGCGTATTCGGAATTTTCCGTGGTGCCGATGGCCGTGTAACCGGGGGGCAGTGCGATGAGGCGGTCGCCGTGGGAATTCCAGACCTTGAGTTTCTTCGGCAGCCCCTTGAAAAGGCGCCCGGGCTTCCGGAGGGTGAGGATGCCGTGGCCGTATTCGCGATGGGTGCTCTTGGACACCTTGCCGCCGAGAAGGTGGCCCTGAAGCTGGATGCCGTAACAGATGCCGAGAATGGGCACGCCGAGCTCGAAGATCGCCTTGTCGGGCATGGGCGCCTCCCTGGCGAAAACGCTGCTCGGCCCGCCGGAGAGAATGATGCCGATGACGCCGTCGGCCTTCAGTTGGTCGGCCGGGGTGCTGAAGTGATAAATCTTGGACAGCACCTCGCACTCGCGGATGCGTCGGGCAATGACCTGGGTATACTGGGAACCGAAATCGAGGACGGCGATGATCTGGGACATGGGCTTAAAGGAGGAGCGAACCGAATGGCGAGGGAGGGGCCAAGGAAGAACGGCAGCGGCAACTAAAGCGGGAAAGGCGGCGGACGAATCTGACGCGAGACACGGTCACTGCCCGCGCACCAGTCCGTAGTCAGAAACGCAGCCGGTCGTTTTCCTGGCCGCATTTCGGACAGGTAGAGCGAGGCAGCTCGCCTTGGATCGCATAAAGGTGACCGCAACGGACGCATTGAAACGACACATGGCGGCGCTCGGCCTCGAAGCGCGCGTGGTCCCGGCGATCGTAGTAGATCCAGAGACCAAGGAAAATCGCGGCGACAAGGAAGCAGTAGATGACCGTGGCGGTGACGAGATCCATGCGGGAGGCGGCGTGGCCGCTGATCCAAAATCAAAAAGTCGAGAGTCCTAAGGTCGAGTGTACGAATCCAAACGAAAAAGCGCCGTCCCCGTGGAGAGGACGGCGCCTTGAAAATCAGGCGGGCTCGTTAGGCCGCGGGAGCAGCCTCAGCCTTGGCGGCGGGCTTCTTCGCCTTCTTGTAACCGGGATCGTCAGCCTTGACGAACTCGATCTGGGCCATTTCGGCGGCGTCGTTGCGGCCGAGAGTGCCGAGCTTGTAGATACGGGTGTAGCCGCCCGGACGGTTGGCGAACTCCTTCACCTTCTCGTTGAAGAGCGTGGCGATGGCAGTCTCGTTGCGCACGTCCTTGAGGGCCATGCGGCGGAGGTGGAGGGCATCCTTCTTGTCGGTGGCGACGGAAGCCTTCTTGGCCTTGGTGATGACCTTCTCGACGAAGGGGCGGAGGGCCTTGGCCTTGGTGAGGGTGGTCTGGATCTTGCCGTGCTCGATGAGCGAGGCGGCCAGATTGCTGAGCATCGCGGCGCGATGTTCGCGGGAGACACCAAGGGAGGCGTGATGTTTATTGTGACGCATTGTGGTCTATTATTCGGGTTTGGGATCGCGTTCTCCGATCGGCTAGCGGGACGCAGCGTGAGGGGCGGACCGTCGGCGCGAAGAACGAAAATGGATGATGTGAAATGTTCGATGGATGATGCTTCAGGCTCAAAGCCATCAGACATCATCCATCAAACATCGGCCATTCTCAGGCTTCCTTCTTGGCCTCGAGGAGGCGCTCGTCGAACTTCATGCCGAGCGAGAGGCCGAGCTGCTCGAGCTTGTCCTTGATCTCGTTCAGCGACTTCTTGCCGAAGTTGCGATACTTGAGCATCTCCTGCTCGGTCTTCATGGCCAACTCGCCAACCGTCGTAATGTTGGCGTTGTTGAGGCAGTTGGCGGCGCGGACCGAAAGTTCGATCTCGTTCACCGACATATTGAGAAGCTTGCGGAGCTTGTTTTGCTCCTCGCTGACCTCGGACTGCTGGCTGTCGAACTCGAAGGTCTCGTCAGTGACGCGATCGAAGACATCGAGGTGATGCTTGAGGATCGAGCCGGCCTGCTTGAGGGCGGAATCCGGGTCGATACGGCCATCGGTCCAGATCTCGAGGATGAGCTTGTCGTAATCCGTGATTTGGCCGACGCGAGTGGCTTCGACGGCATACTTGACGAGCTTCACGGGCGAAAAGAGGGAGTCGATCGGGATGACGCCGATGGATTGCTCCTCTTTCTTGTTCTGCTCGCCGGGATAGTAGCCGCGGCCGGTCTTGATCTCGATCTCCGCGTGGAAGGGACGGGCTTTATCGAGCGTACAGATGACCTGATCGGGGTTGACGACGGTCACGTTGGCGTCGGCCTGGATGTCGGCGGCGGTGACGGCGCCTTCCTTGTTGACCTTGATCTGAAGGGTGAAGGTTTCTCGCTTCTGGGAAACGAGGAGGACCTTCTTCAGATTGAGGACGATGTCGGAAACATCCTCGACGACGCCGTCGATGGACTGGAACTCGTGCTGCACGCCATCGATCTTGATCGACGAGATGGCGCTGCCCTCGATGGACGAGAGGAGGACGCGGCGGAGCGAGTTGCCTACCGTGTGGCCATAACCGGCCTCGAAAGGCTCGGCGATGAACTTGGCGTAGGTGGGCGTGGCGCCCTCCTCGACCTTGGTGAGTTTATTGGGCAGTTCGAACTTTCCGAGACGTTTGGGCATGGCGTGGTTGAATACTGCGTGGAGGGGGAAAGGAAACGGCTAGGGGCCGGTCCTTAGAAGCGCGAGTAAAACTCGACGATGAGCTGTTCGTTGATCTCGGGGACCATCTCCTCACGGGTGGGGAGACGATTGACGACGGCCTTGAAAGCCTCGGCGTTGAGGGCGAGCCAGCCGGGGACGGCGCGGGCGCGATTTTCCTCAAGGTTCTTGGTGACCAGCTGACGGGAGGCAGCGGCATTGCGAACCTCGATCTCGTCGCCGACTTGGACGGCGTAGGAAGGGATGTCCACCTTGTGGCCATTGACGCGGATGTGGCCGTGGCCGACCAGTTGGCGGGCCGCCGCGCGGCTCTTGGCGAAGCCGAGGAGATAGATCGTGCTGTCGAGACGGGTCTCGAGGAGCTGAAGGAAACGCTCGCCGGTGACGCCGCGCTCGCGCTTGGCCGTCTCGAAGGTGCGGCGGAACTGGCGCTCGAGGAGGCCGTAGATGTAGCGCAGCTTCTGCTTTTCGTTCAGGCCAACGGCAAACTCGGACAGCTTGCGGCGAAGCTTGGGACCGTGTTGGCCGGGAGGATAGGGGCGACGCTCATACGCCTTGGTGGCGCCGAAGAGCGGGGTGTTGAAGCGACGGCTGAGTCGGGTGGTGGGGCCGGTGTAGCGGGCCATGATAGGTGCCTATATGTTAAAGGTTGTAACCGTGGATGGATACGCGTGGCGGCTTAGCAGCGACGGCGTTTCTTGGGACGGCAGCCGTTGTGCGGGATGGGCGTGACGTCGATGATGGAGGAGATCTCGAGGCCGATGGCCTGGAGGGCGCGGATGGCGCTGTCACGGCCGAGGCCGGGGCCGGTAACATGGATCACCACGTCCTTGAGCCCGTGGGACATCGCGTTGCGGGCCGCGTCCTGAGCGACGACCTGGGCGGCGTAGGCGGTGGACTTGCGGGAACCCCGGAAGTTGCATTTGCCGGCGCTGGACCAGGCGATGACCTGCCCCTTCTGGTCGGTGATGGAAACGATGGTGTTGTTGAACGTGGCGGCGATCTTGGCGATGCCGCTGGTCACGTTCTTCGAACCCTTCGCTTTGCGGATCTTGATCGTGCCCAGCTCTTCCTTGAGTAGTTCCTCAGCGGTGGGTTGGCGGGCGACGCCGCCGATGAGCTCAACGGGTTTCTCGGGGGCGGCAGGGGCCGCGGCGGGCGCAGCGCCTTCGGCGGCGGGCTTTTCGGCGGCGGCTTTCTTGGGAGCCTTCTTGGCGGGCTCGGCGGGCTTGGTCTCTTCGGCCATGGTGATGCGTGTTTAAAGGGTTGGAGATTACTTGGCGGGCGCCTTGGTGACACCGACCGTGCGGCGCGGGCCCTTGCGGGTGCGGGCGTTGGTCTGGGTGCGCTGGCCGCGGACGGGAAGACTCTTGCGGTGGCGGATGCCACGATAGCATCCGATGGCCTGGAGGCGCTTCAGATTGCCCGTGATCTCGCGACGGAGGTCGCCCTCGACGACCCATTTGTGCTCGGTGATGACGTGGAGGATCTTGTTGAGCTGCTCCTCCGTCAACGCCTCGGCGCGGGTGTCGGGAGCGATGCCAGCTTCGGCGATCACCTGATCAGCACGGGCAGGGCCGATGCCGTAGATATAACGGAGGGAATACGCGACTTTCTTCTTCGCGGGAATTTCTACACCGAGGAGACGTGGCATAGGGAGTGTGGTTTAGGTTGGGAGTTGTGGTGAAAAACGAACAAAAAAGGGGGGCGGCAGGCCGATCAGCAGTCGGGCCTACACGGGAGGAACCGTGAGGATCTCGGGACCTTCCTCACGGGTGAGCACGGTGTGTTCGAAATGCGCGGCGGGCGTGCCATCGGCGGTAACGATGGTCCAACCGTCGGGCAGGCACTTGGTTCGCCAGGTGCCGAGATTGACCATCGGCTCAATCGCCAAGGTCATGCCGGGACGAATCTTGGCAAGAGACCCTTTGCGTCCGAAGTTGGGGATCTGCGGCTCCTCGTGCATCTCAACACCAACACCGTGGCCAACCAGATCGCGAACGACGCCGAAGCCGTTTTTCTCGCAGTGCGTCTGGATGGCATAGGAAATGTCGCCGATGCGATTCCCAACGCGAGCCTGGGCGATGCCGAGGGCGAGCGCTTCCTGGGACACGGTCAGCAACTTCTGTACGGCCGGAGAAATGGCTCCGACCGGAACCGTGAAGGCGTTATCGCCAATGTAGCCCTTGTACTCGACCACGATGTCGAGGGAGATGATGTCACCGTCGCGCAGGACACGCTTCAGGGAGCCGATGCCGTGGACCACCTCTTCGTTGACCGACAGGCAGGTATAGGCAGGGAACCGGCGGTCGCCAATCTGGTAGCCGTAACAGGCGCTGCGTGCGCCGCGTGAGGCGATCAGGTCCTTTGCGATTTGGTCCAAGTCGTAGGTGGTAACGCCGGGTTTCACGTGCTTTTTGAGCTCGTGAAGAACATAGGCAGCGACCGCGCAGGCCTCGCGCATCCGCGCGATGCCGGTGGCATCTTTGATCGGGATCATGGGCGGGAGGCGAAGATCGCAGCCGCTTCGTTTTCAACGAGCAGGCCGTGGAGGCGATAGTAGTCGGCGAGTTCGCCACGCACGGAGGCGGGCGAGAGGGCAAAGACGGCGTCGAGACTTTCGTCGCGCGAATCGAGCCACTCGTCGAACATACGGGCTTGGAGCAACGTAGCCGGGAAGCCTGTGAGGGCGAATCCCGCATCGGGTTTACGCGCCATGAACCAACGACGCACAAGGGCGACAACGGTTTCGGCGGGGACGGTGGTCCCTCGCTGCATCGCGAGCTGAGCGGATTGGCCAAGCGGCGAGCGGCGAGAAATCTCCTGGTTTACCAAGAGGCCAGGAGAGACGTGCTCAATGTGCAAAGAACGAAACTGATCGAGCCATGCCCCGGAGAGGCTGACGTCGCCATCGAGGACCAACAGCTTGGTGGAGCGGTCGGCCGCAATGGGGAAAAGATTGGAAGACGAATCAGACACTGGGCGGCCTGTAAAGCCGCTTTTTCAGCGGGCCTGGAAATATTTCACCGCCCAAGCGGCGATGCCGATGCTGAAGATGATACCGAGGACCAACCAGAGTTTGCCCACGGTCTGCATATCGGCAGCCTCATTCAGGGCATTACCCACGTTGCTGCTGCGGGCGCGAATGCGGCCCTTCTTGAGAAAGCCGTCATAATGACGCTGCAGGAGGAAAGTCTCGACCTGTTTCATGGTGTCGAGGATCACGCCTACGGTGATAAGCATACCGGTACCGCCGAAGAAAATCGCGATGCGCTGCGGCACCTTGAGCTGATTCATCAACAGGTCGGGGAACACGGCGATGACGGTCAGGAACACCGCGCCGGCCAGAGTGAGACGGGTCATGACGAAGTCGAGGAAGCGCGCAGTCGGCTCGCCAGGGCGAACCCCGGGGATGTACCCGCCATATTTCTTAAGGTCGTCGGCGATCTGGATCGGTTTGAACATGACCGAAACCCAGAAGTAACTGAAGAAAAGGATGAGGGCACCCATCACCGCGTAATACACCCAGTGGCCGCTCACAAGGTTGCTGGCGAACTCGACCAAAACAGGAAGATTGAGGGCGGCACCGAGCCAGGAGAAAATTTGCTGGGGAAAGAGGAGGATGGCGCTCGCGAAAATGACCGGCATGACGCCAGAGTAGTTGACCTTGAGCGGCAGGAAGGAGTTCTGCCCGCCCATCATCTTGTTTCCAACCTGGCGCTTGGCATATTGAACGGGAATCTTCCGCTGGCCTTGGACGACGGCGATAAGCCCCATGGTCACCACCAAGAATAGCACCAGCATGACGATGAGCTGCGGCGCGCCGAGCCCCTTCACGCCGACCGCGGGATTGACGAGCTGCCAAAGCGTGCTGGCCGCACCGGGAATGTCGGCAAGGATGCCAATGGTGATGAGCAAGGAGATACCGTTGCCGATGCCGCGGGCGGTAATCTGTTCGCCGAGCCACGTAAGCACCATGGTGCCGGCGGTCAGGAAGATAACGGAGGTGACAAGAAAGGTGAAATGCCCCGCGATAACGATCTGACCGTAGGTGTTGACGTCATAACCTTGGAAGAGACGTGCTGGGTTTTCCAGAGTCAGAATCAGCAAAGTTCCCTGGATCAGACAGATAAGAACTGTCGCGTAACGGGTGTACTGGGTAAGCTTCTGACGGCCGACATCGCCTTCTTGTTGAAGGCGGCTGAGCGCGGGGATGACGGCGCTCATCAACTGGAAAATGATGGACGCACTGATATAAGGCATGATGCCCAGTGCAAAGAGCGCGCCTTTAAGCAGGGCGCCGCCGGTGAACATGTTATAGAGCCCCACCACGGCTCCGCTGGCCCCGCCCGCGTTGGCGGCAAAGAAGTCCTGCAGAGGCTTCGGGTCGAGGCCAGGCAGCGGAATGTGCGCTCCGACGCGGGCCACGAAGAGAAGCGCAAGGGTGTAGAAGATCCGGGAGCGAAGCTCCGGAATCTTCAGGGAGTTGGTGAAGGCGGAAAACACGTTGGGAAAAAGACGAGGGGCGGAGAAAACGGAAAAAGGGCGGGGGCGCCGGCGGCGCTCTCCCGCCCATGAAAGGCGTCATGTCACGCGGGCGTGACCGAATCGCGACATGGACGTGACGCGCGCTTAGGCGGCGATGACAGCCTGGCCGCCGGCCTTCTCGATCTTGGCCTTGGCGGATTCGGAGAACTTCGCCGCAGTAACCTTGAGAGCGCGGGAAAGTTCGCCGGTGCCGAGGATTTTGACCGAGGAGGAGCCGCCGCGGATCAAGCCAGCCGAGACCAGCACCTCGACGTTGACCTCGGAAACCGAGGCATCGAGGCCGGCGAGATCGCCGACATTGACGACCGGATACTCGACGCGGAAGTGGGCCGAGTTGAAGCCGCGATGGGGCAACTTACGGTAAAGCGGCATCTGGCCGCCTTCGAAGCCGGGCCGGATGGAGCCGCCGGAGCGGGCCGTCTGGCCCTTGCCGCCGCGACCGGAGGTCTTGCCGTGGCCGCCGCCTTCGCCGCAGCCGACGCGTTTCTTGCGGTGGACCGCGCCGTCGACGTTCTTGAGTTCGTGAAGTTTCATGGGAATGGTTCCTGAATTTGGATCGCCCCGCGTAATGATTCTGCCACTACGCGGGACTCGGATATGCGGTGACGGGATCGAACGCTCAGGCCTTGCGAGCGTTGGCGTAATCCTCGGCGGTCTTGAGCTGGAGGAGGGCCTCCACGGTGGCGTTGACCACGGCGATGTGGTTGCTGCTGCCCATGGACTTGGTGAGGACGTTCTTGACGCCGGCGGCCTCAAGCACGGCGCGGACGGCGCCACCGGCGATGAGGCCGGTACCGGTCACGGCGGGCTTCAGGAGGACCTTACCGCCGTCATAGGCGCCGAAAACCTCGTGCGGGATGGTGTCTCCCTTGAGCTTGACGGAAAACATGTGCTTCCGGGCGCCCTCGGTCGACTTCTTGATGGCGTCGGGCACCTCGTTGGCGCGGCCGTAACCTACACCGATCTTGCCGGCGCGATCGCCGACAACGGCGATGGCGGCGAAAGAGAAGCGACGGCCGCCCTTCACCACCTTGGCGCAACGGTTGATGAAGACGACCTTCTCGAAGAGACCGGAATCGTCCTGGGGCTGCTCGCGATTGTCGCGACGGGGTCCGCGGGGACCGCGATTTTGACGATTGTCACGGTTATCGCGGTTGCCAGCGGGGGCGCCACCGGCGGGAGGAGTGGGAATGCTCATTTTATAAATGGATATTAGAAGGCAAGACCACCAGCGCGGGCGGCGTCGGCAAAGGCCTTGACCTTGCCGTGGTAACGGGCGCCAGAGCGGTCGAAGACAACCGTCTCGATACCGGCGGCCTTGGCCTTGGAGGCGAAGCTTTCGCCGAGGGCCTTGGCACCGGCGAGGTTGGCGGCGACCTTCTGCTTGCGGAGGTCGGCGTCGAGGCTGGAAAGGAAAACCAGCGTGGTGCCAGTGTCGTCGTTCACCGCCTGGGCATAGATGTGCTTGGAGGAGAACTTGACGGCAAGGCGGGGACGGGCGGAGGTGCCGAAGACCTTTTTGCGAATGCGCCAGCGGCGTTTCTGAAGAAGATCGGCTTTGCGAATGGTGTTCATGGCTTAAGCGGCCTTGAGATGGGTTATGGTTGAGAAGGGGACGATCGCACTTAGGCGACGGTCTTGCCTTCCTTGCGACGGACGCGCTCGCCGACGATCTTGACACCTTTACCTTTGTAAGGCTCGGGCGGATAGAAGGAACGAATCTGGGAAGCGACCATGCCGACGAGCTGCTTGTCGGCGCCCTCGATCTTCAGCTTGGTGCCTTCGGTGACGGTGACCTTGATGCCCTCGGGAATGTCGAAGAGGATCGGGTGCGAGTAACCGAGAGCGAGGTCGAGCTGCTTGCCCTTGAGCGCGGCCTTGAAGCCGACGCCGGTGATCTCGAGGTCCTTGGAGAAGCCTTCGGATGCACCTTTGACCATGCCGGCGATGACCGAACGGGCGGTGCCGAACATGGCGCGGGAGAACCGCGACTCGTCGTTGGGCTTCACGGTGACCTTGGAGTCGGCCACAGTGATGGAAACGACCGGGGCGAAGGTCCGGGAGACTTTGCCCTTCGGGCCGTCAACCGAAACGGTGGTATCTTTGACGTCCACCTTGACCTTGGCGGGGATGGTAACGGGAACTTTGCCTACGCGTGACATTGTGGGTGGCTCCTTGGGTTACCAGACGTTGCAGACGAGCTCGCCGCCGAGCTTCTCACGACGGCAGTCCTGATCTTTCTTGAGCCCCTTGGAGGTCGAGAGGATGGAGATGCCGAGGCCGTTGAGGACGCGGGGAATGTCGTTGTAGCCGACGTAGAGGCGGCGACCCGGCGTCGAAACGCGCGAGAGGTTCGTGAACGCGGGGGCGTTATCGACGTACTTGAGCTGCACGACGACGGTCTTGTGACCCTGGGCGTCGGTGCCGGTGGAAACGTCGGAGACGTAGCCTTCGTTTTTGAGGATGAGCGCGAGGCTCTCCTTGAGCTTGGAGTGCGGCGATACGCACTGGGCCTGGCCGGCGCGCGCGGAGTTGCGCAGACGGGTCAGGAAATCGCTGACGGGATCGGTCATGGTGGATGGATGTTGTAGTTTCGAAACGGGCCGCGCGGGTCATATCCGGCGCGTTTTGCGACGCGCTAACCCCCGTGGGCCGAAATTCTTACCAGGAGGACTTGGTGACGCCGGGAATCTTGCCGCTCAGGGCGAGTTCACGGAAAGTGATACGAGACACGCCGAACTTGCGGATGAAGGCGCGGGGGCGGCCGGAAAGGCTGCAGCGGTTGCGCACGCGGGTCGGGGAAGAGTTCTTGGGCAGCTTCTGGAGGGCCTTGGACGCGGCGAAAAACTCTTCGTTGGTCGCGTTGGGGTTCAGGAGGGCAGCCTTGAGTTCGGCGCGCTTGGCGGCGAACTTGGCGACGAGGGCCTTGCGCTTCTCGTTGCGGTTGATGGCGGATGTCTTGGGCATGGCAAAAGTCGGTTGGAGGCTTAGGCAGCGTTGGCCTTGGCGGCGTTGTCGGCGGCGACCTGCTGCTCGGTGCGGCGGAAGGGCATGCCGAGGAGCTTGAGGAGTTCGCGACCCTCGTCGTCGGTCTCGGCGGTGGTGACGATGTTGATGTCGAGGCCCATGCTCTTCTTGACGTTCTCCACGACGATCTCGGGGAAGATGGTGAAGTCAGTAATGCCGAGCGCATAGTTGCCCTGGCCGTCGAGCTTGGAATGCACCCCGCGGAAGTCGCGGATCGTAGGAAGCGCGACCGCGAGCAGGCGGTAGAGGAACTCCCACATGGCATCACCACGGAGCGTAACGTGGGCCCCGACGACCTGACCTTGGCGAAGCTTGAAATTCGAAATCGCCTTTTTCGACTTGGTGAGAACGGCCTTCTGGCCGGCGATAGCGGAGAGATCGCGCTGGATGTCGGCGATCTGGTTCTTGTCAGCCTCGGCATCGATGCCGGTGTTGAGGCTGATCTTGGTCAGCTTGGGAACTTCGTGGTTATTCTTATAACCGCGGCTCTTGGTAAGGGCGGGAACGATTTGCTCGAAGTAGTGCTGCTTCAGGTAAGGAGTGCGTTTGCTGCTCATTTGGATGGTGTAACCGCCGGATTGCCGACCCGACGACCTTGAGTGTTGATGGGAAAAAGACGGATGGAGGGACGAAAAGGGGCGAGGCTACACGGTGGCACCCCGCCCCAAGCAAGAAGTTATTTTCGACTGACGGATGGATGGCTCAGGCGGCCTTGGCGGCGCGCTTCTTGGAGGCATCGAAACGGCTCTTGAGCTGGAGGTTCGACACGTGAATCGAACCTTCGCGCTCAACGATGGCGCCGTTGGGATTTTCCTGGGACTTCTTGAGATGACGCTTGATCATGCCAACGCCTTCAACGCGGGCGCGCTGCTTGGCGGCGAGAATTTCAAGGACCTTGCCGGACTTACCCTTGTGCGAACCGGCGATGACGACGACCTCGTCGTTACGTTTGATGTGGAAAGGAGTGGACATGTTAGAGGACCTCCGGGGCGAGCGAGATGATCTTCATGAAATTCTTGGCGCGGAGCTCGCGGGCGACGGGGCCGAAGATGCGGGTGCCCTTCGGGTTGCCGTCGGCGCCAATGATGACGATGGCGTTGGAATCGAAGCGAAGGTAGGAACCATCGCTGCGGCGAACCGGGGCCTTGGTGCGGACGACGACGGCCTTGGCGACCTCGCCCTTTTTCACGGTGGCATCGGTGCCGGAGTCCTTGATATGGACGGTGATGACGTCGCCCACGGCGGCGGTGTCCGTGTTCTGACCTTTTTTGCTGATCATGGCGGCCTTGCGGGCGCCGGTGTTGTCAGCGACTTCGAGGATGGAGCGGAGTTGGATCATTGTCGTGGTTCTCCGGGTTAGGCCTTGATGGCGGCAGCGACGTCGGCTTCGGTGACGGCGATGACGTCAGCGGTGACGGCACGCTCAATCACGTTGATGACGCGCCAACGCTTGAGACGGCTGATGGGACGAGTCTCCATGATCTCGACCTTGTCGCCGAGGTGGGTCTCGTTCTTCTCGTCATGGACGTGAACGACGGTCTTGCGGTTGATCACCTTCTGGTAGCGCGGATGCGGAACTTTGAAGGGAACGGTGACCTTGATGGATTTGTCGCCGGAACGGCTGCTGACAAAGCCGATCAAGGTCTTACGAGAATTACGGGCGGGAGTGGACATGGTGGTGTTTCCTCGGGTGCGGCCTTAGGCAGCGGCCTTCTGGGTCTTGATGGTTTCGAGGCGGGCGATGTCCTTGCGCAGGGCGCGGAGCTCGTGGGTCTTCTCGACTTGGCCGGTCTGCTTGCGCAGGCGAAGGGCGAGGAGCTTGTCGCGGGTCTCGTTGAGCTTGGTGTTGATCTCGGCCGCGGAGAGGTCGCGGATTTCTTTGGCGGTCATGTTAAGGTTCTCCGGGTTGCGGGTTAGGCAGCGGTGCCTTCGCGGACGATGAAGCGGCACTTGAAGGGCAGCTTGGCATCGGCCAGGCGGAAGGCCTCCTTGGCGATGGTGGCGGGGACGCCGGCGAGTTCGAAGAGCACGGCGCCGGGCTTGATCTGGGCGACGTAATATTCGACGGCGCCTTTGCCGGAGCCCATTCGGACCTCGGCGGGTTTCTTAGTGACAGGCTTGTGCGGGAATACGCGAATCCAGAGCTTGCCCTTGCGCTTGAGGTGACGGGCGATGGTGACGCGCGCAGCCTCGATCTGGCGACCGGTCATCGGGCCACGAGTGAGGGATTGAAGGCCGAACTCGCCGAAAGCGAGAGTGTTACCGCGCTTGGCGTTGCCAGCGAGCGAGCCCTTCTGGGACTTACGGAATTTGGTACGGGCGGGAGCGAGAGCCATGATGGGTTTCTCCTGTTTTTAGATGGGTGGTGTTGGACGGGGGCGAGGACCTCAGGAGGCCGGCTCGTCTTTCTTCAGGATCCAGCACTTGACGCCGATCTTGCCGTAAAGGGTTTTGGCCTCGAAAAAGCCGTAATCGATATTCTCGCGGAGGGTGTGCAGAGGCACGCGGCCCTTGCGCTGCCATTCGCGGCGGGCGATGTCGGAACCGCCAAGACGGCCGGAGCACTGGATACGGATGCCTTCGGCACCGAGGCTCATGGCGGTTTCAACCGCCTTCTTCATCGCACGGCGGAACGCGATACGGCGCTCGAGCTGGAGTGCGACATTCTCAGCAACGAGACCGGCCTCGATCTCGGGTTTCTTGATCTCCTGGATATCGAGAAGGACATCCTTGCCGGTAAGCTTGGCGAGATCGGCCTTGATGACCTCGACCTCGGCACCCTTGCGCCCGATGACAATGCCGGGGCGGGCGGTGTAAATCTTGACGCGGACACGGTTGGACGCGCGTTCGATGAAGATCTTCGGCACGGAAGCGCCCTTGAGTTTCTCCATCAGCGTGTCGCGGATGACCTGGTCTTCGTGGAGGAGCTTGGCGAAGTCCTTCTTGGTGGCATACCAGCGGGACTGCCAGTTGCGACGGACGGCGAGGCGGAAGCCGGTGGGATTGGTTTTCTGGCCCATGGTGGTAAGTCTTAGTTGGATTGGCCGTCGGAAAGAACGACGGTGATGTGGCTCATCTTCTTGCGACGGGGAGCGGCGGTGCCGCGGGCGGCCGCTTTGAAGCGCTTCAGGACCGGGCCCTGATCGACGTAGGCGGTTTTGACCACCAGATTGTCTGACGAGAGGTTGTTGTTGTTCTCGGCGTTGGCGATGGCGCTCTTGAGCGTCTTGTTGATGAGCTGAGCGCTCTTGCGCGGGATAAGCGCGAGATACTCGGCGGCCTCGGTGGCGGGGCGCCCGGTGATGGTGCGAACGACCTCACGGACCTTCTTGGGGGACATGTGGGCGTTGCGGGTGACAGCAGTGACTTCCATGGGATGAGATTCCTTTTTTGAAGGCGACAGCGGCGCGGGAACGAGCCCCCGCCCTGCCCTTTTGAGTAGGTTATTTTCTAGGTGAAACGGTTTTGACGGCGACGAGGTCTCCGGGCTGGAGGCTCTGGCCGGATGGGAGATCGAGGATAAGGGCGCTCGCGGCGCGGGGACGAAGGTCGACGAGCAGGAGCTCGCCCATATTCGCCCCTTCGCGGGTGACGGTGCAGACCATGCCTTGGCGAAGGCCCGCCTCGAAACCGGTGTCGAGAACGACAAGATCGGCGGCGGGCAAACTGGCGACCCGGGTGATCCGCGCCGTGCCGACCGAACGTCCAATCGAAACCTCCGCGCGCAACGAGGCCATGCCGGCAAGGGCAAGGACAAGTGTAAGAGAGCGGAATACGGTGGAGCGCACGGTCGGAAAGGCGAGACGAAGCAAGAGGCCTCAGATCTCCTTGCGGGTCATGCCTCCGTGCGCCTTGAAGACGCGGGTGGGAGCGAACTCGCCGAGCTTGTGACCGACCATATTGTCCGTGACATAGACGGCGACGAAGGCCTTCCCGTTGTGGACGTTGAAGGTGTGGCCGATGAAGTCGGGCGTGATGGTCGAGCGGCGGGACCAGGTCTGGATGGGCTTCTTGGCCTTCGTGGCGTTGGCCTTCTCGATTTTCTCGAGGAGGTGGTAGTCGACGAAGAAGCCTTTTTTGATGGAACGGGCCATGGTGGGTAGGCGGTAAGGTTACTTCTTGCCGCGCGGCTTGCGGCCGTTGTGGCGGACGAGGATCTGGCTGTTCGAGGGCTTCGAACGACGGCGGGTGGGGAAGCCCTTCGCGAGCTGGCCCCAAGGAGAAACGAGGTGCTGGCGGCCGCCACCACCCTTGGATTTGCCCTGGCCACCACCGTTCGGGTGATCGACCGGGTTCATCGACATACCACGCTGACGGGGGCGCTTGCCGAGCCAGCGGTTACGACCGGCCTTGCCGAGCGACTTGTTCATGTGGTCGCCGTTGCCGACCTCGCCGATGGTGGCGCGGCAGCGCGGATTGACCAGACGGATTTCACCCGAAGGCATCTTGAGCTGAGCCACGCCATTCTCGACCGCGATGAGCTCAATGGAGGTGCCGGCGGTGCGACCGAGCTGGGCGCCGCGGCCCGGGATGAGCTCGACGCAGTGCAGCTTGGTGGAGGGAGGGATGATCTCGAGGGGGAAATTATTGCCCACGATGAAATCATTGGTCGTCGCCTTGTTGGCGGTGACGATGGTATCGCCGATCTTCATGCCGTTGGCGGCGATGATGTAGGCCTTCTCGCCGGTCTTGTACAGCACGAGAGCGAGACGGGCAGAGCGGTTGGGATCGTATTCGATAGCCTGCACGGTGGCCGGCACGTCGATGATCGCGCGCTTGAAATCGACAATACGATGGAGGCGCTTGTGGCCGCCGCCACGACGACGGCTGGTGATACGGCCGTTGTTGTTGCGGCCACCGGACTTGGCCTGCGAGTAGGTCAGAGACCGCTCGGGCCGTTTGTCGGTGATGGACTCATCCTTGTTCAGCACGGTAAAGCGCTGGGAAGGAGTGAGGGGACGGAAGGATTTGAGAGCCATGTTGGGTGGTTCCTTGGGTGGAGGCGAGCGAGCTTAGACGAGCTCGATCTTGTCGCCGGCCTTGAGGGTCACGAGGGCCTTTTTGATGGTGGAGGTCGTCGTGGGACGGCCCGAGCGGGTGCGCTTGGGCTTGCCAGCGATGGTCTGGGTGTTGACGCGGACAACGCTGACCTTGAAGGCCTTCTCGACGGCGGCAGCGATCTGGTGTTTGGTGGCCTTCGGAGCGACTTCGAAGGTGTATTGGCCGAGATCAGCCGAGAGCTTGCTGGCCTTCTCGGTGAGGCGGACGTGCTTGAGGGCGGAGAGGGCGTTCATTAGTTCTTACCTCCATTGACACGGGCGATGATCTTCTCGAGGCCCTTGGAGCTGACGATGATGCGCTTGTATTGCGCGAGGTCCTTGGCGTTGAGCTTGGCGGCCTCCTGGAGGGAAACGCGCTCGACGTTGCGGGCGGCGAGGGCGGCATTCTTCTCGAAAGCCGCGTCAACGACGAGGATCTTGCCTTCGGGAGCGATGCGGCCGATGACCTCGTTGAAAAGCTTGGTCTTGGGCTGGGAGACGGTCCAAGCCTCGATGACCGCGATCTCGCCGGCGACGGCGCGATCGAAGAGGGCGCGGGAGAAGGCGAGCGCCTTCACCTGCGAGTTAATCTTCTTGGAGTAGTCGCGCGGCTTGGGACCGAAGACGACACCACCGCCGACCCACAGGGGGGAGCGGATGGAGCCGGCGCGGGCGCGGCCGGTGCCCTTCTGGCGCCAAGGCTTCTTGCCGCCGCCGGACACTTCGCCACGGGTTTTCGTGGAGTGGGTGCCGAGACGGGCGTTGGCGTTGATGGCGACGATGACTTCCTTCAGAGCTTGAACGCCCTTGTCGCCTTCAAACTGGGGAAGGCCGAAGTCCTGCTCACGGGAGGTTTTGCCGTCGGCGCTGTAAACTTTAAGTTTCATGGGTGGCGATCTCCTTTATCAGGCCTTCTTGGGCTGGCCCTTGATGGCGGTACGGACGATGACGTCGTCACCGTTGGCGCCGGGGATGGCGCCCTTCACGAGGATGAGGTTCTTGTCGGCGACAACCTTCACAACCTGGAGGTTCTGGAGGGTGCGGCGAACCTGCCCCATGTGACCGGGCATGGTCTGGTTCTTCCACGAGCGGCCGGGCGTCTGGCGCATGCCGATCGAGCCGATACGGCGGTGGAACATGGAGCCGTGGGAGGCGGGACCGCCGGCGACGCGGAAGCGGCGAACGACGCCTTGAAAGCCCTTGCCCTTCGTGATGCCGATGACATCGACGAGCTGGCCTTCCTTGAAGGCCTCGACGGTGACGACGTCACCGGGCTTCTGCGTCGGCTTGTCCGCGAGGCGGACCTCGCTGAGGACGCGGGGGGCAGACTCAAGACCCGCCTTCTTGGCGTGGTTGAGTTCGGCCTTGGACGTGTTCTTGGCCTTCTGGGCCGAGAAACCGAGCTGGACGGCATTGTAGCCGTCGGTTTCGAGGGTCTTGACCTGGACCACGGAGTTGGGTCCGGCTTCGACTACGGTGACGGGGACCAAGACGTTTTGGGCGTCATAGACCTGCGTCATCCCGATCTTTTTACCGATGAGGGTGTTGATCATGGCTAAGCGGTAGGTGGAGGGTTTCCGTTTCGTGCGACCTACATTAGCGATTCCGGCGGAGCCGCCGGAGTGCCGCTAAACTGTTGGACTGAAAGGACTGGGCGTAGGTATTCGACTGGCGGATACTTACACGTTGATGGTGATGTCCACGCCAGACGGGAGGTTGAGCTTCTTGAGCTCGTCCACGGTCTGGGCGGTGGGTTCGATGATGTCGATGAGGCGCTTGTGGGTGCGGCTCTCGAACTGCTCCATGGACTTCTTGTCCACGTGCGGGGAGCGGTTGACGGTCAGCTTCTCGATCTTGGTCGGGAGCGGGACGGGACCGGAGACGCGGGCGCCGGAGCGCTTCGCGGTCTCGACGATCTCGAGGGCCGACTGGTCGATGACCCGATAGTCGAAGCCCTTGAGACGAATGCGGATTTTTTGGCCTTTCATGGCGGAAAAAGAACGAAGGTTTACGTGCGAGCGGGAGCCTTGGAAGAGGTCTCCACGATCTTGGCGAGAAGCTGGTTGGGAACTTGCTCGAAATGGGAAGGCGTGATCGAGGCGGAAGCGCGTCCCTTGGAGAGGGAACGGATGTCAGTCACGTAGCCGAAGAGATTCTCCAGCGGAACGGCAGAGCTAATGATACAGGCGCCATTTTTGTTCTCCATGCCCTGGATCGTGCCACGGCGGCGGTTGATGTCGCCGATGAGGTCACCCTGATACTCCTCGGGGGTGGTCACCTCGACGCCCATGATGGGCTCGAGGAGGATGGGCTTGGCGTTTTTCATCGCGTCCTTGAACGCAAAGATACCGGCCATCTTGAACGCCATTTCGGACGAGTCCACCTCGTGGAAGGAACCGTCCTTAATCCGAACGATCGCGTCCACCACCGGGTAACCGGCGACGACGCCGTTGTTGGCGGCCTCGAGGATACCATCCGTGGAAGGCTTGATGAATTCCTTGGGGATCGAGCCGCCAACGGTCTCGTTGATGACCTCGATGCCCTTGCCCTTCTCGTTCGGCTCGATGGTGCAGACGACGTGGCCGTATTGGCCCTTGCCACCCGACTGACGGACGAACTTGCCCTCACCGCCAGCGGCGGTGGTGATAGTCTCGCGGTAGGCGATCTGGGGCTTGCCCGAAGTGGCCTCGACCTTGAACTCGCGCTTCATGCGATCGACGATGATCTCGAGGTGTAGCTCGCCCATGCCGGCCAGGATGGTCTGGCCGGTATCCTGATCGGTCTTGACACGAAGGGTCGGGTCCTCGGCGACGAGACGCTGAAGGGCAGTGCCGAGCTTTTCCTGGTCCGCCTTCGAGTTGGGCTCGATGGACATGGCGATGACGGGCTCGGGGAAGGAGGGAGGCTCGAGACGGATGTCGGCATCCTCGTGAGAAAGGGTATCGCCGGTGATCACGTCCTTGACGCCGACCATGGCGCAGATGTCGCCGGAGTAGGCGATATCGATCTCCTCGCGATCCATGGCGCGCATGAGAACGAGACGGGAAACGCGCTCGGTGCGGCGGGTGCGCGGGTTATACACGACCGAGCCCTTGGGCAGAGTGCCGGTATAGACGCGGAAGAACACGAGCTTGCCGACGAAGGGGTCGGTCCAGAGCTTGAACGCGAGACCAGCGAGCTTGGCACTGTCGTCGGCGGTCACGCCAACGCTTTCGCCATCGCTGTTCTGTCCCATCATCGGGGGCAGATCGAGCGGGTTGGGTAGGTAATTGACCACGCAGTCGAGGAGACGCTGAATGCCCTTCTTCTTGAAAGCGGAACCAGGGATGACGCCGGTAAACTTCATCGAAACCGTGGCCTTGCGGACGGCGATGAGCAGCTCGGCGGGCGTGACGGTCTCACCGCCCAGATACTTTTCGGCCAACGCGTCGTCGAAGTCGGAAACCGCCTCGATGAGCTTTTCGCGGTATTCCTTGGCCTGAGCGACCATGTTCTCCGGAATCGGGTGCAACTTGGGATCGAGATCCATGTTGAGGGGATCCTCGAACATGTAGGCGACCTCCTGAACCAGATCCACGACGCCGCTGAAGTTCTCTTCGTTGCCGATCGGGAGGAAGAGCGCATGGGCATTGGCCTTGAGCTTCTCGCGCATCTCGTCGATGGCACGGAAGAAGTTGGCGCCGGTGCGGTCCATTTTGTTGATGAACGCAACGCGGGGAACGCCGTATTTGTTGGCTTGGCGCCAGACGGTTTCGGACTGGGGCTGCACACCGGCGACCGCGCAAAACACGGCGACCGCGCCGTCGAGCACGCGCATGGAGCGCTCGACCTCGGCGGTGAAGTCCACGTGGCCGGGAGTATCGATGATGTTGATACGCTGTTTGATGCCCTTCCACGGGCCACAGGAGGCATTCCAGGCACAGGAGATGGCGGCGGCCGTGATGGTGATACCGCGCTCGCGCTCCTGCTCCATCCAGTCGGTGACGGCGGTACCTTCGTGCACCTCGCCCATCTTGTGGACGGCGCCGGAATAGAAGAGGATGCGCTCCGAGGTGGTGGTCTTGCCGGCGTCGATGTGCGCGGCGATGCCGATGTTGCGGGTCCACTCCAAGGGGAAAGGACGGTTCTTGGAGTTGACGGGCGAAATCTTCGCCTTGTCGGTAACGATGGTGATCTGGGGAGCGGCGGACATGGTGCGCGTGGTTCGAGGGCGAAGGGATGCGGGATGCTTACCAGCGGAGATGGGCGAAAGCGCGGTTGGCTTGGGCCATCTTATGGGTGTCTTCCTTCTTCTTCACTACGTTGCCGGTGTTGTTGTAGGCATCGACGATCTCGGCGGCCAGGGCCTCCTTCATCGGCTGACCCTTGCGACCGCCGGCGGCGGTAACGATCCAACGAAGGGCAAGGGACTCCTGACGCTCATAGGAGATCTCGACCGGAACCTGATAGGTGGCGCCACCGACGCGGCGGCTCTTCACCTCGAGACGGGGACGGGCGTTCTCAAGCGCGCCGATGAGGAGATCCACGGGATCCCCCTTCTGGAGTTTCTCGGAAACCTTTTCGAAGGCACCATAGACGATGCGCTCGGCGAGGTTCTTCTTGCCGGATTGCATGACCACATTGACGAGGTGGGCAACGAGGGCGCTGTTATAGCGGGAATCCGGAGTGCTCTGGCGCTTGGTAGCGCGGTGACGACGAGACATGGTGCGGTAAGGTGCTAAGGCTGCGGTTGCGGGCGGACTTACTTCTTGGCGGCGGCGGCCTTCGGACGCTTGACGCCATACTTGGAACGGGAACGGCGGCGCTTCTCCACGCCGGTGGCGTCGAGCGTGCCGCGAACGATGTGGTAACGAACACCGGGCAGATCCTTCACGCGACCGCCGCGCACGAGAACGATGGAGTGCTCCTGGAGGTTGTGCCCTTCGTCAGGGATGTAAGAAATGACTTCGTTGCCATTGGTCAGGCGAACCTTGGCGACCTTGCGGATGGCCGAGTTGGGCTTCTTCGGGGTGCGGGTCATGACCTGCACGCAGACGCCACGGCGGAAGGGATTGTTGTCCAGGGCGGGAGACTTGGACTTGGCGCGCACCTGGCGGCGGCCTTTGCGCACGAGTTGGTTGATGGTAGGCATGACGGGTTAAAGACGCTGAGAAATAGGGAAAAGACGACGAAGCTGCGATTCTGAGAAAATCGGGGCAAGCGAATTTTCCAAGAATCGCAAAAATGACGTGGCGTCATAGGTAAAACCGAGACGCGGCGTCGAAAGAGGGTTCGATACTGCAGCCGGATGAGTAGGCCGGCGGGAAGTTTCGATGAAACGCAGACCAAGGCAGAACACATCGCATCCACGCAAGCGAGAAGTTTGGCCGGAATGGCAGCCCCTTGCGGGAGACAAGGTCCGTGTAGTTTAATCGCACTACACCACAGCCGCGTTCGCGCCGCCGGCGTCCGCCACGCGAGAAACCCGGCCGCAAGGAGAGCCGTATTCAGATACTAACTACAGGATGCGACGCGGGGCCCAACCAGCTCGCATAATCTGGACAAAAAAACACCCGGCCGGTGAAGGCCGGGTGATAAAGTTCACCGAGCTAGGCTCCAGATGAACTTTTTGGCGGGAGGGATATTTAGAACCGCAGTTTCCAGCGGGTCTCGCAAGGATTTTCTTTGGCCAGAGGTGATTTTCCGGAACGCCCGGTTGCCTGAAAAGAGCCTAAAAAAAAGGCCGCCCGGCATGGACCGGGCGGCTTGATGAACTGGATGTGACGCAAGACCTCAGCTCGCGGCGGCGGGAGCGGGCTCCTCGGCCTCGGCCCCGAAGGGCAGGCTGATGCGCACCTTCTTGTAGGTGGGCAGGCCGGTACCGGCAGGGATGAGGTGACCCATGATGACGTTCTCCTTGAAACCGCGGAGGTTGTCGATCTTGCCCAGGGTGGAGGCGTCGGTGAGGACGCGGGTTGTCTCCTGGAAGCTCGCGGCCGAGATGAAGCTCTCGGTCTCCAGAGAAGCCTTCGTGATGCCCAGCAGAATCGGCTCGGCTTCGGCGGGTTTGCCGCCGGCTTCCTCGATCCGCTTGTTGTCCGCGAGGAACATGGTGCGGTCCACCTGCTCGCCCCAGAAGTACTCGCTGTCGCCCGGATCGGTGATGCGGACTTTGCGCAGCATCTGGCGGATGATGATCTCGATGTGCTTGTCGTTGATCGTCACGCCCTGCAGGCGGTACACCTCCTGCACCTGGCCGATGAGGAACTCGTAGAGCGCTGCCGGCCCGAGAATCTCAAGGATCTCGTGCGGATCGGCGGAGCCTTCGGTGAGGTGCTGGCCCTTATGCACGAGGTCGCCCGGCTGGACGATGATGTGCTTGCCGGCGGGAATGAGGTGTTCCTCTTCCTGCGCGGTGTCGGGATTGCGGACGACGAGCTTGCGCTTGCCGCGGAGGGTGCCCTCGAAGGACACGACGCCCTCGATGCGGGCCATTTCGGCGGCATCCTTGGGACGGCGGGCCTCGAAGAGCTCGGCGACGCGGGGGAGACCGCCCGTGATGTCCTTGGTCTTGGACGCCTGGCGGGGGGTCTTGGCAAGGAGCGCGCCGGGTTGGATCTCGTCACCTTCGTTGACGACGATCTGGGCGCCGACCGGGATCGAGTAAGCTGCGATGGGCTTGTTGGCCCCGTCCCGGATTTCGACCTGAGGATTGAGATCCTCTTTGTGTTCGATGACCACGATCGCGATGCGGCCGGTGGCCTCGTCGAGCTCGCGCTTGACGGTCACGCCGGTGATCATGTCCTTGAACGCAAGTGTACCGCCCTTTTCGGAGAGCACGGGCACGTTGTAAGGATCCCACTGCGCGAGGATTTCGCCCTTCTTGATCTGCTCGCCATCCGCGACATGGAGGAAAGAGCCGACCACGATATTGTAGGTCTCGATCTCGCGGTCCTCGGAGTCGACGATCTGGATTGAACCAGTCTTGTTGAGCACGATGCTGGCACCCTCAGCCGTTTGCACAAGGCGGAGGCCGCGATACTTGACCTTGCCGCCGGAGCGAACGCGAATCTCAGGGGTTTTGAAACCGCCCGAGGCGACGCCACCGATGTGGAAGGTGCGCATCGTGAGCTGGGTGCCGGGCTCGCCAATCGACTGGGCGGCAATGATGCCCACCGAGTCGCCGACCTTCGCAACCTTGTTGGTCGCGGGATTGATGCCGTAGCACTTGGCGTCGATGCCCAGCGGGCTGGTCGAACTGAGAGGCGACATGATCTTCACGCGCTCGACGCCTGCCTCCACGATGGTGGTGGCGATTTCCTCGGTGATGAGTTCGCCGGCGCCCACGAGGACCTTGGAGGGATCGAGCGGGTTGAACACGTCGTCCGAGCTGAAACGGCCGACGATGCGGTCACGGAGGGAGACGATCTCGTCGTCGCCCTCGACGATGGCCTTCTTCCAGATGCCTTCGCGGGAGCCGGAATCCTCCTCGGCGATGACCACGTCCATGGCGACGTCGCACAGCTTGCGGGTGAGGTAGCCGGCATCGGCCGTCTTGAGCGCGGTGTCGGCAAGACCCTTGCGGGCGCCGTGGGTCGAGATGAAGTACTCAAGAACGGTCAGACCTTCGCGGAAGGACGAGAGGATGGGACGCTCGATGATTTCACCGGAGGGCTTGGCCATCAGGCCGCGGGCGCCGCAGAGCTGGCGAACCTGCTGCTTATTGCCACGCGCACCAGAGTCCATCATGACGAAGACCGGGTTAACCTCGGGCTTGCCGTCGTTGTTCTCGAGCTTGGCGAATACCTCCTTGGCGATCTTGTCGGTGACACCGGTCCAGATGTCGACGACCTTGTTGTAACGTTCGCCGTCGGTGATGATACCTTTGGAGAACTGGCCTTCGACCTCGGCGATACGGCCGCGGGCTTCCTTCACGATCTCCTTTTTGGCCTCGGGGATGATCATGTCGTCGATGCCGATGGAGATGCCGGCTTGGAAGGCGGTCTGGAAACCGAGATCCTTGAGCTTGTCGAGGGTCTCGACCACGAGGACGTCGGTGGTGACCTTGGTGGTGGCGAGGATGATGTCACCCAGCTTGCCCTTCGGCACGGGGAAGTTCACGAAGCCGAGTCCCTCGGGCCAGATCTGGTTGAAAATCACGCGACCGACGGTCGTGCGGAGAACGCGCTTCTCCTTGTTGCCGTAGACGGTGTCGCGACCGAAGTCGGGATTCGGAATGTCGATCCAGTCGTGGAACTTGAGCGCGCCATCAGCCTTGGCGTAGAGCACTTCCTGGAGGCCGGAGAGCAGGGCCACGCGGGCGTCGGCGGCGGGCTTCTTGCGGGGCTCGATGGTGAGGTAATAGGCACCCAGAACGATGTCCTGGGAGGGCGTCAGGATCACCTTGCCCGAGGAGGGCGAGAAGATGTTGCTGGTCGCCATCATGAGGAGCTTGCACTCCATCACGGCCTCGAGGCTGAGGGGCACGTGCACGGCCATCTGGTCACCGTCGAAGTCGGCGTTGTAGGCGGTGCAGACGAGCGGGTGAACGCGGATGGCCTCGCCCTCGATGAGTACGGGCTCGAAGGCCTGAATCGAGAGGCGGTGGAGCGTGGGGGCGCGGTTCAGAAGAACCGGGTGGCCCTTGGTGACCTCCTCGAGGATGTCCCACACCTCGGGGGACTTCTTCTCGATCATCTTGCGGGCGCCGCGCACGGTGTGCACGAAGCCGAGCTCCTTGAGGCGGCGGATGATGAAGGGCTCGAAGAGGACGAGTGCCATCTTCTTGGGCAGGCCGCACTGGCTGAGCTTGAGCTCAGGGCCGATGACGATCACGGAGCGGCCGGAGTAGTCCACCCGCTTGCCGAGAAGGTTCTGGCGGAAGCGGCCCTGCTTGCCCTTGAGCATGTCGGACAGCGACTTCAGGGGACGATTGCCGGCGCCGGTGACGGGCCGACCATGGCGGCCGTTGTCGAAGAGGGCGTCGACCGACTCCTGGAGCATGCGCTTCTCGTTGTTGATAATGACGTCGGGCGTCTTCAACTGCATCAGATTCCGCAGACGGTTGTTGCGGTTGATGACGCGGCGGTAGAGGTCGTTCAGGTCGGAGGTAGCAAAACGGCCGCCTTCGAGGGGAACGAGGGGACGCAGGTCGGGCGGGATGACGGGCAGCACCTCCAGCACCATCCATTCGGGGCGGGACTTGGAGTTGATAAAGCCCTGGATGACCTTGAGGCGCTTGGAGAGCTTCTTCTTGATCTGCTTGGACTTGGTCGCGCGCATGTTCTCCTGCAGCTCGGCGACGGTAGCGTCCATGTCCATGAGCTTGAGGCACTCGCGGAGGGCCTCGGCGCCCATCTTGGCGACGAAGGAATCGTCACCGTATTCATCGAGCGCCTGGCGGTACTCGGTGTCGGTGAGGAGCTGCTTGGGCTCGAGCGGGGTCTTGCCCGGATCGATGACCATGTAGTTCTCGTAGTAGATGACGCGCTCGAGGGAGCGGGCGGTCATGTCGAGGAGCAGGCCGAGACGGCTGGGCATGCTCTTGAGGAACCAGATGTGCGTGACCGGAACGGCCAGCTCGATGTGGCCCATGCGCTCGCGGCGGACGCGGGCGACGGTGACCTCGACGCCGCAGCGATCGCAGACGACGTCCTTGTACTTGATGCGCTTGTACTTTCCGCAGGCGCACTCGTAGTCGCGGACGGGGCCGAAGATCTTCTGGCAGAAGAGGCCGCCCGGCTCGGGCTTGAAGGTGCGGTAGTTGATGGTCTCGGGGTTCTTCACCTCGCCGCGGGACCAGTTGCGGATGGTCTCGGGGGAAGCGACCGTGATGGAAACGCAGTCGAAGGGATTTTCGTCGAGGCCGAGGGCGGAGCGAACTTCTTCGCGGGCGCCGGCGGCGACTTCGTTGGGTTGGATGCTCATGTAGGTTCCCTAAAGTTTGTAGTTAAAACCAATTACAGGCTGGTCGCGCGGGGATTGCCGGAGGCGATCTGCGCGGCGGAGGGCGGGCGGGTCTCGACGAGGTTGCCGAGGGCATCGCGCTTGTTGAGGCGGATATCCAGACCGAGGGACTGGATTTCCTTGATGAGCACGTTGAAGGACTCGGGCGTGCCGGCCTGCAGGGTGTTGTCGCCCTTGACGAGCGACTCGTAGATCTTGGTGCGGCCCTGCACGTCGTCGGACTTGACGGTGAGGAGCTCCTGGAGGGTGTGCGCCGCGCCGTAGGCTTCGAGCGCCCAGACCTCCATTTCGCCGAAGCGCTGGCCGCCATACTGGGCCTTGCCGCCCAGCGGCTGCTGGGTGACGAGGGAGTAGGGACCGACGGCACGGGCATGGATCTTGTGCGACACCAAGTGGTTCAGCTTCATCATGTAGATGTAGCCGACCACGACCTGTTGATCGATCTTCTCGCCGGTACGGCCGTCGAAGAGGGTCGCCTTGCCGGCGGTGGTCACGGTGACGGGGCCGTTGTTCGACTTCTCGATCTCATTGGCCTGCTTGAGGTATTCGCGAACCTGTTTCTCGGGGATACCATCGAAGACAGGGGTCGCGACCTTGATGCCCAGCTTTTTGCAAGCCCAGCCGAGGTGGGTCTCGAGCACTTGGCCCACGTTCATGCGGGAAGGCACGCCGAGGGGATTGAGACAGATCTCGATGGGGGTACCATCGGCGAGGAAGGGCATATCTTCCTCGGGGACGATCTTGGCGACGACGCCCTTGTTACCGTGGCGGCCGGCCATCTTATCGCCGACCTCGAGCTTCTGCTTGGTGGCGATGTAGACCTTGACTTGCTTGATCGAACCGTCGCCGGCGATATCGCCGGACTCGATGCCGGACACCTTGCGTTCGCGATCGCTTTCCAGCTCGTCGAAGCGGGACTGAAAAGACGCGATGATCTCCATGATCTTGATGCGAACCGGAGACGGATCGATCTCGACGTGCTTGGAGACGGCGGCGAGCTTGCGGAGGAGGGTCTTGGTGATCTTGCGATTGGCGGGGATGATGATCTCGCCGGTGGCGCCGTTGGTGACGTCGAGCGGGATCTTTTCGCCGAGGAGGATGTTCGAGAGGGCCTCCGTGAGAGTCTCGCGGAGCTTGTCCATCTGGGTCTTGTACTCCTCCTGGATCTGCTTGATCTCGCGGCGGCGGTCCGAGGGAGAAAGCTTCTCCTTCTCGAAATCGACGCGGCTGGAGACCTTCACATCCATGATGATGCCGGTGACTCCGGAGGGGACGATGAGGGAGGTGTCCTTCACGTCGGCGGCCTTTTCGCCGAAGATGGCGCGGAGGAGCTTTTCCTCGGGGGCGAGCTCGGTCTCGGACTTCGGGGTGATCTTGCCGACGAGGATGTCGCCGGGCTTCACCTCGGCGCCGATGCGGATGACACCGTTATGATCGAGGTTATGGAGGGCCTCTTCGCCGACATTCGGGATGTCGCGGGTGATTTCCTCGGGCCCGAGTTTGGTGTCTCGCGCGGTGACCTCGAATTCCTGGATGTGGATGGAGGAGAAAATATCCTCCTTCAGGACCTTCTCGGAGATGAGGATGGCGTCCTCGAAGTTGTAGCCGTTCCAGGGCATGAAGCCGACGAGGATGTTGCGGCCGAGCGCCATCTCGCCTTTGTCCGTGGACGGGCCGTCCGCGATGATGTCGCCGGCCTTGATCTTCTGCCCCTTTTTGACGATGGGCTTTTGGTTGAAGTTAGTGCCGGCGTTCGAGCGCATGAACTTGCGCAGCTCGTAAACCTGCACGCCATTCTTCGCGTCGGACTTCGGGTTCTTGTCGAAGTTGCGGGGCAATTCGCCGTCCTTGGTGACGACGATGCGCTTGGCATCCACGGAAGCGACGTAGCCGCCCTCTTCGGCGACGACGACGATCTTGGAGTCGCGGGCGACGCGCTCCTCGATGCCGGTGCCCACGAAGGGAGCCTCGGCCTGGAGGAGGGGCACGCCCTGGCGTTGCATGTTCGCACCCATCAGCGCGCGGTTGGCGTCGTCGTGCTCGAGGAAGGGAATCATGCCGGCGGCGATCGAGATCACCTGCTTCGGCGAGACGTCCATGAGGTCGACTTCCTCGGCCTTCACTTCAAGGAACTCGCCGTCTTTACGCACGGTGACCTTGCCGACGAAATTACCCTTCTCGTCGAGCTCGGAGTTCGCCTGGGCGATGACCTTGCCCTCCTCCTGGTTAGCGGTGAGGTATTCGATCTTGTCGGTGACCCGGCCGTCTTTCACGAGGCGGTAGGGAGCCTCGATGAAGCCGTACTCGTTGACGCGAGCGTAGGTGGAGAGAGAGTTGATCAGACCGATGTTCGGACCTTCGGGGGTCTCGATGGGGCAGATGCGGCCGTAGTGCGTCGGGTGAACGTCGCGCACCTCGAAGCCGGCACGGTCGCGGTTGAGGCCGCCAGGCCCGAGCGCGGAGAGACGACGCTTGTGCGTGACCTCGGCGAGCGGGTTGATCTGGTCCATGAACTGCGACAGCTGCGAGCGGGCAAAGAAGTCGCGGATGACCGTGGTGAGAGCTTTCGGGTTGATCAGCTTGTTGGGCGTGATCGAGTCGACCGACTGATCATACATGGTCATGCGCTCGCGAACGAGGCGCTCGGTGCGGGCGAGGCCCTTGCGGCACTCGTTGGCGAGGAGCTCGCCGACGGTACGGACGCGGCGGGAGCCGAGGTGATCGATGTCGTCCACGACGCCTTCGCCGCGCTTGAGGCGGACGAGGTACTTGGTGGATTCGATAATGTCCTCGGTGAGGATAATACGCTGCTCGATCGGAGTCTCGAGATTGAGCTTCTGGTTGATCTTGTAGCGGCCGACGGCACCGAGATCGTAGCGCTTGGGATCGAAAAAGAGGCGTTTGAGGAGGGCCTTGGCGTTGGCGATGGTCGCGGGCTCACCGGGGCGGAGGCGCTTGTAGATTTCCTTCAGGGCCTCCTCCTCATTGATGGTCGGATCCTTCTTGAGGGCGCGGACGATCGCGCCGTCGTCGATGGCGGTGTCGAGCACGCGCACGCTGGTAATATCGTGCTTCTCGAAGGTGCGGATGGTCTGCTTGGTCAGCTGCTCGAGGGCGCGGGCCAGCACGACGCCCTTGTGGGCATCGATGACATCGTCGACAAACACGAGCGTGGAGACGTTCTCCTGGTCGAGGAGCTTGGAAATCTTGACGTCCTTGACCTCGTAAAAGAGCTCCAAGATCTTCGCGTTGTCGGAATAACCGAGCGCGCGGAAGAGCGTCGTAATGAGGAACTTGCGGCGACGGCGGCGACGGTCGAGATAGACGTAGAGGAGATCGTTCTGGTCGAACTGAACCTCCAGCCAAGTGCCGCGATCGGGGATGATGCGGAAGGCAAAAAGCTCCTTGCCGGAGGTGTGGCGGTCCTTCTCGAAGCAGAGGCCGGGGGAGCGGTGGAGCTGGGAAACGACAACGCGTTCGGCCCCGTTGATGATAAACGAACCGCGCTCGGTCACCATGGGAATCTCGCCCATGTAAATCTCCTCGTCCTTGATGAATTCCTCTTCGCGAAGACGAAGCTTCACGTGGAGGGGAACGGAGTACGTGACACCATCTTTGATGCACTCGATCTCGGTGTTGCGGGCTTCGCCGAGGGTGTAAGAGACGTATTCGAGGTTCAGACGACCATCGTAGGATTCAATCGGGAAGATCTCGCGAAAGACCGCCTCGAGGCCTTGGGCCTTGCGCTGCTTTTCCGGCAGGCCCTTTTGGAGAAAGTCCAGATACGAGGTTATCTGGATTTCAATCAGGTTGGGCGGAGGAGCAACTTCACGAAGCTTACCGAAGTTTTGACGCTCAGAATGGGTGCGGTCGGCCATGGAGATTTCCGGTTGGGAGGGATGAAAAAAATGCGGGGGCGGCGCACGGCGGGGAAGCCGGCACAACCATCAAACCAACGCCGGGCGCGAGGCCTCGGCGGACGCTAAAAAGAACGAGAGAATAGAAACGGCAAAAGACAGGCCGCGCGAACGCACGACCTGTCTCGTGGAAAAAGATGCGTAGAACGCGTTGAGACCCAAGTGATTACTTGAGCTCGACCTTGGCGCCGGCGGCCTCGAGCTTCTTCTTGATGTCCTCGGCCTCGGCCTTGGAAGCGCCTTCCTTGACGGGCTTGGGCGCGCCTTCGACGAGGTCCTTGGCTTCCTTGAGGCCCAGGCCGGTGATGGCGCGGACTTCCTTGATGACGCCGATCTTGTTCGCGCCGGCGTCGGTGAGGACGACGTTGAACTCGGTCTTCTCCTCGACAGGAGCGGCGGCGGCGGCGCCAGCGCCACCCGCGGGGGCGGCGGCAACGGCAGCGGCGGCGGAAACGCCCCACTTGCCTTCGAGGTCCTTGACGAGGGCCGCGAGTTCGAGAACCGACTGGCCGGACAGCCACTCGATAACTTGGTCTTTGGTGATGGTGCTCATGTGGATATCTCCTGCGGCAAACTAGCGGCTGCGGATGCGGCGCGTTTAAGGGACGTATCCCCTAGCTGGTCGCGGTTGATTGGGTTTCCCGATCGGCGGTTTTCAGGCCGCCAATCGGAGAAAGGTTTAGGCGGCGGGCTGCTCCTTTTTGACCTTGGCATCGAGGACGCGCACGAAGGCGGCCGCGTTGCTGGTGAGAAGGCCGAGGAACTGGGCGCGAAGGGCATCGAACGGAGGCAGATCGGCGATGGCGGCGAGGTCCTTGGCGGATACGACCTTCTTGTCGAGGACGCCGACCTTGACTTCGAGCTTCTGCTTTTCCTCGAAGAACTTCTTCAGGATCTTGGCGACACCCGCGGGATTCTTGCCGCCAACGACGATGGCGGTCTGGCCGGAGAGAACGCTGTCCACCTCGGGCAGGCCGAAGGCCTTGGCCGCGACGCGGAAGGAGCTGTTCTTGACCACGTGGAACTCGGCCTTCTCGGCGGCGAGCTTATTGCGAAGGTCCGCAGTGTCGGCGACCGTGATCTTGGTGAAGTTGGTGAGGATGACGTAGTCCGACTTCTTGAGGTGGCTCTCGACTTCGGAGATAAGATATTTCTTTTCGGCTCTCATGGGTAGGGCTCCGGGTTAGGCTTTGCTGAACTCGGTGGAGGCGATCTGCACGCCGGGGCTCATCGAGGAGGAAAGGGTGACGGACTTGATGTAAACGCCCTTGAAGGAAGCAGGCTTGGCCTTGGCGACAGCGTCGATGACCGCGCTGACGTTTTCGATGATGGCGGTGGGAGCGAAAGAACGCTTGCCGACGCCGACACCGATATTGGCGGCCTTGTCCATCTTGAACTCCACGCGACCGGCCTTGACGGCCTTGATGCCGGCGACGATGTCGTCGGTCACCGTACCGGACTTCGGGTTGGGCATAAGGCCCTTGGGACCGAGGACGCGGGCGAGGGTACGGACCTGCTTCATGGCTTCGGTGGTGGCGATGGCCACGTCGAAGTCGAGCCAGCCTTCATTGATCTTGGCCATCATGTCTTGGAGACCGGCATAGTCGGCGCCGGCCTTCAGGGCGGCCTCGGGGCTGTCGGTGAAGACGAGAACGCGAACCTTTTTGCCCGAGCCGTTGGGAAGCGGGGTGGTGCCGCGCACCATCTGGTCGCCCTGCGTCGGATCGACACCGAGACGGAAGGACAGTTCGACGGTCTCGTCGAACTTGGCCTTGGGGAATTTGCCAAGCACCTCGACCGCTTCGGCCAGGGTGTAGTTCTTGGTGAGATCGGCAGCCTTGGCGGCGGCCCGATAACGTTTGCTGGGTTGTTTCGGCATGTTGGACTCCTAGCGGTTCAAACGCTCTTGGGAGAGCTCCCGCGTTTGGGGGGTCTGAAGGAAAATTTTAATCGACGACTTCGATGCCCATGTTGCGGGCAGTGCCGGCGATGACCTTGATGCCAGCTTCAACATCTTTGGCGTTCATATCGGCCTTCTTGATGTTGTAGATTTCCGCGAGCTGCTTCTTGGTGACCTTGCCGACCTTGTCCTGATTGGGTTTGGCGGAACCGGAAGCGATGTTGGCGGCCTTCTTGAGAAGCACGGAGGCCGGCGGGGACTTGAGGATGAAGGTGAAAGACTTATCCGAATAAACGGTGATGACCACGGGAAGGATCATGCCGTTCTGGTCCTTCGTCTTGGCGTTGAACTCTTTGCAGAACGCCATGATATTGACGCCCTGAGCGCCGAGCGCGGGACCGACGGGGGGGGCGGGATTGGCGGCGCCGGCGGGCAGTTGGAGACGGATGTAGCCTTGGATCTTCTTGGCCATGGTAAGGGAGGATTGGCGGGTGTTTTAGGTGACGTGTGGTTCTTTGCTGAACGTCGGCGGTGTCAAAGAGGGCGTCGCGTCACTCCGTGGCGCGTTGCACCTGCCAGTATTCGAGCTCGACCGGAGTGAAGCGGCCGAAAATGGAAACGGAAATCTTGAGCTTGCCGCGCGCGGGGTCGACTTCGTCGATACGGCCGGTCAGGTTGGCAAAGGCACCGTCGGTAACCTTGACCTCTTCGCCAACATCGAAGGTGACCTTCGGCACTTCCTTGCCGGCGGCGGCCTCGACACGAGCCTTGATCTCGTCGATTTCGCTCTGCCGCAGCGGAGCGGGACGATCGCCACCCACAAAGCCGATCACGCCGGCGACCTCCTTGACGAAGTACCAGGGCTTGTTGATGACGTGTTTGTCCTCATCATACATCTTCATCTGAATGAAGACGTAGCCCGGATAAAGATTGCGGACCTTGGTGGTCTTTTTGCCGTTCTTGACCTCGGAGGTGACCTCCGTCGGCAGCAGCACCTCGAAGATATACTCGTCCAACTCCTCCTGGGTTTTGAATTTCTCAATGTAGGTTTTCACCTTCTTCTCCTGGGCGGAGAGCGTATGAAGGGCGAACCACTGGGCGCCGGCCGGCGTGGAGGTCTGGCTAGACATGGGGACGACGGGGACGAGTTTTAGCGAACCCAGGAAGTGAAGAGATCGACGACTTGATACAGCGAGAAGTCGGCGACGCTGGTGAACACCCCAAGCAGCACGCAGGCGACGATCACCACAACGGTGGAATCGCGCAGTTCGGTCCAAGACGGCCACGAGGCTTTCTTAAGCTCGTCAACGATCTCGCCGGCGAAAATACGGGTGCTGCGGAACGGATTATTCATCTAGGGGAAAGTGGCAGGCGCGGAGGGAATCGAACCCCCAACCAACGGTTTTGGAGACCGCTACTCTACCAATTGAGCTACACGCCTGTGGGAAAAGAATTTTAGACGACGCAGCCGAGGCTCAATCACGAGCCTCGGCGGTCATGAAATCTACAACGGGATCGGCGACCTTACTCGATGATCTCGGTGATACGGCCGGCACCGATGGTGCGGCCACCCTCGCGAATGGCGAAGCGCTGGGTCTTCTCCATGGCGATGGGGCTGATGAGGTCGATCTCGACGGCGATGTTGTCGCCAGGCATGATCATCTCGACGCCCTTGGGCAGGTTGACGACTCCGGTCACGTCCGTGGTGCGGAAGTAGAACTGGGGACGATAGCCGTTGAAGAAGGGAGTGTGGCGGCCGCCCTCTTCCTTGGAGAGAACATAGATCTCAGCCTTGGCCTTCTTGTGCGGGGTGATGCTCTTCGGAGCGGCCAGAACCTGGCCGCGCTCGATGCCGTCCTTGTCGATACCACGGAGGAGGATGCCGACATTGTCACCGGCCTGACCCTGGTCGAGGAGCTTGCGGAACATCTCGATGCCGGTCACGACGGTGGAAGCCGTGTCCTTGAGACCGACGATCTCGACGGTATCGTTCACCTTGATAACACCGCGCTCGATACGACCGGTGGCGACCGTGCCGCGGCCGGTGATGGAGAACACGTCCTCGACGGACATCAGGAAGGGCTTGTCCGTCTCGCGAGCCGGCTCCGGGATGTCGGTGTCAATGGCATTCATCAACGCCGTGATGGCGGCCTCACCCTCGGGCTTGCCTTCGAGGGCGGCGGTGGCGGAACCACGGACGATGGTGGCGTTGTCGCCGTCGAACTGGTACTTGGAGAGGAGCTCGCGGATCTCCATCTCGACGAGGTCCAGCAGCTCCGTGTCGTCGATCAGGTCAACCTTGTTGAGCCAGACGACGATCTTCGGCACGCCGACCTGACGGGCGAGGAGGATGTGCTCGCGGGTCTGGGGCATCGGGCCGTCGGCGGCGGAGACCACGAGGATAGCGCCGTCCATCTGAGCAGCGCCGGTGATCATGTTCTTGACGAAGTCAGCGTGGCCGGGGCAGTCGACGTGGGCGTAGTGACGCTTCTCAGTCTCGTACTCCACGTGGGCGACCGAAATGGTGACGATCTTCGAAGCGTCACGCACGGTGCCACCCTTCGCGATGTCTGCATAGGTCTTGACCTCGGCCAGGCCCTTGCGCGCCTGAACGGCGAGGATAGCGGTGGTGGTGGTGGTCTTGCCGTGGTCGACGTGGCCGATGGTGCCTACGTTGACGTGGGGTTTCTTGCGCTCGAATGTGCCTTTGGCCATGGGAGTTGGAGACGTTGATGGTTTGGTGGATTAGGAAAATCCGATTTTTGACCTGGAGCCCAGAACCAGATTCGAACTGGCGACCTCGCCCTTACCAAGGGCGTGCTCTACCAACTGAGCTATCTGGGCGAACCGGAAAGGGTCAAAAAACGAAAAGGGCGCTAAACGTCTAATTCCACGCGAGACCCGTCAACTGCAATTTTGGCGAATCAAGAAGATTCTCAAAACCACCGCTCAAGGCCCCACTTCCAACCGATAGATACCGGGGCGAAGGCGGAGTCTCGGTAACAGTTCGTGCCCCACAATCCAGCGAATTCTTTCGTCGACTTCATCGATCCCCGAACTGGTTGCCACCACGGGCTGCGTGACGGCTCCCGCCGCATCCATCAACACCGTCAGCGTCAGCGGACGCCAGGCCGTCCCGCCCAGCCCCGACGCTTTCGCCAGATCTACCGCCACCACGCGCTCGACCTCGCCGAGCGCGTAGACGTCCACTCGTGCCACCCGCACGGCGCTCGCTTCCGAAGCAGCCGCGTCGCTCTGTCTGGCCAGCCCGTCAAACCATCGCTTTTCTGCCAGCTTCTCCGCCGCGTCCAAGGGAGTGGCCGGCACCTCGGGACGCAGGATGCCGGCGGCCGGCGCCGTCTGCGGGAAACGCAGGGCCGGGGGGAAATCGCCGGTGGCATTGCCCTGTGCATGCCCCGGCACGCCCTCCGGTCCGCCCGGTCCTTCCGATTCGCCCGTCGGCATGAACAAGGGGCTGGGATCCAATAACTGCAGCTTTTCCCGCAATGCGGTGCCGGTTGGCAGGCGCTCGATGCGCGTCATCACCAGTTCAGGCACCGTGCCTTTGCCCATACTGGAAAACGGTGGAGTCGGAACCCTGACCTGTTTCGCGAGCACGAACAGCAACCCGCCGCCCACGACGAACACCAGGAACGGCGCGACCCGCAAACCCCACGATCGCTTCCTGCCACTCATGGCTGCCTCAGCGGATGTCCCCGCCCGCACCGGAATCCGCGGTCGCGACCAAGACGCCCGAGAATCCGGCCTCGGCCGCGAGGGCGTAGATCTCGGCGAGATCCCGCGCCGGCAGCGAACCCGAGGCCTGCACGAGCAGACGCTTGCGTGTGCCCCCCCGGCCCGGCCGGCTCCCCTGCTCGCGCAACCAGGGTCCGAGCCGGGTGAAGTCCAGCACCGCGCCATCCACCACCGCCATGCCCGCCGCCGGCACCGCGATCACCACATCGGTCATCAATGCGGAGGTCGCTGCCGTGCCCGCCTTGGGGAGCGCGAAATCCACCGCCAGCCCGGGCGCGAGCACGAAGCGCGAGCCAAACACGAAAAAAAACACCGCCAAGGCTCCCACGTTGACGTAAAACAACGTGTCCCACCCGCGCGAGATGGGCTTCAGCCGCGCCGCCAGGTCGAGGGGGCGGGTGATCATGAACCCGGTCCTCCGGCTCCGCTGCCTGCGGCTGTTTTGGTCGCAACCGCCGCCGGGGCCGCCTCTCGGTAATCGATCAGGAGATAGCGCATGATTTCGTTGCCCGCCCACTCCACGTCGCGCACGATCGAGCGCACCCGCCCGTAGAGCAGATGGTGGGCGAGGTGGGCGGGGATCGCCAGGGCCAGGGCCGAGCCCGCCGTGGCCAGGGAGCGCCACATACCGGTCGAGAGCGCCTGCGCCGTCGCATACTGCCCCCCCTCCATAAAGGCCTGGAACGTCGTCGCCATGCCCAGCACGGTGCCCAGCAGCCCCACCAGCGGCGCGATCTGAGCGATCGCGGCGAGCGCGCCCAGGCGGCGCTCCAAGGCCGGCAGTTCCACGACCGCCGCGTCCTGCACCGCGTAGCGCATCCGCACCTCGTCATCCTCGGCGTGCAGCAGAGCCGCCTTCACCACCGCCGCGACGGGTCCGGGCGCTTCCTCGCACACCGTGACCGCCTCCGCCATGCGGCGCCGAGCGAGGATGTTTTTCACCCCATCCAAAAATTCGGTCGAGCGGATCTGCCCGCGATGCAGGTAGAGCATGCGCTCGACGAACAACACGAGGGCGAGCGTGCCCAGCAGCAGCAGCACCCACATGACCGGACCGCCACGTTCAAGCAGACTGAGATTGGATGCATCCATGGATGGTTGAAAAAAAGCATGAGGCCGGGGGCCTGCCGCATCAAGGCGCGGGCGTCGCGCCTCCGCCCAGGCGTTCCCGCGCAAGCGACCCGCCCGGCAGGCCGCGGTCCAGGACCAGGCGCCACATGTCGCGCGCTTCGTCCGTGCGTCCGACCTCCTCCAGGACCCCCGCCATGCGGACCAGCATGCGTCCCGCCCAGTAGCGGCCCTGGGGCCCGAGCCGCGCCGCCCGCTCCCGGTCCGTCAGCAGGACATCCATCACTGGCCCCCAGGCCGCCAGCGCCTCCGCGGAGCCGCGCTGGGCCAGCATGTCGCCCAGTTTGAATCCCGCCTCCGCGCGCAGGTCGAGCGGGGCGTCCGCCAGGTCGCGCAACCGCTCCAGGATCGTGATCGCACTCTCGAAATGGGAGGGCTCTTGCGCCGCTTGCGCGCGGTGGCAATCGGCCAGGGCCATCTGCGCCGTCAGCACGTCGGGATGCTGCGCGAACTGGTTCGTCAGCTCCTCGTAGATCTGCTGCGCCGCGGCGAATTCCCCCAGCCGGCGCAGGAGATCGCCTTGCTTCATACGCGCCGCGAAAATCAGTCTGCTGCCCGGATAGGCCTTGATCAACCGCTCCTCGAGCAGGCGATAGGCTTCCTGGTAATAAACATCCTCGCCCCGCCGCTCCGCGTTGAGCGCCGCCTGGTAGATCGCGTAGGGGGCGTAGTCGTGGTCGCGGTTGTCGTCCGCGAACTGCGTCAACAGCCGCTGCGCTTCCACCAGTCCTCCTTCCGTCGCCCGGATATTCGCCTCCACGATGTAGGACTGCATCGCAGCCTCCGAGCCCGGCATGTCCGCGCGCAGTTGCTGCAGCTCGGCCACCGCCTCGCCCGCCCGGTCCAGGCCAAACAAGGCCTCCGCCGCCACCAGCCGCGCCAGCCCCGCAATCTGGCGTGCCAGCGCCTCGTCCACCCCCTCGGGCCGTGCCGGCACCGCGCGGGCCAGCCGCAGGGCCTCCTCCGCCCTGCCCGTCTCGCGCGCCAGCCTCGCCTCCAGCCAGGCCAGCCGGAGGCGCAGGTCCGCGGGCCGGGCCTCCGCGCCCGGCTCGCTCCGCAGCCGCGCCACCCGGGCCAGCGCCACCTCGCCCTGTCCCTCCGCCTGCAGACCCCGCGCGAGGTTCCACTCCGCCTGCCAGCGCGTGATGGCGTCGAAACGCGGATCCGCGGCCAGCCGGTCGATCGATTCCGCCGCCAAGCCCAGGCGCTTCGCCCCGATCTCGGACATGATCTCCTGGAACATGGCCTCGGCCGGCGCCACCCCGGCGGGCGGCGCGTCGATCACGGCCGCATAGGCCTCCGCGGCCGTCGTGTAGTCCTCCGCCCGATACGAAGCTTCCGCGGCGAGCAGGCGCAGCGAGGCCCGCGCTTCCGCGTCGCCGGCCGCGCCCGCCGCCTGCGCCGCATAGTCCGCCGCGGTGCGGAAACGCCCCTGCTCCCAGGCCGCCGCCGCCAGCTGGGTAAGCGCGCGCGCCCTCAGCGCCGAGGCCGGGAACCGCACCAGCAGCTCCTTCGCGTCCGCCTCGGCCCGCCCATAGGCCCGGTCCGCCAACGAAAGCTCCGCGCGGACCAGCAAGAGCTCCTCCGTCAGCGGATGCGCCGGGGCGCGCGCCAGCAGTTCATCCAGGGTGCGCCTCAGCCAGACCCGCGCGTCCGCCGTCTCCGCCCCCTCCGCCAGCAGGTGCAGCGCCATGCGCTGTTTGCCCGCGTCCGCCCCGGCCGCCAGAAGCTGCTCCAGCGCGGTCCGCCCCGCCGCCTGGCCCGGGCCCGCGATCAGGCCGATCATTAGCCGCACATCGTCGCGCGAGCCGGACGCGGCCGCCTCCCCCAGCGTCGCCAGTTGGGCCTGCAGATAATCCGTCGCCGCCTCGCGCCGGCCCAGCAAGGTCAGCGCCACCGCGTGCTGCACGGCATAATCCGTGCCCACCCCGCGGCCGGCATAGCGCTCCGCCTGGGCGCGCAGCTCGTTGGCCTGGTTTTCCGTGACCTCGCCCTGCGCCAGCCGCAGTTGCTCGCGCGTCAGCCTCAGGCGGGCCCGCTGCCAGTCCGACGTCGCGGCAGCCAAGGCCTGGTCATAGGCCGCGCCGGCCGCGCCGGAGTCCTTCGCCGCCTCCGCCACCATGCCTTGCAAAAGATAAAACCAGGCGCGCTCCTCCGCCGCCAGCGCCTCCGGCCGCAGAGCCGCCAACTCGGCCTGGGCCGCCAGCGGACGGCCCGCCCGCGCCGCAATCAGGCCCGCGCGCAGACGGTAGGCCGGCGTCTGCTCCCCGCCATGGTTTGCCAGGGCCCGCTCCGCCCCCGCCAGATCCCCCAGCTCCAGCCGTGCAGTCGTGAGCACCAGCGCCGCCGCATCCCGCGCCGGGCTGCCCGCCGCCGCTTTCACGACCAGTTGCTCCGCCTGAGCCGCCGCGGTCGCGGCGAATCCCAACGCCAGCGCCCGCTCCGCCGAACCCTGGCTCACGATCAGGGCGCCCGCCGACACGTCCGCCGGTGCGGGCGCCAGCGGCACCGGCACAAACAGGGTCGGCTCCTCGTGTTCCCCCTGCGCCCGCCCGCCCGCGGCGAGCGCCAGCAGACAAAGGAGAAACGAAAGACGGCGCGCCATGGATGAAAGGAAAATGGTGAGGGGAGAAACCCGGAAAAAGGAGGAAAAGCCGCCAAGCTGGCGGGCCGTCCGCCCGCATGGCAACCGTGATTCGGACTCGCCTGCGCCGCCTCGCGTTCCATCGTCTGCCCTCAGGCTCGTCCGCCTGCGTCGCGTTTCCCAACCCTTTCGCCCCCATGACTCCCGCCCTTGTCGCCCTCCTCGTCCTCGCCGGCCTGCTCGTCGTCCTTGTGCTCTGGGCCGTCGGCCTCTACAACGGCCTCGTCACTCTCCGCAACCGCTTCAAAAACGCCTTCGCCCAGATCGACGTTCAATTGAAACGCCGTTACGACCTCATCCCGAATCTGGTCGAGACCGCCAAGGGCTACCTCAAGCACGAGCGCGAGACTCTCGAGGCCGTGATCCAGGCGCGCAACTTCGCCGCCTCCGCCGCGTCGTCCGCCGCCGCCAATCCCGCCGACGCTTCCGCGCTGAAAAACCTCGCGGGCGCGGAAACCAGCCTCGCCGGCGCGCTCTCCCGCCTTTTTGTCGTCTCCGAGGCCTACCCCGAACTGAAGGCCAACCAGAACATGCTGCGCCTCACCGAAGAGCTCACCAGCACGGAGAACAAAATCGCCTTCGCCCGGCAGGCCTTCAACGACGCCGTCATGACCTACAATACCCGGCGCGAGACCTTTCCCACCGTTCTCCTCGCCGGGGCCCTCGGCTTTCAACCCGCCGAACTCTTCGCCATCACCGACGCCACCGAACGCGCCGCGCCCAAGGTCAGTTTCTAGGCCCCGGCATCTCTCCTCCCCGGCATGACCGCCCTTCCTTTTTCCCCCTTGCTCGCGCAGTTCGCCGCCGAACCCAAGGGCCCGGCCACGTTCCTGCTCCTCGGTTTGGTCCTCTGCGCCGGCGGCCTCCTGTTTCTCTTTTGGCTCTGGATGTTGCTCGATTGTATATCCATCTCCCCTGCCTCCTCCGACTACGCCTCCCGGACTACCTGGATCGTCTTGCTTCTCTTGGTCGGCTGGATCGGCGCCCTTCTCTACTTTTTCATGGTGCGTCGGCCTCGTCTCGGACGTCGGCGCGCCCGCCACGGCCGGACACGAGCGCACCGCTCCAGCTTACAGGCCACCTCATCGGTCCCGCCCCGCTGACCGGATCGCCGCTTTCCCATGGATTTTTTCGAGGCTCAGGCCCGCGCCAAACGACGCACCGGCCGCCTCGTCGTTCTCTTCGCCCTCGCCGTCGGCGGCACCATCGCCGCGCTCTACCTGGCCTTCGTCGCCGGCACTGCCTGGATGCACCTTCGCACCACGGCCGACGGTCGTGGCGTGGTGCACTATCCCCAGACCTCCGGAGGCCTCGGCGCGATCGACTGGTGGCAGCCCGGCGCACTCCAGGCCATCACTCTCCTGGTGGTTCCTACAGTCGTCATCTCCGCTTTTTTCAAGTGGCGGCAACTTCGCGAGGGCGGCCCTGCCGTGGCCGAGATGGTCGGCGGCCGCCGCGTCGAACCCGACACCGAAGACCTCCGCGAACGTACCTTGCTCAACGTGGTCGAGGAAATGGCCCTCGCCTCCGGCGTCGCCGTCCCCGCCGTTTATCTCCTGCCGGATGAAGCCGCCCTCAACGCCTTCGCGGCGGGCTACTCCCCGGCCGACGCGGCCGTCACCGTGACCGAGGGCACCCTTGCGCATCTCGATCGCGACGAGCTCCAGGCCGTGGTCGCGCACGAGTTCAGCCATATCCTCAACGGCGACATGCGGCTCAACACCCGCCTCTCCGCCCTGGTCTTCGGCATCCTTTCGATCTTCGTCCTCGGTCGCACGATCCTGCACTCCCTTTCCCAGGTCCGCTCCGATTCCTCGCGGCGCGGCGGCAAAGGCGGCGGCGCCTTCTTTTTCGCCGGCCTCGCCCTCCTCGTCATCGGCTATCTCGGCCACCTCTTCGCCCGGCTCATCCAGGCCGCCGTCTCCCGGCAGCGCGAGTTCCTCGCCGACGCCGCCGCCGTCCAGTTCACGCGCAACCCCTCCGGTCTGGCCGACGCGCTCAAGAAGGTCGGCGGCTCCTCCTTTCAAGGCCGGCTGAACACCCCCGAAGCCGTCGAGATCAGCCACTTTTGCTTCGTGCAGAATTTTCGTTCCGGCCTGGGTGGCCTCTTCGCGACCCACCCTCCCCTCGTCGAGCGCATCCGTGCCATCGACCCGGCCTTCGACGGCACCTTCACCCCGCTTCCGCCGCTGCTTCGCCCCGAGCTTATCCCCTACCCGCCGGCCGCCGCTCCTGCTCCCCCGCCCTTCGCCCGCGTTGGCGCCGCCCCGATCGACCCTGTGGAGCTCATCGGGGCCGCCGGGCAGCTTTCGCCCGCCGCCGTGCAGGCCGGCCGCGAGCTCCTGGGCTCCCTGCCCGGCCCGCTTCGTGAGGCAGCCCACGATCCCGCCCGCGTCGCCGCCCTCTGCTACGTGCTTTGCCTGCCCCGCCCCGCGGCACCCGGCGCCCTGGAGCCCCTGCTCGCCCTTGTCACGGCACGCGCCGATGCCTCCGCCGCCCGCCAGGCCGCCGACCTGTACGCCGCACTCGAAAGCCTCCCCGCCGGCCACCGCTTCGGCCTCCTGCAACTCGCCACCCCCACGCTGCGTCACCTGGAGCCCGCGGCCTGCGCCACGCTGCTCGACACCCTCGATGCCCTCGTGCACGCCGACGAGATCGTCACGCCCCACGAATTTGCGCTGCAAAAGATCCTCACCCGCACGCTCGGCCTCGCCGCCCGCCCCCGCGACGCCCTCCACGTGCTAGCTCCGTCCCAAGTCAGCCCCGAGCTCTCGCTCGCCCTCTCCTTTGCCTCCCGCCTCGACGCCGCCGATGCCTCCGCCGCGGCCCAGGCCTTCGCCCGCGCCGCGATGGGCTTCAACGGTCTGCAGCCGCCGCTCGCCTACCTGCCCGACGAGCCCATGACGCTCGACCGGCTTGATGCCGCCCTAGACCGCCTCGCTCTCACCCCCGCACCCTTCCGCAAGCGCATTCTCACCGCCCTCGCCGCCGCCTTCACCGCCGATTCGCGTCTGAGCGAAGAGGAAGCCGGGCTGCTCCGCGCCCTGGCCGCCGCACTCGACTGTCCGCTCCCGCCCGTACTGCCGATCTCCGAATAGCCTCCGTTCCACGGATGCGCCTGCCCGGAACGGAGCGGCTCCGCCCGCGCTCATTTCAGCAATTCCGCCAGAATCGCCGTCCGCTCCGCCTCGAGGCTCGTCCCGGGCGCCGGCCGCATCCGGCCCGCCCGCGCATACCAGTAGCCCGCATTCAGTTCGTCCCCCTCGACGCGGTGCAGATAGGCGTGCACCCAGTCGCCGGCCCGGCCGGCCGCCTTCTGCGCCAGCTCATGCGCCGCGGCCCATTCCCCGCGCGCCTCCCGCCACAGCGCCAGCAGCGCGGGCCCATGCCCCGCCGCCTCCGTCTCGGCCAGCTGCAAAAACTCTCCGGTAGTCATGCCCCCCACCTTTGCGGGGGCCGGCCGGAGCGCAACCTTCCGCCACATTGATCATTGGCCATTGGCCACCGGTCCTTTTCTCTTGCCGCCATGCCATCGCCCGCCGCCGCCCTCGACCACCTTCTCCTCCGCCTGACGTGGAACGACCTCGACCGCACCTACCTGCGCCGCCTCGTCGAACTCGCCCGCGACGAGGACCTCGGTGGCCTCGGCCTGGCCCAGAAACCCGCCCGCACCGGCGACCGCTCCACCGCCGCGCTCGCCACCACCCCGCGCCTCGGTCGCGCCCACCTCGTCGCCCGCACCGGGCTCGTCGCCTGCGGTCTGCCGCTCCTTCCCCTCATCCTTTCGGCCTACGGCCCGCGCGCCTCCGTGCAACCGCTGGTTCAGGACGGCCGCACCGTCGTGAAGGGCGAGGTGCTCGCCACCCTCGAGGGCGATCCGCGGGTGCTCCTCGCCGCCGAGCGCGTCGTGCTGAATTTCCTCCAGCGCCTCTCCGGCATCGCCACCGCCGCCGCCGCCCACGTGGCCGCCCTCGGCCCCGGCCGCACCCGCCTGCTCGACACCCGCAAGACCACCCCCGGCTACCGCATGCTCGAAAAATACGCCGTCGCCTGCGGAGGCGCCTGGAACCACCGCCTCGGCCTTTTCGACCGCGTCATGCTGAAGGACAACCACCTCGCCCTCCTCGGCTCTCCCGACGACCTCGCCGCCGCCGTCGCCCGCGCCAAAAGGGCCGCACCCGATCTCGCCGTCGAGGTCGAGATCGACCGCCTCGACCAACTCCCCGCCGTCCTCGCGGCCGGCGCCGACGTGGTCCTCCTCGACAACTTCCCGCCGGCCCGGATCAAAAAAGCCGTCGCCCTCGTCGCCGGACGCGCCTTTACCGAAGCGAGCGGCGGCATCACCCTCAGGACCCTCCCGCGCTACGCCGGCCTCGGTCTCGACTTCGTTTCCACCGGCGCCCTGGTCCACAAGTCCTCCTGGGCCGACGTCGGCCTCGACTGGCAAAGCTGAACAGAACCAAACCGGAGCGACAGAAGGACAGCCCTGCAGAAAACCCTATCTCCGCCATGCCACTTCCGCTGCCCTTCTGCCCCCTGCCGCTCCGTCCTCTGTCGCTCCGTCGTTTTGTCGTTCTGATTTCCCATGCCCGCTTCTCGTCCTGAATTCCTCATCCTCCAGGCCTTGGTCGAGGCAGGCGACGAGGGCGTCGTCTCGGGCGCCGACCTCGCCCGGCGTCTCGGCGTGAGCCGTGTCGCCGTCTGGCAGCACCTGGAGAAGCTTCGCGCGCAGGGCTTCGGAATCGAGAGCCTCCACGCCCGCGGCTACCGCCTCGCCGGCCGCCCCGCGTTCCTCCACCCCGCGCTCCTCGAGGCCCATCGCCGGCCCGCCCCGGGCGATGCGCGTATTTATTTTTACGATACTCTCGGGAGCACCAACGACGAGGCCTCCCGTCTCCTTGCCGCCGGCGAGCCCGCCCCGCTCGTCGTGATCGCCCGCCGCCAGGAAAGGGGCCGCGGCCGCCTCGGGCGCGCCTGGCACAGTGCGACCGACGGCAACCTCTACGTCAGCTTCGCCTTCCGCCCCGAAGTCGAGCCCGCCCGCATGCAGACCTTCACCCTCTGGATGGGTGTCAACGTCTGCGTCCTCGTCTCCGCCTTCTGCCGCGTCATCCCCGGCCTGAAGTGGCCCAACGATCTCCTCTTCGACGACCGCAAAGCCGGTGGCATGCTCACCGAAGCCCGTCTCGATGCCGACCGCATCCACGACCTCGTCTTCGGCCTGGGCCTCAATCTCCACGCCCCGCCTGGGGGCTGGCCCGCGGACCTGGCCGGCCGCGCCACCTCCCTCGCCGAACACACCGCGGTGCCGCTCGATCCCAACAAGTTTGCCGCCGCTCTCGTCGGCCGCGTGCTCGACGCCTGCGCCCGTTTTCTCGACGGCTCCTACCAGAAGACTTTCGCCGACCTCTGGCATCGTTTCGATGTCCTGAAGGGTCGCGCCGTCGTCCTCCACCAAGGCGCCCGGGAAATCCGCGGCACGGCCCTCGGCATCGACGACGAGGGCAGCCTCCTGCTCCGCCTTCCCGACGGCCACACCGACCGCTTCCGCGCCGGCGAGGTCACCCTTTCCAAGAAATAAACGCGCCTGTTTCCCGATGCCGCCCTCCGACATTCGACATTCGACATTCGACACTGGTCATTCCGCCCGCCCGGGCGGTCTCCTGCTCCTCGATATCGGCAACACCCACACCCATCTCGCCCTCCACCACGACGGAGTCCTGTCCGGCCAGCGCGACATCCCCACGCCCCTCCTGGACGATCCCGCCCAGGGCCTTCTTTCCGAGCTTTCCGCCCTTCGCGACTCTTCGCGCCTTTCGCGGTTAAGCCACATCGCCTTCTGCTCCGTAGTCCCCGCCGCCACGCCCAAACTCCTCGCCCTCGCCGCCGCCGCCGGCCTGCCCGCCTGGCAACTCACCCACCAGGTTCGCCTCGGCGTGCCCATCACTTACCCGAAGCCCGGTGAAATCGGCCAGGACCGCCTGGCCAACGCCGCCGGCGCCCACGCCCTCGCGCCGGGCCGTCCCGCCATCGTCATCGACCTCGGCACCGCCGTCACCTTCGACCTCGTCACCCCGGAGGGCGGCTACGAGGGAGGCATCATCACGCCCGGTCCCGCGCTCGTGACACGCTACCTGCACGAGCGCACGGCCCAGCTCCCGCTCGTCACCGACCTGCAGACGCCCGTCACGAGCGTCATCGGCCGGTCCACCGCCGAAGCCATCCGCATCGGCGCCGTCATCGGTTTCCCGGGCCTTATCCAGGCTTTGCTCGACGCCGTGCTCGCGGAGTTCGCCGCGCGCAGCCTGCCCCCGGCCGAGATCTTCCTTTCCGGCGGGGCCGCCCAGGTCGTCGAGGGCCGCCTCCGCCAGCCGGCCCGCGTCGTACCCGACCTCACCCTCCTCGGCCTCGCCGCCGCGCATGCGCTGAATCATTCCGCCTGAGGCAACATTGGCCGGGCAACATTGGTCATTGGACATTCTGACCGCCTATCCTCACGCTCCCAACCGCCGCCCCCGCACACATCTGCAATGTCCGACACCTTTCCCGCCATCCTCGTTCGCGATCTCGTAAAGACCTACGCCGGCCATCCTGCCGTGCGCGGCGTGAGTTTCGAGGCCGCCAAGGGCGAGATCATCGGCCTCCTCGGCCCCAACGGCGCCGGCAAGTCCACCACCCTCCGCATCCTCACCGGTTTCCTGCCGGCCACCTCCGGCCAGGTCACCGTCTGCGGCGTGGACGTGGCCACCCGGGCCGCCGAGGTCAAAAACCTCCTCGGCTACATGCCGGAGAACAATCCCCTCCCGGACGACATGCGCGTCCGTGAATACCTGCACTTCCGCGGCCGCCTGAAGGGTCTCCGCCGCCGCCTGCTCGCCCCCCGGATCGACGAGGTCGTGCACCTCTGCGACCTCGGCCGCGTGCGCGACCGCATCATCGGCAAACTCTCCAAGGGCTACCGGCAGCGTGTCGGCATCGCCGACGCCATTCTCGCCGAGCCGCCCGTCATCATCATGGACGAGCCCACCATCGGCCTCGACCCCCACCAGATTCTCGCCGTGCGCGATCTCATCGCCAGCCTCCGCGGCCGCATGACCGTGCTCATCAGCTCGCACATCCTGCCCGAGATCGAGGTCACCTGCGACCGCGTGCTCATCGTCAACCAAGGCCGCGTCGTTGCCGCCGGCACCCCGGCCGACCTGCGCCGCGAGTTCTTCGGCCCGGGCCAGTATGAAATCGAGCTCGCCGGCCCCGCGGACCAACTGCCCGCCCTTCTCTCCGGCATCCACCCGTCCCTGGCCCTCCTGCCCGCGCCCGCTCCCGCGCCGGATGCCGCCGGCTTCTCCACCCTCCGCCTGGCCGCCGCAGCCGACGCGCCGGACCTCCGCGAGGCCCTGGTCGGCGCGCTCGCCCGCGACCCCCGCTTCCGCCTCCGCAGCCTCGCCCGCTCCCGCCACACCCTCGAGGAGGTCTTCCTCGCCGCCACCCAGCCCAAGGCCGCCTGAAAACCTTCGGGTCCGTCAGATCGGCCTGATCCGTCCGATCTTCTCTCCTGTTCGTCCCTCTCTCCTCCCCCATGCGCCCTTTCCGCATCCTCCTCGCCCACGAGCTCCGCATGCTCCTCGTCGGTCCCGCCACCTACATCGCGGCCACTCTTTTCCTCCTCGTGATGGGGTTCATCTTCGCGGGCATCCTCGAAACCTTCGCCGCCGCCCCTCAGGAAGGCTCGCCCGCGGCCGTGTTTTTCCAGCTCTTCTGGCTGCCGGTCTTCTTCATGGTCCCGCTCCTCACCATGAAATGCATCGCCGAAGAGCGCCGCCTCGGCACCCTCGAGACCCTGCTCACCACGCCGATCACCACCCCGCAGGTCGTGCTCGCCAAGTTCTTCGCCTCCTACGTCCTCTACCTCTCGCTCTGGGGCGCCACCGCCGGCTTCTTCTACATCCTCGTCCGCTTCGCCGGCCGGTCCCAGCCCCTCGATTTCGGCCCCATCCTCGGCGGCTACCTGTTCATCGCGATCTCCGGCACTCTTTTCGTCGCCGTCGGCATCCTCGCCAGCTCCCTCACCCGCAACCAGGCCGTCGCCGGCATCCTCTCCTGCGTCATCCTCATCGCCCTCGTCATCGGCGTCAGCTACGTGAGCACCCTGCAGATCCTCAAGCTCGAGTCCATGGTGCGCGTCCGCGCCGTGGTGGACCACTTCCAGGTCTTCACCCACCTCGAGGACTTCACCCGCGGCGTCGTCGACACCCGCCAGGTCCTCTATTACCTCAGCGGCGCCACCCTCGCCCTCATCTTCAGTATCCTGGGCGTCGAGGCCCGGCAGCTGCACAGCTAAACCAGAACGGCAGAACGGAAGGGAACAGAACGACGGAATTTCCAATCCTGCCGGCTCCCTTCTTCTCCCTTCTACTTCTCTCTACTTCCGTGCCTCTGCTTCCGCCTCTCTGTCGCTCCGTCCTTCTGTCGCTCTGATTTTACCTGTCGTGTCTTCCTTCGCCTCCGTCCGCCGCCGCCGCACCGCCCACCTGCTCGCCCAGGGCCTCCTCATCCTCACGCTCGTCGCCGGCCTCAACTACCTCGCCACCCGCCACGCCTGGCGCATCGATCTTTCCCGCCATTCGCGCCACTCCCTCTCGCCGGAGACCCGCTCCTACCTCCGCGATCTGCCGGCCCCGGTGAAGATCGTCGCCACCTTCACCGAGAACGCCACCGAGGACCAGCTCCTCCAGGCCTACCACGACGTTCGCGTTCTCCTCCGCGATTACGCCGAGGCCTCCGCCGCGGTCAACCCCGCCGCCCCCGTCACCTACGAGTTCATCGACCCCTACCAGAACCGCGCCGCCGCCCAGAAATACGGCATCGGGGAAACCGACGCCATCCTCGTCCTCTCCGGCGACAAACGCCGCGTCGTCGAGCTCAGCCAGCTCTATACCATGAAGGACCGGCAGAAGACCGGTTTCGTGGGCGAGCAGGCCATCACCGCCGCCATCCTCGACGTCACCCGCCCCGGCCGCCAGCTCGTCGCCTTCCTCTCCGGCCATGGCGAACTCGATCCCGACGACACCGACCCCGCCCGCGGCCTCTCCCTCTTCCGCGACGAGCTCCGCCTGCGCAATTTCCACGTCGTCACCCTCGACCTCTCCCAGCCGGCCCAGCGCGAGCTCGCCACCAAGGCCGCCGCCCTCGTTATCGCCGCCCCCCAGGGCCGCTACAGCCCCGACGAGCAGGAATTCCTCCGCCGCCACCTCGCCACCGCCGCCGGCCGCGCCCTCGTCCTCCTCAACCCGGGCAACCCCCATGGCCTCGACGAGCTTCTCTTCGACTGGGGCGTGCTCGCCGACGACGTGCTCATCCTCGACCGGAACGCCGAGGGCAGCGCCGACAACGGCGACCTCGTTCTCGGCCCCTCCGATTCCGGCCACCCCGTCGTCTCCTTCCTCTACGACAACAAGATCGCCCTCCGCTTCGGCCCCTCCCGCTCCGTTCGCAACGACCCCGGCCGTGCCCTCGATCCCGGCCTCTCCGTCCTCGACCTCGTCGGCACCTCCGCGACGGCCTGGGGCGAGCGCTCCTACCGCCAGCGCGGCGCCACCGTCTTCGATCCCGCGACCGACCTCGCGCCACCCCTTGCCGTCGGCACCGCCTCCGAGCGCGCCAGCCCCAAGGGCAAGCTCCCCTTCACCGTCCGCGGCGGCCGACTCATCGCTTTCGGCAATGGTGACTGGCTCGCCAACGGCCGCCTCGCCGCCGGCGGCAACCTCTCCCTCGGGCTCTCCTCGATCAACTGGCTGGTCGATCGCGACACCCAGCTCCAGCTTCCGCCCCGCCCGGTTCCGCAGTTCCAACTCTCCCTCACGACCGCCCAGCTCGGCCGCCTCCGCCTCACCCTTCTCCTCGCCCTCCCCGCCGCCACCGCCCTCCTCGGCCTCCTCGTTTACTGGAATCGCCGCCGCTGATCAGAACGACAGAACCGAAAGAGGACAGAGCGACAGAACACCGAAATCTATACCACCCACCCTCCGCTGTCGCTCTGTCCTTCTGTCCTTTGTAACTCCATCGCTCTGTCCTTCTGTCGCTCTGTAGTTCTGTCCTTCTGTCGCTCTATTTCCCGAACCGTGCGCTCCAAAGTCACCTTCATCCTCCTCGCGCTCAACCTCGCCCTCTTCGGCTATCTCCTCTACTCCGAGCGCCCCTGGGTCGCCACCAAGACCATCGACGAAAACCGCAAGCGCGTGCTCGGCCCCGAGGTCGCCAACCTGGCCGCCATCGAGCTCGCCTCCTATCCTCCCGCCGCCGAAGGCGCCGCACCCGCCGCCGCTCCCGCCCCGGTCGAAATCATCCGCCTCCGCCGCGAGGAAAAGAACCAGGGCTGGGTCATCGCCTCCCCGCTCGAATGGCCCGCCAACGAGTCCGCCGTCGGCTCCATCCTCACCGCCCTCCAGTTTCTTGAACACGAAACCAGCTTCCCCGTTTCCGACCTCGCGCGCAATGGCCGGACTCTCGCCGACTACGGCCTCGACCGCCCCCGCCTCGTCGTCACCGCCACCCCCGCCCCGTCTGCCTCGCCCGGCGCTTCCGCCCCCGCCCCCTTCACCCTCCGCATCGGCGACGGCGCCGCGGTGGGCGACCGGCTCTACGTGCTCTCTCCCGACGGCCGCCGCGTGCACGTCGTCAGCCGCGATCGGGTCGAGGCCCTTTCCCTCGATCTCGCCCGGCTCCGCTCCGACCGGCTCTTTACCATCCCTGTCTTCGAGGCCCGGGCCCTCACCCTGCAGACCGGCTCCGCCGGGTCCGCCCGCACCCGCCTCCGCCGCGACCAGGCCCGCTGGCTCTTCGAGGCCCCCATCACCACCCGCGCAGCCAAGACCCCCGTCGAGCTCCTGATCAACGACCTCAACACCCTCCAAGTCGCCCGCTTCCTCTCCGCCGATTCCGCCCCGCCTCCCGAGCAGACCGGCCTCTCCACCCCCTCCCTGCGCATCACCCTCGAGGGCAACTCCCGCCGCGAGACGCTTCTCCTCGGCCTCCCGGTCGGCAAGGATGCCGGGGCCCCCGGCTCCTCGGAATTCTATGCCCGGCTCGAGGATCGTCCCACTCTGTTTACCGTGGTCGTCCCCGACAAAGTCCGCAAAACCATCGACGCCGCCCAAACCGCCCTGCGCGATCCCCTCGTCCTCGACTTCGACCCCGAGCGCGTCACCGCCATCACCCTTGCCGCGCCCCTGCTCCCCGAGCTTCGTATCCAAAAACTGGATGCGACCGCCACCGGCCCCGCCGGCTGGCAGCTCGCCGCCCCCGGGCCTGCCTCCCCCCTCCGCGCCGATCCCGAGCTCATCGCCCGGCTCCTCCGGAACCTCCAGCTCGTGAAGGCGCTGCGTTTCCATTCCGACGCGCCCTCCCGCCCCGAGCTCGAGAACCTCGGCTTCAACCGCCCCGAGCGCACGATCACGCTCCAGTTCGGGCCCGCCGCCGGTTCGCCCGTTTCCGGCCCGTCCACGATCGTCCTCGAGCTGGCCCGCCCCAACGACGCCGCGCCCGATCTCTACGCCCGCGTACAGGGCCCCCCCTTCGTCTACGCCATTCCGCCCGAGACCCTCTATCTCCTCGATCTCTCCCCCCGCTCCTGGCGCGACCGCACCCTCGCGCGCCTGCCCGAGTCCACCAAGATCATCCGGCTGGTTCTTCGCTCCGCCACCGCGCCCGACGCGGCTCCCATCCTCGACTACACCCCCTCCGCCGAGCCCCCGCCCCCGGCCGTCGCCACCCTTCTGGCCTCGCTCCGCGAACTCCGCGCCAAGACCATCGTGCGCGAAGGCCATCCCGCCACCGTGCCGGTGGACGGCGTCGAAAAACCCTGGGCCTACCTGCTCGAGGCCACCCTCGAGCCTCCCGGCGATGGCCCTCTCGTGCTCACCCTCGCCGAACGCGCCGGGGGCATGACCCAGCTCGCCGGCAACGCCCGGCTCGATCTCGTCTTCACCCTGGAGCAACCCTTCCTCGACGCCCTCTGGAGCCTTCTCCACCCGGAGAGCAAACCATCGGAAAGCAAACCATAGGTCCTATAAGTCCTATAGGACCCACAGGCCTATAAAAACCGGCCTCTCCGCTCCCGTGGCTCCGAGTTCCTCCCGCCCCTTCCTTCGCCTGCTCGGCCGCCTGCTGCGCTGGACGCTCTGGCTGATTCTCGCCGCCACCCTCGCCCTCCAGCTCCGCATCCTTGCCGACGGCGGACTCCGCCTGCCCGCCTTCGCCAGGGAGGCCCTTTCCCGGCGGTTCGCCGAGGCGGGTTTTTCCTTCCGCGCCGAAGCCATCTGGCTCGATCCCCGCGGGCGGATCCTCGTCATCGCCCCCCGCCTGGGTCTCGCTTCGGCTTCCGAAACCCCCGTCGAGTTCGCCTCGGCCCACGCCGTCGCCCTCCAGCTTCGCCGTCGCGAGCTGTTCCGCGGCCGCCTGGAGTTCACCCGGATCGAGGTCACCGGCCTCGGCCTCGCCCTCCCCGCGCTCCATTCCCCCACCGGCGCCGATCAGCCCCTCCTCGAAGGCGGCGAATTTCTCCTGGCCCGCGAACTCGCTTCGTCCGACTGGAAACTGGAACAATCCAGCGCCCGCGTGCTCGCCATCCCGACCGCCTTCACCGGCGCGCTGCCCCCCGCCTCCGCCTCCCCCCACCCAGCCCTCGCCCTTAGCCCCGATCTCGCCGGTCGCGTACTCCGCCGCGCCGCCAGCCTCTATCGCCAGCTCGCCGCCCTCCCCCTCGACTCCATCCGCACCCTGCAGGTCACTCTCGCGCCGCCCGACCTCGCCATCGCCTTCGCGCTCCCGGCCCTCGTCCTGCCTCCCCATCCCGCCCTCCCCGGCATTCTCCGCGGCGGCTCGCTCGAACAGCTCGACGCGGCACTGACCATTCCGCTTGCCGCGTTTTCGCACGACACCCCCGAGCTGGGTGAACTCCGCCTCCGTGCCTCCCGCATCGCGCTGCCCGCCCCGCTCTCCCTCGTCGGCGAGAATCTCGCGCTCCGCCTCGCCGCGCGCAGCCGCTCCCCGCGCCCCGGCCGCGCCTCCGACCTCGAGTTCGAAACCGAACTGGCGTTCTCTCGTATCGAGAAAATCGATACGGAGGTCCCCGCCTCGCCGCTCGTCGCCGCGATCCGCCATTCCCCCGGGGATGCCTTTCTCTCCGCCGCCGTCTCCGCCCGGCTGGCCGACGCCTCATGGTCCGCCTCCTTCTCCGGCGACCCTGCCGCCCGGTCCGGCACCGTCGCCGCCTCCGGCGCGCTGACCCCGGCGCTCCTCGAGGCCCTCCGCCCGTTCCTGCCCGAAAAGGCCCGCCCGGTCCTGGAGCTGGCCGATCCGGTCGCGCTCGACCTCGACGCCGGGTTCGCCCCGGGGGGCAGGCCCGTCCGGATCGAGGCCCGCGCCTCCGCCGGCGGCGCCATCGCCGGCCGCGTCCCCTTCGACCGCGCCGCCGCCACCCTGCGTTACGAACCCGGCGAACATCGCTTCCGCGCCGACGACCTCCTTCTCGTTCAGGCCGATTCCCTCGCCGCCGGCAGCTACGAGATGGATACCCGGACCCTTGCCTACCGCTTCCTCCTCGGCGGACGCCTCCGGCCCATGGCCATCGAAGGCTGGTTCTCCGGCTGGTGGAGCCGGTTCTGGGCCGATTTCACTTTCGGCCCCACCCCTCCCGATGCCGAGGTGGATATCCAAGGCGTCTGGCGCGATCCCGACCTCACCACCGTCTTCGTCGGAGCCAGGTCCGGCCCGATGCGCCTCCGCGAGCTGCCGCTCGATACCCTCGCCGCCCGCGTCCACGTCGGCGCCCGCGCCATCGACATCGCCGGCTTCCACGCCACCCAGGCCGGGCACTCCGCGTCCGGCGCCTTCGCCCGCTTCACTGGCGCTGACCACCACGACTGGGCGCGAATGAGCTTCGATATCCGTTCCGATTTTCCCTTGGAGGCCCTCCCTCTCTTGTTTCCCGAGGACGGCGCCGAGATCGCCGCCCCCTTCCGGCTCAGCACCCCGCCTCGTGTCCACCTCATCGGCGAGGCCTTCGGCCCCGCCTCGGAAGCTCCCGGCCGCCAGCGCTATACCCTCGATCTCGCCACCTCCGGCCCGCTCCGCTACGAAGGTTTCCCGCTCGACCACCTCTCCACCCGCATCGAACGCCGCGACGACGAGCTCCATCTCGGCGAGCTCCGCGCCGGCTTCGCCGACGGACTCGCCACCGGAGAAGCCACCCTTTCCGGCCCAGCCGCTGATCGCTGGCTCGCCTTCGATCTTATCCTGGAAAACGCCCGCCCCGACCTCGCCCTCCTCCGCTGGCGCGAATTCCAGGCCACCCGGCCGGGCTACGTCGCCCCCGCCAGGGAGGCCAAACCCGATAAGACCCTTGGCGGCACCCTCCGCCTCTCCCTCGCCGCCACCGGCCCCGCCGACCAGCCGCTCGCCTTCGCCGGCCGCGGCGCCGTCCTGGTCCAAAACGCCGACCTCGCCCAGATCCAGCTCCTCGGCGGCCTGTCCACCCTCCTTTCCGACCTCGGGATCGGCCTCACCACCGTGAAGCTCACCGGCGCCGACGCCCGCTTCGCCCTCGATCGGGACCGGCTCGTCTTCGATTCTCTCCAGTTCACCGGCCCTTCCGCCCTCGTCGAGGCGGACGGTTCCTACCGCCTCCCCGATGGGGCCTTGAATTTCACGGCCAAGGTCCGCCCCTTCGAACAGCGCACCGGCATCCTTTCCTCCACCGTGGACTTCGTCCTCACGCCCCTTTCCCACGCTCTTGAAGTCGAGCTCGGCGGTACTCTCGAGGAGCCGGATTGGACCTTCACCTACGGTCCCACCCGGCTCTTGCGCCGTATCACCGGTTCCAAGCCCAAAACATCCCCATCCTCCACCCAGCCTTCCCCGGCATCCGACAACCGCTAGCGATAACGCCTTTCACCTAGGGATTTCCCCTCGCATCAGGCTCGTTCGGGCTCGTAACTGATCGGCAACGTCAATGAAGCACGCGTCCCATCCGCTCCTCGCCCCTCCCTCCCGGGCGCGACAGCTTGCTTCAATCCTGGCCGGGCTGGTCGCCGCCTCCGGTCTCTTTCTCCTCTTTGGCTGGTGGTTCCATATCGACGCCCTCGTCCAGCTCCGATCCCAGCTCGAGCCCATCAAGGCGAATTCCGCCCTCGGCCTCCTCTGCCTCGGCCTCGGTCTTTTTTTTGATCTCCAAGGGCGGGAAAAGGCCGCGTGGATCGCTCTCGTTCCCGCCGCGATCGGCCTCCTCTCCGTCATTCAGTATCAGGATGCCGGAATCGATCTCCACATCGACCAGCTCGTCGCCACCGACTACCTCTCCCCGCCCGCCGCTTCCAACCCTGGCCGCGTCCCCTATGTCGAGGCTATTTGCCTCGCCTTTGCCGGCATCGTCGTCCCGCCCCTTCTCGGCCGCCGGACCGCCCGGCGCGCTCTCGGCCTCGCCCTCGTCGGCTCACTCTATGTCGCGGTCGGCGGCGCCGGCATCCTTGGCCACCTTCTCAGCCTGCACGGAGGCCTCGGCTGGGCCGCCGGAGGCACGCTCTCCCCCTACGGCGGCACTTTCTTCCTCCTCGCCGGCCTTTCTCTCCTCGCCGCGGCCTGGCGCGTGCACGAAACCACCGCCGACACGCCTCCCGCCTGGCTGCCCCTGCCCGTCATCATCGCATCCACCGTCATCACCCTCATCCTCTTTGCCGGCCTGCGCGAACGCGAACGCTACTACTCCGGCATCAACACCACTAACGCCCTCAATCTCCTCGCGAAAAATATCCACATCGAGATCGCCGACCAGGCCTCCCAACTCGAACGCATCGCGCGCAAATGGAGCCTGCTCAACGACCTCAGCCCTTTGGTCCGCGAGGCCGACGCCATCGCCTTCGCCAAGGAGGCCACCGGTTCCCAGGCCCTCGCCTGGCTCCGTCTCGACGGCGGCACCCAGTGGTTCTATCCCCCGGCCGGAAACGAAGGCCTCGCCAGCTACAACCACTCCGCCAACCCCGTCCGCTCCGCGGCCATGGTTCAGGCCCGCGCCTCCGGCATCCCCGCGGTCTCCGCCTCCCTGGATGTTCCCAACAACGGCAAGGGCTTCGCCATCTACGCCCCCGTGCTCACCCTCGGCGGCACCTCCGGCTTCGCCTCCGCCGACTACGCCTACGCCGACTTTTTCCAAGCTCTCGAAAAACGCCTCAAGACCTCGGACGCCTACGTCTACTCCATCGAAATCGGCACCGAGGTCGTTTTCGACACCCGTGGCGAGGTCGGCCACGGCACCGCCATCCCCAACGCCCTCGAGGCCAGCCGGCCTATCTTCGACCGCTTCATGCGCATCGCGATCGCCCCGCGCCCCGGCTCCGATGCCCTCTCCCGCCGCCGCCTCCCCGAGGTCACTCTCCTCACCGGTCTCGGCATCACCTTCCTCCTCGGCCTCTCCGTCCACCTCGCCCGCGTGGCCCGCGCCGGTCAGCGCCTCACCGAGATCGCCAACGCCAAGCTCCGCGGCGAGATCGAGGAACGCCGCCAGGCCGAGGCCGCCCTCCGCGCCTCCCAGCTCGCCGAACGCAAGCTCGGCCTCGTCGCCGCCCGTACCGACAACATCGTCGTGATCGCCCGCCCCGATGGCACCATCGACTGGGTCAACGACGCCTTCACCCGGCTCCTCGGCCACCCCCTCGCCGAGGTCGCCGGCCGCCCCGCCATCTCCTTCCTTTCCGCCAACGACGCCGCCGCCGGCCTCCGCCTCCGCCAGGCCGTCGACGCCGGCGAACCCCTCGCCACCGACATCTCCTGCCGTTCCCGCTCCGGCCGCCACTACGACCTTTCCCTCGATCTCCAGCCCGTCTACGCCGCCGACGGCCGCCTCGAAAACTACATCGTCCTCGCCGCCGACATCACCCAGCGCGTCGAGACCGAGCGCGAGCTCCGCCGCGCCAAGATCGAGGCCGACGCCGCCTCCCGTGCCAAGAGCGACTTCCTCGCCTCCATGTCGCACGAGATCCGCACGCCGATGAACGGGGTCATCGGCATGACGAGCCTCCTGCTCCACACCCCGCTCACCGCCGACCAGCGCGACTCCGTCAACACCATCCGCCAGTCCGGCGAGACACTCCTCACCATCATCAACGACATCCTCGATTTCTCCAAGATCGAGTCCGGCCGGCTCGAGCTCGAATTCATCCCCTTCGACCTCCCCTCCCTCGTCGAGGAAACCCTCGACCTCTTCGCCCCCATCGCCACCTCCCGCGGCCTCGACCTCGCCTACCGCATCGATCCCGCCCTCCCCGCCTGGATCGAGGCCGACCCCACCCGCCTCCGCCAGATCCTCGCCAACCTGGTCAACAACGCCGTCAAGTTCACCCCCTCCGGCTCCGTCTCCATCGAGATCATCCCCTCCGGCCCCCGCAACCTGCAGTTTCGGGTGTGCGACACCGGCATCGGCATCCCCGCCGACCGCGTCGGCCGCCTCTTCAAAGCCTTCTCCCAGGTGGACTCCTCCACCACCCGCAAATATGGCGGTACCGGCCTCGGCCTCGTCATCTGCCAGCGCCTCACCGAGCTCATGGGCGGCCGCATCGAAGTGGAGAGTACCCTCGGCCAGGGCTCGACCTTCCACTTCACCCTGCCGCTTCGCTCCTGCCCCATTCCCCCCGAGGCCCTCCCGCCCGAGCCCCCGCCCTCCCGGCCCGTCACCCTGCTTCTGGAGACCCATCCGCTCAACCGCCGCCGCCTGATGGAGCAGTTGTCGGTTCAGCTCGGCCCGGTGCTCGCCCCCGCCACCCCGGGCGAACTCGAGACCGTGCTGGCCACCGCGCAACATCTCCGTCCCACGCTTCTCGTCATCGAGCCCGCCTTCCTCGCCGCCGACCCGCACCTCGCCTCCCGCCTGCGGCCCCTCGGGCTCCCTGTCCTCTGGCTTCATCCGCAGGGCAGCCCGCCCGCTTCCGGCGCCGACCTCGGCTCCGCTCACGCCAAACTCCCCCGCCCCGCCCGCACCGCCTACGTCGTCTCCGCCTTGCGCCGTCTGCTCGGCCTCGACACCGCCCGCGCCACGGCCCGGCCCATCGCCGAGATCGAGCAACTCGCCGAGAGTATCCCGCTCTCGATCCTCCTCGTGGAGGACAACCTCGTTAATCAAAAGGTCGCGCTCCGCTTCCTCGAGCGGCTCGGTTACCGTGCCGACGCCGTGGCCAACGGCCTCGAATCCCTTCGCGCCCTCGAGGCCCGGCCCTACGACCTGGTGTTCATGGACCTCCAGATGCCCGAGATGGACGGCTTCGAGGCCGCCCGCGAGATCCGCAGCACGCTGCCTTCCGACCGCCAACCCCGCATCGTGGCCCTCACGGCCAACGCCCTCCAGGGCGACCGCGAAGCCTGCCTCGCCGCCGGCATGGACGACTATATCACCAAGCCGGTGAAAATGGCCGACATCGCCGCCAGCATCCAACGCCAATTCGCGCCCCCGGCGAAGTGATTGGGGATAACGGCATCCCGGTGCCATTTTCGACGGACGGCTCACCTTGGGAAAACGGCCGTTCTTTCATCTTAACCAACATCTTGGGCGGTCTTTCGCCGGGTTATCGCCGGATCTGGCCTAACCGCTATCGGGTCCGTTCCGCCGGCATCGGACCAAGATCGCCGGTGGTTTATTTTCGCTGGCCCGGGAGTCGAACTGGTTGGGGCGGCTCCCAGTGAGATCCGGAAAATAACAAAACTGCATAAGTTGCCCGCGGATTCGCACGATGGCGCGCAGGCGACGGGCCTCCTCGCCCTTCGAATCCCGCCACACCAAATCCAATTTGGCGGGAGAGGCGGTCACATCCAGTTCCACGCCGCCAACTTCGCGGGGTGTGCCAGCGACCTGGATCGCAAAGCACTTGCCGACGATTTGCAGACGTCCCGTGGGACCGGGCATCGCCTCCCCTCCGTACTCCACGGCCAGAATTTGCCATTCGCCTTCGAACATGGAGCAACAGCGAAGCCCCGAATCGGTGTTTGGAAATGAGAAAGATCCGCGGAGGCGGAGCGAAAACCCGGGCCGGCCCGCGGCCCTGGCGGTCCGTTTTCGCGGAGACATTGCGACCCAGGCACTTTGCGCTTTGCTGGCGATGGCATGAAAAAACTCCTCAAGATCCTCGCGGTTCTCGCCCTTCTCGGGGTGATCGCGCTCGTCGCGGTGGGCTTCTCCCTCGGCTCGATCGTCAAAAAGGCAGTCAATTCGGTCGGTCCCAGGATAACCGGTACCAAGGTTGAGCTGGCCGGCGCCAAGATCTCCCCACTCACCGGCGGCGGTACCCTGGTCGGCCTGTTCGTGGGCAATCCCGAGGGATGGACCAGCGACAAGGCCCTCTATCTCGGAACGATACGCGCGAGCCTCCAACCGACCTCGCTTTTGGGCGATCACGTCATGGTAAACGAGGTGTTCATCGATGGCCCCGAATTCGTCTATGAGCGCCTCCTGCTCGGCGGAAGCAACCTCGACGCCTTGTTGAAACAGATCGAGACCAACACCGGCGGCGGGACCCGGCCCCCCAAGGCCGATCCCACCGAACCCGGCGAGCCCATGAAGTTCGCCGTAAAATCGTTTCGCCTGCAAAACGCCCGGATGACGCTTATCGCGGCCGGGCGGACCGTCACCGTCCAGCTTCCGCCGCTCACCCTCACCGATATCGGCGTGGCGGAAGGCGGGATTACGGCGGATCAGATCGCGGCCAAGGTTCTCAAGCAGGTTTTGGAACAAATGGCCGCCGCAGCAGCCGTGGAACTCAAGAATATCGGCGCCGCGGCGTTGGAAGGTGGTTCCAAAGGCGCCAAGGAGGCCGCCAAGGGAACGCTCGACAAGTTGCTGGGGAGATAGACGCCTCGCACCCTTCCCAAGCCAAGGCGGCCCCGGATAGCCAGTAATAATCTCGATTTAATCGCTGGTTTTAAATGACTTTTGTAAACGTTAGAAACCGAAGAAGCCGGCGGAAAACGTAGCTCCCAGGGGGAAGCAGCCCCGGTTGGCCAGCGATGAAACTTCTGCGCCGGAGTTTGCGTCTTCTCCGATGCACGGTCGTGCCCCCTGGACACCGTGCTTTCTTCCACCACCAACCCCACCCTACATGATGAAAAAGCTCCTCCTCCTTGTTTCCACCCTCGCCTTGGCCTCCGCCAGCTACGCGGGCGCCGGCTGCGGCGGCGCTTGCAGCGGCGACAAAAAGCCGGCCGACGCGCCTGCCCAGCCCGCCGACAAGGCCCCCGAGACGCCCAAGGCCTGATTCCACACCAAGGTGCCGTCGGACAGACGGCGCACCTTTTTCCCGGCCGATGCCCCAGGGCATCGGCTTTTTCGTGTCCGCAGCCGTCCCCTCTTCCGTTTCCGAAACGACGGTCGCTGGCGCTCTCCGCTGCGGGGCCCGCTTTTCGCTCAGGCCCGCTTGACGTCCCGGATGGGATACTGCGTCACCGTCACGCCCTTGTTGCCGCGGGCGCCGACGCTCAGCTCGGAGAGGTCGAAAACGAACTCCTTCACCCGCGCGGAACAGCGTCCGCTCAGGTAGACGGTGACAGCTTTCGGCATGCTTTCCGGGTTCTTCGTCTCATCGAAAAACACCAGTTTGGAGCCTTCGCTGGCGGCCAGGTTGTAGACCTTTTCCCGCGTCATGCCGCCGAGCTGGAAGCGCTTCGCGAAGGCCTTGCCGCTCTCCTTGTCCTGGTAGATCAGCGTGTAGTAGCGGGCGTCGCCGTCCTTGGGCACGACATGGAGGTGCACGATCTCCTTCCCGAGGAAGACCTTCTCCGAAACCTTCACCATCTTGCAGGTGGCGTCGGCCATGAAGCCCACCACGTCGTCGATCGGCGTGCAGTCCTGCACGAATTCGAAATCCTCCTTGCGGGTGTTGAGCGCGATGAAGCCCTCCGCGCGCTGTACGTAGAGCTTCTGGTTGGCGGTGACGACGCTGGCGGCGCTGATCTGCTCGATCTCATCGCTCTGGGTGCGGCGCTTCAAACCCTTGCCAAACTTTTCCTGGAGGCGCTCGAACCAGGCGATGGCGTAGTCGGTGAGGTGAGCGAGATCGTGCTTCACCTGCTTCATCTCGGCCTCGAGGGCCTTGATGGCCTCGTCGGCCTTGAAGCGGTTGTAGGCGGAGATGCGCTTGATGCGGATCTCGGTGAGGCGTACGAGGTCGTCGTGGGAGACCGGGCGGCGGAGTTTTTTGACGTGGGGCTTCAGGCCCTCGGAGATCTCCTCCAGCACGGCCTCCCAGGTCTTCGCCCCCTCGATGCGACGGTAGACACGCTCCTCGATGAAAATACGCTCGAGCGAATCGGCGTGCCACTGGTCGTCCAGCTCGCCCAGGCGGATCTCCAGCTCCCGGCCGAGAAGGGCGCGCGCGCGCTCCACGGAGCGTCGCAGGATTTCGGATACGCCCAGGAACGCCGGCTTGTCGTCGACAATGACGCAGGCCGCGGGCGAGAGGGTGAGTTCGCAGTCGGTGAAGACGTAGAGCTGGTCGACGAACTTGTCGGGATCGGCGGTGGAGCTGAGCTCGATCACGATCTCGACCGCCTCGGAGGTCAGGTCCTCGATGCGCTTCACCTTGAGCTTGCCCTTGGCGATGGCGCTTTCGATCGAGGCCTTCAGCGATTCGGTGGTGGCCCCGAAGGGAAGCTCCGTGATGGCGAACTGGTATTTGTTCCGCTGTTCGATCTTGGCGCGGACCTTCACCTTGCCGCCGCGCTCGCCATCGTTGTAGGCGGAGAAATCCGCGATGCCTCCGGAGGGAAAATCGGGGCGGATGCGGAAGGTTTTTCCCTGCAGGTGGTTGATCGCGGCGCGGCAGAGGTCGTTGAAATTGTGCGGCAGGATCTTGGTCGTGAGCCCCACGGCGATGCCTTCGGCGCCCTCGAGCAGGGTGACCGGAAACTTGGCCGGCAGCGTGATGGGCTCCTGGCTGCGGCCGTCGTAGGACTTTTGCCAGAGGGTGGTCTTCGGGTTGAAAAGGACTTCGCGGGCGAAACCGGTAAGCCGGCACTCGATGTAACGAGGCGCGGCGGCATCGTCGCCGGTGAGCGTGTTGCCATAGTTGCCCTGGGGCTCGATCAGCCAGCCGCGCTGGCCCATGCCGACCAGGGCGGCGCCGATGGACGCGTCGCCGTGAGGGTGGTAGGCCATGGTGGCGCCGACGATGTTGGCGACCTTGTGAAAACGGCCGTCGTCCTTTTCCCAGAGCGTGTGCAAGATGCGGCGCTGGACCGGCTTGAGGCCGTCATCGAGGTGGGGAACGGCGCGGTCGAGAATGACGTAGCTGGCGTAGTCGAGGAACCAGTTGCGGTAGGAGTGCGCGAGCGGGGCGTTGTCGTTGTTCTGCGGAGCCAGGGGCGGGGCGGCCTCGGCGGCCGCAGGCGCGGTGGAATCGGCCTCGGCGGCCGGGCCGGCCGGTACCGGAGGAACAGGGACCGCCGGCGTGGCGGTTTCGGGCGCGGGTGGAGGACCGGAGAAAGGGAGCTCGGGTTGATCGGAGTCGGAAGGAGTTTTGCCTTTGGCCATCGCGGTGGAAGAGGGAGGATCGGCTGAAAACGAGCCGGTTTGCAGGCCGAATGGGACGAAGACAGGGAAGGCGTCAACGCCGCGGTCACTTTCGCCCGGCGCCTCGCGCGCCGCGACCTCCTCGCGTCTGGCGCGAAATCAGGCGCCGACCCGGCGTCCCAAAGCCGGGGCGTCTACCGAGCGAGATGCAAAAGGCGGTGCGCCTCGCGGAAAAGGGCGGCCAGGTCGAAAGGCTTGCCTAAAAATCCGACGTGGCCGAGCCCCATGAGTTCCGCGGGGGCCAGCCCGCGGGCATAGCCGGACAACATCAGCACGGGCACGGGATTGCCGACGGCCCGCAGGGCCTTGATCAGCTCGAGGCCGGTCATCTGGGGCATGGTCTGGTCCGTGATGACGAGCCGGAATGCATCGGGCCACTCCAGGAGGCGGTCCAGGCACTGGCGGGCACGCCCGAAAGCCACGGCGCGGTAGCCGTTGTGCTCCAGGGCCTGCTGCGCGAGCAGGGCGATGCTTTCCTCGTCATCGATCACGGCGATGGTCTCGCCGCTCCCTCGCACGAGGGTCGGAGCGTCGCCCGTCTCCGCCGCGGTGGGTGGCCGTTGCAACAGCGCGGGCAGGTAAATCTCGAACAGGGTTCCGCCGCCCGGCTGGCTCTCGACGCGGATGGCGCCGCCGTGCGCGGTGATGATGCCTTGCGCCATCGCGAGGCCCAGGCCGGTGCCTTCGCCGCGGGGTTTGGTGGTGAAAAAAGGCTCGAAAATGTGCGCCACCACCTCGGCCGGCATGCCGCAGCCGTTGTCGCCGATGGAAAGGCGCACGTGCGGCCCGGCCTGCAGAGACCCCGCCTGCGTGGCCGGAGGCGCCCCGAGATCCAAAAGCTCGACCACCAAACTGATGCGGCCGTCGCTGCGGGCGCGCAGGGCGTGGGCGGAGTTGGCGCAGCAATTGAGCAGGATCTGCTGGAGCTGGGTGGCATCGCCCTGGGTGAGGGCGGGAACCGGGGAAAGCGAGGGAGCCAGCGCGATCGTGGCGGGCAGGCTGGCACGCAACAGCGACAAGGTCTCCTGCACGAGCTGGTTTAGATCGACGGGGACGCGGGTCTGCTCGCTGGAGCGCGAAAAGGCGAGGATGCGCCGGACCAGCTCGGCGGCGCGTTTTCCCGCCGCGGTGACGTTGTCCAGCTTGGCCAGCGCCGGATGCCCGGCCGGCAGGAGGGCGCCGGTGATCTCGGCGTAGCCCAGGATCGCGGCGAGAAGATTATTAAAATCGTGGGCGATGCCCCCGGCAAGGGTGCCCAGGGTCTCCATCTTCTGCGACTGCGCGAGCTGGTGTTCGATGCGGAGCCGCTCGGCCTGGTCGCAGCGGCGCTGGGTGATATCGCGGGCGACGTTCATCATGCCCGTCACCCTGCCGTGCTCGTCGAGCAGCCGGTAGGCCTGCATATCCACCCACACGCTCGAGCCGTCCCGGCGGTAACTTTCCAGCTCGGCGGAAAAGGTCTCGCCGGCCAGCACGCGCCGGATGCCCGCCTGATGCTCGACGGCGTGTTCGAGGGGAAACCGGATCGCGAAGGGACGGCCGATCAGTTCGGCGGCCGACCAGCCATAGAGCCGTTCGGCGCCAGCGTTCCAGTAAGTGTAGTTCAGGTCGGTATCGAGGCAGTAGACGGCATCCTGGATGTGCGCCAGCAGCGCGGAGTCGCGTGCGAGCATGGCCTCGGCCCGCTTGCGCGCCTCGATGTCCAGCGTGGTGCCGATCATCCGCAGGGGACGCCGCGTCGCGGTGTCGCGGTCCATCACGCGGCCATGATTGGAAACCCACAGCCAGGCGTCCCGGCCCACCCGCAGGCGATGCTCGCAATCCCAGCGCGCACGCGCGCCGCGCAGGCAGCTGTCCAGGGTTTCCCTCACCCGCCGCCGATCGTCGGGATGCACCCGCTCGAACCAGCCTGCGGAATCGGGCGGCAGGGGAACATCGTCGTCCTCGAAAATGCAGGAGCCGGCGGCATGAAGCACGAAACGGTCGGCCGGAATGTCCCAATCCCACCAGATGAGGTGCGAAGCCTCCATCGCCAGATCGAGCGCGGTGCGCTGATCGTCGCCGACGTTTACGCAGTTTCCGTCATCAAGTACGCGAAGGGGGGAAAGAGAAGCGGAGGCGGGCTTCGGCATGCGTCCCGATCTGTAAATCAAATGTCATCAAGAATCTCAACCCTCGCTCCTTAGGGATTGTGCCCTAGGCGGTATTGCGCAGATTGGGCCGGATCATGGGATGGCGCATCCGCAGTCTCGTCGTGGGAATGCCCAGGCTTGTCGCCGTGCTGCTCTTTCTCCTGCCCACAGCCTACGCGGGGGAAATCGTCTTGGACGATTCGGAACGGCGCTGGCTGGCGGAGCATCCTGTCGTCGAATTCGGCTACGATCCGGACTGGGCTCCTTTTTGTTATTACGACGAGGCGGCCGGCTTCAGCGGGCTCGACGCGGATGTGCTCGCGGCCCTCGGCGCCCGGCTCGGCGTGCGTTTTTCCCCCCGCCATCACGCCGACTGGAGCACGGCCTACCGGAGCGCGGTGGCCGGCGAGATACCCATGCTGACCAGCACGGCCGCGACGCCCGAACGCGCCGCACTTTTCCGTTTCACCCGCGCCTATGTCTCCTTCCCCGCCGTCATCCTCACGCGTACGGCGGAAGCGGATTTCGACGACATTTCGCTGCTCGCCGGCCGCCGCGTGGCGGCGGTCGGCGACTACGCGCCCACGCTCGCTCTGCGCCGCGACTTCCCCGAAATCGAACTCGTGCCCTGCGCCACCATGGCGGAGGCCCTGCAGGCGGTGGCGGCCCGCCGCGCGGACGCCACGATCACCAACCTGGTCAACGCGACCCACGTCATGCGCGAACACGGCATCACCGGGCTCAAGGTCGCGGGCGTGGCGCCCTACGTCTTCCAGCTGCGCTTCGCGGTCCGCCGCGACGCGCCCGAGTTGCACCGTATCCTCGACGCCGCCGTGGCCTCCCTCGACGCCGCCGAGCGCCAGGCACTCCTCGCCCCCTACGTGCGCCTCGAGACGGGAGCGGTGATCAGCCGAGCCCGGATGCTTCGCTGGACGCTCATGGCCGCCGCCTTCCTCGTGCTGGGCACGGCCGCCGGCGGATGGTACCATTGGCGCCAGCGCCGGGAACTGATGGAACGCCAGCGGCTGCAGCGCGAACTGGAGACCTCCCGCGACCGCCTCGCCACCCTCAACGAGGAAAAAACCGGCCTCATGCGAATGGCCGCGCACGACCTGCGCAGCCCGCTCACCGGCCTGCTCATGAGCATCGAGCTGCTCCGCATGAACGACGAGACCACGCGCCGCCAGGGCCTCGACCGCATGGTCATGCTGGTCCACCAGATGATGCACATGATCCGTAATCTGCTCGACGTGCAGGCCCTGGAGGCCGGCACCCGGCCGGTGCGGCCGGAGCGCGTCGAACTCTCGCATGCGCTGGACGAGGTACGCGCGACCTTCGAACCGCTGGCCGAGCGCAAAAACATCGCGCTGCGCTTTTCCGAGGCCGGCCCCAAACTCGCCGTCCAAGCCGACCGCTCCGCGCTCCGGCAGGTATGCGACAACCTCCTTTCCAACGCCCTCAAATACTCGCCCGGCGGAACCTCCGTACGCGTCGCCGCCGCGCGGGCCGAGGGCGGACGCGTGCGTCTGTGCGTGCGCGACGAGGGCCCCGGCGTGCGGGCCGATGAAATGGCCCGGCTTTTCCAACGCTACACCTGCCTCAGCGCGCGCCCCACCGCCGGCGAACCCTCCACCGGCCTCGGCCTTTCCATCGTCAAAGAGCTCGTCGAGCGCATGGACGGTCGGGTCTGGTGCGAAAGCGAGCCGGGGCGCGGAGCGGCCTTCCTCGTCGAGCTGCCCGAGGCTGCCCCGCTGCCGGCAAACGAGCTCGTGAGCTAGGCGGTGTCGTCGAAATAGATCAGGCCGGCGTGGGAGCAAAACCTGGCTCGGCCAAGGCGGCCGAGGTGGAGGTGGGCCGGAGGCCCATGCCACCGAGGACAACGCCGGCCCAGCCTGGTTTAGCTCTCACCCGCAGGGCTCGGCGGTCTGAGGTATTTTGAAGACAGCGCCTAGGCGCTGTCGTCGAATGACGTCGTAGCCGATAAGGGGAAAAATTGATTCAGCCTGCCGCCCAGCCGCGCCGGATAAGGCTCACCGCGATGGCGGCAAGCAGGAGCGAGACGATCTTGGAAATCGCCCGCAGTCCCGTCGGACCGAGCAGGCGCGCGAGATTTTCCGCCTGGGAGAAAGACAGGGCGAGCAGGCCGAGGTTGAGCGCCAGCGCCGCCAGGGTGACCGGCAGGCCCACGGTCTGCGCGAGCAGGAGCAGGGTGGCGATCGCCGCCGGCCCCGCGATCAGCGGCATGCCCAGCGGCACCACGCCGAAATCCTCCGGCACGTCCGCCGGCGCCGCGGCGAAAGGCTGCAGCAAGTCGCGCCCGGCAAGGATGAACAGGATCAGCCCGCCCGCGACTTGGAAGTCCCCCACCGTGATCCCCACCGCCGCGAAGATGCCCCGGCCGAGAAACAGGAAGGCCAGTGCAACCAAGCCGCCCGTGACGACCGCCTGGTGCGCGATACGCCGCCGCCGCTCCGCGGGCACGCCGGAGCCCAGCGAAAGGAAAATCGCCGCCAGCCCGATGGGATCGAGCGCGACGAAGAGCGGGATAAACGCCTGCAAAAACCGCGAGAGCAGGTCGGCCATGACCAGAGGCTATCCTTCGGCCCCGGTCCGGCAAGCGGCCTCCCCCGGCGAAACCCTGCCCTCACCGCCGGCCGAAGCCCCAGGAAAACGACGCGCGGAAGCCCTCGTGCCCGCCCACCCGCACGCCATGGAACATCACCTCGGCCATCCGCACGCCGCCCATCAGGCGGGCCACGTCCATCAGCAGCTCCGCGTCCGCGACCAGCCGCTCCACCTCCTCGCCGGGGTAACCCGCCCAGTACTTCAGGTCGTGAAGAAAACAGGCGGGGTAGAGGTTCACCCCCTGCCACTCGTTCACCCAGCCCGTGCAGCCGTCGCTCACGAAGGGTTTCGCCGGCGGGTCATTCTGGATCCGCGCGGCCAGCGCCGGCAGTTCGTAATGCGCGCAAATTGCCGCGATCTCGGCCAGCGAGACGGGAGCGTTGATCGCGGGCAGCGCGAAGGGCCGCAGGATCGGCGGCTTCGGGAGGGCGGACGCGACGGAGGAAGAGGGCATGGCCCGGCAGCATGCGCGGCCCCCGGCGCCGAGGCGATTCAGAGTTTCCTCAAATCTCCCCCGCGCCGAGGCCGGCCTAAAACAATTCCGCCAGCCCCGCGAGGTAGGCGTCGAACCAGCGGTGGGCGCCGAGGAAATAGATCGCCGCGCCGACCGCGAGCATCGGGCCGAAGGGAACGTGGGCCCCGAAGGAAAGCTCGGTGGTCTCCTGCCCTTCCGCGGTTTCCGCCCGCGGCGCGATGGGGGCGGCCTTTCCCGAAACCATTTTCCACAGGTAGGCGATTCCCACCCAGACCGTGCCCACGACCGCGCCGCCGAACACCGCGAACACCGCCCCCTGCCAGCCGCAAAACGCCCCGATGGCGCCCATGAAAGTCACGTCGCCGAAACCCATGGCCTCCTTTCGCAGGAGCTCCTCCGCCAGCAACTTTATCCACAGGACCAGGGCGGAACCGATCATCAGGCCCAGGATGGCCGTCCCGCCCGAGCGGAGGTGGGCCAGCAAGGGCAGATCCGCCTTCACGCCGTGCAGAGCCGGAAAAACGAAGGCCGCCACCACCCCGGCCACCGCCAGCCAGACCGTGAACACGTCCGGGATGATCATGTGGTCGAGGTCGATGAAGGTCGCGCCCACCAGGCAGGCGAGGAAGAGCATGCCGAGCAGGGCCTTGGCCGGCCCGAACTGCAGGGCCGAGGCGAGAAAGAGCCCCGAGGTCAAGGCCTCGACGAAAGGGTAGCGGAACGAGTAGGGCCGGCCGCAGCAGCGGGCCTTGCCGCGCAGGATAAACCACGAGAGCACCGGGATGTTGTCGAACCAGGCGATCGGCTTGCCGCAAGCGCAGTGCGAACCCGGCGTGACGATGGATTTTTCCAGCGGCAGACGATAGATCACCACGTTCAGGAAACTGCCGACGATGGCGCCGAAAAGCGCGGCGCAGAGCGGGAAAAACCAGGGAAATTCGGCGGCGAAAGCGGCGAGGTCGTAGTTCATTTCGGAGTCGGGCGGCGGGGAAGCTGGTCGCAAAACTGTCCGGAAGCCGCAAAAAAAGCGCCGGGGCGTGTTTGGTAAACAAGCTCGGTCCGGCGGAAGCGGAAAAGGCGGCTCGGCCAAGGCGCGAAAGGCGGAGGTGGGCGCAGGCCCATGCCGTCTTTCGCAACGCAGGCCCGGCCGTGTTTCCCGATTTCCCCGCCGGGCCACGGCGCCGGGCTGAGGTTTTTGCCAAACCCGCCCCTTGCGCCGTTCCCGACGAAGTTTCGCGACCGGAGATTGTTTTTGGCGGCGCCCCTGCTTTGGCTGGCGGGATGCAAGTCCACGCCCGCATTTCCAAAGAATGGCGCCGCCGCATGATCTTCATGTTCCTCCTGATCTTCGGCCCGGCGCTGTGGTTTCTCTCCGACGGCTTCATCGCCTGGCCAGCCGAGGCCAAACGGCACGAGATCTACAAGGAGATGGCGACCCGGATGATGGAGGCGAAGGAGGCGCACGATCCGAAGGATCCCGCCATCGAGCGCGCCTGGCGGCGCTACGCGGAACAAAACGATCTCCCGACCAAGGTCCCCAAGCCGCGCTCCGCCGGCGACCTCGCGGGACAGCGCTGGGCCGGCGGCGTACTCCTGCTCGGCTCCTTGGCCTTCGCCGCCTGGGTGGCCTGGAACCACACCCGCAGCGTGCGCGCCGAGGGCGATCTCGTCACCGGCGCCTCGGGCGAGCAGGTGCACCTCGATTCCATCGTGGAAATGGATCGCCGCCTGTGGGCCAGCAAGGGCATCGCCCACGCCATCTACGAAAAGGACGGCAAGCGCCGCCGCCTCACGCTCGACGATCATAAGTTCCTCGGTTGCGAGGCGATCATCCTGGAAGCGGAAAAACGCATCGCCGCCCGGGCCGCGTCCGCCGGCAGGCCCGCCGCGGCGGACGGCTCCGCCTGACCGGCCGGTTTCGCCGCCGCGGCCCGCGCGCCGGGACGACGCCCGAGTGCCGTTTCCCCCCTTTACCCCACATGCCCCTCGCCGCCTCCGCCACCCTGCGCGCCGCCTCGCCCGGCCCCGTCGTCAACCGCAACCTCTACGGCCACTTCGCCGAACATCTGGGCCGCTGCATCTACGAAGGCCTGTGGGTCGGCGAGGATTCGCCCATCCCCAACACCCGCGGCATCCGCAACGATGTCCTGGCCGCGCTCCGGGCCCTCGACGTCCCCGTGCTCCGCTGGCCGGGCGGCTGCTTTGCCGACGAATACCACTGGAAGGACGGCATCGGCCCGCGCGAAAAACGGCCGAAGATCATCAACACCCACTGGGGCGCCGTCGTGGAGAACAACCACTTCGGCACCCACGAGTTCATGGATCTCGTCGAGCTGCTCGGCTGCGAGGCCTACATCTGCGGCAACGTCGGCAGCGGCACCGTGCAGGAAATGATGGACTGGGTCGAGTACCTCACCTCCGACGCCGATTCGCCCATGGCGAACTTGCGCCGGGCCAACGGTCGCGACAAGCCCTGGCGCGTGCGCTACTTCGGCGTGGGCAACGAGAGCTGGGGCTGCGGCGGCAGCATGCGCCCCGAGTATTACGCGGACGAATACAGACGCTACAACACCTTCGTCAAAAACTACTCCGGCAATCAGGTCTTCCGCATCGCCTGCGGCGCCAACACCGACGATTACCGCTGGACCGAGGTGCTCATGCGCGAGGCCGGGCGCAACATGGACGGCCTCTCGCTCCACTACTACACCACGCTCCAGGGCTGGCCGCCGGTCGGCTCGGCCACCGTGTTCGACGAGGCCGCCTGGCACCTGACGCTCTCGAAGGCCTTGCACATGGAGACGCTCATCCGGCGCCACGCCACCATCATGGACCAGCACGATCCCGCGAAACGCGTCGGCATGATCGTCGACGAGTGGGGCACCTGGTTCGCGGTCGAGCCCGGCACCAACCCGGGGTTTCTCTACCAGCAGAACACACTGCGCGACGCCCTCGTGGCCGCGCTGCATTTCCATCTGTTCCAACGCCACGCCGACCGCGTCGCCATGGCCAACATCGCGCAGTTCGTGAACGTGCTCCAGGCGATGATCCTCACCGACGGCTCGCGCATGCTCCGCACCCCGAGCTACTGGGTCTTCGAGATGATGAAGGTCCACCAGGGCGGCACCGTGCTCCCGGTCGATTTCCAGGAATCCCCCGCCTACACCCTGGGCGACGGCTCCATCCCCGCCGTCTCCGCTTCCGCCACGCGCCACCCGGCAAGCGGGGCGGTGCATCTTTCGCTGGCCAACACCCACCCGCGCGAAGCCGCAGGTTTCGCGTGCCAGCTCGGCGGGCTTCCCGTCGTCTCCGTCACCGGCCGGATTCTCACCGCGTCCGCGATGACTGCGCACAACACCTTCGACGCCCCCGATACCGTGCAACCCGCATCTTTCTCCGGCGCCCGGCTGGCCGCCGGAGACCGCCTCGAGGTCACCCTGCCCCCGATGAGCGTCGTCGTGCTCGAACTGCGTTAGCCAGCGCGGGTTGGGCACGAAGCCATCGGGGGTTTCACCGTATTTTCAGTCGGTAAAGTCTCTGGTAATAAAAGTGTAATGGAGCGGTAAAATACTGCGGTCGACGCGGATTGGCGGCCCTCGCGTCGGATTCGGGGTTGTCGTCGGCGAAGCCGGGGCTGAACGGAAGAGTGGCCGGTTCTCGGCGGGCTTTTTCGAGCGAGGTCTTCCGAAACCGACCGGCTGCCGTCCTCTCCTCATCGTTACATGAAAACCACCGCCAACCGTCCGCGAACCAAAGCCCGCAACCCCGCCGTCCCGGAAACCGAGGAGCCAAAGGAGACGCCGGTCGCCGGTAACGGGGTCAGGGCCGCCGGCCCCTCCCCTCGCCTTTCCCTCGATTCGGAGCTGACCGAGGTGCGCATGCGGGCGGTGCTCGCCGCGATGGTGGCCTTTCGCGACGGGGATTTTTCCGCGCGCCTCCCCTCGGACTGGGATGGCATCGAGGGCCGGATCGCGGAGGCCTTCAACCAGACTATCCGTCATGAGCAACGAATCGCGAAGGAAGCCGCCCGCCTGAGCGTGGCCGTCGGCAAGGAAGGCCGCCTCAAGCAACGGATGTCGCTCCATGGCGCGACCGGCGGCTGGGCGGAAAAAGTCGATTCCTTGAACACCCTCCTCGACGACCTGGTGCGGCCGACCACCGAGGTGGCTCGCACCATCGGCGCGGTAGCCAAGGGCGACCTCGGCCAGTCCATGGAGCTCGAGGTGGACGGCCGCCCGCTGAAGGGCGAATTCCTCAGCTCGGCCAAACTCGTGAACACCATGATCGAGCAGCTCGCGGTCTTCACCTCCGAGGTGACGCGCGTGGCCCGCGAGGTCGGCACCGAAGGCAAGCTCGGCGGCCAGGCCAAGGTGAAGGACGTGTCCGGCGTGTGGAAAGAGCTCACCGAGTCCGTCAACCAGATGGCCGGCAACCTCACCGCCCAGGTTCGCAATATCGCCAACGTGACCATCGCCGTCGCCAACGGCGACCTTTCCAAAAAGATCACCGTCGATGTGCGCGGTGAAATCCTCCAGCTCAAGGAGGCCATCAACACCATGGTCGACCAGCTTCGCTCCTTCGCCTCCGAAGTGACGCGAGTCGCCCGCGAAGTCGGCACCGACGGCCGTCTCGGCGGCCAGGCCGTGGTGCCCGGCGTGGCCGGCACCTGGAAGGACCTCACCGACTCGGTCAACGCCATGGCGACCAACCTCACCGCCCAGGTCCGCAACATCGCGACCGTGACCACCGCCGTAGCCCGTGGCGACCTTTCCCGGAAAATCACGGTCGACGTGAAAGGCGAGATCCTCGAGCTCAAGGAAACGATCAACACCATGGTCGACCAGCTCAACGGCTTCTCCTCCGAGGTCACGCGCGTGGCCCGCGAGGTCGGCACCGAGGGCAAGCTCGGCGGCCAGGCCCAGGTGCCGGGCGTCGCCGGCACCTGGAAGGACCTCACCGACTCGGTGAACTCGATGGCGTCCAACCTCACCGACCAGGTCCGCAACATCGCCGACGTGACCACCGCCGTGGCCAACGGCGACCTTTCGCGCAAGATCACCGTCGAGGTGAAAGGCGAGATCCTCGAGCTCAAGGACACCATCAACACCATGGTCGACCAGCTCAACGGCTTCGCTTCCGAGGTCACGCGCGTCGCCCGCGAGGTCGGTACCGAGGGCAAGCTCGGCGGCCAGGCCGAGGTGCGCGGCGTCGCCGGCACCTGGAAGGATCTCACCGACAACGTGAACTTCATGGCCTCCAACCTCACCGGCCAGGTCCGCAACATCGCCGAGGTGACCACCGCCGTCGCCAACGGCGACTTGTCCAAGAAGATCACGGTCGACGTGAAGGGCGAGATCCTCGAGCTCAAGAACACCATCAATACGATGGTCGACCAGCTCAACGGCTTCGCCTCCGAGGTGACCCGCGTGGCCCGCGAGGTCGGCACCGAAGGCGAGCTCGGCGGCCAGGCCGAGGTGCGCGGCGTCGCCGGCACCTGGAAGGACCTCACCGATTCGGTCAACGCCATGGCGACCAATCTCACCTCGCAGGTGCGCAACATCGCCGACGTGACCACCGCCGTGGCCAACGGCGACCTTTCGCGCAAGATCACCGTCGAGGTGAAGGGCGAGATCCTCGAACTGAAGAACACCATCAACACCATGGTCGACCAGCTCAACGGCTTCGCCGGCGAGGTCA
>CBINGR010000015.1:0-92256 GCA_966250295.1 uncultured Akkermansia sp. | reverse complement strand
CGGCGAAGCGCACGAAGGTGGCCGCAGGAGCGGAGGCCGCGGCGGTGGCGTCGGTGGACAGGCCGATCATCGTCGAAATCGATGTCGCGGTGTAGGCATCGTGCTGGGCCACGCGGTAATAGTAGACCGCGCTGCCCTCACGGTTGATCGAGGTCTTCCCAATCGTCCCGTTGCCGCCGCCGGCGATATAGACGTATACATCGTAGCTGGCGTAGGGGATGTTCGAGACCGTCACGCTGGCGCCGGTGGCGGCGCGGGTTTCGATATAACCGTGCAGGAGGCGGAAGTCGCCCGTCTTGGTCGCCGGATCGCCCGTGCCGGTGCGCGCCGCCCAGGTGTTGGCGGATTCCCAGATGGCGGTGACTGACGAGCTGGCTCCGGTGTTCTCGACCAAGGCCAGAGGCGTCGTCTGCGTGGCGACGCCCGTGCCCGAATTGTTCCAGTTAAGCACCGGAACGATGCCCGCGGAGTCGCTGGCAGCCAAAGTGCCGGGCAGCGTGGACCAATTTCCACCGGTGCTGGCGCCCACGAAGTTCAGGCTGATCGCCCGGCCTGCGGTAGGCACGTCCAGCACGCGGAGCACGGCCGAGGCAGTGGTGGAAACTTCCGTCCCGCCCGAGCCGGCGGAATCGATCGCCTTCACCGTGTACGTGCCATCGGAGGCTGCCGTGATGCCGGTGAGAGTCAGCGTGTTGCCGGTCTCGCCGGAAAGGATCGAGCCGTCCTTATACCACTGATACGTGATGGTACCGCCCATCGTCGAAGCGGCCGTGGCCGTGAAGGTCACGTTGCTGGTAACCCGAGCGGTGACGCTCGTGGGGCTGGTGGTGAAGGTCGGAGGAGTAACCGCGCCGGTGCCATTCGAGTTCAGGAAGCTCGTAGGCGGCAGGGCAGCGCGGCTGAAACGCACCTCGTCGATCACTCCACGCATGGCGTCCGTGTCGGCGCCGTTATAGTCGCCGCGTCCGACCGTCCAAGGCGTGTCGGAGCCGCTGGTCGGGACGAAGAGCCCGGTGAAGCCCGTCGCAGTCCCGATAAGCTGGCCATCGATGTAGAGCTTCAAGGTGCCGGCGTTCACGTCGCCGACCGCGGCGATGTGATACCACTTGTTGACCACCGCGGCAGTCGTGCTGGCCACCGCGAGGGTGATGTTGGACTTGTCGATCAACTCGACGCGGATGAAGTTACCATTGCGCTGCAGGTAGAACAGTGCGGTTGGACCGGTGCCTTCGCCCGGATTGGCGGTGTCGTCACGACCGACCACGGTCGAGACGCCGGTCAGCGTGTTGAACTTGGCGAAAGCCTCGATGGTGAAGCTCGTGAAGGTGGTTCCGGCCAAGGCACCGTTCGTCGCGGCCAGAAGAGACTTCACGCCGGTCGTTCCAAAGTCGGCCGAAACGGCGTTGGCCGCCGAAGTCGCGGGAATCTGCGCGAAGGGGACATCGGTGGCAAACACCGCCGGATTGGCCCCCGCGGTAAGCGGGTTGGCGGCCGACGCGGAGGAGTCCACGGCCGTCGCGATGTTGGCGCCGCTCGTGCCTTCCTCGAAGCGGTAGTAGGCCACTGCCGCCTGGGCCGCGGTGATCACGGAAACCGTGAAGCTCGTGGATGCGGTGGTGGGCGCCTGGCCGGAAGCCTCGGGGGCGTGGTCAGTGACCACCAGCGTGTAAATGCCGCCTCCGGAGGTCTGGACGTCGCTCAACGAATAGCTGGCGGCGGTCGCGCCGGAGATGAGCGAGAGAGGATCGCCCGCCGTGGCCTGGTAGTACCACTGGTAGGTAAGCGTGCCCGTGCCCGAGGCGCTGGCTTGGAGCGCCATCGTGGAGCCGACAATATAGGAGTCGGCATAGGCTCCCGCCGTGACGGTGGGCGGAGGATAGGAAATGCCAGGATCGGCAATCACCCGCAAAACGCCCGTCGCCGGGTTAAACTCGTAGAAGGTGCCGTTAGCAGGCTTGACCCAGGTTCCGCTGTTCGCTGCGAAGCCGGTCACCGCAAAAGTGCCGCCATAGGTCGGGGAAGCTACGTCAACGATCTGCCAGCTATGACCGAACGTGGTGCTGGCGCCGGCCAGATCGAAAACGAAGGAACCATTGAAGGTCGCGATTCCGCTGCCGGTGACCTTGTTGCTCACACCGTTGGCGCCGACGACAAAGCGGAGCGAGCCGGTGGCGGCCAGCGCGAGTTCGCTCTCGTTCACGCTTGTGTTGCCGGAGTAGGTGTTGGCGCCAGAGAGCGTAAGCGTGCCCCCGCCCGTCTTGGTCAGGCCGCCGCTGCCGCCGGCGTCGGGTTCGAGAGCCTGGGCTATGGTGACGTTATTGCCATTGGTATCGATGATGGCTCCGCCGGTCTTCACGTAAGCGTGCTGGCTGGCGCCGCCGAGGATGAAGAAGTCGGTGGTGGAAACGGAAGCCTTGAGGGTGCCGCCGTTGAAGTTGAAAGTGGCGGTGCCCGTGTCGTTGGTGGTGACGACCTGGGCAATGGTGAGTGTACCGCCGTTCAGGTTGAAGGTGTTGTTGGCACCCGAGGTACCGGAGTACTTTAGGTCGACGATGCTGTTGGTGGTGGCATTGTTGCCGACGATCGCGCCGCCGTTGAGGTTGACCACGTTCGTCCCGGCGGAGGTGCCGGAGGTGCTCAGGCGCAGGTCCGTGCCGGCATTCAGGTTAAGCGTGCCGCCATTAACGGTGACCTCGCCCGGCGCGGTGTTGTTCTGGTTGACGATCAGCCAGCGCTCGGTGGCGTTGGCCATGTTGAGGGTGCCGCTGTTGAGCACGACCTTGCCGGAACCGGTGCCGGTGTAGCCCACCACGAGATCACGCTCGAAACTGGCGGTGCCGCCGTTGATGTTGATCACGCCGATCGCGCCGTTGCCGCCGCCGACGCGGGTCTGATTGGAGTTGGCAGTCTGGCGAAAGAGCGAAGTACCGTTGATGTTCAGGGTGAAATTCGCCCCGGGCGATTCGGCAAAGTTGATCGTGTTGTTGACGGAAAACGAGGAGGTCCCGTTCAGGGTAATCGTCCCCTTCGGCAAGTTGGCCGCGTTGCCTCCGTTAAAACCGGCGGAGAAGTTCACCGCGGTGACCGTCGCGCCGTTGTTGAGCTCGAGATCCGAAGTGGCCGTACCTGTGCCGTTGCCGCGTCCGACGGAGAACCAAGACGTGACATTCAGGGTGCCGCCATCGACTTGGATCTTGGCGTTCTGGCCGGCCCCGCCGTTGGCCACCACACCGCCGATGACGAGTTCGCCATTCACGGTGTGGGTGCCGCCGTTGATCAACAGGGTGCCCTCACGCGTGACCAAGGGAAAGCCCACGGAGGTGGCCGGAACATAACCCAGCGCCCCCGCTCCGCTCCAGGTGGTGTCGCTGGAGAGGGTGAGCGAACCGGCGCCGGTCTTGAGCAAGGCATTGAAGCCGGCACCGGTCTTGGTGACCGCTCCGGAGATCGCGGTATTACCCGAGCCGGTGACGGTAAGCAAACCATTGCCGCTGGCGACGGCCGCATTGACCGTTCCCGCGATCGTCAGCAGCCCTGTTCCGTTGTTGGTGAAGGTGACCGCCGCAGCGGCGGCATCCGAAAGATTGATGGCCGTACCGACGGAGCCGATGGTCTGGGCCGTGGTGACGCCGGCATTTACCGATATCCCACCGCCGCTGGTGAAGTGGAGGGTGTCATTGCCGTCGGCGATGCCGAAAGACGCGGCGTTCCCACCAGAAACCCCCATCGAAAGGGTGCGAATGTTGATCAGACCGCCGAGATCGATAGTGGAACCGGCACCCGTGGCGCCAAAGTTCGCATCGTCTACGCTCGTGTACCCGGCGGTGGCTCCCGGGAAGCCCGAGTCGGACGCCCAGTTCAGCGCGTTTTGCCAGAGGTTGTTGCCGGCACCATTGTCCCAAGTGTCGGTGGCTGCCCGGGCAGAGGTGCCGAGGCCGGCTGCTAGAAGCGCTGCACCGATCAGTCTGGCGGACGAGCGCCGTACGCGGACATGAAGCGTCGCCGATTGCCGGCAACGAGAATCAAGGCCTCGCGAGGAGACCTGATGGAGTGAACAGGGGGTATTCATGAATCGGATATGGAAAACCAAGCGGAGATGAAAATATCCCGGGTCGCCGATCAAAGCGAGTCGCCGGGACATCCGTTAAATCAGGGGGCGGAAACAGCAGGTCAGAGTATACGCTAAAATGCACACCTTAACCTTTCTGTCCCCAATCTTTGGTAAATCTGCCCATTATGGGCGATGGTGACGCCGCGTTAACTTTAACCGTATCGTCGGCCCCCCGCCGGACGCAGGGCAAAACGGCGTTATAATTAACCTGCCCCGGCTTTTGCTCGCCTTGTCTCGTACGGGATGGTCGGCCCTTGCTTGGGCCGTGGCGCGTAGCGTCGGACAGGCTCCCGTTCTCCATTTCTTTATTACCCAACATCTTATTCCCTGCCCTCGTTTATTCCGCCGGTTCGCCATGCTGGCCACGTTCTTGGCCGCCTCCTTCTGTTCCGCCGCCGATTCCGCCTACCTGTACACTTCGTTTCGCGGCACGGGCGACGGCCTGCATCTGGCGACCAGCCTCGATGGTCTGCACTGGACGGACCTCGACCGCGTCTTCCTGCGTCCCGTCGTCGGGGAAAAGCTCTTTCGCGATCCGTATCTCCTGCGCGATGCCACCGGCCTCTACCACTTGGTGTGGACCAGCGGCTGGCGCGATCTCGGCATCGGCTATGCGACCTCGACCGACTTGGTACACAGGTCCCCACAGCGACACCTTTCCTTCGCTGTGCGAATCCCCGGAGCAAAGAACGCCTGGGCGTCGGAGGTCTTCCGCGACGAGGTCCGCGACCGCTACGTTGTCACTTGGAGTTCGGATGTGGCGGGCTGGTTCGCCGAGGAGGCCGGCGCAGGCCGGGCAAACCGCACCTACTATGTAACCACCCGCGATTTCGTGGAATTCAGCGAACCACCCTGCTGATCGAGCCCGGCTTCGACCACGTGGACACGAGCATCGTGGCGTGGCAGGGCCAATACATCTCGCTCTTCGCCGGGGCGACGATTCCGTCACGAAAAAATGGGGCCCCCCATTTCGCCGCCATCGCCGACTCTCCGACCGGCCCTTACCGGATGCTGCCCGGCACCGTCCCGCCCGCCACCCGCGGCGAGGGAGCGACGGTTTTTCCGCTCGGGGACCGTTGTCTCCTCTACGTTCCGATTCCGGCCCAGCACCGTTGCGCCGTATTCATCACCCGGGACTGGCAGGACTGGGAGGATATCAGCTCGGAAGCCTCCCTCGTTTCAGGCCAAAACCAAGGCAATATCGTGGCGGTGTCGCCCGCGCTGCTCACTTCGCTCGCGAATCCCTCCGCCGCGCCGGAGCCCTCCGTCCTCGCCAGTGGCATACCCGCGCCACTCGTGCCGGGTTTGAACGCGGATCCGGCGCTTCGTGTCTTCGGCGACGCCTACTATCTCTATCCCACCACGGATAAACCTGACTGGAGCAGCAGTGCCTTTTCGGCCTGGACCTCGAAGGATCTCGTGAATTGGCAACCGGCGGGCACCATCCTTGATCTCCCGCAATCACTCGGTTGGGCACGGCGGCAGGCCTGGACCCCCGATTGTATTGCGCGCGACGGCTCCTACTACTTTTTCTTTTGCGCCGAGGCCAAAATCGGCGTGGCCACCGCGCACCATCCCGCCGGTCTTTTCCAGGATACGCTTGGCAAGCCCCTGCTCCACCCCGGCGGTGCGTGCGGTCCGGGCCCAGACCATCGCGCCCCAGGCCTTCATCGACGACGACAACCGAGCCTATCTCTCTTACGGCAGCGGGCGTGGCCTCGCCCAAGTCGTGCGTCTGGCACCTGGCCTGATGAGCGTGGAGGAAGCGCCGGTTGACCTCCTGCTGACCGACTTCGTGGAAGGGCTCGTGGTGTTCAAACGCCGCGGAGTCTATTATTTCATGTGGACGGCACAGGCGCGCAACCAGCCGACACGGGGCTGCTACGGCATCGCGGACTCGCCGCTCGGCCCGGTCCGCCGCCCGGCGGGGAACGACGTGGTCCTGCGTTCCGATCCTCCGCTGGCGAGAGCGGGCTGCCACAGCGTGCTCAACATTCCCGGCACGGACCGCTGGTATGCGGCCTACCACCGCCAAGCCATTCCAGGGGGTGGTCTGGACCGCCGCGAGGTCTGCCTGGCCCGGATGGAATTCGCCGCCGACGGCAGCATCCTGCCCATCGATCCGTTCGCGTCCGCCTTCCCGCCTGGCTCGGCCGGCGAACCGCTCGCGGGGGGCCGCGGCCGGCCCTGAAGGCGTCCAGCCGGACGCAGCTCAACGGAACGTCGCCAGCTCGGCGCGAGCTCGCTCGCGCAGAGAGCCGGCGGGCAGGGACTCCACCCAGGCGTGGGCGCCGGCTGGATCCCGCATCGCCCAGGCGTGAACGACCGTGAGCGTCGCCTCTTCCCGCTCCGTACCGACCGGGCGTATTCCCGCCAGCAGGCGAGCAGCCCCAACGGGGTCCTTGCGCGCGCGCTCGTAGGTGAGCCGCGAATACACCTGATCCCGCAGCTCGCCCTCCGGCAGGCCTTCGGCCCAAACCAGCGCGGCGGAAAAATCCCGGGCCGCCCACTGCTGGGCTAGATTGGGCAGCAAGGCCCCGCTCAGGGGATCGAGTTTCAGGTCAAGTGCGAGCGCGAGGGCCGCCGGAGGATCGAAATCCGCCCAGCGCAGGCAGATGACAGTCAGAAGCTCGTTGCGGCAGGCGGGATCGGATTCCGTCCGAGCGGCTTCGATCCGCCGGAGCAGTTCCTCCTCGTCGGCCGTGGTGGGTTGCGGCATGGCCGCTGCTCCGGACGAAACGGTGGATGGGAAGGTGGGAGCAGCCGGAGGCGGAACGGCGGACTCGCTCCTTTTCGCATTCGCAACCAGCGTCAGGTCGGCGTCGGAATGCAAAGGCCACTCCTCCCGGGACGCACGAATCCAAAACGCCAGCAGACCGGCGACCGCTGCCGTGGTGAAGCAGGCGAGGAATACACGATGTCCCGGGCGCATTGGGGGAGAACCTGGCTTGGAATCGAAACGCCGGCGGCGCATGCGCCGCCGGCGTGGGACACCGCTCAGGATGCCTGAGTCGGGCGCTTCAGTAACCGCCAGCCGGGAATATCTCGGCGAAGGTCGCGTTGGCCTGAGCGGTCGCGCCGGAAACGGTCGTCGCGTTCACGGCTCCCGAAACGTTGCTCAAGTACCGAGTGGCGTCGGTCCACATCTGGTAAGAGTACTTCGCAGTGTCCGACAAGCCGGTCACGCGCCGGAAGCTGGCCTCGTTGTTGAAGCCCGTGCTGCCGTCCGCGACGTCGACCCACGCCTCGCCATTGCTGCGGATGCGCAGGTAGCGGCCGGGGAAGTTGATCGATTCGAAGGACACGCCAGTCAGGCCGGCCAGCCCGGTGACGACGCGGAACTCCGAATCCTGGGCCGGGAAAGGATCGGTCGCGATATAACCGCGGAACCCGGAATGGCGCAGGTACTGATTCGTCGTGGTCGAGAGGCGCAGGCGGCGCACGGTGGTGGCGGCGGTGAAATTCCATTGCTGGTTGGTCCCGCTGGTATTCTGCCACTGGAGTACATTGGCTCCGTCGGCGGTGGAGGCGCCGGACACATCGACCACCTTGCCGCTGTGCACCAGGGTCAGGCGGTAGTAACCGCCACCGGCATCGCCGAGAGTGACCTTCTGGCCGTTGCCGCCCCAGTAGTCCCAAAGGTTGATGTTGGCGCCGTTGGCGGTGGAGATGTTGTAAACATCCAGGGCGCGTCCGCTGAAGCTGCCGATGAGGTTGTATTGGCCCGAACCGAGGGCGGTGATGGTCCAGTTCTGTTTATCGGCGCTGTTGGGATCGACGATGGTGTTCTGCTCGATGTTGGTGCCGTTGGCCGTGCCGTTGTTATAGACGGTCAGGCCCTTTCCGCTGTGCCGGGCGCGGAGCTGATAAACGCCGGAGGGCAGGCTCGTGGCGACGGGATCGCGGTAGCAGGTAAGGGTGGTAAACCCGAGCTGGTCGAAGGCGCTGCCGTGCGCGCCATACTGAGGCCCGCCGTCGGGGCGGGTGGAGGCAGCTTTTTGTTCGATCTCGGGAATATAGATACCCCGACGCTGGGCATAGTGGCCGACGATCATATCCCAGATCGGACGAGTGGCGCCCTGGCCGGCATTGGAGACGACCCCGTGGGTGTTGGGGCTGCCGCTCCCCTGGCCGCTGCGCCACGAGTAGTAGGCGAAGGGCACGGCCTCCAAGTTATTATAGCGGGCGACGTATTCGGCGCCCGCCATGAAGCGGTTGTTGTTATAGGCGTAGAGATCGATGCCCTGATTCCAGGCCATCTCGCAAATCACGGCCATGAGCCCGACCCCCATGAGGGAATGCTCTTGGTCGCGCCCGGCCTCCTGCCACTGGCCAAGGGTGGGCGAATGCAAGATGGGGACGGCATTGTTGATCGCGCCGTTGCCGCCGCCGGTCTTGAAGTAGTTCACTGCCTGATCGATCTTCGCCTGGTCGTCGCAGAGGATGCCGATGGAGAGGATCGAGGCCATGTTGCACAGATCCCAATTGGCCCAGTAATTCTGAATGTTGGCGGTGTTGTGATTGAGCAGGAAGTCGTTGTTCATCGGATAGAACACCGACAGCATCATGCTCTTGAACTGGTTAAAATCCGCCGCGGCCCAACCGGAATAGGTGCGCATGATCTCGGCCGCGTTGGCCATCTGGTAACCGTAGAGGCCGGCAGCGAGGAAACGGTCGGCGTTGCCGGTGATGGCGGTGAGGGTGTAGCCCCAGGCGTTGAGGATCTCGACCGCCTTGTTGGCGTGGGCGACATTGCCGGTGACTTTCCAACGCAGGGCATTTTGGTAAGCGGCGGCCGCGTCGTTGTAGAGCAATGCGCTGTTATCGGGCGAGGTGCCGCGGTTGATCGTTCCGACCGGCCGCGGCCCCCAGGTACTCTGGGAGTTGCTACTGGCGACGAGCAAATCCCAGCTGCCTTTCCAGGGCTGGGCGTTGGCGGCGACTTTCGCGGCCATGCGCGTAAAGTCGGCGTTGGTATGAAGCATGCCGGGGTGAATCGCGGCAAGGAGGTCGGATCCGCAGGATGCGACGAGCAGGCTGAGCGAGAGGCCGAGCGAATACACTCGGCCGCGAGGGGGGGCTTTTTTGGGGTTCATGTTTTTTTTGGGGGGGGAAAAAGAACAAGGCAGGGCCACGCCGGCGCAGGGGGAAGCCCGGCGCGGCCCAGGGTCTAAATAGCGGACTTCCGCTGCGCTCAGGAGCGGCGACGGCGACAGGCGGCGAAGCCGAGACCGAGGAGGCCGGCGAGGGCCGCGAAGGTCGATGGCTCGGGCACCGCCGTCACCGTCAGGATGCCATCCGTTTCGTTGAACGAGAAGCCCCAGCTGCCCGAGGTGCCGCTCCAGATCTCGCCGGTGCGCGAGAGCGAACCGCCGAAGCTGCCGCTCAACCCGACGCTGGCGAGGTCGCCGGTCTGGCTGCCGAAGTCGAAGAGGTTGTAAGTCTGGCCATCGGTCAGCGAAGCGGTGGAGAAGCCCAGGCTCAGGTTGCCGTTGGTGAAGTCCAGCGCGGCCGCGCCGGCGTCGAAGAAGCCACCGGTGGAGGCATCGAGGCCGATGCTGGCGGTGACGCCGCTGAGGGCGTAGGCGGCCTTGGCCGAGACGTCGAACTCGGCGCCGTTGGCGATCGTGTAGCTCGTGCTCGCAAGCGTGCCCGCGGCACCGAGGGCCAGGGTGCCGGCGCTGACCGCGGTGGCGCCCGTGTAGGTGCTGGCCCCGGAGAGGGTCAGCGTGCCGAGGCCCGACTTGATCAAGCCACCATCCGTCGCGTTGTCGCCGCCGATGTTGCTGTGCAACAGGGCCTGCGCAACCGTGACGCTGAAGCTGTTGGTGTCGATGAGCGCTCCGCCGTTGCGCACGTTGGCCCGGGCGTTGCCGGTGCCGAGGTTGAAGAACGACGAGGTCGAGCCAATGGCCCGCAGCGTGCCGCCGTTGAAGTTGAAGGTGCGCGTGCCGGTGACCGCGGTGGAAAGCACCTGGGGCACCGTGAGCGTGCCGCCGTTCAGGTGGTAGGTGTTGTTGCTGGCGGCCGCGCCCGAGCGCTGCATGTCGAGGTGGCCGGTGCCGCCGACCGTGGTGGCGTTGTCGCTGTAGAAGGTCACGGCACCGCCGTTCTGGGTGATGACGTTGGCGCCGACCGTCCCCTCGGCATTCATCTTGATCGCGGTGTTGGTGTTGAGGTTGAGCGCGCCGCTGCTGATGGTGACTTCGCCCCGGGTCGTGTCCCACTGGCCAACCCGCATCCACTTGGTCGCGGAGGTGCCCACGTTCATGGTGCCGCCGGTGATGTTGAGCTGGCCGACGTTGCCGTTGCCCGCGTAGCCGACGATGACGTCGTTGACCACGGTCAGCGTGCCGCCGCTCAGGTTGACGGTGCCATTGATCAAGGACGTGTTGCTGTTGCCGCGCGCGAGGGTGAGCGCGCCGAGGGTGGCCGTGCCGCCGCTGATGTTGATGGTGCCGGAGCCGGTGTGGACCGCGCTCTGATCGCTGCCGCCGACCCGAACCTCGCCATTGGCATGGCTGAAGGTGCCGCTGTTCAGGTTCACCACGCCGGTGCCGTTCTGGTAGCCGACGTTGAGCGCCGAGGTGCCGACGTCGTTGAAGGTGGCCGACCCGTTGATGTTCAGCGTGCCGGTACCCTGGTGGCCGATGCTGCGCTGCCGGGCCGAGTCGCCGCCGGTCGCGCTGCCGTTGAGCGTGACGCTGGAGGAATCGTTCAGCGTGAGGGTGAAGTTCGACCCGGCCGACTCGCCGAGGAAGAAGGAGGTGTCACCCGCGTTCACGCTCAGGGAGGCGGTGTTGTTGAGGGTGATGGTGCCCTTGGGCAGGTTGCCGGTGTTGTTGGCATTGTAGCCGGCCGAAAGGTTGCCCGCGGTGACCGTGGCGGCGTTGTTGAGGGTGAGGTCCGAGGTGGCGGTGCCGTTGCCGTTGCCGCGGCCGATCGAGAGCCAACTGGAGATGTTGAGCGCGCCGGAGTCGACCTGGATCGCGGCGTTCTGACCCGCTCCGCCATTGGCCACGACACCGCCGATCACGAGTTCGCCGGTGACCGAGTGGGTGCCGCCGGCCAGCCGGAGGGTGCCTTCGCGCACCACCACGGGGAAACCGACCGAGGTGGGCGGCACATAACCGATCGCGCCGGCGCCGGTCCAGGCGCTGCCGTTGGAGAGGGTGAGCGTGCCGGCGCCGGTCTTGAGGAGGGCGTTGGATCCGAGACCGGTTTTGGTAACCGCACCTGAAATCGTGGTGTTGCCCGAGCCGGTGACGTTCAGCACGCCGTTGCCGCTGGCGACGTTGGCGTTCACCGTGCCGGCGATGCTCAGCAGGCCCGTGCCGTTATTGGTGAAGGTGCTCGTCGCGGCCGCCGCGCTGTTGAGCTGGACGTTGGCGTCGACGAGCTGGCTGGTGGTGACGCCGGAGTTGATCGTGAGCGCGCCCGCGTTGTCGAAACTGAGCGTCTGGGCGCCCGCGCCGCCGGCGCCGATCGTGTAGGCGGCCGCCGAAGCGGTGTCAAAAATCACCGAGCCCACCGTCACGCCTACGCCGAGGTCGATGGTGGTGTTGCCGTTGCCGGCGCCATTGAAGGTCGCAATCTCGCCCGTGCCGGGCGCGGAGGTATCCGTGGACCAGTTCGTGGCCGTAGCCCACAAGGAATCCGTGGAACCGTCCCAACTGTCGCTGGCGGCGTTGAGGGACGGGACGACGAGCGCGCCGAGGCCAAGAACCAAGGCGTGAAGTCGGACGGCGGAACGGCGGTCACGCGCCGTGCCAAGGCCAGCCGAAGCGGCCGGGCCAGGAGCAAACGCGGGGGAGGAGTGCGAGGAACGCTGGGATTTTTTCATGGGAACAAGCGGGGAAAGCGAGCGGACGCGAAAACCGGAGGCGTCGTGCCATGCGGCGGTGATACAAGCGGGGGAAGGGCTAGTCGTGGCATAGTCGGATCAGCGACCACGCCTGGGCTTTCCGTCAGGCGAAGAGCGAGCCTGGGAAGCCGCGGGCTATCGGGGGTTGGGGTAGGAAAGACGGGTGATAAGCGGAGACCGGAAACTATCCGCCCGTCGATAAGGCGAACGCGGCCCCGCTTCGCCAGCGCCGCCAGAAGTTAACTTTAAACCTCCGGCCCAATCTGGCCCGCTTTGTTCTCGCGCGAAAGGCCGTTCCCGGCTCTGCGCGGGAAGCCTTTTTTCAGACGAAGCAACGCCTCAGGCCGGCCGAGGTATTCCGGAACGGTCCGGCAGGCTGCGCCCGTCGACCCAGCGTCCCGAGATCAGGATCTGCCGATTGATCGCGGGAACGCCGCGGTCGTTGTCGTTGATCAAGGATGCCAGCACCAAGACCCCCACCCGGCCGATCTCCTCCGGATTTTGGTGTATGCCCGCGTCGATGGGACAATCGAGCACGGTCATGGCAGCCAGGCCGATATCCTCCGGCGCGCGCACGCCGAACTCCGCAAGCATCTCAGGCAACTCCGGTATGTCGGTCAGGATCGCATCCGGCCGGTGCTCGTCGAACCAGGCACGGAGCAACTGCTGGTTACCGACGCGATCGGCCGGGGAAAAGAGGCAGACCGGCACACGGGCCTCCGGCTCCTCCCACAGCTGGCGCCACCGCACTCCCGCGCCAAAAGCCCGCGGCAACCATTTCAGGCCGACGAAGCCCACCCGCCGGTAACCGCGTTCCCGGATCTTGCCGAAAGCCAGCATGGCATTCTGCACCTGATCGGGGGTGACCATATGCACCGGCAGGCGAAGATCCGAGCGCGACAAGCTGACGACGGAAAACCGGCCCCAGGGGAAACGATTCAGCCATTCGTCGCCAAGCCCCCCGGGCGGCAGCAGGATGCCTTGCACGTTACGGGTATCCAGAATCTGGGTAAGCCGTTCGGGCGACAGGTCTCCTCCCGTCCAAAACTCCTCGAGGTGAAAACCCATCTTCTCCGCCGACCGCAGGGCGCCGTGCCAGTAGAGGTCAAACTCGCGAAACCGCCGCATCTGCTTGGGATTGCTCCAGGTATTCAACCACGCGAGGGCGGACTTCACCGCCGTGCCGGTGCGGCCCCGCCGGTAGTGCACCAGGGCGGAAAGCGCCGGATCCGGGTGGTAACCCAGTTCGTTGGCCTTCGCCACAATGGTAAGCCGCATCGCCTCGGAGACACGGGGCTGGTTGCGCAAGGCCCGCGACACGGTCATGGGGGTGACCCCCACGGCCTTGGCAATGTCGCCGAGGGTTACGCGCCGGCCGGCGAGCGGAACGCCCGGGGAGGCACCGGGGCCGGAGGAAGAAGGTGGGCGTGGGGGCATGGAAAAAATGGAGGCCGAAAGGCCGTCACGTCACCACCGGCATACGACTAGGAAACGATCCGTTACAATTCACTTTGCTCGCGAACGTGCCGCGCCGCTCCGGCCCCCTACGCCGAAGTTATAATTAAACCGCCCGTGCGCTGGGCGGCGCGACCGGTCTTTCCGAGGGTCAAGGGCTTAACCCCTCCACACCGGACTCTCGCGCGCCTCCTTCTTGCCGCTCCCGCCTTCCGCCCTCTCATGAAACGCCTCAAAGGCCTGTATATCTTGGATGCGCATTCCTTCCCGCTGATCTACACTGCGGCGGAACAACGCGACATCGCTCGGTACGTCGAGATCGTCGCGCCGCCCCAGACGCGCGAATCCATCGCAGCCGATCCCTCTCCCCTGGCGGAGACAGAGGTGATTTTCTCCGGCTGGGGCGCTCCGCGCATGGACGCGGCTTTTCTCGCCCACGCGCCGCGCCTGCGCGCCGTTTTCTACGGAGCCGGCACCACCGGGTATTTCACCAGTGAGGAGTTCTGGCGCCGCGACATCGTGCTCAGTAGCGCCTACGCGGCCAACGCCCTCCCGGTCGCCGAATACACGCTCGGGGTGATCCTGCTGGGTTTGCGTAATTTCTGGTCCTATGCCCGGCTCGCCCAGTCCGGCGCTTCTTGGCCCGGGGCCGACGCGCCGATGCCCGGGGGCTTTTCCTCCACCGTCGCCCTCATCGGTTGCGGCATGATCGCCCGCCGCGTGATCGCGCTGTTGCGGCCTTTCGACCTGCGCGTCCTCGTCTACGACCCCTACCTCGATGCCTACGAAGCCGCCAAGCTCGGCGTGGAATGCTGCACGCTCGAGGAAGCGTTTGCGGAGGGAGACGTCGTGTCGCTCCACGCGGCAAACAAACCGGAGACCCAGGGCTTGATCGGCCGCGGGCATTTCGCAGCCATGAAACCGCGCGCCACCTTCATCAACACCGCCCGCGGGCCGATTATCCGGGAAGACGAGTTGACGGATGTGTTGGCGCGACGGCCGGATCTCACCGCGGTCATCGACGTCTGCACGGTCGAGCCGCCGCCGCGGGACAGTCCCCTCCTCCACACGCCCAACCTCGTGCTCACGCCGCACATCGCCGGCTCCCACGCTGGTGAGGTCCGGCGCATGGGCCGCTACATGGTCGAGGAGCTCGAGCGCTACCTGCGGGACGAACCGCTTCGCTGGCAAATCACCCGCGAACTCTCCGCCCGGCTCGCCTAAGCGCGGCGCGGGACGGCTTGGTCATCGCACGAGGCGGACGCCACCTCAATCCGCGTTCGGGCAGGCGTCACGGGGAACCGGGCTCTGACCGGCCGGGTGGCCCGCGCTTCTTGGCCAGCGGGAGATTACCAATTAAACTCCCCTAATCTTTGCGGCCTGGCGCCTCGCCTCCCAGTATCCGGGATCGCCTGCCCTATTCCCTACCGACTATCCCGCTTTCCCCGATGAACCAGCCCTTCCGAAAACTCCTCCTCGGCCTCGCGTTTTTCGCGGGCGCCGCCGCGGCCTTCGCCGCGGAGACCGAAGTCGCCAGCCTCGCCGACCTGGCCCGCGAGGCCGCGCGGGACGGACAGCAAATCCGGCTCAAGGCCGGCGTGTACCGCATGGCGGACTACCTGACCGAGCCGGTGCTGGAGGAGATCCGCGCGGGCGTGGATCGCAAGCAACAGCGCCCACCCGTGCCGATGTTCGTGTTTCGCGGAAACGACAACCATATCGCCTGCGAGGGGGCGGTGATCGAAATCGACACCACCCTCTATAAAAAACTGCCCGGCGGCGGCTACGTGCGCTGCCTTATCGTGGCTGGCACGGGCAACACGATTTCCGGCCTCGCCATCCGCCAGACCGGCCCAAATCAAGGCAGCGGCGGCAACACCCTCTCTCTCGCGGGCGCGCGCACCACGCTCGAGGACGTCACCCTCCATGTCCATGGCTCCTGGCCCTACGGCTACGGCGACCTCCTCGGCAAGGGCGGGCCCAACCTGGTCTCCCTTCAGAAACAAAGCGGCATCCAGGTGCTCGGTTCCGGCTCCGTCCTGCGCCGCTGCCGCGTCTTCAGCCGCGCCTTGGGCCACTGCTTCTACATCCAGGTCGGCGGCGACATCCGCTTGGAGGACTGTTACGCCGAGGGCTCGATGCGCGCCACGAGCGACATGCTCCGCGACACCTCGGGCGCGGCCTTCGATCTCGGCTTCAAGTCGGTCTACGAAAACCGCGATGGCCGCTTCCTCATCACCCCCGGATACACGAAGAGCCTTTCCGAGGACGGCTTCCGCACCTACGGCAACGCCGGCCGCGTCACGCTGGTCAACTGCACCGCCATCAACACCCGGGCCGGCTTCGAGATCGGCGCGCGCGACGACGCGCCCGAAAAAACCCTGCTCGACAACTGCGTCGCCCGTGGCTGCGAACGCGCCTTCCTCATCGGCTCGCAAACCATCGTGCGCCGCTCCCGAGGCGACATCGAGCACGGTCCACTCCTTTACCTCCGCGGCGGCCGCGACTCCGAGGTCGAGCTCGAGCTCACCGGCCCCGGTCCCGCGCCCGGCTCCACCGTGCATGCCCTGGCCACCATCGCCGGCGAAAACCATCGGGTGAAGCTCACACGCCAGGCCTACGAAAGCCCCCTGCCCGCCCTGCCGGTCATGCTCGGCTTCGGCATGCCCGCCCATGCCGAGATGGCCAGCCCGATCCTGCCGGCGCCGGCCAAGGCAATCCAACTCGAGAACACCATTCCCGGCGTGCCGGTCATTCTCGCCGAAGCTTCGCTCTCCGCCGGTGTTCAGACGCCCGGACGCGTCGTGCCCGACGAGGCCACCCGCCGCATCCGCTGAGCGACGAGCGGCGGAACCGCGGCGCCGCGCCCTTCGATCCGCCCCGGTTTTCAATTTCGCCGCAAGCTCCTGTTTACATCCGTCACGGGATCGTTACGGCATAGGGCCAATCATGCTTTCGCTCAAAAAACTCTTCGGCAAAGACGAGAAGTTCTACGATCTGCTGGAGGCCAGCGCCGCCGAGGCGCAGGCCAGCACCCGCCTTCTGGCCGATTACCTGAAAGCCCTGGGCGGCCCGGCCCGGCCCTCCAACCTCGACGATTTCATCCAGAACCGCCGCAAGGACAAACGCATCACCCAGCAGATCACCGAGGAGCTCTGCCGGACCTTTGTCACCCCGCTCGAGCGCGAGGATATCGAAGCCCTTTCCCTCGCGCTCTACCGCATCCCGAAGATCATCGAGAAGATCGTCGAGCGCATCTCCATCTACCCCGGCCGCCTGCCGATCGATGGTTTCCTCCGCCAGGCCGAACTGCTGGGCAAGGCCTCCGAGACGGTACTTTTTATGGTCCAGCAGCTTCGCGGCGGCGCCAAGCTGGAACCCGTCCAGGAAGCCAACGAACGCCTCCAGTTCTTCGAGGGCGAGGCCGACAAGGTCATGCTCGGGCTGCTCAAGGAGCTCTACAGCGGCCCCTACGACGCCAAGGAGACCATGATCCTCCAGGAAAAGTTCGAGATGCTGGAAAAGGCCGTCGACCGCTGTCGTGACGCCGGCAACGTCGTCTTCCAAATCGTCCTCAAATACTCCTGAGCGCCGGTCATGACGCTTTTCCTGATCGTCCTGCTGGCGGCGTTGATTTTTGAATACATCAACGGCTTCCACGACGCCGCGAACGCCATCGCCACCGTCGTTTCCACCAAGGTTCTCACGCCGCGCCAGGCCATCCTGATGGCTGCCGCCACCAACCTGATCGGCGCCTACCTCGGCACCAACGTGGCCAAAACGGTCGGTGGCGGGCTGGTCGATACTTCCTTCGTCACGCTGCCGACCGTACTCGCCGCGCTTGTCGCCGGCATCGCATGGAACCTCTTCACGTGGTGGCTCGGCCTCCCTTCCAGCTCCAGCCATGCCCTGATCGGCGGCCTTTGCGGGGCGGCGCTTGCCTCCGCCGACGGCCAATGGCACGTGCTGAAATGGTCGGTGAAAAACGGCACCGAAGGTCTCTGGCCGAAGGTCGTCCTCCCCATGTTCAGTTCTCCCTTCGCCGGCTTTGTGATCGGAGCCGTGTTCATGGGCCTGCTCTACATCATCCTGCGAAAAGTCCGCCCATCCCTGGTCAACCGCATCTTCGGCAAGCTCCAGATCTTGAGCGCGTGCTGGATGGGAATCAGCCACGGCACCAGCGACGCGCAAAAAACCATGGGCATCATCATGCTCGCCCTCTTCACCGCCACGCACAGCGGGGCCTTCGCCGATCTGCCCCCCTTCCTGCATTTTCTGCGCACCGAGACCTTCGGCGAAATCCCCAAATGGGTCATCACGGTCTGCGCCGTCACCATCGCGGCCGGCACCGCCGGCGGCGGCTGGCGCATCATTAAGACCATGGGCCACAAAATGGTGAAGCTTCAGCCCGTGCACGGCTTCGCGGCCGAGACCACCGCCGCCTTCATCCTCGGCACCGCCGCCCACGTCGGCATACCGCTCTCCACCACCCATGTCATCTCCACCTCCATCATGGGCGTCGGCGCCACCAAGCGCCTCAGCGCGGTGAAATGGGGCGTGGTCTCGCGGATCGTCTGGGCCTGGGTCCTCACCCTGCCCATCACAGGTCTCATCGGCTACCTGGCCTGCCGGCTGCTCAAGGCCGCCGGCGTGTGAGCAGCCTGGGCCTTCCCGGCATGGACGGCGCCGACAAAATGCCCTCGCGCGGCCCGGCCGCGGGCGCAAGCTCCCGCGCATGATGACCTGGCTCTCCCGGGCCAGCCCCGACACGGCCTGGGCTCACCTCGCCACCACGGATTTCGCCGCCGCCGCCGCCCGGCCGGGCGCACTCGCGGTGTTGCCCGTTCACGGTCTGGCGGACCACGGCATGGGACTGCCGATCGATGCGGAGGAAGCCCTCGCCTCCGCTTTGCTCACCGAGGCGTGCATCGAGGCCGCCTCCACCTCCGCCCCCTGCGTACTTCCTCCTCTGCGCTTCGGCCCTTCCGCATCTCCGGCATCGTCCTGGTTCGGGCTCCCATCCGGGATCGCGAATGATCTCATCCTCGACCTGGCGCGCGGCGTCAGGGAGGCCGGCTTCGCCAAGCTGCTTATCCTCTCGACCAGCCCCTGGCATCGCGAATGGCTCGACGCCGCCGGCCGCGACGTGCGCGTCGGGACCGGCCTCATCGTCTATCGCATCCACCTCGGTTCGCTCGGTCTCGATTTTCACCCCGCCGCCCCGCAGTCGATTCGCCTCGGAACCCAGGCTTTGGCCGCCGGCCTGCTCGGGGTTTCCCCAGTCGAGTCCCGCCCGCAGGAATCCTCCGACGAGCATTTTCGCCCCGGCAAATGGATCCACGCCCCGCCCCTGCCCCCCGGCAAGATCGACGAGCCCCGCTCCGCCGCCGCCGAGTTGGTACGCCGCCAGGTCGCCGAACGGCTCGCCCGTCTCCTTGTGGAGGCTGCCTGGCACGGCCGCGGCGAGGCGCCCCGCCCCGCTCCCGCGGTCCCGGCCATCCGCCCCCCCGCCGATCCGACGCCCCTCTGGCGGCCTTACGGCATCCGCTATCTCGGCGCCCACCCCCGCGAAAACCTGCGTGCCGCCGCTCTGCGTCCTGGCGCGCTCGCCCTCCTGCCGACCGGCGCGATCGAACAACACGGCCCGCACCTGCCCGTCGGGACTGATTCGATGATCGGCCAGGGCCTGCTCGCCCGCGCACTCGCGCTCGTTCCCGCCAGCCTTCCCGTCTTCGTCGCCCCGCCCCTGCTCGTCGGCCAGAGCGGCGAGCACGCCGACTGGCCCGGCACGCTTTCGCTCTCGACACGCGTTTTCTCCGCCCTCGTGCGCGCCCAGGTGGAACAGCTCCACCGGCTGGGTTTCCGTCGTATTGCAATTTTCAATACACATGGCGGCAACAGCGCCGTCCTCGTGCCGCTCCTCCGCGAACTCCAGTCCCTGCCCGGCCTCCGTCTCGGCATGTTGCAAAGCGGCTTCAAGCCCACCCAAAGCCCGCAGGAGGCCGCCTACGGCTTCCATGCGGGCGAGTGGGAAACCTCGCTCATGCTCGCCCTCGCCCCCTCGCTCGTGCGACGCGCCAAGGCCATCCGCCACTACCCGGCCCAACTCGACGACGCCGGCGAACTCCGCCCCGTGGGCGCCGCCCTCACCTTCGTGTGGACTACCCGCGACATCGCCCCCCAGGGAGTCATCGGCGATGCCACCCTCGCCACGCCGGCGCAAGGCGAGGCCTGGGCCGAGGGCGCCGCCGCCTCGCTCGCCGAACGCATCGCCCAGCTCGCGCAGGTGTGAAGCCAGCCGGCCTTCGGAGCAAGGCACCGGACCGCATTATCCGCGCGCTTCCGCGAGGCTCAAAAATCCTGCAGCCGTTGCTCGCCCGCGCCGTGCTCCGGCTGCAGCCGCGCTAGCACTTCGCCGAGCAGGTAGATCGAGCCGGTGACTACGATCACGTCGCCGGGCCCGCCTGCCGCGCATTCGCCCCGACGGGGGAAAAGCCCCTCCACCGTGCCACGCACCAGCCGCCCGCCTCGCGCAAAGAATTCTGCCGGCACCAGGGCCTCCAGCTCCTCGAAAGTCGAGGCCCGTGCCTGCTGCGGACGTGCCAGATGGATTTCCCGCGCATGCCGCCCGACCACCTCCAGCAAGGGCCTGGCCCGCGTCGCGCCGAGCACGCCCGTCACCACCACCGGCCGCCGGCCGGTTTCCGCGACGAGCTTGCCCAGCAGAGCGTCCAGCACCTCCGCGCCCTCGGGATTGTGCGAGGCGTCGAGCACGATCAGACGCCCGTCCGCCAAGCGTCCGCGCTGCCAGCGCCCCGGCCAGTTCACCCGGGCCAGCCCCGCCGCGACGTGCGCCTCCGTGAGGCCGAACTTCCCTGCTACCACCCGCGCGGCGAGCGTGGCCGTCGCAGCGTTCAACCGCTGATAATCGCCCTCCAACGCCACGCACGGATAATTTTCCAGGTCCTCGCCGAAAACCTCCCGCACGCTGCACAACGGCGAACCCCGCTCCTGGGCAACGCGGCGCACCACCGCCTCCGCCTCGGACGGCAGCCGGCCCATCACCACCGGCACGCCCGGCTTGATGATGCCCGCCTTTTCCGCCGCGATCTCCGCCAGCGTGCCGCCCAGGAGTTCGCAGTGGTCCAGGCCGATGCTGGTGATCACGGAGACCTCCGGCGTGACTATGTTGGTGGCGTCGAGCCGCCCCCCCAGGCCCACTTCCACCACCGCCGCCTCGCAGCCCCGACGCGCGAACTGCAGAAACGCCATGGCGGTCATGAACTCGAAAAAGCTCGGCGCCTCTCCCGGTTTCGCGCCCTCCATTTCCGCCGCCTTCGGCTCCAGTTCTCTGACAAAGGCCAGGATCTCCGCCTCGGTGAGCGGCATCCCATCCACCTGCACCCGTTCGCCGAGCCGCACCAGGTGCGGCGAGGTGTACATCCCGGTGCGCCTGCCCGCCGCCCGCAGGATCGCGCTCAACATCGCCGTCACCGAGCCCTTTCCGTTGGTCCCCGCGACATGCAAAATCGGCACCGCCCGTTCCGGATTCCCCAACGCAGCTGCGAAGGCCCGCATCCGGTCGATGCCGAAGGAGACGCCCCGTGCCTTGAGCGCAAAAAGCCGCTCGCAGACAGCGGCGTAATCCACCGCGCCGACACTGGAAGGCTGCACGTTCAATTAGGAACCGGAGCCCGGACCGGTCAGGCTGCCGCGGACGGCTGCGCCTTGCGGAGATGCAGCGCGCCGAGCACGTTGCGCAGCGTGTCGCGCATCTCCAGGCGAGGCACGATCAAGTCGATCAGCCCCTTTTTCTCCAGGAATTCGGCCGTCTGGAAACCCGGCGGCAGAGTCTGCTTCACTGTATCCTTGATCACCCGCGCTCCAGCGAAACCGATCAGCGCACCCGGCTCGGCGATGTTCACGTCGCCCAAGACCGCGAAGCTGGCCGTCACTCCGCCCATGGTCGGATGGGTGAGCACCGAGATGTAGGGCAGCCGCGCCGTGGCCAGGCGGCCCAGCGCTGCGCTCGTCTTGGCCATCTGCATGAGCGAAAAAATGCCTTCCTGCATGCGGGCCCCGCCGGAGGCAGAAAAAATGATGCAGGGCGTCTTGTCCTCGATCGCCCGCTCGATCGCGCGGGTGATCTTCTCGCCGACTGCCGAGCCCATCGCGCCGCCGCAGAAACGGAAATCCATGACCGCGACCGATACCTTCAGCCCGTGGATCTTGCCGGTGCCGCAGATCACCGCCTCAGGCAGGCCGCTCTCCTTCTCGTATTTCTTGATGCGGTCCGGATAAGCCGCCGAATCGACGAACTTCAGCGGATCGGCCGACTTCACGCTCGCGTCCAGTTCCACGAAGGTCTCGGGATCGAAGAGCCCCTTGATGCGGGCCCGCGCGCCTATCGGGAAATGATAGCCGCTCTTCGGCACGACCATTTGGTTGGCTTCGAGCTCCTGATTGAAGATGACCTCCCCCGAGATCGGGCACTTGGTGTAAAGGCCCTTGGGGATGTCCTTCTTTTTGACGACGACCGTGGAATACTTCGGCTTGCTGAACAGCGACATAGTCACGAAAGCGGATGGTTTGAGGAGAGAGATCGGTCAACCGTGGCCAAAGGTGCAGACGTCCACCTTCAGGCAACCCGCCCGGCGCAACACGGCCGCGCAGGCATTGAGGGTCGAACCGGTGGTAAAGACATCGTCGATGAGCACATGCCGAAGGTCCGTTGTAATGACTGCCCCCGGGATCAGCGCAAATGCGTTTTTGAGGTTCGCCCGCCGTTGTGCACGATCGAGATTCGTTTGCGTCTGGGTGTCCGCGATGCGTCGCAGCAGCTCCGCCGTCCTCGTGGCCCCGCCGAGCGCCCGGGCCAGCGCCCCGGCCAGTTCCCGCGCCTGGTTGTAGCCCCGCTCCCGCTCCTTGCGAGCGTGCAAGGGCACCGGCACGAGCAGGGCCCCGCGCAAAAAATCCGCGGTGTGCGCATTCCCGGCGACCACCGCGACGATGTCCTCGAGCGCGAACAAGCCCTGCCGGTATTTCAGCTCGTGCACCAGAGCGCGCGCCGGCCCCCGGAACAGGACCGCCGTCCGCCCCTCGCCGAACTCCGGCCGCAAGCCCTCGCAGTGCAGGCACAGGCGTTCGCCCGAAGCCTCGCCGAAAAACGGGTGCCCGCAGCAGGGGCAGCACGGCGCCGCCACCCGCGCGATCAGCGGTTCGCAGGCCGCGCACACGTGGCGCAGCGGGCTCGTCTCGACCATGTCCCCGCAATGCAGGCAGGAGGGCGGGAAAAAAACGTCGCGCAGCGCGCGCCCGAGGCCGCGGTCGCTCACCGTGCGCCCTCCCGGTCCCAGGGCGCCGGATACCTCACCCGCTCCAGGCAAAGCCCCTGCGCCGGGGCCGTTTCCACCTCGCCGGTCCGCTCGCGCTCCTCCAACAGTTGCGCGATGCGTTCCGGCGACAGCTTGCCCATGCCGGCGTAGGCCAGCGCGCCCACCAGGCTGCGTACCATCTTGTACAGAAAGCCCTCCGCCTCGGCCTCGATGCGCAGGCGCGGACCGTCCTCGATCAGGTCGAGCCGCGCCAACGTGCGCACGGTGTTCTCCCGCTCCTCGCCGCCAAAGGCCGAAAAGGCCCGGAAGTCGTGACGTCCGCGCAGTACCTCCGCCGCCGCCCGCATGGCCGCGAGGTCCAGCCGCTTCGGCACGGACCAGGTAAAGGCATGCTCGAAAGGATCTGCCCACGCCCCATGCACCATCCGATAGTGGTAGGTTTTGCCAATGGCCGAGAACCGCGCGTGAAACGCCTTGGCCACCGGCTCCGCCGCCTGCACCTGGATCGCCGACGGCAGTCCGCCGCGAAAAGCGGCAAGCAGTTTTTCGCCACCGTGCCGCCAGGCGCCGTCGAAATGGAACACCTGCCCCCGCGCATGCACGCCCGCGTCGGTGCGCCCGCTGCCGTGGATGCGGACCTCCGTCTGCAGCAGTTCCGCCAGCCGCCGCTCGAGATGATCCTGCACCGCGTTCTTGTCCGGCTGCGCCTGCCAGCCGGAAAAAGAAGTGCCGTCATAGGCGACCAGACACTTCCAGCGTTGAGGCTCGATATTCATAACAAACAGGATAACCCGCAGATAGCGCAGATGAACGCAGATTAAACCAGTCTGTTCTGGTATCTGCGCTCATCTGCGGAATCTGCGGTTAAAAATTCTCCGCCTCCGGCGGCAGCCCCGTTGGAAAGCGCTGGTCGAGGTAGTCCTGCAAAATCACCGCCGCGGCGCGCGAGTCGACGATGCCTTTGGCACGAATTTCGCGAAGCTGCTTTTGGTTCATCCCAGTCTCGGCGATGTGCGAGGTCAGGCGTTCGTCGACCAGATGTACCGGCAGGCCAAATTCGGCGCGCAGTTCGAGCGCCAGCGCCTCCATCTCCTTCGCTTTGAAGCCGGCCGAGCCGTCCATGTTCAGCGGGTAGCCCAGCACGAGTTCGTCGATCCGGCGCTGCCGGACCACCGCCGCCAACGCGCGCCGGCGGGCGGCCAGGTCCGGCTCGACCAAGGCGGGCAGCGAGGTGGCGACGCCGAGCTCGTCGCCCGCAGCCAGGCCGATCCGCCGCGTACCGTAATCGATGCCGAGAAACCTCATCGCGTCGTGTCGCGCCCCGGGCCGGAAGGTTCAGAGCAGCTTCGCCGCATCCTTGCGCGCGCCGACCTTGGCCAGCAGCGCCTTGATTTCCTGCGCCTTGCCTTTGGGCATGACGAGCGTGGCGTCCGCGGTGTGCACGACCACGAGGTCGCTCACGCCGAGCAGCGTCACCAGGTGGCCCGGCTCGGTGAACACGATGTTGCCCGAGCACTGCTCCGTCACCACGTCGCCGCGCGCCACGTTGCCACCCTCGTCGCACGAGAAATGCTTCGCCACCGCCGGCCAGGCGCCGACGTCGTCCCAATCGAAAGAGGCGGGAATCGTCACCACATTGGAGGACTTCTCCAACAGCGCGTAGTCCACGGAGATCTTGACCAGTGTCGGGTAGACACGCTTCAGCACCGCTGCCAGCGGCTGCCTTTTCTTCAGCGCCACGCGGATCTTTTTGAGCCCGGCGTCGAGTTCGGGCGCATGAGCCGCGAAGGCTGCCTCGACCACCGGCACGCTCCAAACGAACATGCCCGCATTCCACATGTAGTCACCCGACTTCAGGTAAGCCTCCGCGACTTCGAGCTTCGGTTTTTCGACGAAGCGTTTTACGGCGAAGACGGTCCTCGCCGCCTTGCCTTCGCCAACACGGCCCCACTCTTCGCCGCGTTGGATGTAGCCGAAACCCGTCGCCGGCTCGGTCGGCGGGATGCCGATGGTCACCATCACCTCGGCTGCCCCGGCCGCCGCGATGGCCGCGCGCAAATCGGCCTGGTAGGCTTTCGTGTCATGGATCACGTGGTCCGCCGGCAATATCGCGAAAACCCCCTGCGGATCGCGGGCCCCCACCAGCGCGGCGGCCAGGCCGACCGCCGCCGCGGTGTCGCGCCCCGCGGGCTCGGCCACGATGTTCCCCGCCGGGATGAGGCCCCGGCAGGCCCGCGCGAGCTCCTTTGCCTGCACCGCGCTGGTGATAACGAAGGTGTTTTTCGCCGGCACGATGCCCTTCACCCGGGCCAGGGTTTGGGCCAGCAGCGGCGTGTCGCCCACCACCGGCAACAGGTGTTTCGGGCGGGCCGCCCGGCTCTGGGGCCAGAAACGCTCGCCCTTGCCGCCCGCAATGATGACGACGTAGGGCTCGGGACGGGACGCGGAACCTGGTTTCGATTTTGCCATGGTGCGCGAAACTACGGCGTCGCGCCCGGCCGCGTGCAAGCCGCAGTTGCAGCCCGCGCGCGAGCCTTCACCGTCACGCCATGCCCAACCAGCCCGCCTCCGCTTGCGTCCCGCTCGAACTCAGCGTCGAAGAAACCCGCGACCTCCTCGCCGCGCGTCCCGACGACACTGCGCTCATCGACGTGCGCGAGCCGTTCGAGTACCAGACCGCCCGCATCGAAGGCGCCGCCTTCATTCCCATGCGCCAGATTCCCGAGCAGCTCGGCTCGGCCGCTCTCCCGAAGGAAAAACATCTGCTCATCCACTGCCACCACGGCGGCCGCAGTCTCCGCGTGACCGAATATCTGCGCGCTCGCGGTTATCCTCGAGTTACCAACGTCGCCGGCGGCATCCACGCCTGGTCGCAACGCATCGATCCCGGCGTGCCGGTGTACTGAGCGGGTAGCGATGCTTCAGCCCGTACCGCCGCCAACCGTTACGTCAAGGATCGCCTGCTAAAGCATGCGCTGCGACGCCACCTTAACCGGCGACGGCCTTCAAGGCCGCCGCCAGCGCGCGAAGTTTTTCGGGCGATTTCACCCCCGGGGCACTCTCCACGCCACTATTGACGTCCACCATCCGGGCGCCGCTTTGCGCCCGCGCCGCGCCGATGTTTTCCGGGCTCAGGCCACCGGCCAGGATCCAGTTTTTCTCCGGATTCATCCGGACCAGCCGGGCAAAGCCCGACCAATCGCCGGTCCGGCCCGAGCCGCCGAATCCGTCCGCGTGATAGGTGTCCACCAAGAAGCTCCCGGCCAGCCCAAGCCAGGCCACGGGAAACGACGCGCCCGGCGGCAGCTTCGGCGCAAGCCAGAGCGCCTCCGTGCCGACCGTCTCCGACCAGCCATGCACGAGTTCGGCGGGGGTGTCGTGGCGCGCGTGGACCTGAAAACGCGCAAAGCCCGCGGTGCGCGCCTGCTCGAGCTCCGCCCGGGACGGCTCCACCAGCACTGCCACCCGCGCCAGTCCGGCCGGTAGATCCGGCGCGAGCGCCGCATAGTCCGCCGGCGAGAGGTATCGCGGGGACTTCGGATACAGGATAAAGCCCAGGAAATCCGCGCCCAACTCCGCGGCCAGCGCGGCATCTTCCGTCCGCCGAAGCCCGCATACTTTCCAACGTAGATCGCCGATCATTTGTATTCCCGTTCTTCGCGTTTCTTCGCGCCCTTCGCGGTTCAAAACTCAGAACGCGTTCACGCCGGCGATCACGTGATCCACCTGCGCGTCGGTCAATTCCGGGAAAATCGGCAGGCTGACACAGGTCGCACAGGCGCGCTCCGCCACCGGCAGCGAGCCTTCCGCATAACCCAGCCCGGCGTAGCAGGCCTGGCGGTGCAATGGCACCGGATAGATGAGGTCGGTGCCGATCTCCCACTTCGCTAGATGCTCGCGCAGGGCGTCGCGCCGCGGATGCCGGAGTGTAAACTGATGCCACACGCTTTCACCCTCCGGCGTCGAGGCCACGGGCAGGCGCGCGTCGGTGAGTTTTATGCCTGCGATATAACGCGCCGCGATTTCGCGCCGGCGCGCGGTCCAGCCAGCAAGCAAGGGCAGCTTCACGCCTAGCAAAGCGCCTTGGAAACCATCCATTCGGAAATTGAAGCCCACATGATCATGAAAATAGCGGCGCCCCGAGCCATGCACGCGCAAGAGCCTCGCCTTCTCAAACCAGTCCTCCCGACGCGAGACGAAGGCCCCGCCCTCACCGCAGCCGCCCAGATTTTTGGTGGGATAAAAACTGAAGGTCCCCGCGTCCCCCAAGGTGCCGACCGGAGCCCCCTTGTATCGCGCGCCGACCGCCTGTGCGCAGTCCTCGATCACAAAGAGCCCGTGTCTTTTTGCAATCGCCAGAATCTCGTCCATGCGCGCCGGCTGGCCGAACAAGTGGACCGCTACGATGCCCTTGGTACGCGGCGTGATCGCCGCCTCGATCTTTGTCGGATCCAAGTTAAAGGTGGCTTCATCTATATCGACAAAGACCGGCGTGGCGCCGACATAGCTTATCCCCCACACCGTCGATATGAATGTGAAAGGAGGTGCGATCACCTCGTCGCCGGGCCTCCAACCCGCAAGGGCCGCCGCCAGATGCAGAGGCGAAGTACCGCTGTTTAGGCCGAGTACCCGGGAATAACCGAGGGTACCGGCAAACGCGTGCTCGAAGTCCTCCACATCCTTGCCGAGACAGAAACGTGTCGCGTCATAGGTCGCGGCGAGCGCGGCGAGCGCTTGCTCGCGAATCGCGCGATGTTGGAGGGATAAATCGAGAAAGGGAACCTTCATGATGGCGGGAAACCGGCCATTTGATGCGAAGCCCGGCGCGCAGGAAAGCCGGAAGTCCTCCCCGGGCGAGGACGGATTGAGAAAATGCCCGGGGTTCTATCTGTAGATTCGAGCCTACGCTCAAAGGCGAGGTGAACCTTACCGGCGGGGGCTATCGGGACCGCTATCTGAAATTATATGGTTCTCCGCGTCCCCATGCCTCCGACTCGCGCCGTGTTGAGCGATAAGAGGCCGGGATGTGGAGAATGTACAAGTCCCGCTATTTCGGAACCTTGTCGCTGGCTTCGTGACCTGCGCAATCACCTCGGAAAACAAAAATTCCTCAAACGGCGATAAGGATGCCTTAAGGCCCCCATAACCGGAATTGGTGTCTCGTACAATGACCCGCTTGGGGCAACGTGTTTGTCGGCGGGGCGGAGCTTTCTTTCCGGCTGTCCTGAACAACGGGGTGGGGCAAAGCCGAAACTAAGCCGGATTGCAAATGGCCGCATGATATCCGACGCATGGGCTCATCAAGCCGGGACATCCCCAAAGTAAAACGCCGCCGGAAAATCCGGCGGCGCAAAAAATCGTCCAATAAAACCGGCCGATTAGGAAGCCGGGGTCTCGGCCGAAGCGGCGACAGCGGCCGGGGCCTCGGGGGCGGCGGAGGAGCGGGCCTTCACCAGACCAAAGGCCTTCTTGATATTCTGCACGCTGGGGGCAGAGATACCGAGTGCCTTGGCGATCTCCTGACCCGTCTTGCCAGCCTCGGCGAGGGCCTTCACCTGGGCCTTGATCTCGTCGGTGATCTTTGCGCGCTTGCCCTTGGCCCTGGCCTTCGGAGCCTTGGCGGCGGTCTCCGCTTTCGGTTTGCGGCCCGGCTTGCCTTTGGCTTTGCCACCCTTGCCATAAGCAGCCTTCACCGCCTTGATGAAGGCATTCAGGCTGTCGAATCCATAGTCGGTGGGCAGCTTGGCGAGAGCCTCCACACGGTCGGCGGCGAGCTTGGCTTCGGCGGCGGCGATGTCGGCTTTGGCTTTTTCGAGTTTGGCGATTTGGTCGGTGAATGACATAACGGCCGTCACGAAGACGCCACCGCTGCTCTTTATCAAGCGAATATCTTCAATCTATCAAAATATCTGCCACCTGTATGATGCCCTTAAAATGTAATTAAATTGTCATAGCATGATAGCCGCCATCCACGATCAACTCGGCCCCGGTGATAAAAGAGCCGGCCGGCCCAGCCAGCAGGAGAGTGGCGCCGACGAGTTCGCGAGCCTCGCCGAAACGTTTCATCGGGGTGTGCCCCATGATGGAGGCCACGCGTTCGGGAGTGAGCACCTTGCGGTTTTGCTCGGCCGGAAAAAAGCCCGGCACCAGCACATTCACCCGCACGTTCTTCGGCGCCCATTCGCGCGCCAGGTTTTTGGACAGATTATGCACCGCGGCCTTGCTCGCCGAATAAGTGAAGACCCGCGACAAAGGCACCACGCCCGACATCGAGCCGAGGTTGATGATGGAGCCGCCCTCGCCGCGTTCCACCAGGTACTTGCCGAAGATCTGGCAGCCGAGAAACACGCTCTTATAATTCACGCGCAGGATGCGGTCGACCTCCTCTTCCGTAATCTCCAGCACCGGCGTGGCCGAGTTGATGCCCGCCCCGTTCACCACGATGTCCACCCGGCCGCTGCGGGCCAGCACCGCCGCCAGTAACCCTTCCAGTTCGGCTTTGCTGCTGGCCTCGGCGGCATGAAACCAGGCTCTGCCGCCGGCCGCGGAGATTGTATCCAGCCGCGCCTGAGCCTTCTCCGCGTTACGCCCCACCAGCACCACCTCCGCACCCGCGCGCGCCAGGCCCTCGGCCATTTCCCCGCATAACACTCCGGTGCCGCCGATCACGACGGCCACGCGGCCTTGGAGGGAAAACATCGAATCCAGAAACGGGACCGGAGTACTCATGATATTAAAAGGAAAAGGAGGCGTCGGTATCACCCGCGCCGCGCCCACGCGTCAGGCCTGCTGGCTGTGAACTAAGTTTCAGTCCGGGTCCGCCTCGCCGCTTGCACCGGAGTCATGCGCAGTCTCCGATGCTGTTCCGTCGCATCGCCATGCCTGCCTTCGCGCCCGCATTTCCCGCTCCCCTTTCCGTCCAGCCGGTCCGCTTCGCCCTCGTGGGCTGCGGCTCCATCGCGCCGAGCCAGGCGCAGGCACTGAAGGAATTACCGGAAATCGCCCGGCTCACCCACTGTGTCGATCTGGCCTCGGAACGCGCCGCCGCCTTTGCCGCGACACACGGCCTCGCCATCACTACATGGGAAGAGGTTTTGCATGATCCAGCCATCGATGCGGTCACCCTGTGCACTCCCAGCGGTCTTCACGGCGAACTCGCCGCCGCGGCACTCCGTGCGGGCAAACACGTGATCGTGGAAAAACCGATGGAGGTCTCCGTCGCCGCTTGTGACGCCCTGATCGCGGCCCAGCAGGCCTCCGGTCGCCGGCTCGCCATCATCTCCCAGCACCGCTTCGACCCCGCCAGTCTCGCCGTCCGCCGGCTTCTCGACGAACAGGCCCTCGGCCAGCCGATCGCCGTCGACGTGCGCATCCCGTGGTATCGCACCCAGGAATATTACGACTCGGGCGACTGGCGCGGCACCTGGACGCTCGACGGCGGCGGATGCCTCATGAACCAGGGCGTTCACACCATCGATCTGATGCTCTGGTTCTGCGGCCCGGTGCGCGAGGTCTATGCCCGCACCGCCACCGCCGCTCACGAACGGATCGAAGTGGAGGACCTGGCCTGCGCCACGCTCAGCTTCGCCAACGGGATGCTCGGCACGCTGTTCGCCTCCACCGCCGCCTGGCCCGGCTTTCCCGCCCGCCTCGCCCTCCACGGTACCGAAGGCACCGCCATCATCGAGGGCGACGAATTGCACACCCTCGCCATCCGCGGCCGCGAAACCGTCACCGGGCCGGCCGCTTCCGCCCATGCGCTGCAGGTCGCCACCGGCGGCACCCGCTCCGCCGTGCGCCATGCCGCCGATGCCACCGACACCGCCTCGGGCCAGGCTCTGCCCGCCTGGAAATGGGGCGACGCCCACCGCGCGCAGCTCGCCGACTTCATCGCTTCCATCCGCGAAAACCGTGCGCCGCTCGTCGGCGGGACCGCTGGCCGCGCCGCCGTGGCCCTGATCCACGCCGTCTACGAGTCCGCCCGGACCGGCCTGCCGGTGCGGCTGTAAATTTCCCCAGCCCGGGTTTGCCGCGCATCCCGGATCGCGCACGCTCGCCAGCACCCATGCCGCTCATCCCCATCGAGGACCATTTCAACGACGTGATCGCCAAGGCCCAGCGCGGCTACGGCATCGCTGATGACGAACTCGTCGCCCGTGCCGAGATCACCCCAGCGGACCTTGCCGCGGTAAAGGCCGGCGAACCGAACGTGGCCGTCATTCGCCGCCTCGCCCGCCACCTGAAACTTTCGCCCGACGCGCTGGAGGTCCTCGCCCGCAAGGAAGCCTACCCGCGCGCGCCCGTCTTTCCGCGCGGTTTTGCCATGTTCAACACCCGGTTCGAGGACATGACGGTGAACAACTACCTCGTCTGGGACCAGAAGTCGCGCGAGGCCGCGGTCATCGACACCGGCGCCGAGGTCTCCGATTTGCTCGGCCTCGTCGCCGCCGAACGCCTCCGGGTAAAATGCATCCTTCTCACCCATACCCATGAGGATCATGTCGCCGCCCTGCCCCGCCTCGCCGAGGCCACCGGCGCGGAAGTTTGGTCCTCCGAGCGAGAGCCCATGGACTTCCCCGGCGCGCGCACCTTCGCGGAAAACGCCTACTTTCATCTCGGGGTGATCGCGATCAAGGCGTTGTCCACCTGGGGCCATTCCCCCGGCCAGACCACCTTCTACGTGAAGGGGCTCAGTTGGCCCCTCGCCCTCTGCGGCGACTCGCTTTTCTCCGCCTCCATCGGCGGCAGTCCCACCCACTTCCCCGAACAGGTGAAAAACACCCGCGCCCGCATCTTCAGCCTGCCGAAAGATACCGTCATCGGCCCCGGCCACGGCCCGCTCACCACCCTCGCGCACGAGCGCAAATACAATCCCTTCTTCGCCCCCGACCGAATCTTCCGGGAAGAGGCTCCGGCCCCGGCCGGCGACGCGGGCGGGGAAACGCCTCCGCCCGGCCCCGCCCGCCCGGTCGCGCTTCCCAAGAAACCCAAAGCCGGCAAGGCCGGCCGGCCGGGAACAAACCCCGCCAAACCCGGCTCCGCCGCCTCCCACCCCCGCCGCAAACGCTCCGCCTGAGGCCGCCCCGTATTCACTTTTTCATGACGTCCGTCCCTGCCTCCGCGCCCCTCGCCGGCGCCCCGCCCCTTGCCGTCGCCTTCGCGGGCGTCGGCCGCATGGGAGCCAACATGGCCCGCCGCCTCTCCGACTGCGGCCATCGCGTCGCCGCCGTGTACGATATCCATGCGCCGGCCGCCGCCGCCCTCGCCGCCGAGCTCGGCACGCGCCACGCCGCCACCCTGGCCGAGCTCTCCGCCTCCGCCGACCTGATATTCACCGTCGTGACGGACGATGATGCCCAGTTCGCGGTCTTCGCCGAGTCGGGCGACTCCCTCCTCGCCGCGCCCGGCGGGGTGCAGGGCAAGACCTTCGTCAACTGCGCCACGCTCGCGCCTGCCTCCCACGTGGAAGCGGCCCGCCGCGCCGCCGCGGCCGGAGCCACGACGCTCGAGGCCTGCATGGCTTCCTCCATCCCCCAGGCCCGCGCCGGCACGCTCTACCTCATGTGCGCCGGGGAGCCGGAGGTTTTCGCCCGGCTCGAGCCGCTCCTCCGCCAGCTCTCCACCGACCTCCGCTATATCGGCCCCGCCGGCCGCGCCGCCCAGGTGAAGGCGCTCGTCAACATGGTGATGAATATCCACACCGCCGCCCTGGCCGAGGGGCTCGGCCTCGGTCAGGCCCTGGGCCTCGACCTCGGCCTGCTGCGCGAGGTGTTCGCTCAGACCGGCGCAAATTCGCAGGTTCTCAGGACCGATGGCGAGGACATGCAAAACCGCGCCCACGACTGCTATTTCTCCGCCGCCCACGCCGCCAAGGATTCGACCATCGCCTGGCGCCTCGGTTGCGAAACGGGTCTCCACCTGCCTCTCGCCGCCGCCACGAAACTCCAGTTCGACAAACTCGTCGCCCTCGGCCTCGGTCAACTCGACAAATCTGCCGTGGCCGAGCTCACCTTCAAAGGCCGCCACGCCTGATTTCCTTCCGCGGACGGCGAGGTTTACCGGACCTTCACGCCAAGTCCCGGCATTTGATTAGACTCCCCGTTCCTAAATGCCTACCAATTCGGACATGCAGGTGTCCATCCGCCGCCAAACCGCCATGATCCTGGGCCTCGCGGCCAGCCTGACGGTCGCCCTCATTGTCATCGCCACCGACGAGAATCTCCGCGAGCGCCTCGGCACGACCTACTGGGTCATAGGCCTAGCCCTCATCGGATCCATTCTGCTCGTGCTTGCCGGCTACGTCTTCGACCGGACCCTCGTTGCCCGGCTGAGGGACATCAACCACCACGCTTCGGCCGCCCGGGCCGCCGCCAACCGCTCCCTCCCCGACATCGCGCCGTCCGACGACCCCGACGAGATCATGGGCCTCGCGCGCAAGATCGAACAGATGGCCCGCAGCCTCCAGCAGACGGAGGCCAGCTACCGGGCCATCGTCGAGGACCAGGCCGACCTCATCTGCCGCTATAAGGCCGACGGCCGCCTCACCTTCGTGAACGGCGCCTACGCCCAGTTCCTCGGCCGCAAGCGCCCCGAACTCATCGGCCAGCCCTGGTCCGTGCTCGCCGACGGCCTCGCCCCCTGGCGCGTCCCCGATCCCTGGCCCGAGGCCGCCTCTTTCGAAACATCCCTGCCCGGGCCCGACGGAGTGCCCCGCGTCTTCCAATGGACCCACCGTGCCATCAAGGACCGCGACGGCCAGCTTCTCGAATACCAGGCCGTGGGGCACGACGTCTCCGTACGCAAACAAGCCGAGCTCGCCCTCCGCGACGCCAAGGAGGCCGCCGAGTCCGCCGACCGCGCCAAGAGCGAATTTCTCGCCATCGTCAGCCACGAGATCCGCACCCCCATCAACGGCGTCATCGGCTTTTCCCGGCTCCTTCGCGGCACCCCCCTCACCTCGGAGCAACTCGGCTACACCGATACCATCCAGCGCTGCGGGCTAAGCCTGGAAACCCTCGTCTCCGACATCCTCGATCTCTCCAAGATCGAGGCCGGGCGCCTCGAGATCGCCGCCGCGCCCTTTTCGCTGCGCGAATGCCTCGACGAGGTCGTTCGCCTCTTCGAGGAACCCGCGCGCAAGGCCAACCTTACCCTCCTCACCGATATCTCGCCCGGCGTGCCGCCCATCCTGGAAGGCGACCAGAACCGCCTCCGCCAGATCCTCATCAACCTCGTCGGCAACGCCATCAAGTTCACCGAAAAAGGCGGCGTCACCGTCCGGCTCTCCGGTACGCTCGGGGACGATATTCCCGGCGGCGCGCCCGGCGCCCGCCACTTCGTGCTCCAGGGGGAGGTCATCGATACCGGCGTCGGCATCGCCGCGCACGAGATGCCCCGCCTCTTCCGAGCCTTCAGCCAACTCGACACCTCCTCCACCCGACGCCACGGCGGCACCGGCCTCGGCCTCGTCATCTCGAAACGCCTCTGCGAACTCATGCATGGCACCATCACGGTCGAAAGCACCCCCGGTCGCGGCTCCGCGTTTCGCTTCAATGTGACCATGGCGGCGGTGCGCGGCGACTCCCAGATGCCCTTCCCCGCCGCGTCCGGCGAACCCGCCCGCCTGCCGGCCACCGGCGGCCTCCGCCTCGCCTGATCCGGGTCCGGCGCGAAACACTCCGCGATCTGCTCAACTCCGGACTTGCGCCCTCCCGCTCCGTTTAACAAGGTCCGCGTCCCGTCAGTCTGACGGCGCGATCGCCAAGTGGTAAGGCCGAGCTCTGCAAAAGCTCTACCGCCGGTTCGATTCCGGCTCGCGCCTCCAATTTCCCCGCCCGCCGCGCGTTTTTCGCCGGCGGGCGCTTTTGTTTTCCGCTTCGGCAAAAGAACCCGACACCTCGCGCTTGCCCATTGGTCATTGGTCATTGGTCATTGGGCCTTCGCCTCCGCCCATGCCCACCACCGTTTTCACCATCGCCAACCAGAAAGGTGGCGTCGGCAAGACCACCACCGCCGTCAATCTCGCCGCCGCCCTTGCGGAGAAAAAGATCCCCACGCTCCTGGTCGACCTCGACCCCCAGGCCAACGCCACGTCCGCCGTCGGCGTGGAAAAGCAGGAAGGCCGCTCCCTCTACGGCCCTCTGCGCGGCGAAGGCTCCGCCCTCGAGATGATCACGCCCACCGCGATCGAGCGGCTGGCCCTCATCCCCAGCGAGGAGGACCTCGGCGCGCTCGAGATCGAGCTGGCCGGCGCCGACAACTACCTCGGCCGCCTCCGCGCCGTCCTCGAGCCCGTGCGCGCCTCCGGCGGCTTTCGCGCCGTCATCATCGACTGCCCGCCCTCCATGGGCATGCTCTCGATGAACAGCCTCAGCGCCGCCGACCATCTGCTCATCGCTCTCCAATGCGAGTACATGGCTCTCGAGGGCCTCGGCCAGATCCTGCGCAACCTGGACCGCATCAAAAACGCGGTTAATCCCTCCCTCGCCCTCGGCGGAGTGGTCATGACCATGTTCGACATGCGCACCAACCTCTCCCGCCAGGTGGTCGAGGAAGTGAAAAAACACCTCCCCGAGCAGATCTTCAAGACCGTCATCCCCCGCACCGTGCGCCTCAGCGAAGCCCCCAGCTTCGGCAAGACCATCTTCGCCTACGACAACAGCTCCCCGGGCAGCACCGCCTACCGCAACCTCGCCAAGGAAGTCATCGAGCGCTTCGGCCTGGCCTCGAAATAAGCTCCCTTCCGACTTTCTCTTCGCGGCCCTTCGCGTTCTTCGCGGTTCAAAATCCGTCCGTGTCCTCCCTCGCCAAATACCGTCACGTCTTTCTCACCGGTCTCCAGAGCAGCCTGGTCTACCGTTGGAATTTCGCGATCCGCGCGGGTTTTTCCCTGCTTCATCTCGTCTACGTCTTCATCCTCTGGCGTGCGGCCTATTCGGGGAAACAGGAGGTCGGCGGCTTCCCGCTTTCCGCCACCCTGACCTATTTCACGCTGCTCCTCGTCCTCCAGTATTTCCTCAGCCCGGCGACCGACGACTACGAAATCTCGGAGGAGATCCGGAGCGGCCTCATCAACCAGTTCCTCACCAAGCCGATCAACTACCTCGGCTACCGCCTCAGCCTCTACTTCTCCACCCGCTTCGTCGCCGGTGGCCTCTCCCTCCTTCCGATCCTTGTGGCCCTGCCGCTGCTCGGCCCGCACCTGACCTTTCCCGGCGGTAACCACGCCGCGCTCTACGCGGTCGCTCTTCCCGCTCTGCTCTTTGCCGCGCTCATCCAGTTCACCATCGCCTACTGTTTCGGCCTGCTGACCTTCTGGTTTCTCGAGATCCAATCCTTCATCATCCTCTCGCTCGCCTTCGAAACCGTGCTCGGCGGCCAGATCTTCCCCCTCGATCTGATGCCCGCCTGGTTCTATGCGGTCTCCCGCTGGCTGCCTTATTACTACCAGATGTATTTCCCAGCCGCCCTGCTCACCGGGCGCATCACCGACCTGGGCGGCGCGCTCCAGGGTCTCGCCATCCAGGCCGGCTGGGTCTTCGTTCTCCTCGGCGTCGCCATCGTCCTCTGGCGCCGCGGCCTCCGCCGCCATACCGCGGTCGGCGGCTGAAGCCGATCCATGTAGGATGTCCGATGGATGATGGACGATGCTTTCGAACCTCTTCCCGCCATCCCGTTTTTCATCTGACCTCCGCCATCGCCCATCATCCATCTTCCCTCATCCATGTCCGCCATGCTCCGCTACTCCCGCATCTGGCTCGCCAGCATCCGCTACTCGCTGGTGCGCGCCATGATGTTTCGCGGCGACTTCCTCATGTGGGCGCTCGTGGAGTTCTTCTGGATGGCCGCGAACATCCTCCTGGTGAACGTCATCTACGATCACACCGACAGCATCGCCGGGTGGACGAAGTACCAGATGCTCCTGCTCGTCGGCACCACCCAACTCACCCAGCGCCTGCTCATGGCGTTTTTCTGGAGCAATCTCTTCGAACTCGGGCGAAACGTTCGGAGCGGCCACTTCGACTTCTTCCTCGCCCAGCCCGGCTCGCCGCTGTTCATGGTCTCCACCCGCAAGTTCGATCTCGACGGCCTGGTCAACGTCCCCGTCGCCCTCGCCATCGTCCTCTACGCGGCCCGCCAGCTCCATCTCGATCCCGGCGCCGCCCAGCTCGCCGCCTACGCACTCTTCGTGGTCTGCGGCCTGATCCTTCACTACGCCATGCTGCTCGCGATCATCTCCCTCGTCTTCTGGCTCCAGAGCGCGAGGGGCATCGAAGGCGGCTACTTCGGCCTCACCGAGTTTTCCCGCATGCCGCGCGAGGCCCTGCGCGGCGCCGCCGCCTTCGTCTTCGTGTATGCCTTGCCGGTCGTCATCGTGAGCAACGTTCCTTCCCGCGTGCTCATCGATGGCATCAATCCCGTCCAGACCGCCTGGCTCGTAGGCGCCACCGGTTTCTGGCTGGTCGTCGCCGTCACCATTTTCCACGCCGGCCTGCGCCGCTACGCCAGCGCCTCGTCCTAGGCCGCCGCCGTCGCCATGGATCCGTTGTTCGCCCCGCTCCAGACCCGCCTGGGCCACGTTTTTTCCAAACCTTCCCGCCTGCGCGAGGCGCTTACCCACCCGTCCTATTTCAACGAGCGCCCCGCCGAGGGCCCGCACAACCAGCGGCTCGAGTTTCTCGGCGACGCCGTGCTGCAGCTCATCGTCACCGAGGCGCTCTACGCGCTCTTTCCCGACGCACCCGAGGGCGTGCTGAGCCGCCACCGCTCCGTGCTCACCAAGGGCCGCTGCCTCACCCAGCTCGCGCTCGAGCTCGGCCTCGACGCCGCCCTTCGCCTCGGCGCCAGCGAGGATGCCACCGGCGGCCGCGCCCGCGCCTCGAATCTCGAGGATGCCTTCGAGGCTGTCGTCGGCGCCCTCCACCTCGACGCCGGCCCGACCCGCGCCCGCGAACTCGTACTCGCCGTCTACGGTCCCCTCGAACCGCGCCTTACCCTCGGCGGAGCGATCGACAATCCCAAGGGCCGCCTGCAGGAACGCATCCAGCCGCTCCACGGCACCGCCGCCCTCCGCTACGAAACCGTGCACGCCTCCGGGGCCGATCACGCCCGCGAATACGCTTCCCGCGTTTTTCTCCTCGACCGCCTGATTGGCGAAGGCCGCGGCCCCTCGAAAAAGGCCGCCGAAGAAGCCGCCGCCCGCGCCGCGCTGGACACCGTGTAGGGCCGGCGCCGTAGACCGCCGTCTTTTGAAGGTGGCGGGGAGCGCCTGCGACCCGTTCCCACGTTTCCTGGGTCGCTAGCTCCTCAGCGCACCGCTCACGCCAGCAATGCCGCTTTTTCCTTGGTGATCGCCCACTTCAGGTTGTCGCCCCGCTGCCAGCGGTCGAATTCGTCCAGCATCAGGCGTCCCATGCGGCGGCACTCCCGATCCTGCGAGCCGGCGATGTGCGGCGTCAGAATCACGTTGGGCAGGGTCCATAGCGGGGAATCCGTCACCGGCGGCTCCGGATAGGTCACGTCCAGCAGCGCCATCAAATCCGGCCTCCGCTTCAGCACCTCGATCATCTCGGGTTCACGCACCACCGCGCCGCGCGCCGTATTCAGGAAGGTCGCGTGCTTTTTCATCAACTCGAAGTGGCGCCCTTGGATCATGCCTTCCGTCTCTTTCAGCCAGGGTGTGTGCAGGCTCACTACGTCGCACTGCCGGAAAATCTCGTCGAGCGACACCATTTCGATGCCCAGCACCGTCGCCTGCTCGGGGGTCACGAAGGGATCGTAGGCCAGGACCTCGAGGTCGAAGGGCCGCAGCCGCTCGCGCACCAGCCGCCCGATCATGCCGAGGGAGATGAGCCCCACCTTGCTGCCGTAGGCACCGGCGCAGACCGCGCGGTCCGGGAAATGCCCCAGCGCCTTCGTCTCGAAGGCCTGTTTCCAGAAATTTTTCAAGCTGAGCAGGATCGTCGCCAGCGTGTATTCCGCCACCGGCACCGCGTTCATCGCGTAGGCACAGGTCAGCGTGATTCGACGCGCCCAGAGCGCGTCGGTCGTGAAATACCGGATCGAACCCGCACCGTAGAAGACCGCCTTCAGTTTGGGCGCCAGCCTCAGAAAGTCCGCATCCATCCTGGGCGCGCCCCAGCCGGAAAAGATGACCTCCGCCTCCGCCAGCAACTCGGGCCGGGTCAGCGCCGACTCCTTGGTCAGCGGTTCCTCCAGCAGGTGTACGCGGCGCGCGATCTCGGCCTTGAACTCGGCCCCATAGATGAGCTCGAACGCCTGGCGGTCCAGAATGATGAGGCCTTTGTACATACGAAGGGCAGAAGGCAGCGTATCGCCGCTCCGACAACAACCCCCATTTTGGTTTACAGTTTGCAGATCGCAACCGACCGCCCGTGCCTCAGGACTTCAGAGACCTGACTCCGCTTAGGTTTCCAGGCTCCGGCCGCTTTCCGGGCTCATCCCTGCTTCTTCGCCGCTCCGCCGTAATACGGCAGCAGGGTCTGGATATGCCCCTGGATGATCGAAGCCACCGCGGACGCCGGCAGCGAGCCCTTGTGCAGCTCGAACACCGCCACCAGCAGAGCCAGCTCGATGTCGACTTTCTTTGCACTCGCCGTTTTCATGGCCGCCACGATCTCCAGCGCCTTCTTTTCGGCCTTCTTGTAATCCAGAAAATTTTGGTCCGTCGGGCTGCTGCTCATTCCGCAAAGCCCCGTCTCGATCCTAGCCTTCGTCAAGGGCCGAGTCCGTCTGCCCCACCCCGCGAGCGGAGCGTAAAAAAGCCCCGGCTGTCCGCGTGGCGCCCGCGTAGCCGCGAAAACGGCTTTTGTCCTCCGTCCGCCGAAGCCATGTCGGCTTCTGCCGCATGACCACCCCGCACCGCCATCCCCTCCACGAGTTCTACGCCAGCCTCGATGCCTGCAACGCCGCCGCGCTCGCCGACCAAGCCGCGCACGAAGCCGAACTCTGGACGCGGTTCGGCGCCGAGCGCACCGTGCTCATCCTGGACATGGCCGGCTTCTCCGTGAAGGTACGCACCCGCGGCCTGATGTATTTCCTGCGAAAAATCCGCTACATGCAAAGCGTGGTCGCCCCGCTCCTCCGCCATCACCGCGGCGAACTGGTGAAATTCGAGGCCGACAACGCCTATGCGGTCTTCCCCGCCGCGTCCGATGCCCTCGCCTGTGCGCTCGCCATCCACGCCACTTTCCGGGCCCGCAGCGACGGCAGCCCGGACGTGGACAATGTCGTCGTCAGCATCGGCCTCGCTCATGGCCGCATTCTCGTCATCCCCGGTCACGACCTCTTCGGCGACGCCGTCAATCTCGCCGCCAAGCTCGGTGAAGATCTCGCCGGCCACGGCGAGACCTGGATCAGCGAGGAGCTTTTCCCCGAGGCCGCCGCCATGCCCGGAGTCAGCTTGGCGACCACTGAGGTCAGCGTCAGCGGCCTCACCTTCCAAGCCGGTCTTCTGCGGTCGGATTTTTAAACGGAAGGCGCAAAGAGGCACAAAGGGCGCAAGGCGATGCCCGGGACCATCGCCTATTGTCTGCCCTGATCCTTGGTTTATCCGCGTCAATCTGCGTGATACGCGGTTCAATCTCCGCCGCCGGTTTCTTCAGCACAGGTTCACCGGGTCCACGTCCAGGACCTGCACGAGGTCGTCCGGCCACTCGAAGGCTGCGCGCAGGCGGGCGATTTCCGCCACGATACCGGTCACGGGCGCGTTGCAGAAATACCAGAGCTGCCAGCGATACTCGTCCTGGATCTTTTCGATCGGCGCCGCCGCCGGGCCCATCAGCGTCACCCTCGGGCCCAGGGCCTCGTCCACGCGCTTTTTCCACTGCTCGGCGAAGAACCGCAGCTTCTCCGGGTTCGGCCCACGAAAGAGGTGGTGCAACAAATGCCGCGCCGGCGGATAGCCGAAATCCCGGCGCAGCTTCAGCTCCGTGGCGGCGAAGCCGGTGTAATCCGCGTGCCGCGAAAACTGGATCGCCCCCGCCTCGGGCGTGAAGGTCTGGACCACCACCTCGCCCGCCCGGTCGCCGCGCCCCGCCCGGCCCGCCACCTGCACGAGCAGTTGGAAGGTCCGCTCGTTGGCCCGAAAATCCGGCACGTGCATCGAGAGGTCCGCGTCCACCAGCCCCACGAGCGTCACGTTGGGGAAATCCAGCCCCTTCGCGATCATCTGCGTGCCGATGAGGATGTCGATTTTCCCCGCGCGGAAGGCCCCCAGCACCTCGCGGAAGCGGTTCTTCTTCGCCATCGTATCCGTATCGATGCGTTCGATACGCGCCCGGGGCAGCAGCCGCCGCACCGCCTCTTCCACCCGCTGCGTGCCGGTGCCGCGCCACTTGATCTCGGGCGAGGCGCAGCTCGGGCAACGGTCAGGCGCGCCGCGCTGGTGCCCGCACAGATGGCAGCGCAGGGTCTCGTCCGTGCGGTGGTAGGTCATGGTCACGCTGCAATGCGGGCACTCCTCCGCATGCCCGCACTTCCGGCACTGCATGGCCGAGGAGTAGCCGCGCCGGTTGATGAAGAGGATCACCTGCTCCTTTTTCGCCAGCCGTCCGTGCATGGCGTCGAGCAGCCGGCGCGAAAGCGTCACTGCGCCGCGCTGCCGCATCGCTTCCACCCGCATGTCCACCACGTCGATGAAAGGCAGTTTCCGATCGTCGATCCGCTGCGTGAGTTTCAGGAGGCCGTATTTCCCCGCGCCGGCATTGGCCCAGGTTTCCAGCGAGGGGGTGGCCGAGCCCAGGAGGCAGAGCGCCCCGCAGAGCTTGGCCCGGTAGATCGCGGTGTCGCGCCCATGGTAGCGCGGCGTCTCGTCCTGCTTGTAGGCCGGCTCGTGCTCCTCGTCGACGACCACCAGCCGCAGGTTTTGCACCGGCGCGAAGACGGCCGAACGGGCCCCCACCACCACCCGCGCCTCACCCGTCGCCAGCGCCAGCCAGCCGTCCAGCCGCTCGCCCTCGCTGAGCATGCTGTGCCAGACCACGCAGCGGTGGCCGGGCGCGATCGCCTCCAGCCGCGAACGGAGCCGCGCCACCGTCTGCGGGGTAAGCGCCACCTCCGGCACGAGAAAGGCCACTCCGCCTCCCGCCTCCAGCGCCTCGTGAATCGCGCGCAGGTAAACCTCGGTCTTGCCCGAACCCGTCACCCCGAAGAGCAGGTGCACGCCAAATTTTTCCTGCTTCAAGGCCGCCGCGAGCGCGTCCACCGCAGCCTGCTGTTCCCCGTTGAGCCGGTGCGGCTGCGCCGCCACGTGCTCGCCGTGCGCATGGTCGTCGTCATAGGCCACCCGTTCCACCCGGCGCAGTTCCTCGCGGACCAGCCCGCGCGTCACCAGGCCGCCGACCGCCGCGGCCGACACCCCCAGCCGCCCGAGCACGAGCGATTTCAACACCGCCCTGGGCTGGCTGCGGAGAAACGCATAGACCCGCCCCTGCGCCGGCGCACGCCTCGCCAGCGCGGCCTCCTCCTCGGGCGGAAGCACGCGCGCGATCGCGAGCAGTTTTTCCTGTTTCAAGGCCGCCGCCTTGCGCACGGCGGCCGGCAGCATGGTCTCGATGATTCCGTCGAGCGGCGCCGCGTAGTAGGCGCTCATCCACTTCGCCAGTTGCAGCAAGTCCGGCGGCAGCGCCGGAAAAGGATAAACGAGACCGGCCAGCGGTTTGCAGCGCTCGACCGGAAAATCCTTCGGCGCGGAAAACTCCGCCACGATCCCGAGGTGAAACCGGTTCACGATGGGAATGCGCACCAGCGAGCCCACCTGCAGGTCCGCGCGCAGCGACTCCGGCACCTTGTAGTGGAGGAGCTTGTCGAAACCCGCGAGAGGATGAACGCCGACCGTGACCGTCATGGAAGCGCGGAGTTCAAGACAGCCCGCCGCGCGGCGCACCACTCAAAAGTCCGGGCGTCGGCGCGGGCGTCGGACACCCGGGGCTTCCGAGGCTGACACTTGCTCCTTGTCGTCAGCTCCTTGCCCGTCCAGCTACCTGACACTTAGCGACGATCCGACGCGAATCCCACATCCGCCTGTAACAATTGCACAGCTGGAATATCTACCAACCCATGTGGCATACATTCGACCAAGGCCGGTCGCTCGGCACGCGGGGCACGGAGGACGGCATAATCGTTTTAGATGAGGAACATGAGCGGGGCGCACGCATTACCCTCGAGCAGGGTGGTCGTAACGCACCCTGGTCCCTCACCTGCGGCATTTGCGGCTGTTTTATGCACGTCGCCTTTGCTTCTTCGGAAGACGAGGCGAATCGAAAGTACTCGGATATGAAACGCGATCTGGTCGAAATCATGGAGGCAAGTTCCTCAAGCCCTTGTTACGAAAAGATGCGCCTGTTTACAGACCTCTATTGACCGCAATTCGCCCCCATACCTCAATTAAAATAATAAATTAAACCTCAGGAAATAAAATACTTCCGCATTAAATAAAAACCACAATGACTATTACCATCACGCCCAAGATCGCGCTCGCCGCTCTCCTCTCCGGCTCAGCCCTTTTGTTTGCGCTGGGCGCGTCCAACCAAAACGACTCCGGCAATCCCCGCTGGACCATCTCGGCCGCGCCCGGGGAGGATGCGGGGCTCTACGCGCTCGACCAAAACTCGGGCGAGCTTTACCTCGTGCGAGTCAATCCGAACATAGGAGGACGCGACCTGAAGATCAAACGACTCGGCAATATCAACGAGGCGAAATAACCGCGAACCGGTCCTTGGCTGCAAAACGAAAAAATCACCAAAGCGGAATAACGCCGACGGGGCTTCTTCTCTGGCTTTTTCGGCCATTCATTCGGCTCTATTTCAACCATGAACCCCAAAGTCGACGACTACCTGAAAAAGACCCCGGAATGGCGGGAAGAAACCAAAAAGCTGAGAGCGATTGCCCTCGGCTGCGGACTGACCGAGGAGCTGAAATGGGGCAAACCCTGCTACACGTTTCAGGACAGCAACCTGCTCATCATCCAAGGGTTCAAGAACTACTGCGCGTTGATGTTCTGCAAGGGCGCGTTGTTGAAGGATCCCAAGGGCATTCTGGTCAAAATCGGAGAACACACCCAGGCGGCCCGACAAGTCCGGTTCACGGAGCTGCACGAAATAGTCAGGCAGGAAGCCACCCTGAAGGCCTATATTCAGGAAGCCATCGCTGCCGAAAAGGCCGGGTTAAAAGTGGAGTACAAAAAGTCTTCGGAGCCGATTCCCGAGGAACTTCAGGCCAAGCTGGACGAAGTTCCGGCGGTGAAAGCGGCTTTTGACGCCCTCACGCCCGGACGGCGGCGGGCCTACCTCCTCTATTTCTCCGGCGCCAAACAATCCAAGACTCGGACCTCGCGGGTCGAAAAATGCCTGCCGCAGATTCTTAAAGGCAAGGGATTGGACGACTGATCCCGGTCAGGTTAACCGCGGCTCACGCACATAGCACAGATATCAAGACGCCACCCCTGCCTTTCTTTGCGCTTTTCGCGTCCTTTGCGTTTAGAATCCGGACTTTTCGATCCTCATACAAGTCCCATCAGGAATATAAATCAGAATGAATAACGCCACCCAACGCACGATTCTCCGCTGGATTCACATCCTCTTTGGCCTGCCGATCCTCGGCTACATTTATGGTCCGCTCGAGGAGGTTCAGCAATACGCGCCGATGTTTCGTTATGTTTTCGTTCCGGTGCTTGTCCTTTCCGGTTTTTGGATGTGGAAAGGCCCAGCCCTGCAACGATTGCTTTCGAAATCCGAAGACAAATGAGCGCCCCCAAATCCAAAGCCGTCAAGGCTGGCCAACGTGTATCGACCGCCAAGACCAAATCCTCGCCAAAGTCGGGTGCGAAAACGAAGGCCCAAGCCAGGCCCAAGCCGGCCAAGCTGCAAAAAAACGAAAACGGCGTCGTGCTCCTCTCGGGCGGCAATCCGCAGATCGCGAAGGCGGACGGCGACGCCCCGGTGCAAGCCTACATCGCGGCCATGCCCGGCTGGAAAAGCGGACTTGGGAAGCGGCTCGACGCGCTCATCGTCCGTACCGTTCCGGGAGTTAACAAAGCCGTGCGGTGGAACTCCCCTTTCTACGGCGTCGAGGGCCGGGGCTGGTTCCTCTCGTTCCATGTCCTCACCCGTTACGTCAAGGTGACCTTCTTCAAGGGCCAGTCGCTGCAACCGCTCCCACCCGGCGGCACGGACCGCAGCGGCGACGCGCGGTGGATCGATATCTACGAAGGCGACGAGCTCGACGAGGCCCGGATGACGGCATGGGTGAAACAAGCCGCCGCTTTGCCCGGCTGGACGCCGTAGCTTGGCGAAAATCGCATGCGCTTGATCCTCATCGCCCGGGAACGCGAGCTAGCCGACACGGTGCGCTGGCAGTTTCGATCCCAGCCACAGGTCGAGATCGCGCACGGCGCCTTCGAGGATCTGCAATTCTTCGACTGCATCGCGACCGCTGGCAATTCCTTCGGGCTGATGGACGCCGGGATCGACAAGGCGGTGGTGAAATATTTCGGCAAGCACATCCAGGCCAGAGTTCAGGAGCGCATTCTTTCCGACTACCTCGGCGAGCAGCCCGTCGGCACCTCGATCATCGTTCCCACCGGCATGCCTGCCCATCCCTTTGTCGCCCACACGCCGACCATGAGGGTTCCCATGAATATTTCCGGGACTGACCATGTTTATCTCGCGATGTGGGCCACCTTGCTCGAGGTCCGGCGTCACAACCTGCGTGATGCAGTGAAGATAAATACACTGGTTTGTCCGGTCTTCGGTGCCGGGACCGGCGGCGTGGATTCCGTCGAGGCCTCTCTCCAGTTGCGACTCGCCTACAAACACTTCATCAAGCCACCGAAATCCATCACCCCGGGCTTCGCCCAACTCCGCCACGAACGCATCCACTACGGCGGTAGCCATGGGTTCGAGAATAAGCGGACTCCCGGTAGCGAAGACTGACTCGCCATCGTTCTCAACCCGCTGCCACAGGCAGATGTCACTACGCCGGCTTTCCCGCCGTCCGCCTGAACCGGAAGCCGGCAGGAATGCCGGCGCTGGCAGGGGAGAAGTCGCTCCCGCCGCCGTGACACGGGAGGCTGACTCGCCTCCGGTCGTGAGGAGCCGACCCACCTGGTTACCATAACACGCCGATCCCCTTTCGTCCTGCGCCAGGATCGGCATTTTAATCAAGGCAACACGACCATCGGTCATCCCTTCCTTGAGCGTGCCCCCGGGCGCCGGCCATTCGGCAAAGACCGGCGAACCGCCCGCGGGCGAAGCGGAGGGCCGAATCAATCCTACCCACCCTTCGCGCATGAAAACTCGCCCTTCCCGGCGCCACCCCCTGGCCGCCTTCACCCTGATCGAACTTCTCACCGTCATCGCCATCATCGGCATCCTCGCCGCCATTATTATTCCGACCGTGAGCCGGGTCCGCGCCACCGCCCGCAACGCCCAATGCGTTTCCCGGATGCGAGACTGGGGGAGTGCCATCCACCTCTTCGCCAATGACAACAAGGGCAAGTATCAAAGCTCCAGCTGGTTGAGCGGAGCCAGCAATCCCTATCTGCCGTATTTCCCCGCGGTACTCGTGGGCACCACGAAAAGAGTGGATTACTTTGCCGGCTGCCCGATTATAAACCAGGACATAGCTGCCGGAACCATAGTGAGTTACGCCATGATCTGGCCCTCCATCAATGGCAACATCGCCACTCTCCTGCCCAAGGAGGCATCCGGGACAAACCAGTTCGTACCGCTTAATAAATGTGCCAGCCCCTCGAAGTTTTTGATGATGTGCGACAGCATGAGCGGCTCGAGCGCCCGCATGGATTCGACCACGGCAGCGATCGATGAGTACGTGGGCCCGCTTTTCGGGAAGACCATCATCAATCCCGCCAAACGAGGTGACGAAACGGTGGCGCGGCGCCACGGCGGCACCAAAATCAACGGTGTCTTCGGCGATGGCAGCGTGAAGCCCATCAACGGCTTGCCCGAGACCAGCAAAGACACCGGTTCCATCTATGCGATGCGGACCGTCTGGTTCCAACTCTACTGATCGCCGATAGCCCCGATCGCTGTCTTTTCGCTCCGGCGCCGCCTCCCGCGGCGCCGTTTTTGTTTGCGCCGTTTGCCGTCCGGCCTGCGCCTCCTTTCATCCCAATCAGCGATTTTTTTCATACCGGCGCGCTTGGCTCGTCTCGCTTGTCCCGGCTCAAACGCTCATCGATAACCGTCTTTTTCCCCCTCATCAAGCCATGTCGTCCTGGAATCGCTTCACTCAATACAGCTACCACAACGCGTCGCTCGGCTTCGCCCTCGACTACAGCCGCATTCCCTTCCCGGACGGCTTCCTCGCCTCGCAAGAGCCCGCCATCCAACAGGCCTACGCGGCGATGAAACAACTCGAGGCCGGCGCCATCGCCAATCCCGACGAAAACCGCATGGTCGGCCACTACTGGCTCCGGGCCTCCCGACTCGCCCCCTCCGCCGATCTCACCAAGGCCATCGACGACTCCCTCGCCCAGATCCGGACCTTCGCCGCCAACGTCCATGGCGGCAGACTCCTCGGTTCCACCGGCAAAAAATTCACCCAGCTCCTGGTCGTCGGCATCGGCGGCTCCGCCCTGGGGCCCCAGCTCGTCAACCACGCCCTCGGCCAGCCGGGCGCGGACAAGATGGCGGTTTCCTTCTTCGACAACACCGACCCCGACGGCATCGACTACGTCCTCGCCCAGCTCGCGGGTAAACTCCCCGAAACGCTCGTCGTGGTCATCTCCAAGTCCGGCGGCACCGTCGAGACCCGCAACGGCATGCTCGAGGCCGCCGCCGCCTTCAAGGCCGCCGGCCTCGCCTTCGCCAAACACTTCGTCGCCGTCACCGGCGACGGTTCCAAGCTCGACCAGACCGCGATCAAGGAAGGCTGGCTCGCCCGCTTCCCCATGTGGGACTGGGTCGGCGGCCGCACCTCCGAGCTCTGCACCGTCGGCCTCCTCCCCGCCGCCCTCCAGGGGATCGACACCGATGCCATGCTCGCCGGCGCCGCCGCCATGGATGTCGTCACCCGCTCCACCGTCACCGCCGAAAATCCCGCCGCCCTCCTCGCCCTCATGTGGCACTACGAAACCGCCGGCCGTGGCCTGAAGGACATGGTCATCCTCCCCTACAAGGACCGCCTGCTCCTCTTCTCCCGCTATCTCCAGCAGCTCGTCATGGAGTCGCTCGGCAAGGAGTTCGATCTTCATGGCAAGGTCGTCAACCAGGGCATCGCGGTCTATGGCAACAAGGGCTCCACCGACCAGCACGCCTATGTGCAGCAGCTCCGCGAGGGCGTGAACAACTTCTTCGTCACCTTCATCGAGATCCTGAAGGACCGTGCCGGCTCCTCCCTCGAGGTCGAGCCCGGCATCACCACCGGCGACTACCTCCTCGGCTTCTACCTCGGCACCCGCGATGCCCTGAGCGAAAAGGACCGCCACTCCGTCACCGTCACGGTCGCCGAGCTCACTCCGCGTACTCTCGGCATGATGATCGCCCTCTACGAGCGCGCGGTCGGCTTCTACGCCAGCCTCGTCGGCATCAATGCCTATCACCAGCCCGGCGTCGAGGCGGGCAAGAAGGCCGCCACGGCCGTCATCGCCCTCCAGCAGAAACTCGTCGCCGCGCTCCGGGCCGCCCCAGGCAAGGCCTTCACCGCCGAGGCCGCCGCCACCGCCGCGGGCGGCAGCCCCGAGCTCGCCCACAAGGTCCTCGAGCACCTGGCCGCCAACGGCGCGCTGAAGAAGCAGGCCGCCACGCCCTGGTTCGCCAGCACTTACTCGGCCTGAGTTTCCCGGCTCCTTCGCCGGTCCTTCCCGCCCGCCCGCGCCCAGCGTCGGGCGGGGTTTCGCGCAAACTTTCTCCTTTCCAAGCCGTCCCTCGCCAAACACGTTCACGCTCTTACATCCCCCGCATGAAAGCCCTTACCCTCTCGCTCTGCATCCTCGCGCTTCTCGGCTCCGCCGCCTCCGGTTACTTCTGGTGGCAGGTGGGAAACCAGAAGGCGGAGCTGAAGAGCCAGCTTGAAACCGAGCAGACCCGCGCCACCGGCCTCCAGGTTAACCTCTCCAAGACCACCGAGGAGCTGGAGAGCCACAAGACCCGCCTCGCCGCCACCGACGCCGAGCTCGGCGACACCAAGTCCAAGCTCACCGCCGCCGAGGCCCGCAATGTCCAGGCTTCCCGCGAAATCACTTCTCTGAAGAGCAGCCTCAGCACCAAGGAAGAGACCGAGAAAAAGCTGACCACCGAGCTCGACAATCTCCGCCGCGAGCTGGTCCAGACCCGCATCGCCGCCCAGGTCGGCAGCCCCGAGGAGGTCGAGCGTTACAAGCAGACCATCGCCTCCCTCGAATCCCGCCTCGCCGCCATCCAGGGCGGTGGCGCCGTTCCCGAGGCCGGCGTATCCGCCCCCGGCATGAACCCCGCCGCCCCCGCCCTGAGCGAGCGCACCGCCGCCGCCCGCGTCGCCAGTGTCGGCACCAAGAACGCCTTTGTCGTTCTCGACCTCGGCACCGCGGACGGCATCGCCCCCGGCAATAAGTTCATCATCGCCCGGGTCGGCCAACTCGTCGCCGAGGCCGTGATCTCCGATGTCAAGGAAACCTACGCGATCGCCCAGGTCATCCCCTCCTCCATCAAGTCGCCCATCAAGGCCGGCGACATCGCCACTTACACCAAGTAATCCCGCCATGCTCCGCCGCCTGCTCCTCCCCGCCCTTGGTGCCTCCCTGCTCGCGCTGGCCTCCGGCTGCACGACCAAGCAGCCGGAGGATTCCTCGATCCCGTGGAGCCGGCCTGCGAGCTGGGAGGGCGGCATCCCCGGCATGGGCGGCATGGGCATGCCCGGCCGCTGAGCGGCGCGCCGCCTTTTCCACCCGGACTCCCCGCCGAGTCCGGGTTTTTTGTGCCCACGCTTCTCCCCATGTCCGAGACCTCGCCTCCCGCCGTTCCGCCCTCCACCGAAGAGGCCCCCTCGCGCCTCGCCGCGCGGCCCGGCCATCTCTACGTCGTCGCCACGCCCATCGGCAATCTGGCCGATCTCACCGACCGCGCCCGGCTTGTCCTCGCCACCGTGGATCTCGTCGCCTGCGAGGATACCCGCACCACCGGCGCGCTTCTCACCCGCCTGGGTCTCCACCGCCCTCTTCTGCCCTACCACGACCACAACGAGACCGCGGTCGCCGGGCAACTCGTCGCCCGGCTTCGCGAGGGGAAATCCGTCGCCGTGGTCAGCGATGCCGGCACTCCCGCCATCAGCGACCCGGGCTTCCGGGTCGTACGCGCCTGCCGCCGCGCCGCCCTGCCCGTCGTGCCCGTCCCCGGCGCCTGCGCCCTCGCCGCCGTGCTCAGCGCCAGCGGCCTTCCCAGCGACGGCTTCCTTTTCGCCGGTTTCCTCCCGCCCAAAACCAGCGCGCGCACCGCGTTCCTCGAAAAGTATCGAAATTTCGACTACACGCTCGCCCTTTACGAGAGCTGCCACCGCATCGACAAGTTCGCCGCCGAGATCGCCGCCGCGCTGGGCCCGGAGCGCGTGGTCTGCCTCGCCAAGGAAGTGACCAAGCTCCACGAGACCTTCCTTGTCGGCCCCGCCGCCGAAGTGGTGGCGCGCCTCGCCAAAACCAGCCTCAAAGGCGAGTTCGTCGTCCTGATCGCGCCTGCGGGCTTCGTTCTGTAGACAGATTTGGACACAGAGAGCACAGAGCTCGGACACAGAGGTCGCGGAGTTCCAATCCTCGGAATAAACACAATGGCCCGGGCCCGCTGTCGTTCCGGTTAAACGTGATGCCGGTATCCTCTTCTTTTCTGAAATCTGGACAGGGATTTAGACTCTGTGCCCTCTGTGGGCTGCGCTCCGTGTCCTCCGTGGCAAAAAATGACCAATGAAGAAACCGACACCCCTGTCCGAATTCGGCCCCTTTCAGTTCATCATCTTCGCTCTCTCGCTCTTTGTCCTCGGTCTGATCACGGTCGACCTGCTGTTAGACCTTCCGGACGAGACCGCCCGCGTGCTCGGCTGGGTCGACAACGTCGTGTGCGGCCTCTTCTTCATCGACTTCGTCATCCGCTTCCGCCGTGCGGAGTCGAAACGGGCCTTCATGAAGTGGGGCTGGGTCGACCTCCTCGCCAGTATTCCCACGGTCGATACCCTGCGTTGGGGCCGTTTGTTCCGGGTCTTCCGCATGCTGCGTATCCTGCGCGCCATCAAGTCCCTCAGGCTCCTCGTCGGGCTGTTCTTCCGGGACCGTACCCAGGGCGGGGTGGCCTCCGTCTTTACCATCACCTTCCTGGTCGTTTCCCTCTCCGCCGCCGGCATCCTCCTGGTCGAACGCACGCCCGCCTCCAACATTCGCACCGCCGAGGACGCCGTCTGGTGGAGCATCACCACCGTCACCACCGTCGGCTACGGCGATTGTTATCCCGTGACGCACCGGGGCCGGCTCATAGCCGGGGTGCTCATGCTCACCGGAGTCGGCCTCTTCGGCACCCTGAGCGGCGTCGTCGCGAGTCTTTTCCTCGGAGAAAAAAAGGCCGCGGCTTCCGCCTCCCAGGAGGAACTGCTCGCCCGCCTCGATGCCCTGCAGCGGGAAGTCGCCGCCCTTCGCCATCGCTCCACGACGCCGTCGCCGAAACCGGGAGGGAGCGAACCCGCCTGATCGTCGTTTACCCGGTGTCCTCTTCGCGCCGTTTCGCGATCTTCGCGGTTAAAAACACACCTTCCTCGCGCGGCGCCGGCGCCGCGTTGGGTCTGCGCAGGATCGCCCAGGCTCCCAAGGCCAGGATCGCGCTCAGCGCGACGAACCAATCCCCCCAACGGACATAAAAACTCTCCACGCCGAGGAATCGCGCGTCGCGGCTCACCTGTAGGGTCGCGCTGCCGCGGAAGTAAACCGTGCCCGGCTCCTCTCCGCGCTCCGCCGGCACGCTGCGCACCGTCCCGGTGGCGGGATCTTTGGTCAGCACCGCGCGAATGGCCCCGCACTCGTCGATCCAGCCGCTCCAGCCCGCGTTGCCCGCCCGCAGCACCGGCCGGCGCGTCTCCACCGCGCGCAGCACCGCGTGCGCGGCGTGCTGGTAAGCCGCCCAGCCCTCGCCGAACCAGCCGTTGTTGGTGTTGACCACCAGCACGTCCGCCCCGGCCTTCACGCTCTCCCGCGCCAGCCCCGGAAAGATGTCCTCGTAGCAGATCAGCGGGCCCAGCCGCGTCTCCGCGCTTTCCCGTCCGATCCGCAGTGTCAGCAACCGCGCGCCCTCGCCAGGCAGGAAATCGCCGCCCACCGGCGCAACCTTCTCCAGCCAGCCCAGCAGCGGGCGCAGTGGCACGTATTCCCCGAAGGGAACCAGGTGGCGTTTCGCGTAAAATGCGTTCGCGACCCCCTGCTCGGGCGTCACCACGAAGACGCCGTTTGCCCAGCGCTCCTCCGGCGTATCGAGATTTTCGTACGCGATCGAACCCAGCACGAGCGGAGTCCGGGCCTGCCGCGCGAGGTCTTCCGTCCAGGCGCGCATGCCGGGGTCGCCCCACACCGCCAGGGGAGTGGTCGCCTCCGGCCACAGCAGCAGGTCAGGTCGGCTCGAGGCTGCCTTGAACGTCACGTCCTCCAATGTTTTCAGGATCCCCCCAGTCGCTTCCGGATCCCACTTCACCGCCTGCGGAATCGCCGGCTGCACGATGCCCACGCTCGCCCAGTGGCGGTGAAAACGCGCGCGGTTGAAGGTCTCGCGCGCGGTCAGCAGCAGGCAGCCCAGCAGCAGCACCATGGCTGCGATGAACTCCGGGCAGCGCGTGCGGGCCCGGTCCGTTCCACCCGCGAGCAGCTTGTGCGCGTAGGCCGCGAAGGCGAGGTTCACCACGATCAGCGTGAACGAGACGCCCCAGGCTCCGGTGTAAGCCGCCGGCTGCAGCACGCTCAGGCGCTGCCATTGCGTGGCTGACAGGGGCAGCCAGGGGAAGCCGCTGAGAAACCAGGTGCGCGTCCACTCGACCAGCACCCAGGTGCCGCCCAGTCCCAGGATCGCCGGCACCCGTTGCGCCCAGGGCCGGCCGGCCAGGCGCGGCATCGCCCAGCGTACCGCGGCGAACCAGGACCCCACCCAGGCCCCCATGAACGGCCCCAGCAGCAGCAGCCCCACCCAGGTCACGTTCCTCAACCAGCCCAGCGTGATCGTCCAGGCCAGCATCTGCGCGCCCAGCGTGGCCCAGAGAAACAGCCGCCACCGCGGCGCGCGGTAGGCCCAATATACCGCCGGCGCCGCGAAGACGTAGGCGAGTTCCGGGTAACGCGAGGGCGGCATCATGGCCACCGAGGCCAGGCCGGTGAGGACAAACACCACCGCCGCCCAGATCAGGTTCGCGCGACGGCGCAGCCACGAGGGAACCGCGATCGGATCGTCGGGCGTGCGGTAGGGAGCGGGTTCGGGCCGGGCTTCGTCCATAGATGGGCGAACGCTTGGGCCCGCACCGGCGCTCCGCGATGCGGAAGTTGACCGGGTCGCTGGCCCGGGTGTAACCGGAGGGGAGGTCAGGGCCTCGGGTAGGGCGGGACCGCTGGGCCCGCCGCGCCTACTTGGCACGCTACGCCACGCTTTCGGCGCGCCCAGCGGTCGCACCCTACCTGCTCGAACCGCGGAGAACTCACAGCCCTTCCCGTTTCACCCCGCCGACGCTGCCGCTACGTGGTCGGTGTGTAGGGCGGGATCACCGTATCCCGCCGTTCGCAGAGCTGGCCACGCTACGGCGGGGTGCGGCGACCCCGCCCTACAATTTATCTAGCCCGGCCGTTTCGAGAGGTCCGGCATCTTCTTGAAGCGATCGAGCGCCGAGGCACGCCGCTCCGGGACCGGGGCGGCGGGGGCCGGCGGTTTGTCGGGCGCGGGAACCGGCGCAGGCGCCGCGCTTTCCACGCCGGCAGACGCGGCCGGCGGCGAGGCCGGGGCTGCCGCGGTGGGACGCGCAAAAAAGTTGCTCTGGCTGAACACCGGCGGACGCGTCGCGTCGGACGCCACCGCAGCGGGGAGGGCCGCGGCCGGCGCCGAGGCAGCCCTCGCCTGCCAGCCGATCCGCAGCGCCCGGCCGGCGCCGACATCGACCAATACGTCGGTAAAATCGAGGCTTCGGAACTCGATTCCCTCCGCCGTTTCCGCCGCCTGCACGAGGGCGGAAAGCAACGACTTCACGACCGGGCTTTCCTTGTGCAAATCCGCCAGGGCCCGGAGATCCGCCAGCCGGACCGCCTCCACCCGCGTCAGCAGCACCTGCAGCCGCCAGCCCATGCCGCCCATGCCCGGTTCCACCTCGGCGCCGGCCAGTTCATAACCCGCCTCGCCGAGCACATTGGCGGCGGCCTCGATCTCGCGGACGGACGCGGCGATTTCTACCTCCGCCCGCGACCGGGATGAGGGGAGCGGCGGAACGGCGGAAACGAGATCGGCGCGAAGCTGTTGCGCCTGCTCCACGGTGGCGGCGACTTTTTCCCGGAGGGCGGCCGCCCTGGCCGGCATCGCTTCCACGGCCTGGGCGACCTGGGCCGCCCGTTGACTGAGCTCCTGTACGCGCTTGGCGATTTTTTTCATGGGGAAGGATCGGGCGGGGACGTGGGTTTGTCGAAAGCCTGGCCGAACTGCTCGAGAAAAGCCCGCTCGTTGGTCAGCATCTCTTGCGTGAGCTCGACCGCGACTGCGCCTTCGTTGACTCGCGTGGCCAGCCGCTCCTGGGCCTGGCGCAGGTGATCGAGCCGCTGCGCCGCCAGGTGTTTAAGCGAGGCGAGCGTGCTGTGGAGCATTTCCAACTCGTGCGTGAGGCTATCCACTTTTTGCACCATCGTGCCCTTGTGGACCGCCGACACCGCACGGCCAAGCTCCTCGCCCAGCGCCTTGAGACCCGCGCCGAGTTGCGTGGCCACCGCCGGTGCGGACGATTCCCGGGACAGTTGTTTCTCCAGCGCGTCCTGGATGCCCTGCAAACCGGCCTGAAAACCCGCGAGCTGCCCGACCACGCGGGCCAGGGGATCGTTCTTGTCGGCGCCGGGCGCGAGCTGGTTCCGTTTGAAGGTCCGCTTGATTTCCTCCCAACGCGCCCGCTCTTCGTCGGTCTGCGCGCCGATCAATTCCTTGAACTTCAGGAAATTTGCCTCGGCGCCGGTCGTCAGCGTCTGCGATTCCCCGCGGTAGTGGTCGAGGATGAGAGCCTGCAGCTCAGCGTCGTTCAGGAGCGGCACCACCTTCTCCGCCAGCCGGTTCATGTTGCGGTAGGAGCCCTGCAGGCGGAAGGGCGGCTCGATGCGAAACTCGTCGGCCTGCGCCGCGGAGCGGATGTATTCGAGATTCACCTTCAGCACCACGTCGCGGACAGCCACGAGTTTCTTCATGACCGCGACGATCTCCTCCACCTCCTGCGGGGAGTAGCTGCCCTCGAAGCCCTCCGGGTCGCGCTCGCCGCCGGAGGCCAGGCGGATGAAGGCCCGGATGTCTTTCTGGCTCCGCTGCGCGAGCGGCGCGAGGACGGCGTTGGAGGTGACGGCGTTTTCCAGGTAGCTCGCCTTGAACCACTCCGCGCTGCCGCCGATGATGTCGCCCAGGTTGTAGGTGTCGGCGCGGTTCGCGAGCATGTCCGGGATGCGGAACTTCTGCCCGCTCTCGGTATAAGGGTTGCCGGCCATGACGACGACGACTTTGCGGCCGCGCAGATCGTGGGTGCGCGGTTGTCCGCGCCAGACGCCCTCGATCTTCCGCTGGCCATCGCAAAGGGAAATGAACTTCTGCAGGAACTCCGCGTGGCAGTGCTGGATGTCGTCGATGCAGAGCATCACGTTATCGCCCATCTCGAGCGCGAGGTTGAGCCGGTGTAACTCCTCGCGCGCGGCGGCATTGGGCGCGCTTTCGGGATCGAGCGAGGTCACCTGGTGGCCGAGCGCCGGGCCGTTGATCTTCACGAAGATGATGCCGAGCCGGCTCGCGACATACTCCAGCAAGGTGGTCTTGCCGTAGCCGGGCGGCGAGATGAGCAACAGCAGGCCCATCAGATCCGTGCGCTTGGACGCGCCGGCGGCACCGATCTGCTTGGCGAGGTTGTCGCCCACCAGCGGCAGGTAAACCTGGTCGATGAGCTGGTTGCGGACGAAAGAGCTGAGCACGCGCGGCTTGAATTCCTCCAGGCGCAAGCGGGCCCGCTCCCGTTCGATCAGCTCGCGCTTCAACTGGTGAAAACGCACGAACTTCGGCACCGGCCCCGCATCGTGACGCGCGAGCTTCCGGCGAAATGCAGCGTAGTCGAATTCGTAGCGGCCCTCGCGCAGGACGGCGTGGGCTCCCTTCATGCCTTCCAGGGTTCGTGCGGTCTTGGCCGCCACCACCCGGCGGCTGAAATCGCCGCCGCAGTACACCAGCGCAGCAACCTCCTCGGCGACCGGCTCCGCCTCCGGCCGCCCGCGCAGGAAACCGCCCACAAAATCGCGCACCAGCTCCAGTTCTCCGGCCAGGTGCCCCATGAGGGAGGCGCGCGCGTCCGCGAAGGCCCGCTCGCCGCCCTTGGTCACGAGGTGCTGCGCGAAGGCCTTCGCCGCCTCGTCGGCCTCGCAGGTCGCCACGAAGGTGTCGCTGCTGCTCAGCTCGTGAAACAGGTATTCGCCGGCCGCCTCGGCCAGGGCGGCCGGAAACAGTTTCGTCCGCACGGCGAAGTCCGCCAGCAGAGCCCCTAAGCCCGCGATGTAGCCGGGTTGCACGGACTCGCCGGGAAAGAGCCGCTTCCGCTCGCCAAACCCTTTCAGCTTCGCGGTCCACAGTGCCTTGGTCTCGGCCGGGCAGAAACGGTGCCAGAATACCACCGCATAGGCGCGGGCGGCCGGCTCGTAACGCGCCAGCTCCAGCGCCTGATGGATCGTGAGGAGCGCGGAAAAAATCGCCGCCCCGTCGAGATCGTGCACGCCCTTGGTGTAGCCTTCCTCGTAACGCACCGCAGCGAACTCCTGCACCCGCGCGAGCCGCTCCGCCTCGCCCAGCGCGGCGACGGCCTCGGTTTCACCGCGGGCCTCGACCGCCTCCAGCAGGCGCACGGCAAGATACTCGGCGCGGTAGACCTCGGCGTTTTCCGAAACGAGCTCCTGCTCCCAGGCCTCCCGGGTGGCGAAGAAGGCCTCGTCCGTGACCGGCGCGAAAAACTTGGTGCTCGTCAGATGCAGGAAGGGCGCGCCGTCGCGGTTCACCACCGTCAGCTCGAGGGGCTGGGTGTTGAGGTTGAAGCGATGCTTGCCGAGCTGGATGACCGGCGAGTCACCGACGAAAAGTTCCTGCTTATCGCGCAACTGGCGCACCGCCTCCTGCTGCACGCTCTTGAGCCGGCCCTGAAGATCATCGGCCTTCACCGAGTCGCCGAGTTCGAGGAGTTGCGCGATGACCTCGCGGACCTTGGCGACCATCAGGTCGGAAGCCATCAAGGCGTGGATCTCCTCGACCGACTTCAGCGCCGCGAGGCGGCCCTGGACCGACTTGAGCACCCGCTCGGCGGCGGCAAGGAGCGAGGCGGTCTTGCGGTTGCGCTGTTCGACGAGCGCGACCTTGCGCTGCTCGAAGGCCTCGTGGAGCGCGGTGCGTTTTTCCGCGATCTGGACGATGAAGTCCTCGAAGTCGGCGAAGGCCCCTTCGAGTTCCTCGATCTGCACGCTGATGCGGTTGAGGTATTCGTCGCACTTCGCCGGCGTCTCGCAGAGGTCGAGGTAGCTGGCCGCCGCCTGGCCGAGCAGCTTCATCTGGGCGGCGAACTGGGCGGCGCCCTCGGCCGCGGCCAGGCTTCTCAGACGGTTCTTCAAGGCCGCCTTTACCTGGTTCAACGTGGCGTAGATTGCGGTGATGCCATCGATGATGCGTGTGGCCTCGGTCGCGTCATCGATGCGCAGGCCGTTCACGATCTCGATCAGCATCTCCAGCTCGCCGCCCGCGGCCGTCACCTCTTCGGCGATCTTGCGGCCCTCGGCCGCCTTCGCGACCTTCTCCACCGCGGCCTGGTAGCCGGCCGCATTCTGGCGGTAGGGCTCGAGCGCGGCCGGCTGGAGCAGGAAGGTGACGCAGCTCTTCGCGAGTTCGGCGGTCTGCGCGACGACCGCGCGCTCGGACTCCCCGACCTGCGCGAGGTCCACGTAACGAACGTCCTTCAAAGCGATCAGCTCGCCGCGCAGGTGCCGCAGCCCGCAGAGGTTCTGCACGAAGTCCGCAAGCGTGCGGAAGCTGGCCCGCCGCACCGTGTTGAAGCGCTCCTCGCAGCGGGTGCGGACCTCCGCCACCCGTCGGGCCGCCTCGCGTTGGAGGCCGCGGACCTTGTCGAACTCCTCGACCGCCTTGTCCGCCACCTCGCCGAGGCCCCGCACGGCGGCGTCGAGCTGGAACCCGTCCTCGGACCTGAGCCACGGATAGGCGTCGAGGATCGCGCCGCAGCGTTTCACCAGGTCGCCGTAGAGCTCGGCATAGGGATTCTCGCGGCCGACGAGGGTAAGCACCTCGTGGCACTCGGCGAGGCAGCGCACCACCTCCTTGTTGCCCACCTGGTAAAGAAACGCATCGCGCTGCCCGGGCGGCTCGTGGCCAGGCTGGTGGAACGGGGTCTGCCGGAGCTGGATCGTGTGGTGCTTCTGGGCCTCGTCGCCGGCGCGGAAGAGGACCAGATGGCCATCGGCGAAGAGCGAGAACCCGTGGCACACGATGCGCTCCTCGACCCTTTGCGCGATCAACCGGTAAGGCAGGAGCACGTATTCGCCGGTCAGCCGGTTGTAGAAGACATAGAGCGAATCCTCGCCGTTGGGCGCATGGACGACGCGCTCGAGCGTGAAATCCCGCTCGCGGCCCTCGAAGCGTTTCAGGTCGCCGGTGGCGAGGTAGTAGCCGTCGGGGAAAATCAGCCCGTGGTCCTCGGGCAGCAGGGCACAGGACTGGCCGAGGGAGTCCACGCGCACCGCGGTCTGCTCCTTCTCGTTGAAGACGATATAGCGGGCCACGGTCTCCTTGTAGGGTCGCACCTTGAGCAGGATCACGTCAGGCAGCGGCGTGGCGTAGGCGATCTCGGCGTCGTCGACCTTCTGATTCCGGTCGTCGACCGGCTCGGCGTAGATGCCCTCGCCGGTGGAGGTGTTGTCCTCGATCTTGAGGGTCAGGTCGCCGCCGACACACTCGACAAACACGCGGTCCTCGATCGAGACGTGGGGATGGCTGCCGTAACGGAAGGCCTCTCGCGCCGGCACCTGCCAGCGGAACTCGAACTGCGGCGGGAAGCCGTCGCGGCGAAACTCGGTTTCCGCGCGGCCGTCCAGGTAGCGGGGCTGCCCGCCGTTGAAGGCCCATTTGAACACCGCGATGTCGTGCACGCTCGCGCCGACTTGAAAGACGAAAAACAGATTGCCGCCGATCAGCGAAAACTTGCTGAAGGCCGCCCGGGCATAGACCTGATAGAGGCGGCGAAAGTCGGTGAGGAAGGCTTTGTCGTGGAGGAACCCGAGGTCGCTTTCCCTGAACGAACCGGAATCCGGGTCGCGCTGAAAGGCCGCTAACACATCGCCTGGCTCGATCTCTTTTTTCAGGCCAAAGTGAACGTTGAAGCCGAAGAGAAAACGGCCCTGCCCCAGCTGCACCATATCGCGGGGCACACAATTGTGCCCGGTCGTGATGCGGTCGGACTGGAGGAGCTTGTACTCGATCGCGCCAAAGACTTCCTGGCGCCGCGCATCCAGCCGCGCCATCCGCTCGCGCAAGGCCGCGCCCTGCGCCTGAAGACGCTGGCGAATGATCTCGTAGGTGGCGCTGCCGAGGGCCGTCGCGGCGCTCGCGGGCCCGGGCGTCGCGGACGGGGAGCCGGCAGCATCGGACGAGACGGGCGGGATCGGTTCAGCCATGTACGGGGAGCGGATTCAGACGATGGAGCGGGAGGCGGGACAAGGAAGGTAGCGGGAAACGCCAAGCGGGCCCGGACGGCGAGGATACGCGACGACCCGGGTCGCTGGCGCTCCGCTGCGTCACATCAAACGCGCGCGGCCGGGGCTTTCGCGATCACGGCGGAAGCGGGCGTGTCGGCCAGGCCGAGGTTCCGCGCGAGGGCGAGCGCGGAGGCGATGGCCGGATTCCGGGCATCGCCCTCGCTGGCCAGGACCAGCTTGCCGAGAAGCGCAGCGATGCTGAGGTTTTTGACGTCCTCGGAGCGGATGCCGAAGTCCTCGATCCACGAGCGGAGCTGGGTTTTGAAGTGCTCCGGATCGCCGTTGAAGAAGGTGGTTTTGATGTCGGTGAGCGTGCCGCTGTTGTCCACCAGACGATCCACCGCCTTGCCGTTGCCGACGGCGCGGACGATCTTCTCGAAGAAGTCGTTTTCGCCGCCGACGATGTCGATGTTGGCGTGCTTGAGGGCCTCGCCCACGATCTGGGAATTGGCCTGGGCGATGTCCTTCTGGACGGTGATGGTGGCGAGGGCGACGTCGCGCTCCTTGGCGAGGCGGAGCTTGAACTCCTCGTGGTCCCTGCCCGCGTCGTGGAAGAGCTTCATCGCGGCGGCCTTCTGCTCGATGGCCTTGGCCTCGGCCTGGCCGCGGGCCTCGATACCGGCGGCGGCGGCGAGTTCGCGATCCTTCAGGCCGACGGCTTCGGCCTCGGCCTGGCTTTCGGTGTTCTCGGCCAGCACGGTGCCCTTGGCCTTGGCGACCTGGGCCTCGGCCAGGCCAACCTCCTGAATGGTGGCCGCCTCGAGCTTGCGGGCGTTGGCCTTGGCAATGGTGACGCGCGCTTCGGCAAGCCCGGGGGCGGCTTCGCGGGCGGCGATGCCCTCGGCTTCCTGCTCCATGGTGTGGCGGCGCTTGTCCGCGGCTTTGGCCTCGGCATCGGCCGAAGTCTGGACACGTTCGGCGTCGAGCAAGGCCACCTCGCGTGCGGCCTGGGCCGCCGCGATGACCTTTAGCTTCTGAGCCTCGGCGAGGTTGCGCTCGGCCTCCTTCTGGGCCTCGGAGGCGACGACCTTCTCGACCTGGTCGCGCTTGGCGTTCATCTGGGCCTCGATGAGCGTCACCTCGCTGACGCGCTCGGCGGTCATGCGGGCCTCGAGATTGGTCTTCTCCTCCTGCTGCTGGACGACGGCCTTTTGCTCGGCGACGACGACGGCGCGCTTGCGCTCGACCTCGACGGCGGCATCGGCGACGCGGACCTGTTTCTCCATGTCAGCCAGGGCGACAGCGCGCTCGCGGCGCACACGGGCCTCCTCGCCTTCCTGCTGGGATTCCTGCTCGAGGCGCTGCTTTTCCTTCACCACGGTGAAATTGCGCTCCTGCACCGCGCGGTTCATGTCCTCGGTGCGCAGGCGGATGGCCTCCTCGGTCTCGATGCGCTTGGCCTCCACCTCGAGGCGACGGGTTTCGACGATCTTGGTGGTCTCGGCCTCCTCGTTGACCTTTACCTCGGTCATGGCACGGGCCTGGCGGGCGGAGTCCTCCTCGTTGCGGCGCTTCTGTTCGCGCCGGGCGATGTCGGCGTCGGCGTTTTCCTTCTCGAGCTGCACCTGGGTGCGCTGGGCGTGCTCGTTCGCCAGCACGCGTTCGCGCTGCGTGATTTCGGTGATTTTTTTGATGCCCTCGGCGTCGAGCACGTTGTTGGGATCGTGCTGCTCGAGCGGGGTCTGCTCCAGGTAGTCGATCGCGACGTCCTGAAGGATAAAACCGTCGAGGTCCTTGCCGATGGTGCTCTGGATCTGATCGCGGAACTTGGTGCGCTCCATGAAGAGTTCGTGGAACTCCATCTGCTTGCCGGCGGTTTTCAGCGCCTCGGAGAACTTGGCCTCGAAGAGCTCGCGCAACTGATCGAGATCCGACACGCGCTCGGGGGTGAGCATCTGCGCGACTTTGCGGACGCTCTCAGGCGTCGCCTCGACCCGAATGTAGAAGGCGACCGTGATGTCGGCGCGGATGTTGTCGCGGCAGACGAGGCCGTCTTTGCCCTTCCGGGTGATCTCCAGTTTTTTCACCGAGATGTCCACGATGTGGTAACCCTGCACGAGCGGGAGACGGACGATCCAGTCGAAGGCGACCTTCATGCCGCCCCAGCCGGTTTTCACCCCGGCACGACCGGGCTGGATCATTCGGACGCAGAAGAGCGAGAGCCCGAATCCGAACAGGAGGACGAAGGCGGCGGCACCAAGCAGGAAGTAGTTTAGCACGGCGAGAAGAGCTGGGAGTTGGAGGACGTGTGCGCGGGGGACGCACGGACCGGCATGTGATCGGCAGGCGCGAGGACGGGCGCAAATACAATTGGCCCCGTCGGAAAATCCGTGCGCAAATGTAAGTCTGCCGCACCGTGCTCCAACCATTCGTCGCGCCGACGGTAACATTTCGTGCCGGATTCGTAATAGTGGATCGAGCCCCTCCTCTTTTCTGGCCCGCCAATGACGCACGCCAACCCCGCCCCTGCCCCGCCTCCCGACGCCGGCGATGCCGACGCCGCCTTGCACCGGCTCCTGCGGGCCGTCCGCCGCGGCCGAGCCGGCCCCCAGCTCTTTCTTCGCCGATGCCACGCGCGTGAGGATTTCCCGCCCACTTTGTCTTCCACCCGATGAGCCTCCTACCCCGCCTCCTCCCGCTTCTCGCCGGCCTCATCCTCGGTGCGGCCGCAGTCTGGACCCTCCGCCCGACCGGCTCCGCCCCGTCCGTCCATGTCTCTTCTTCGGCCAGCCCCGCTTCGCCCGGCAAGGGCCCCGCGCTGGTCCTCGCGCCCCGCCTCGCCGGACCCGACGCCGACGCCGCGCTCGATGCCTACCTCGCGCTGCCGCCGCTCGCCGACCCGGAGGCGTGGGCCGCGATCGCGGACCGCTCAGCCCGCCTCCGCGCCCTGCTCACCCTCCTGCCGGACCCGTCGTTCGAGCGCCTCTTCGCCACCCTCGCCCGGCGCGCAGGCCCGGTCGAGGCCGGGCTCCGCCGCCTCGCCTTCGATGTCTGGACCGAACGAGATGCACCCGCCGCCGCCCGCTGGGCGGCGGACCTCGTCCCAGGCGAAGCGATCGATGCCCAGGCCCGGAACCGCTACGCCATCCAGGCCGCCCAAGCCTGGGCTCGGGACGGCTTCGACGCCGCCTTCGCCTGGGCGTCCACCCTGCCCGACACCGCCCTCAGCCGTTCCGTTTCCGGGGACTTGCTTGCCCGGCTCGCCGACACCGATCCCACCCGCGCCCTCGCGCTCGCCCGCGCCGGCGGCGACGAGTTTTTCGCCGCCGTCCGGCGCGATATTTTCAGGGCTTGGGCGGGAAAAAACCCCGCCGCCGCCATTCAAACGCTCGGGGCCGCCTTCCTCTCCGACAACCAAGCCCGCTGGCAGGTCACCGAGGCGCTGGGCAAATGGGCGGTCGCCGACCCCCGGGCCACCTTCACCTGGCTCGACACCTACAGCGGCCTCGAACCCCAGGCGCTGCGCTCCGTGGTCTGGTCCCTGGTCCACCAGGTTTCCCGCAATGGCGCCGCCTCCGATATCCGTCCCTTTGCCGATGCGCTGACCGCCCGGACGCTGACGGGCCAGGGCCAGCAGCAGCTCTCCGACCTGCTCCGATCCTGGGCCGGTCGCGACAGTCCCGCCGCGCTCGCCTGGCTCGACTCCATCCCTGACGCCGCCCTGCGCAACGATCTCCTCGAACAGGCGCTCGGCAACGGCTCCCCGGGGCCCGAAGAAAGCCTTCCCCTCGCCCTGCACCTGCCGCCCGGCCCGGTGCGCGACACCGCCCTCACCAACGCCCTGAGCCGCTGGGCCGAACGGGATGCCGACGCCGCGCTCGCCTGGCTTCGCGACCACGACGATCCTTCGCTAGCCGCCGTTGCGGCCAGCCTGCAAGGCAGGCTTCTCGGCAACCTGGCCGCCTCCGACCCCGCCGCCGCCCTCGCCCGCTGGCAAAACCTGCCCGCCGACGAGAGCCGGATCGCGGCCGCGCCCGGCATCGCCAGGGCCTGGGCCGAGACCGATCCCTCCGCCGCCGCACGCTGGCTCTTCGCGCAGTTGCCCGAACTGCCGACCATCGGTCCCGCCGATTTCGAAAAGCTGTCCCCGCAGGCTCAGGCTGAGCTTCAGCAAAAATTCATGGCCTACGAAGGGCACTTCGAAACTCTCGCCAAAGCCGCCGCCGCCTGGTCCCGGAAAGACCTTCCCGGCCTGGTCGCCTGGGCCGAGAGCATGCCCTCGCCGTTGCTCAAGGAGGGGCTGCTCAGCTCCCTCGGCCAGAATTTCGGCAGCTACGAAGACGATGTGCCCGACCGTGCGCTCCGCGCCGCCGAGATCTCGGCCATCCCAGATCCCACCCTGCGCGACCGCATCCTCGGCGAACATCTGGAAACGTGGCTGCGTCACGATGTGAAGGCCGCCCGCGAGTGGATCGATACCCACGACGCCCTTTCTCCCGAAAAGGCCGCCGAACTCCTCAACCGCGCCACGGCCAACCCCTAACCCCCGCCCCATGTCCCGCCTTCTCGCTCCTCTCGCGCTCGGCCTCGTCCTCGGCGGCTCCGCCACCTGGTTCGCAACCCGCCTCCGCTCGTCCACCTCCGACACGCCATTCATCAATCAACAATCATCAATCCTAAGTGCCTGGTCCTGGCGCGACTCCGCCACGCCTCCCACCCTTGCCGCCGACGCTGCCTCCACCGCCATCTCCGCCTGGCTGACCCTCCGTTCCCCTGACGGCTCGCCGGCCGCTTTTTCCACCCGGGCCGACGCCCTCCGAGCCCTTTTGGTCCGTCTTCCCGCCGCCGCGTTTTCCCGTGTGCTCGATCAGCTCGGCGACACGAAGCTATCGGATGACGATCGCGCCCTGCGCCAGATCGCTTTTTCCGCCTGGACCGAAGCCGATCCCGCCGCCGCCGCCACCTGGGCCGTCGCCAATCCCGACCGGCAGGCCTTCGCCAGCCAGGCGCTCCTCGCCTGGTCCGCGCGCGATCACCAAACCGCCGCCGCCTGGGCCTGCACCCTGTCCGACGAAACGATCGCCCGCCGCCTCGCCACCCTCGCTCTGCCTCCGCTGGCCGCGCGCGACGCCAGCCAGGCCCTGGCCCTCGCCTCCGCCCGCGGCGACGCCTTTCTCGACGCGGTGCTTCCCGCCCTGCTCGCGACCCTCGCCAAGTCGGACCCCGCCTCCGCCCTCCGCACTTATGGCCCCCGGCTCTGGAAAAACGGGGACGGTTTCTGGCAGCTCCGTGACTCCCTCGGGGCCTGGACCATGCGCGATCCCGCCGCCGCCCTCACCTGGATCTATGCCCAGCCGGGCCGGCGCGACGGCCAGATCAGCCGATGGATCGGCGAACTCGCCCCCGACGGCCCTCAGCGCGTCGCCCTCGCCAACACCCTCGCCACTCTGCCCGGTATCCCCTCCCGGCAAGCCGCACTGGGTTCCTTGATTTTCCGCTGGATCGCCAAAAGCCCCGAGGAGGCCGTCGCCTGGCTCGACTCGCTTTCCGACCGGCATCTTCGGAACGCAATCCTCGAACGCGCCGCCACCACGACCTACTCCGACCACCCGGAGCGATCGCTGCCCCTTGCTCTCGCCCTGCCCGAAGGCGCCAGACGTACCGAACGCCTCGGCCAGTTGCTTGGCCAGTGGGCCGGCAAAGATGCCTCCGCCGCCCTCGCCTGGCTCCGCGAAAACTCCGCCGCGCCCGGCGTCGCCTCCGCCTCCGCTTCGGCGCAGGCCTCGATCCTCGGCACCATCGCCCGTGACGAACCCGCGACTGCCGTGGCGGAATGGCAGGCCCTGCCGGCCGGGGACCTCAAGACCCAGGCCCTCGCCAACATTGCCCTCGCCTGGGGCCAGAACGACCCCGCCGCCGCCCTGCAATGGGCCGCGGAACAGGCCAAAAACTTCGGCGTGCCGGCCTATCAAAGCGACGAACTGGTCTACTCCTGGGCCCGGAAAGACGGTCCCGCCGCCCTCCGCTGGGCCGAGTCACTCCCGGAGGAAAATACCCGCCGCCGCGCGTTGAACGCCCTCTCCGGCACCTGGCAGAACAAAGCGCCCCGCGCCGCCACCGCCGACCTTTACGCACAAATCAAGGACCCCGCCACCCGCACCCAGCTCGTCACCAACCACGTCCAGGAATGGCTGGCGAAAGACCGCGCCGCCGCGCAGGCCTGGCTCGAGTCCCACGACGCGCTCAGCCCCGCCGAGGCCGCCGCCCTGCTCGCGGCCAGTCCGGGACCGAAGAACTGAAGCCACGGCAGAGAAACTGAAATCTGTAATCACAAACCGCGCCGCCCTTCATCGTTTCCGCCCCGGCTTCCGGGTCTCGAGCTTCAGTTGCTCCTTCCGATCTCCTCCCCTTCAAATCGTCCATCTCAAATTTTAGATCGTTAAATAACATGCGCCTCGCCTCCCTTTTCGCCGGCCTCCTCCTGGGCGCAGGCGCCGCCTGGGGACTGCATCAACACACCCACGCATCCTCGCCCCGAGCGAAGGCCGCTTCCTCCGCGGCGGCTTCCCCTTCGCCTGCCGCGCCCGTCTCGCGACCGGCGGGACTGGTTCTCCCGCCCCGTCTCGCGCCCGAAGAGGCCGACGCCGCGCTGGACGCATGGATCACCCGGACTCCGCTCCCCGCCAACGCCTCCCCGGCCGAGTACAACGCCCGCGCCGACGCCCTCCGCGCCCTGCTCACCGTCCTGCCCACCGCGCAGTTCGAGCGGCTCCTCGCCGTCCTCGGCACCCGCCTGGGCGAAGCCGAGCGCCGCCTGCGCTGGATCGCCTTCGACGTCTGGCTGGAGCGCGATGCCCCCGCCGCCGCCCGCTGGGCGGTCGCACTCGTACCCAGCGAGGCGATCAACGCGGGCGCCCGCAGCCGCTACGCTGCCAAGGCCCTGCTCGCGTGGTCCGAGGCCGATTTCTCCGCCGCCTACGCCTGGGCGACCGCCCTGCCCGAAATCGAGTTCGCCCGCAGTCTCGCCTCGAAACTCCTGGCCGGGCTCGCCTCCACCGAGCCCGTTCGCGCCCTCGCCCTTGCCCAGGCGGGCGGCCCCGAACTTCTCCGCGCCGCCCAGAGCGAGCTCTTCCGCGCCTGGGCCGATCATGATCCCGCCGCGGCCGTCCTCGCCCTCGGCCCCGCCCTGCTCGAAGCCAATAAAACCGAGTGGTATGTTCAGGAAGCCCTCGGCAAATGGACCGCCCGCGACCCCCGGGGCGCGCTGGACTGGATCTGCGGCCAAGCCGGGCCCGGCCCGGATAAAACCCGTCACATGCTTCGCTTGCTGACGTGGAACGCCGTCGGCGAGGACGGCAAGACCGACCCGCGCCCCTTTGCCGAGGCGCTCGCCAGCCGCACTGACTTGGGCGGACAACTCGAGCTGCTTTCTTCCCTGCTGTGGTCGTGGTCCGCGAAGGCCCCCGACGCCGCCCTCGCCTGGCTCGATTCTCTCCCCGACGCCGCCCGGCGGGCAGATCTGCTCGAACGCGCCACCAACAACTACTTCCCGGATAACCCGGAACGGAACCTTCCTCTCGCCCTTCACCTGCCGCCGGGTACCAACCGCGACTCCCGCGTCGCCACCATCCTCGGCAACTGGGCCAGTGCCGATCCCGACGCCGCCCTCGCCTGGCTGCGCGACCACGACGATCCGTCCCTCGCCGGCGCCGCCGCCCGCGTGCAAGGCACCCTCGTCGGCGCCCTCGCCGCCACCGATCCCGCCGCCGCGCTGGCCCGCTGGCAGGAACTCCCCGACGGGGAAGCCCGCTCTGCCGCGGTTCCCGTCATCGCCAAAGCCTGGGCCCGGACCGATCCCGCCGCCGCCTCCCGCTGGCTGGCAACGCAAACGACGATCCTGCCGCAGCTCCAGGCCTACCGCCCCGAGACCCTCACCTCCACGGTCTCCGCCTGGCTGAAACAAGACCCGTCCGGAGCCCTGCAATGGATCGAATCCCCTCTCGATTCCTCGACCCGGCGGGCCGCTCTCGATGCCCTGCCCATCCCGAGGTATTTCGGCGATGCCGATACCCCGAATCGATCCAGCCGCGCCGACCTGATCGCGCAGATCCGGGATCCCGCGCTCCGCTCCAGCGTCCTCTCCATGCATCTGGACAACTGGATTCGCTCCGATCTGCCCGCCGCCCGCGAATGGATCGAAACCCACGACGCGCTCTCGCCCGAACAGGCCGCCCAGATTCTCGCCAACGCGGGCGTCGCGACTCCCTGACCCCAAGCCGGCCCGCCATGTCCCCAGCCCTCCCTCTCTTCTCGCTCGGTCTCCTCCTCGGAGGCTCCGCCGTCTGGTTCGGCCTTCGTCCGGCCGATCCCGCCCCGGCCATCCCGGTCGTCTCCGGGCCGGTGGTCGTGCCTGCGTGGTCCTGGCGCGATTCCGCCGGGCCCGCCGTGCTCTCCGCCGACACCGCCGCCGCCGCCATCACCGCCTGGCTGGACCTGCACGGCCCGGACGGCTCCCCCGCCGGCTTCGCCCTTCGCGCCGACTCGCTCCGCGCCCTGCTCGTCCGCCTGCCCGTCGCCGAATTTCCCCGCCTCCTCACCCCGCTCGCCAAGGATCTCCGGGCATCCGACGAACGCCGCCTGCGCCAAATCGCATTCGACGCCTGGCTCGGGCGCGATCCCGCCGCCGCCGCCCGCTGGGCGGCCACCTCCGGCCGCGACACGATCGAGCTCGCGCGCCAGGCCGTGCGCGCCTGGGCCAGGCTCGATGCCGCCGCCGCCGCCGAATGGGCCTGCGCCCTTCGCGACGAAAAAATCGCCCACGCCCTCGCCGGCGAGGCGCTCGGCATCCTCGCGGAGGGCGATTCCGCCCGCGCCCTCTCCCTCGCGGCCACCCAGGGCCAGGACTTTCTCGACAAAATCCTCCCCACCCTGATCGCCCCTCTCGCCAAGGCCGATCCCGCCGCCGCCCTCCGCACCTACGGCCCCCGCCTCTGGAAAAAAGGCCGCGGCTTCTGGGAACTCCGCGAACCCCTTGCCGCCTGGACCGCCCGCGATCCCGCCGCCGCCCTCGCCTGGATCGTCGCCCAGCCACGCTCCAGCGACGGGGAGTTGTCCAACTGGCTCGGCAATCTCGCCGACGGAAAAAACCCGGCCGCCCTCGCTTCTGCCATCGCCTCCGTGCCGGGTCTGCCCAGTCGCCAGGCCTCCCTCGGCCAGCTGCTGTTCTCCTGGGGCACCGCCGAGCCCGAGAAAGCCATCGCCTGGCTCGATTCCTTGCCCGACCGCGATCTCCGCACCGTCTTGCTCGAACAGGCCTCGCATATGACTTACACCGAGCATCCCGAGCGGTCGCTTCCCCTCGCCCTCGCCATGCCCGAGGGCGCCAGCCGCACCGAACGCCTCTCCGACCTGCTCGGCCAGTGGGCGAAACGCGATCCCTCCGCCGCCCTCGCCTGGCTCCGCGGACACGACGAGCCCGGCGTCGCCGCCGCCTCCTCCGCGGCTCATGCCGAGATCCTCGGCACCATCGCGCGCGACGAGCCCGCCACCGCCCTCGCCGAGTGGAAAGCCCTGCCCGAAGGCGCGACCAAACAGGCCGCGCTTACGCCCATCGCGACGGCCTGGGCCCAAACCGATCCCGGCGCCGCCCTCCAATGGCTGGGCGAACAGGAAGCCGCCTACAAACAGAGGTCCTTCCACGATGCCCTCATCTACTCCTGGGCACAGAAGGATCCCCTCGCCGCCCTTCGCTGGGCCGAGAGCCAGCCCAAGGAGATGCAAACCGCCTGGCTGGGCGCTCTCGCCGGCACCTGGCAGGAAAAGGCCAACCGCGCCGCCACCGCCGACCTCTACGCCCAGATCCAGGAACCCGCGCTGCGCTCCTCGACGCTCATGACCCACCTCCTCGAGTGGCTCGGCAAGGACCCCGCCGCCGCGAAAACCTGGCTCGAATCGCACGATGCTCTCAGCCCCGAACAGACCGCCGCCCTGCTCGCGGCCAATCCAGGGCCGAAGAACTGAGCTGAATCCGGGCCGACGAAGCTTGGAAGCGGATCGCGGGAGACGCCTGAACGTCGCCAGACAAAAAAAGAGGCCGGGCGTTTGATGCCCGGCCCCGGAAAAACAGTTGGGAAGGCTTATTTGCCCGAGGGGGTCTGGCCCTTCTTGGCGTCCTTTTTCGCCGAGCCGCAGCAGGCGGCTTTCTCGGCGCAGCAGCTCTTTTCGGCGGGGGCGGAGCAGCAGGCGGATTTTTCGGCCGACTTGGCATGGTCGTCAGCCAAGGCGGCGGAGCTGGCGAACAGGGAGACGAAGGCGAGGGCGAGGAGGGTGCGAATGGATTTCATGGTTGGTAGCGTTTGGATGGGTTTTGGTTTTTGAATGACGTTCGTCCGGACGGCAACTGTTACGTCGCCGACCGCCTAATCCTCCCGGCTTTTGTGGCTTGGAGGACCGCGGCAGTCTCAAGCGTCGACCGCCCGCCGCGGAAAATGTTTCGTTTCAGGAAAAAACACCGCGGCAGACAGCCCGCTCACCCCTGCGAGGGCGGTTCCTCCGGCTTCGGCTTCGAGGGCAAAAAATTCAAGGCCAGGAAGCCGATGACCGCTCGTGCATCCGTCCGGACGGATTCGATTTCCCGTTCCAGCGGATTTTTCTCCGCCCACGCAAAACCCGGCCCGCGCGCCTCCAGGGCCCGCCACCATCCGCGAGCCTCCGCCGCCACACTGGGCGAAGAGAGCCGGGGTGCGGCTTCCTTCACCGCGACCACGGGTGTTTCCGGAAGGGTTTCCGGCCGCCGAGGCCAGAAGACGAACGCCAATGCCGCCGCCAGGCCGGCCGAGACTAGCAACGCACGGCTCCAGACTGGCGAAATGTCCTCGCGCAGCTCCGCCTGCCTTACCGCCTGCAGAATCCGCCGCTCCAGCCCCGGCTCCGCCGGAGCGCCCCGCAGGCTGACCGCGTCGCGCCGGAGCGTCCGCTCGAAATCCGGATCCTCGGCAAAAAATTCCCGGCACTCCGCGCAGGTCTCCAGGTGGCAGGCAGCCAGGCGTCCGTGACCCGAAGCCGGGCCGAAACCTGCCTCCCAGCGACGGACCAGAGAGCAAAGCGGACGGGAGCGGGGCAAAGGGGAGTTATTCATGGGGACGGTCTCCTTTCGAAAGCTGCTGGCGGGCACGAAACACGATGACTTTCACGTTCGCCACCGTCAATCCGACCGCCCGGGCCGTCTCTTCGGTGGAAAGTTCTTCGCCGAAGCGCAGCCAGAGCACCTCGAACTCGCGCTGCGAAAGCACCGCGCGCGCCCGCGTCCAGATGTTCTCCGTCCCCTCCTGCGCCTCCGCCTGCCGGGCCGGAGAGGCTTCGGCCGCCGGGCTGTCCTCCGGGATTTCCTCCCAGCGTTTCGTGTCGCGGAAGTGATTCAGCGCCGAACGCCGCGCGATCGTAAAGAGCCAATTGATCAAGGGACGTTCCGGATCGAAGCGCTCCAGCCCCCGGTAGGCCTTTATGAAGGTGCGCTGGGTGAGGTCCTCCGCGTCCTGACGGTGTCGGGTCAGTTGCAAAAGGAAATTGAACACGCGCCGGCCGTGCCGGTTCACCAGCGCCTCGAAGGCCCGGGCATTACCTGCGCTCGCTTCCTGTACCTCCGTCCGCTCCTGCACGTCGATGGCGGGCAGTTCAGGCGAGGGATCTGCTATGAAGGATTTCGTCACGTTTTCAGGACGCGTATTTTCGCCCCTGAGGACACAGAGCTCGGACACCGCGAGCACGGAGAACGGAGTCCGAACCTTGGAAATTCAACCATGTCCGGCCCCGGTTTCTCTTCATTCCTCTGTGCTCTCTGTGGCCTATTTCTGGACGGGAACTCCCTCCGGCTGCGGATCCTTCACGCTGACGAAGAAGGACGACTTGCCGTCATTCTCATCGGCGTAGCGGACCGTGAGCGTGTAGAGCCCGGCCAGACCGTCGAAGGGGAAGCGGGCGGTGCCATACGAATTCAGCGTCTCGATAAGCTTGCCGCCGGAGCCATGCCGGTTGTCGAGCGCGAGGTAGTTCTCTAGCTGCATGTCCTCGGCCTCGATCCGGCGGGCCAGGCCTCCGGCCACCGGGGTGATTTCCACGTAATCGAAGCGCGCGTTTTCGCCGGCGTCGCGATGTCCCGTCAGCACGATGATCGCGCCAGGGGCGAGCGCCACGTTGGGGATAGTCTGTGAGACCAGCGTCTTCGGGCTCACGCCGAGATCGCCGAGTTCCTGGTCCGCCGTCCACCGGGCGATCACTTTTTCCTCCACCGGGGGCACCGGTTCGTTCGACACCTCCTTCTTGCGCTGGGAGCCCGACCCAATGGTCTGCGCCTTGTTTTGTTGCTGCAGTTCCTGGATCATCTGCACCAGCCGGTCGCTGCCGTAGGCGAGGTGCACCGTCACGGTGTTCTCCTTCCGTGCCACCGTCACCGATTTCAAGAAGTCCGCCAGGGCCTTGTCGCTCGTCTCGGCGAGGGAAATCATCGCGATGATCCCCTGCAGGATTTTCATGAGCTTGTCGGCCATCTCATCCGAGGCCGCCAGCAGTTGCACATGGGCGAAAGTCTGGGCACCGGTCTCGCCGAGCTCGAGCGAGCCGGATTTCGCCATCTGGAGGATGCGCGCCTGCGGGGCGTCGTCGGGAAAAAACTTTTCCGAGGGCACGACGCTCGCCGCGAGGACAAAACTGCCGGTCTCGTTCCGGATCAGGCCGTGCAACGGCGAATCCGGGGCCCTGGCGAGCGACTTCGCCTGGCCGAGAAACACGGCGTAGGCCTTCGTCAGCTGCGACTTCGATTTGCTCACCAGAACGATGGGCTCCGGGGGAAAAGCCACGAACAGCCCGCCCTCCAGCGCATGGGCCTCGAAGGGCAGGTCCTTGAGCTCGGCGATCGCCCCGGGCTCGGTGATGCTCGACTGGGCAACGTAGCCTTCCGCGATCTGGCGCAATTCCGGCCTGCCCTGGAGAATCAGCGCGCCGTCCACCAGCTCCGGATCCTGAGAGAGGTTCGTGCCGTAGGAGGTGATGCTCCCGATGGTTTCCAGCAACCGGGGCACGCTCAGTTGGACCTGCGCCGGCTTCAGGTTGAGCTTCACGGTCTCCACCTGCTTCACGATCTCGCGGCCGATCGCGCTCTCACGGAGGGAGTTCAGGTCCAGATGCATGACCCACTGGGCGTCGGCGCCGACGATCTTGGTGTCGAGCGCGGCGGAAAGCGGGGCGAGCGGAAGCGCGAGGAGGCCGAGGGGAAACAGGGCGCGGGTGAATCGTTTCATAAAAGGGTTGGCTTGTATCCTTCTATTCACGGCGGAGGTGACCGAGGTTACAGGACGGCCGTTTTTCTTCGCGCCGCGCTCACTCGCGCGCCGCCTGGCCCGCGAGCTCCCGGCGGGAAAAAAGCACCGCCGCGACCGCCACGAAACCCGCGGCGAAGGCCAGCAGGTGCAGCGCGGTCGCCAGGGCTCCCGACCCTTCCGCGCCCGAGGCCGGCGCGACCAGCGGCGTGAGCAGTTCGCGAACCTGCCTCGTCAGCGAGATGCGGCTGAGCTGCGTCGGGATCAACCCCGCGCCCGCCTCGATCAGGCCGCCGTAGAGCAGGCCGGCGATCAGATAACGCGAGACCACCGTGGCGCAGAGAAAAGCCAGCGCGACGAAGGCCGCGATCGTGATGACCTGAGCGAGCAGCAGGACCGGCAGGGCCGTCGCCAGGCCGGGGATCTCCCGGAAAAACCCGACCGCTGCCAGCACGCCGAACGCCGCGAGGCAGCCGAGTTGCAGACAGGCCATGTGGCTTAGGTAACGGGCGGCCAGGAAGACCGGCCGCCGCACCGGACGCGTGAACAGGTAGTCCACCGCGCCGGGCTTCAGGTCATCGCGCATCGCCCCCGCGCCCGAAAGGAAGGCCAGGATCGGCAGCGCCGCGCCGAGATAGATGTCGGCGCACCAACCGAAGTACCATTCGGCTTTGCCCTCCTCGTTCATCTGCATCGCGATCCCCGCCAGCGCCGCGAGCCCGCCGGCGCCGACGAGCAGGCGCGCGGGCGAAAGCCAGCGGCGGTAGGTCAGCCGCCACACGCCGCCGAGCGCATTCCATTGGTTCGGGGGAACGGAGGGACCCGAGATGGCGGAAGGGGAAACGTTCATTCCGAAAAAATAAATTTAACCGCAGATGGTCGCAGATAGCAGGCGACCTAAAATGAACTCGTGAATACGCAGGACATCCGGAACCCGTATTGGCCTGTCTTCGGGGGCCTCTGTTTTATCTGCGTCATCTGTGTAATCTGCGGTTGTTCGAAACTACCCGGATTCATGGTTCGAAGGAAGGGGCGGCCGCTTTTTCCAAAAATCCCGCGGTGGCGCGCACCTCGAAGATGCGCACACCGCTTTCCAGCAGGTGCTGCTCGAAGCGGCCGTAGAACTCCTCCGGGTCCCGCCAGCGCGCGTGCAGCGTGTCGCCCTCGGGCCCGAGCTCGAAGCCGCGCAGCAGGTCCCGGTCGAAAAGGTGGCGCGCCAGTTTTTCCGGAAACTCGCAACGGATGGTCGTCGCCTCCGGCCAGCGTTTCCTCGCCTCCGGCGAGGCCGCCTCGCGGCTCTCGCGCGGGATGCGCCCCCAGCGCAGGAGGATGAAGTCGCCGCACAGCGCCTCGAGATCGTGGAGGATATGGCTGGAAATCAGCACGCTCACGCCCTCGCGCGCGAGCTGGCGCAGCACCTGGCCGAACTCCTCGCGCCCCATCGGGTCGAGACCGTTCATGGGCTCGTCCAGGATGATCAGGTGCGGCGCGTGCAGCAGGCATTGCGCGAGCTTCACCCGCTGCCGCATGCCCTTCGAGTAGGTCGTGATCCGCTTTTTCCAATGCTCCGGCGCGAGCTTCACCCGTTCGAGCGCCGCGTGTGCGCGGCGGTCCGCCTCGCCCGCCGGCAACCCGGAGATCATGCCGAGACCGGCCAGCCATTCGAGCGGGCGCAGTCCCGCCGGCACCGCTTCGCTCTCGGGACAGTAGGCCAGCCGCCCCTGGACCGCCGGGTTGTTCCAGGGCTCGTCGCCGAAAACCCGGAGCGTGCCGTAGCTCGGCCGGATCTGGCCGGTAAGCAGGCGAAACAAGGTCGTCTTGCCCGCGCCGTTCGGCCCCACGAGGCCCGTGATGCCTGCGCGGATGCGAAAGCTCACGTTGTTGAGCCCGAGCACCACGCCGTAAAAGCGGCTCAGGTTTTCCGCCTGGATGATCGTGCTCATTCGGGTCGCAGTTTCCGCAGGAAGACCACCGAGGACAACACCACGAAGCCCCCGAGACTCGCGAGCGTGCCGGGCAGGGAACTCGGCGCCGCCTTCTCGCCGCCCCGCTTCAGCTGGCGGGCAAAATCCTTGTCGAGCAAGGGCAGCGTCTCGGCGGCGGAGACCAGCACGGTGTCGAGCCGCAGCGTATGCCGGCGCAGGTCGTTCAGGTTGTGGGTGAAACTGGCATGCTGCAGCCACTCCGGCGAACGCCTCCCGGCAGCCAAAATGCCCGCGATGATCCAGAGGAATATCCACAGCAGGATCGTGTTTCGCGCCGAACGCGTGAGCGCAGACACACCGAGCGCCACCGCCGCCAGCACGACGAGGCTGGCGCCATTGAAGGCCAGCGCACGCAGCAAGGGCCCGATCGAGTAGACGAGAAAATCGCCGTTCGGCGCGAAAAGCATGCTCAAGGCCCAGCCGAAGAGGAGCGGGCCGGTCCACAACAGCGCCAGCAGGCCGGCCACGATACCGAGTTTCCCGAGCAGGTAATCGACCGAGGTCAGCGGCCGCGAGAGATAGAGGATGAGCGCATTGCCCGCCCGGTCGCGCGTCACCAGCCGGGGCACGAGCACCGTCAGCGCGAGCAGACAAAGCCAGAGGCCGAGGAAGGACTGGAGCCAGAAAACCAGGGTGAAGAGGCCCGTCACGCAGATATCCGGGTAGAGCAGGACCAAGCCGCCGAAAGCGGAAGCCACCGCCTGCGCCCGCGGGCCGAGAGCCTCGGCCCCCTGCTCGAGCCAGCCCCCACTCGCGACCGCCTGGCTGAAGCCCAGGCCGCAGGCCGCCATGGCCAGCCCGGCGGTCCATGCGGTCGTGAGCAGCACACGGAAGAAGCGCGTCCCCAGGAGCTGCCGGAGGCCGGTCGAGGCGATGACCCAGCGGCGGTAGGCGACGCCGCGCGGTTTTTCGCGGCAACGGCTGAGATCAAGCGTGGTTTCCATCGTCGGAGGCGAGGGCACGGAGGAACAACTCGTGAAGGGCGTCGGGGTTGGCGACGATTTCGCCCGGCGGCAGGCGGTGCACGCGTAGCAACTCGAGCAGCCAGCCGGCGCAGTCGGCGGGCGACTCGATGCGAAAACGTCCGTTCGAAAGCCGCTCGAAGACGTAGCCCTCCTGCGCAAGCGCCGCCGCGACGCGCTCCGCCTCGCCCGAGGGCGCGAACTCGACGACGCGGCGATGGCGGTTGCGGAGGTTCTCCAGGCTGTCGTGCTCCAGCACCCGCCCGCGCGCGACGATGATCACGCGATCGCAGATGCGCTCGATGTCGTTCAGCAGGTGCGAGGAGACCACCACGCTGGTGCCGAGCTGCCGGTACAGCGAGCCGATCAGCCGCAGGAAGTATTCGCGCCCGGCGGGGTCGAGGCCGTTGGTCGGCTCGTCGAGAAACACGATCCGCGGATCGTGCACCAGCGCCTGCGCGAGCTTCACCCGCTGCTTCATGCCGGTCGAATAGGTGTCGACCGGCCGATAGCGCTCCTGCCCCATGCCGACCAGGTCGAGGAGCTCATGCGCCCGCTGCCGGGCCTGGCGAAACGGAAGACCGGAAAGTTGCCCGCAGTAGGTCACGAACTCGCAGCCCATCATACCCGGGACGTGGGAATCCTGTTCGGGGCTGTAGCCCACCTGTTCCCGCGAAGCCCGGTTGCCGGCACGGATGTCGCAACCGAGGACCCGGGCCGTGCCCGAGCTCGGCGTTTCCAGGTTCAGAAGACATTTGAGGAAGGTGCTCTTGCCCGCGCCGTTCGGCCCCAGCAAGCCGATCGTGCCCGGAGGCACCTGCAGGCTTATCCCATCCAGGGCACGCTGGCGCCCATAGAGCTTGGTCAGCCCCTCGGCCTCGATGACAAAGCCATCCGCCCCGCTTTTCGGAAAAGGCGGCGGATCGGAAGGTGGCAAGGAAAGGGAAGTCACGCGGCGGACAGGGAGGAGGAAAGCGGAGGTGGCTTTCCTCCTCAATACACGTCCGCAGCTACGAAAGTTACAGGGAAGCGGTTTTTTCTGCAGGTCCTATAAGTCCCCTGGGACCTATAGGACCTATATTCCGAGCCCGCCCTACTTACGCGCGGCCTGCACGAACCGCTCGATGCGGTCGCAGGCGACCACGAGCTGCTCGTAACTGGTCGCGAAGCAGGCGCGCACGTGGCCGGTGCCGTTGGCGCCGAAGGCCGTGCCGGGCACGACCGCCACCTTCTCCTCCTTGAGCAGGCCCACCGCGAAGTCTTTCTCGGTCAGGCCGATGCCCTGGGTACTGGGGAAGGCGTAAAAACTCCCGCGCGGGGAGTGGCAAGTGAGCCCGATCTCGTTGAAACGGCGCACGACAAGGTCGCGACGGCGATGATACTGGTCGCGCATCTCGCACACCTTGTCCCAGCCGTTCTGGAGCGCCTCGAGCGCCCCTTCCTGGGCGATGATCGAGGCGCACATCATGGCGTATTGGTGCACCTTCATCATCGCGTCGATCAACTCGGCCGGGCCGCAGGCGTAGCCGATGCGCCAGCCGGTCATCGCGAAGGCCTTCGAGAAACCGTGCAGGAAGATCGTGCGCTCCTGCATGCCGGGCAGGCTGGCGATGCTGGTGTGCGTGCCCTCGAAGGTGAGCTCGGAGTAGATCTCGTCGCTCAACACGAGCAGATCCTTCTCGCGGCAGAACTCCGCGATGGCCTCGAGCTGCACGCGATCGCAGGTGCCGCCCGTGGGATTGCACGGGAGGTTCAGCATGAGGATCTTGCAGCCTGGCACCCAGGCGGCGCGCAGGGCCTCGGCGGTAAGGGCGAAATTATCCTTCGCGTAGGTCGGCACCGCGATGCCTTCGCCGTGCACCAGCGTGATGCTCGGGTGGTAGGAAACGTAACAGGGCTGGTGGTACATCACCTTGTCGCCCGGATTGCAGAAGGCGCGGAAGGCGAGGTCGAGCGCCTCGGAGACGCCGACCGTGATGATGATCTGGTCCTCGGGGCGGTAGTTCACCCCGAAATGCTCCGTCACGTAGGTCGAGACGGCCTTGCGCAGCTCGGGCATGCCGAGGTTGGAGGTGTAGTAGGTCTTGCCCTCCTCGAGGGCGGTGATGGCGGCCTTGCGGACGTGCCAGGGCGTGACGAAATCGGGTTCGCCGACGCCGAGGGAGATCACGTCCTGGCCCTTCATCTTGGCCACGAGTTCGAAGAAATCGCGAATGCCGCTCCGGGGCAGCGAGGCCACGTGGCCCGCCACCCAGCGTTTGCCGGTGGTGCTCATGGGTGTGCTCCGCTCAGGGGCTGACGTTGAGGCGGTCGCCCGAGCCTTCGCCGCCGTCGAGCAGGAAGCCGCCCTCCTTGTAGGAACGCAGGAGGAAGTGAGTGCTCGTGGAAAGCACGCCGCCGAGGGTGGAGAGTTTTTCCGACACGAAGGCCGCGGCCTTCTGGAGCGTCGGGGCGTTGACGAAGACCAGCAGGTCGTAGGCACCCGACATGAGATAACAGGACTCGACCTCCTCGAATTTCGCCAGACGGTCGGCCAGGCGGTTGAACCCGCCACCGCGCTCGGGCGTGAGCTTCACCTCGATGACCGCGCGCACGGCGGCGCCGGCGGCTGCCTCTCGGGAAAGATCGAGCACCGGACGCCAGCCGAGGAAGATTTTATCTTTTTTCAGCTGCTCCAGGTGCTGTTCGACTTCGGCGACGGAAAGACCCGCGACCTGCGCCATCTGCGCGGTCGTGAGCCTGCCACCTTCGAGCAACAGCTTGAGAACAGGGTTCATGGGACCGGGGAGCCCACTAGGCCGCCGGCCCTGACGCCACACCTTTTTTCAGGGACCGGGTTTCGGCTTCGGCTTCAACCGGGTGTTTCCACGCCCCGGGCGCGGCTTGCTCGCCCCGGGCCCGTACTCCCAAGGTTTTCGAACGCCGCCCTCGATGTTTCTCCGCGTCCCCGTTTCGACCCGCACCCTCTTCCGCCCGGCCTGGCGGATGCTTCTCCCTGCCTCGCTCGCCGCCGCGACGCTCTTCGCCGAGCCGCGCGAATGGACCTCCACCGATGGCCGCACGCTCGTCGCGGAATTCGTCAGCGCGAGCGCCGCCACGGTGAAAGTACGCCGCGCGGACAACCAACTGGTGGATATTCCCCTCGAGCGGCTCTCCGCCGAGGACCGCGCCTGGCTCGTCCGCCAGGCCTCGCCGGAAGCGCCCGGCGGCAAGCCCGGCCCGCCCTTGTCCGACGCGGAAAAAAGAGCCCGCGGCCTCGCGGAGAAACGCGCCTCTTTTCTCAAGGGACCGCTGAACTATCGCCTCTCGGAGGGCGCCGAAAAGTGGCCCGAAGACCGACGCCGGCAGATTGTCGAGGCGATGGATGCGGCCGTCGCATTCCTCAACGAGCACGGCAGATTCGAGAAGACGGTGACCGCCAACAACAGCCCCGGCACGCCCACGGCGGACGCCAACTGGGACGGCTGGATCAACTGGGGCGGCACCATAAGCCGCCGCGTGGCCCTCCACGAGATCGGCCACACGCTCGGCGTGGGCACGCACCCAAGATGGCGGGAAAACATCCAGGACGGCAAATGGACCGGCGCCCACGCCCTGCGCCAGCTCCGCGAGTTCGACGGCTCCGACGCCGTGCTCCACGCCGACCGCCAGCATTTCTGGCCCTACGGCCTCAACTTCGACCGCGAATCCTCGCCGGAGAACGACCTGCGTTTCGTGAAGATGGTCGCCGCGCTCCGCAGGGACCTGGGCATCGAGTAAGCGCACTCTGCGCGGCCGTAGGACGATTTGCCCCAGCCCCACCCGCCGACTTGCCAGCGCGGGCGCCGGCGCCCACGGTCGTTCCTTCCCATGTTCGACTCGCTCACCGACAAACTCTCCTCCGCCCTGCGCAACCTCCGTGGCGTCGGCCAGCTCTCCGAGGCCAACATGGAGGCCGCCCTCCAGGAGGTGCGCACCGCGCTCCTCTCCGCCGACGTTCATTTCCGTGTCACCCGCGAGTTCATCGAACGCGTCAAGGCCAAGGTCATCGGCCAGGAAGTCCTCAAGGGCGTCACCCCCGGCCAGCAGATCGTCAAAATCATCCACGACGAGCTCGTCGCCCTCCTCGGCGAAGGCACCACCACCCTCTCCGCCGCCCGCCCGCTCAAGATCCTGATGGTCGGTCTCCACGGCTCCGGCAAGACCACCTCCACCGCCAAACTCGGCCGCCTGCTGAAGAAAAAGGGTTACAACAAACCCTTCGCCGTCGCCTGCGACATCTACCGCCCTGCCGCCATCGACCAGCTCGAAATCCTCACCAAACAGGAGGAGCTCGGCTTCTATGCCGACCGCGCCTCGCGCGATGTGCCCGCCATCGGCGAGGCCGGCCTCGCCGCCGCCAAGGCCGCCGGCGCCGATCTCATTCTCTTCGACACCGCCGGCCGTCTCCAGATCGACGCCGAGCTCATCGAAGAGGTCAAAAAACTCCGCGCCCGCATCCAGCCCGACGAGGTCCTCCTCGTCGCCGACGGCGCCCTCGGCCAGGAGGCCGTGAACGTCGCCAAGGCCTTCCACGAGGCCCTCCAGCTCACCGGCCTCATCCTCACCAAGCTCGACGGCGACGCGCGCGGCGGCGCCGCCCTTTCGATCAAATCCATCACCGGCGTCCCGATCAAATTCGTCGGCACCGGCGAAAAGACCTCCGAGTTCGAAGTCTTCCATCCCGACCGCCTCGCCTCCCGCATCCTCGGCATGGGCGACGTCGTCTCGCTGGTGGAAAAAGCCGCCGAGGTCATCGACCAGAAAGAGGCGGAAAAGATGGCCGAGAAGATGCGCAAGGCGGACTTCACGCTCGAAGACTTCCTGGCGCAGATGCAGCAGATCAAAAAACTCGGCTCGCTCGGCGGCATCATGGGCATGATGCCGGGCATGGGCGGCCTGAAGATCGACGAGGACGCGGCCGAATCCGGCATGAAACGCACCGAAGCGATCATCCTCTCGATGACGCTCCAGGAGCGCCGCAAGCCCGACATCCTGAACGGCAGCCGCCGCCTCCGCATCGCCAACGGCGCGGGCGTGAAGGTCGTCGAGGTGAACCAGCTTCTGAAGCAGTTCCAGCAGATGCAGCAGATGATGAAGATGCTGAAGGGCGGCGGCTCGAAAAAGATGATGCGCCAGATGAAGGAAATGGAGCGCCGCGGCGGCATGGGCGGCATGCCGCGCTTCTGAGCGCGACCGACCTTCGTGCAAGGCCAGGATCGCCGCATCCCCGCCGGTTTCCGGTGTAGCGGGGCGCCAGCGACCCGTTCCGATCCCCGGGTCGCGGGCGCTCTCCGCCACCGCTGCTTCGTCCCCGCCCCTACCCCTGCGCCGGAGGCACCGACGGCAGTTGCGCCCAACGTCCGGCCAGCACGCTGCAGACGATCAGTTGCAAGGGGTGATAGATCAGGATCGGCAGCAAAATCAGACCGATGCCGGGATGTGCTCCGAAGATGAGCTGCGCCATCGGCACGCCCGAGGCCAGGGTCTTCTTTGAACCGCAAAACACCGCCGCGATGCGGTCCGGCTCCGAAAAGCCCAGTGCGCGGGCGACCACGTTGACGGCATTCATGACGAGAAAAAACAGCGCCATCGCGCTGGCCACCACCATCGCCAGCAGGCCGATGCCCTGCCCCGACCACACGCCCTGCGTCACCGAGTCGCAAAACGAAGTGTAAACCAGCAAAAGAATCGTGCCGCGGTCGATCTTCGCCACCAGCGCCTTGTTTCGGCCGATCCAGCCCGCCAGCACGGGCCGGCTCAACTGGCCAATCGCCAGGGGCAGCACCAGCCAGAGACAAAGATCCCCCAGCACCTTCCCCAGCGGCAGGCCATGCCCGGAGGTCTTGAGCATAAGCCCCATCCACAGCGGGGTCAGCACCACCCCGATCAGGCTGGACAGCGTGGCGTTGAAGACCGCTGCCGGCACGTTGCCGCGCGCCGCCGCCGTCAGCGCGATCGACGACGACACGGTGGACGGCAGGGCGCACAGATAAAAAAAACCAAGCCCAAGATCCTCCGGCATCCATTTTTTGAACACGAACGAGCCGGCCAGCCCGACGAGCGGAAAAAACAGGAACGTGCAAAGCTGCACCACCGTGTGCAGCCGCCAGTGCAGGGCCCCCGCGCGCATTGCGGCCAGCGACAGGCCGGCCCCGTTCAGGAAAAAGATCAGCGCCACGCCCGCCTTGGTCAGCAACTCGGGATGCAGCCAGCCGCCGCGCGAACCCGGCCCGGGAAACAACCACGCCAACGCGGTCGCCAACGCGAGCCCGCACAGAAACCAGTCGGGCTTCTTTTTCATGCCGCCGGAGAAGAGTCGATATGCCGCCGCTCCCATCATTCCGAGACTTATACCACGGCGCCGCGCGACGAGCTCACCCGAGCTTCAATTTCTTCCGCACCAAGGCCAGCGCCTCCGCCAGGCCCTCGACCCGCAGCATCGCAGCCACCAGGCCAAAAACCCCCGCGCCGGCCACGATGCCCGCCGCCAGGCCCAAGGGGTCGCGCCAGCCGCCGATGCCGACGATCCGCGACCAGCCCTGCCAAAGACCGGCCACCACGGTCGTCATGACCAGGCTGGCGAACACCACCTTGGCAAGGTGGACGCTGAGGTGCCGGAATTCCAGGCCGGGATGCCGCCGGGCCAGCTTTACCTGCAGGCAGGCGGCCTGGACCACGACGGCGATGGTCGAGCCCGCCGCGAGCCCCGCCACGCCGAGCCAGCGCATCAGCAGCAGGCTCGCGCCGATGTTCACCAAGAAGCTGAAAAACGCCACCCGCACCGGCGTGTGCGTATCCTTGAACGCATAAAAGGCCCGCAAGGTCAGGCTGACGAAGGCCAGGAACGGCAGAGCCAGCGCGCTGGCGCCGAGCACGGGGGCCATGATCGCCGTGTCGCCGGCCGTGAAGGCGCCATGCTGGAAGAGCACGCGGGTGATCGGCTCCGCCAGGATCGCCAGTCCGAAGGCCGCCGGCACGTTCACCAGCAGGATCAGCCGCATGCCCTTGCGATAGTCCTCGGCCAGCAGACCGAGACGCCCCTCCGCCGCATGCCTGGCGATTTGGGGAAACACCACCGTCGACACCGCCAGCGCGAAGACCCCGATGGGCAGCTCCATGAGACGCGTGGACAGGTTCAGGACCGTGGCCGCCGCGTCGTCGAGCGAGAGCCCCAGCAGGCGCGACACGGTCGTGTTCACGAGATAGATCGCCGAGCCGAAAAGCGTCGGCAGCATCAGGCGGGCGATCTGGCGCACGCCGGCGCTGCGCACCGGCGCGAAACGCGGACGCCAGCCCAGGCGCGTCAGGGCGAGCGCGGGCACGATCATTTGCAGCACGCCGCCGAGCAGTACCCCCGCGCAGAGCCAATACATGCGGCCGGCCGCATCCCCGGCCACGCAGGTCCAGACGCCGTAGCCCAGCAGGCCTATCATCGACAAGTTCAGCCACACCGGATTCAGCGCCGGCTCCAGAAAGCGTCCGTTCGTCTGCAGCGCGGCGCTGAACACCGCCGCCAGGCACACGCTGATGAGGTAGGGAAAAAGCACGACACCGAGCCTCGCGCCGAGAGCCCAGCGCGCCACCGTGTCCGCCTCCCACCCGGCGGCCTCGAGGCGGGGTGCCCACCAACCGTTCGCAGCCAGCAGCGCCATCGCCAGGCCGGTGATCAGGGCCGAGGCCAGGAGGGTCCAGGTAGCGACTTCGTTCACCAGTTCCAACGCTCCGGAGGGGCCGCGCCGCTTCGTCTCGTCCTGCAGGGTCGGGACCAGCGCGGCGGTCAGCGCGCCCTCGCCCAGCAGGCGGCGAAACAGATTCGGCAAGGTGAAGGCCGTGACGAACGCGGAGGCCAGCGCGGTGGCGCCGAAGATGGCGGTGATCGCGGTGTCGCGGCCGAGCCCGAGCACGCGCGACGCCATCGTCACTCCCGACACGATTCCGATGTTGCGCAACGCCTGGCCCATGAAGTTTTGAGCCCGCGACCGTCGTCGCCGGCCCCGCGGCTTACAAGTCTGCACCGCGCGATCGCGGAAGAACGCGTGTAACCCCAAAAAAATTAGACCGGACGCCTACCCCTAGGCGTCCGGTCATTGCTTTCTTGGTTACCCCAAAAATCCCCCTGCTTCACAGGAGGAACGAGCCGACCCTGGCGGTTCTCCGACGAGACTGCGATACAAAGCTGGAGTTTCCCTGTTAACCGTCCGCCGTCCTGCGGCGTTTTCCGTTCCGGCTCCCATTCCTTGGTACTGTTTCTCAAACACTTATTTTAGATTTACGTTAAACCAAGCGAAGCGTCTCCGTCGGGGGAAGGACATGGCCATCGGGAAGCCAAAATGCGGGGTAACACGAGCCGCTGCGGTGCGGCTGGCAGGTCCGCCTCTCGCCCCCCTTCCGGCGGATCGCTCAAAGAATGCTGTGTCGGGACCGTGCAAGTCCTTCCGATGGGCACTCGACCATCTCGCAAAACGACATGAAGCGCCCCGCCACGCTTCGCAGGTCCGGCATGCCATTTTTGAAGCCGCCTCACATGGCCGGATCGTTTGCGACGCCGCACCTCGCCGACCTCCGATGGGCCCTGAATTTATCTCAGCAGGGTGAAACTAATGCCAGAAATCGGCGCGAGGTCCTTGCTTAGGCTACGTTCGTTTACTCATCTACGGGGGTATGGCAGCCGAGGGAGTTGACCTTTCTTTGACGAATCAATGACTCGGGCAAAACCGCGTCCCGCCCTTCCCTTCAGCGCCATGCCCACCACCGCCTCCTCCTCTCCGGCCTCCGACCGAGGGGTGATCTATGTCGCGTGCGGCGAACGCTACCGGCTCGAGGCGCAGGATTCCCTCGCCTCGTTGCGAGCCAGCAATCCGGGCCTGCCGGTCCTGCTCCTGACCGACGAGACTCCCGCCGCGCCCGCCTTATGGGACGAGGTTCGCGTGGACCCGGCGCTCAAGGGCCAGCGCAACCGCGCCAAGCTCGGCATGGACCTCGCCCCCTGGGACCGCTGTCTTTTCCTCGACACCGATACCTACGTCGTCGGCGACCTCAGCTCCGGCTTCGCCCTGCTCGACCGTTTCGACTTCGCCGGCCAGCAGCCGGGCGGCGGCCACCACTACACGCTTCCCGGCCTGCCTTCCTCCTTTCCGGAGGTGAATTCCGGCGTGCTCTTCTGGCGTCGCGGCGAGCGTACCCGCGCGCTCTTCACCCGCTGGCGCGAGCTCTTCGACGCCTATGCCCGCAAGGACGACACCCGCAACTGGGATCAAAAGAGCCTCCGCATGGCACTCTGGGAAAGCGACCTGCGCATCGCCTGCCTGCCGCCCCAGTTCAATCTGATGCCCTATTTTCCGGCCGCGTTGGATAACGGGCTCATCGTCGCCCACGGGCGCAACTTGGTGAACCTGCAACGCCTGCACGAGCGGCTTTCCGCCAACACCGGCTGGCGCGCCTATGTGCCCGGCCTGGGCACGCTCCGCCACCCGCAGGAGATGAGTTGGAAGGAAACGCTCCGCATCATCGCCCGCCTCGTCAGTTGGAAACTCCGCCGCCGCCTCGACGCGCGTTGACGGGATCCGGCCTTCGCCGCCGGGGAATATCCGTTTGTCGTTGGGAGTCGGGCATCCGATCGCGGCCCGCAGCCTGTTCATCTCCATTTCACGGAGACTTCATCCGGGCATCACGGAACCGGTCCATGCTGGGGACCATGAACCCCATCGACGAAACTCCCGCCGTTCCCCCCACCTCGCCCGCCTCGTCGCCGTCCGCCTCCCTCCCCGCCATCCCGGGCCGCAGCCGCGCCCGCGAACGCCTCCGCGCCCTCGCCGCGCTTTCCGCCGCCACTGCGCTTTGGCTGCCCTGCGTGCATCTGTTCTTCCGCAGCGAGGCGGCCGCTTTCGCCAGTCCCGATGCCATCCCGCCGCACGCCCGGGAACTCGCCGCCCGCCAGCTCCATCTTTGGACCGATCCCGCCCTCAAGCAGGGCGAGCTCGGCCGCATGCGCCGCAGCAACGCCGAGTGGGATTTCATGGGCCGCAGCTTCTTCGTATGGTCGCTCGCCGAGATGTGCCTGCGCGATTCTGCCGCCGCGCCGGGCCACCTCGCGGTCATGGACGAAATCATCGACGAGACCCTGCGTCTCGAACGCGAGCAGGGAATGACTGTCTTCCTCATGCCCTACGCCAACCGGCGGCCCTACGTCGTCCGGCCCGCGCGCAGCCTCTTCATCGATGGCGAGATCGCCCTCATGCTCGCCACTCGCTGCATCGCGCAGGACCGGCCCGATTATCGTGCGCTGCTCCGCTCCCGGGTGGACGAGATTGTCGGGCGCTTGCGCCGTAGTCCACTGGGCATCGCCGAAAGCTACCCAGACGAGTGCTGGATGTTCGACCACTCCATCGCCCTCGCCGCCGTCCGCCTCGCCGACCACCTCGATGGCACCGACGCCCACGCCGCCTTTCTCCGCGACTGGCTCGCCGGGGCCCGCCAGCGTTGGACCGACGAAAAAACCGGCCTGCTGGTTTCCAGTTTCTCCACCGCCGGCGACATCGGCGACGGTCCCGAGGGCTCGACCATCTGGGGCACGCTGCACTTCCTGAACCTGATCGATCCCGCCTTCGCCCGTGAGCAGTACGCCATTGCACGGCGCGAGTTCGGCCGCGGGCTGGGCGGTTTCGCCTGGTCGCGCGAATGGCCGGCCTCCTGGCGCGGCCGGAACGACATCGATTCCGGCATGGTCATCCCCGGCCTCGACGTCAGCGCGGGCGGCAGCGGCATGGCCTTCATCGGCGCGAGTGCCTTCGGCGATACGGAGTTCCTCTCGCGCCTCCACGCCACGCTCGATTTCGCTGCCTTTCCCGTCCGCGAGGATGGCCGCCTGCGCTACTGCGCCAGCAATCTCGTGGGGGACGCCGTCATGCTCTACTCCGGCGTGCTCGGCCCCATCTGGAGCCGGGTGAATCCCTGAACTTGGACACAAAGATCTGAGCTACACCGAGAGCGCCGGCGTCCCGCCGGCATCCGGAGCGAAACCGCACAAACGAAACCCGAACCGTCCCCACCCCCGCCATGAAAAGCCCCACTCGCAATCCTTTCGTCCGTCTCGCCCGCCTCGGAGCCCTGTCGCCTGCCGGCCTCGCCGCACGCGCGGGCCTGCTCGTCGTGGCTTTTGCCGTTTGCGAACTCGTTGGCCTGCGCGAATACGCCACCTTTCTCTCCGGCACCCAGCACGGCCTCCGCTGGTCGTCCTCGGTTTTCGGCGGCGTCGCATACCTGTTCGCCTATTACGGCTTCGTGCTCGCCGCGCCTGTCCTGCTCATCGCCGCCGGCCTCCTCGCCGCCTGGCGCCGGCTGGCGGTTTGAGTGCAGCGGGGAACGCCAGCGATCCGTTCCGGAACCGGTTCGCTCCGCGCTCACTGCCGCAAAATCCCGCTTACACCTGGCCCAGCGTCTCCCCGGGCACGAACTTCGGCAACACCCGCAAAGTCCTCGTCTTGCCCGGGCCGTCCCGCAGGAGCTCCGCCAGCAGCGCGGCCGCTTTGCGCCCCAGTTCGGAGCCGTCCACCCGGTAGTGGGCGAAGGACGGCACCGAATACCGCAAAAACTCATCGACCCACCCGGAAAGGATCGCGACATCGGCCGGCACCCGCAGCCCGGCGTTCTGCAGGTGGCAAAGCACGGTCAGGCAATGCTCCGGGCAGCCGGAATAAAATGCGGTCGGCCGCGGGCGGGACGCCAGCAAGGCATCGAGTTGCCGGCGCAGGGCCCCCACCTCGGGCGCGTGGGTGACCACCCGGGCCCGGCCGCCCAGCCGCCGCATCTCCTCCACGAACAAGTCCCCGCCGAGACGGTCGCTGAGACTGGTGAAGTCCGCCCGCAGGTACACCACCTCCCGGTGGCCGCGCTGGTAAAGCAAGCCCGCGGCATGCCGTACGCTCGCCAGGGTATCCGGATAGACCGCCGGCAGGGAGACGCCTTCGTGGGCGCGGCCCACCAGGAGGCAGGGTCGCCGGCAGTCCGCAAACCAACCTTGCATCGCCTCGGTGCTGAAAAACAGCAGCCAGCCCGCGGTGTCCGGCAAGGCATCGAGCCGCGCCAGCTCCGCTGGCTGGTGTCGTTTGAACAGCAGCGGACGATATTCGAACTCCACCCGGTAGCCGAGCGGCCCGAGCCGCTCCATCAGGCTGTCCAGCACCACGTGGTGCACCGAGCCCATCGCGTGCAGCGGATAGGGCGTCAGCACCCGCAGCGTCGTGCCGGAGCGCGCCGGACGCGCCGCCCGGCCCGTCCGGATGCGGTGATGGCGTCCGCGTCCGCCCGGCGCGATCAGTCCCTCGGAGACGAGCCGTTCCAGCGCCCGCCGCAGGGTCACCCGGCTGATCTGCAACTCGCGGCAGAGCTCGGCCTCGCTCGGCAGTTCCTCCGTCCACCGCGCGCCCTCGATGCCCTGGCGGAGGATGCTCACCGTTTGGTCGCTGAGGGAAAAACGCTGGGGGACGAGATTCATGGCCGAAAGAAAACCCATGGTTGTATCAAGGAAATACACCCCGGACAACCGCCTTTCCGGTTGCGGGGCCCCGCCCCCCTTGAACGCTGGGCCGTCTCGCGCGCTCGCCCGGGTGGTTTCGCGCTTTTCCGGCGCTCGCGCGAAGCATCGCCCCCGTTCCCAATCTCCGCCCGCCGCCCCGACTACCGCCCATGATCTCCGTCCGCCCCGTTTTCCTTATGATGCTTGGCCTGGCTTCGTTCCTCTCCACCGTCAGCGCCGCCGGCGAGGGCACCGCTCGCCAGCGGCTCGATTTCAACGCCGGCTGGTCCTTCCATAAGGGCGACCCCGAAGGCCTCGGCGACCAGCTGGCTTATTCCAAAATCAAGGACCGGCTCCTCGCCTCCGCCAACGCCTTCGCCCGCACGCCTGCCCCGGTGCCCAAGGAGGATTTTGTCACCACCGCCGACTACGCGCAGCCCGGCTTCGACGACTCCGCCTGGCGCAAACTCGACCTGCCCCACGACTGGGGCATCGAAGGGCCCTTCAAGCAGGAATACCCCGGTGAAACCGGCAAACTGCCCTGGTGGGGCGTGGCCTGGTATCGGAAGAGCTTCGACCTGCCCGCCGGCGGCGCCGCCGCGACCGACGAACGCGTCTACCTCGATGTCGACGGCGCCATGTCCTACGCCACCGTCTGGTGCAACGGCCGCCTCGCCGGCGGCTGGCCCTACGGCTACAGCTCCTTCCGCGTGGATCTCACGCCCTTCCTCCGCGCCGGCGCGCGCAACACCCTCGCCATCCGGCTCGACAACCCGCCCGATTCCTCGCGCTGGTATCCCGGCGGCGGCATCTACCGCAAGGTCTGGCTGGTGAAGACACCCGCCATCCACGTCGCCCAGTGGGGAACGAAAATCACCACCCCCGAGGTCGGCCCCGACGTCGCCACGATTAAAATCGAGACGACCATCGACAACCACGGCGCGGACAAGGCCGAGCTGGAGGTCCTCACGCAACTCTACCTGCTCGTCGAAAACCCCCGGGCCGGCACCTTTTCCCGCGGGCAGAGCCCGTGCGATATCGTCTCGACCGCCACGATCGAGCCCGGCCAATCCGCCACCGTCTCGCAGCCCCTCCTGGTCACGCAACCCCAGCTCTGGAGCCTGGCCGCGCCGCATCGCTACGTGGCGGTCACTCAGTTGCGGCAGGGCGGCAAGGTCATCGACGAATACGAGACACCCTTCGGCATCCGTAAAATCGAGTTCACCCCCGGCCAGGGCTTCCGGCTCAACGGCGAACGGGTCCCGCTCAATGGCGTCTGCATGCATCACGACCTCGGCGCACTCGGCGCGGCCTTCAACGTCCGCGCTGCCGAGCGCCAGCTCCAGATCCTGAAGGAAATGGGCGCAAATGCCCTCCGCACCACCCACAACCCCGCCGCCCCCGAACTGCTCGAGCTCTGCGACCGCCTGGGTATGCTCGTCATCGGCGAGTCCTTCGACTGCTGGCACTGGGGTAAGACCCCGAACGACTACGCCCTGCTCTTCAACGACTGGTCCGAGCGCGATCTCCGCGCCCAGATCCGCCGCGACCGCAACCACCCCTCCCTCATCCTGTGGAGCGTCGGCAACGAGATCGTGAACGTCGAGCACCCCGAGAACGCCGAAATCGCAAAGCGCCTGGTCGCCATCGTTCACGAGGAGGACCGCACCCGCGGCGCCACGGCCGGGGTCAACAACACGCCCACCGGCTTCAACGGTTACCAGAAGATCTTCGATGTCTTCGGCTTCAACTATCGGAGCATGTTCTACCAAAAATTCCGCGAGGCCACCCCGGAGCTTCCGGTCTACGGCAGCGAGACCGCGTCCACCGTCAGTTCGCGCGGCGAGTATTTCTTCCCCGTCACCGAGCCCAAGGGCGGCGGCATGGAGAAGTTCCAGATGAGCTCCTACGATCTCTACGCCCCGCGCTGGGCCTGGCCGCCGGACGCCGAGTTCAAGTGGCTCGACGAGACGCCCGCCACGCTCGGCGAGTTCGTCTGGACCGGCTTCGACTACCTCGGCGAACCCACGCCCTACACCGACGACTGGTCGAACCTCATGAACATCCAGGATCCCGAGCAGAAGGAGAAGCTGCGGGCCGAGCTCGAGGCCATGAGCAAGCTCGGCCCGCCCTCGCGCAGTTCCTACTTCGGCATCGTCGATCTCGCCGGCTTCAAGAAGGACCGCTTTTACCTGTATCAGGCCCGCTGGCGCCCCGAACTGCCCCTGGCGCATATCCTGCCGCACTGGAACTGGCCGGAGCGCGAGGGCCAGGTGACGCCCGTCCACGTCTACACGTCGGGCGACGAGGCCGAACTCTTCCTCAACGGCGTCTCCCTCGGCCGCAAAAAACGCGGGCCCCTCGAATACCGCTTCCGCTGGAACGAGGTCACCTACGCGCCCGGCGAACTGAAGGTCGTCGCCTACAAGAACGGCCAGCCCTGGGCCGAGGACACTGTCCACACCACCGGCCCCGCCGCGAAAATCGCGCTCCAGGCCGATCGCTCCGCCCTGCGCGCCGACGGGCTCGATCTCGCCTTCGTCACCGTCTCGCTCACCGACAAGGAGGGCCGCACCGTCCCGACCGCCAGCCACCCCGTCGCCTTCGAGGTCAGCGGCGCGGCCGAGCTCGTTGCGACCGACAACGGCGACGCCACCAGCCACGTCTCCTTCCAGTCGAAACAACGCTCCGCCTACCATGGCCTCGTCCTCGCCATCCTCCGCACCAAACGCGGCACCCCCGGCCCCATCCGCCTCCAGGCCACCGCCGAGGGCCTCGAAAGCGCCGAAATCGTCCTGCAAAGCGCCGCTCCCTGAATCCCTCATTCCCAAACCGGATTAACCGCAGATTGCACAGATAGTCGCAGATAAAAACACAGACAGCAGCCCCCCGTACCTTCCCTGTTTTTTCTCTCCTCTGCGTCCTCTGCGCCATCTGCGGTTAACTCTCCTCCTCTTCGCGCTCCTTCGCGCCCTTCGCGGTTAAATTTTCCGTCCTTTTCCATGCGCTACGCTCCGATTCCCTCCGCCTCGTTCATCGACAATCGCCGCCGCCTGGCCGCCCAGTTGCCCGCCAACGCGCTGGCGCTCGTGAACGCCAACGACACCTGCCCCACCAACGCCGACGGCATGCAGGCCACCGTCGTGAACTCCGACCTGTTCTACCTCACCGGCGTCGAGCAGGAGCAGACCATTCTCCTGCTTTACCCCCAGGCCGACGATCCGCGCAACCGCGAGGTGCTTTTCCTCCGCGAGCCCACGCCCGAGAACGAGCTCTGGGAGGGCCACAAGCTCACCAAGGACGAGGCCCGCGCCCTCACCGGCGTGGAGAACATCCAGTGGCTTTCCGCCTTTCCCCGCCTGCTCCACACCCTGATCTGCGAGAGCAGTTCCGTCTTTCTCAACAGTAACGAGCACAAGCGCGCCGTCATCGAGGTCGAGAGCCGCGAGGCCCGCTTCGCCGCCGACCTGATGCGTCGCTACCCGCTGCATGACTACCAGCGTCTCGCTCCTTTCTTGCATCGCCTGCGCGCGGTGAAGTCCGAGACCGAGATCGGCCTCCTCCGCCAGGCCTGCGACCTCACCGGCCGCGCCTTCGATCGCGTCCTCCGTTTCACCAAGCCCGGCGTGCTCGAATACCAGGTCGAGGCCGAGTTCGCCCACGAATTCATCGCCCACGGCGGCCGCTTCGCCTACCCGCCCATCATCGCGTCCGGCAAGAACGCCTGCTGCCTTCACTACGTCGCCAACGACCAGGCCTGCCGCGACGGCGAGC
>CBINGR010000014.1:0-97623 GCA_966250295.1 uncultured Akkermansia sp. | reverse complement strand
TATAACTGGCCAGACTTCCCGTCCCTCCGTAGCTGCCGCCCGCAATACGATAGGAACCATCCACGTTTCCATAGGTGCGCCCATTGTAGCTAAGTCCGCCGCGGTAACCGCCCAAATACCCCCGCTCGCTCACGTCGATCCGGCTCGTGCTGTCGATCTCCATGTAGTCGGAAACGACCAGATTCATCTGATACTCCAGGGTGGACGTGGTATCCAGATGCGTCACGACGGCACCGTTGGTGAGCCGGAGCCGGGCCACGGCATGGGTTCCGACGAGCGTGACCGTGGCGCCATCCACCACCACGTCATCCCCTGCCCCCAAGGCCCCGGTGCTCAAGGTCTGGTTCGCCGTGATGACCACATTCGGGAGCGCCGTCCGGATGACCGAATCGCTGACGACCGCGGACTCGTTGCCAAACGAATCGCGGAACTTCACATAGATCGTCTTTTCGTTGAGACCCGCAGAGAGCGAATAGGCGTAGGAGCTACCATAAGGCAGCCACCCGAGTTCCGACGCACTGTCGAAACCCGGACTCTCACTGACCCAAAACTCCGTCGCGCCCGAGGCGCTTAACGCGAGCGGCACGACCGCCTTGTAGGTGTTATAAAGTCCCTCCACCGCGAAGGTCAGGTTCACCGGCGCGCCGTTGTCGATGCCGAACGGACCGACGGAACTCCACTCCGAGAAGTTTCTTCCGTCGAAAGCACGGATGCGGAGATAAACGTTGTGGTTGTCGGCAAGCGCGCCGACGTCCCAAGCGAAGGTGTTCCCAAACACGACGTCACTTTCGCCCGGAAGGGCAACCCACGGGCCGGCGGCGCCACTGAACGAGCACTGCAACTCATAGGAAATTTGTTCCGCCGCCTGCTCGGGATCGGTGGCGGACGTCCATGAAATCGTCTCGAGGCCGCGCAAAATATCGGACTCGGCGTGACTGACGATCTGCGGAGCCGTGGGCGCGTAGCTTTCGTTGAAATAGAGGGCAGCGATGTCGAGCGGCGTCAGCGCCGAATCGAGCAGGAGGACGTCATCCATCCGGCCGATCCACGCGCGCTCGGTCGAAAGATTATCCACCAGGTTGGAGTTGCCGATCAGCAAGGGATACCCATTGGCGATCTGTACATCGGCGGGCACGGCGACGACGGTCACCAGCGCTCCGTCGAGGAAGGCCCGGAGGCGGCCGGCCGCACGATCGAAGACGAGGGCATAGTGGTGCCACGAACCGTCGCCCTGCCCGGACAGGCCCGTCGGCGGGAAGGCGATCACCGCGGAGCGATCAGCGGCGTCGCGCAGGCCTATTTCAACGTGGCCGTCGGCCCCGGTCTTCCGTCCCCAAAGCGAGTCCATGAAGGCCGCGCCGCCCTTTCCGAGGAAATACAGGTCGCTGATCGGCGAGACGTCCTCATCGGTCATCCAGAACGCAAGCGTAAAGGAGCCGTTGATAATCGCGTTCAGGGAGGACGAGGGGATAGTGACCCCCTGGCTGGCAACCCCGGTCAGGTTGAGCGCTTCGGATGCCTCGATATACCGGGAGTCGGAGAAGGTCGCGGCGCTGGCGGACGTCGGGACCGCGTTCGGCGAATGGTCGGCGACATCGCCGCTGAACGACAGGAAGAGCGCGGCATCGCCCTCGAGTTGCGCGATCTTCGCTTCCGAAGCGCTGCGCGAAAGCTCATACGACACGTTCAGCCGATCGACGTAATCAACCGGCCCGGTCCAATCGCCCCCCGCGTCCTCCAGCAACAGGCCTCCGACCAGGACAACGGGGCTGCCGCTCGTTGCGATGGCCTTGCCGGTAACGTGAAGGTTGTTGACCAGCGTCGCTCCGCGATAGGAGTCGCCGACCTGGGCGATCGTGGCGAAGGAGCCGTCCCAATCCGCTATGGTCAGGGATTTCGCGTCATTGCTGAGGATCGGATAATAGAACTTCCGGGCGACGTCGGGCTGGACCCACAGGCCGTCGAGGCTGAGGGTGCCGGCGGATGGATTGTCGAGGGGGAAGGAGGCGAGTGCATCCGTGATGCGGTTGTTCGCCAAATCCAGCGCGGAAATCGTCCCGCTCGCGACGGACACTATCGGCGTGGGGTATTGGCCACGGCGGCCGCCGTTGTCGATGAGGAGGTCGCCGATGCCGTACAACTGCACACCGACCGCTTCCAGATAAATCGTTCCCGCCCCGCCGATCGCGGTGCCGGCGCTTCCCAGGTATCCGGTTCCGCCATAGGCAGTGATCTTGGTGAGGTCGAAGCCACTGGCGTCGCCATAGTAGAGCGCGATGCGCCCGCCGCCGCCTGCGGCGTCGGCATTGTTGCCCGTGTAAGTGCTGCCGCCATTCGCCCGGATCGCACCCGCGCCCGACAGCGTCCCCACCTTCAACCAGATGCCGCCGCCGCTGCCGCCGCCGTCGTGTTGATAGGTGCCCGTGTTCACGCCTCCGCCGTTGGCCAGGATATCGCCATCCAAACGCAGGCTTGCCGCGCTCAGTCGCACCAAGCCGCCGCCGTCGCCGCCCGGCCAGTTTCCATCCACACCGCTGCCGCCCGAGCCCAGCTCCGCCGGATTACGATAGTCGCCATAGACTCCGTTTACCCGCGCGGCGCCCCAGCCATTGTTATTCGACAAGCTCCCCAGGCCGCCATAGCTGCCGCCGGCATTCAGGTAAGCGCCCGCGACATTGCCATAGGTGCGTCCCGTATTGCCCAGGCCGCCGCGATACCCGCCCAGATACCCGCGCTCGCTCACGTCGATCTTGCTCGTCGCATCCACCTCCACCCCTCCCTGCACCGTCAGGTCCAGGCGATACTCCTTCGATACCGTCGCGTCCGGCGTCGTCAGCGTGCTGTTGTTGCCCACCTGCAAGGAAGCGAGGGCCAGATTGGCCGGCGTGCTCAGGTAAGCCACCGCTCCCGTCAGCACCATATTGCGCACGCTCGACGGGCCCGAGAATTCGCAGCTGGTGTTGCCCTCAAAGGTCAGATCGAGCGTCCCCAACTGCCTTGGATCGCGATAAGACCCGCCGACCGCGATTCGCGTGGAGAGCGGTGCGCCACCCGCGTTCCTCAAGGTCAGTGTGCCGGCCGTGCTCGAAACCACCTCGTAAAGCTCGCCGCCGATTTCGACGGGCAGGCCCGCCAGACCGCTCTGGCCGGCATCGAAGTTCGTCACCGGATGATTCGTGGCCGAAGTCGTGATCGTGTTGCCCGTGACGGCCGCCACTGTACCGCTCGCATAGGTCTGAAGAATCGTCCGGGGATCAGCCACCGTCGTTGCGGCGCCACGAATCACCAAACGTTCCGTCAGCGCGACGGCATCCTTCAGGTAGATCGTCCCGGTGCCGCCGATCGCGATGCTGCCGGCACCTTGGTAACCGGTTCCGCCGTAGGCGCTCACTTTCGCGAGATCGAAGCCGCTGGCATCGGTGTAGTAGAGCGCGATACGTCCGCCGCCACCCGCGGCGTCGGCACTATTACCCGTGTAGGTGCTGCCGCCATTCGCCCGGATAGCGCCGGCGCCGGAGAGCGTTCCCACGTTCAACCAGATGCCGCCGCCGCTGCCGCCGCCATCGTGTTGATAGGAGCCCGTGTTCGTTCCTCCGCCGTTGGCCAGAATATTGCCGTCCAAACGCAGGCTCGCCGCGCTCAGGCGCACCAATCCGCCGCCGTCGCCGCCCGGCCAGTCCCCGTTCACTCCGCTGCCGCCCGAGCCCAGCTCCGCCGGATTACGATAGTCGCCATACACTCCGCTGACCCGTGCGGGGCCCCAGCCGCTGTTATTCGACAAGCTGCCCAGGCCGCCATAGCTGCCGCCGGCGTTCAGGTACGCGCCCGCGACATTGCCATAGGTGCGGCCCGTATTGCCCAGGCCTCCGCGATACCCGCCCAGATACCCGCGCTCGCTCACGTCGATCCGGCTCGTCGCATCCACCTCCACCCCTCCCTGCACCGTCAGGTCCAGCTTATACTCCTGCGTCGTCGTCGTCTCCGGCGTCGTCAGGATCGCGCCATTCAGCAAACGCAGCGACGCGAGCCGTTGGTTGACCGGGGTGTTCAGATAAAGCGTGGCTCCGTCGAGCACGACATCGCGCACATTCGGCTGCCCCTGGAACGCAAAACTCGTTTTACCCTCGAAGGTCAGGTCAACCGGTTGCTGCCGCGGATCGCCATAGGCCGCGCCCACGGCGATGCGACCGGCCAGCGGCGCGCCTCCGAGATTGCGCAGCGTCAGCGAGTTCGCGGTGCTCGAGACGATCTCGAAGCGCTCGCCGCCGATTTCGACCGGCAGGCCCGCCAGGCCGCTTTGACCGGTGCCGAAGTCGGTCACCGGATGGTTCGTGCCCGAGGTCGTGATCGTGTTGCCCGCGATCCCGACGATCGTCCCGGCTGCATAGGTCAGCAGAATCGTCCGGGGATCGTTCGCGGTCCCGGTAAGCCCGCGAAGCAACAAGCGGCCCGCGGCATCCGAGGAAGCCTCCAGGTAGATCGTCCCCGCCCCGCCGATCACGTTGCCAGCGCTACCCTGATACCCGGTTCCGCCGTAGGCGGTGACCTTGGCAAAATCGAAACCGCTGGCATCGCCATAGTAGAGCGCGATGCGCCCGCCGCCGCCCGCGGCGTCGGCACTGTTGCCCGTGTAGGTGCTGCCGCCATTCGCTTGGATCGCACCCGCCCCCGACAGCGTTCCCACCTTCAACCAGATGCCGCCACCGCTGCCGCCGCCATCGTGTTGATAGGTGCCCGTGTTCGTTCCTCCGCCGTTGGCCAGAATATTACCATCCAAACGCAGGCTCGCCGCGCTCAGTCGCACCAGTCCGCCGCCGTCGCCGCCCGGCCAGTCCCCGTTCACGCCACTGCCGCCCGAGCCCAGCTCCGCCGGGTTACGATAGTCGCCATACACTCCGCTGACCCGCGCGGGGCCCCAGCCGCTGTTATTCGACAAGCTGCCCAGGCCGCCATAGCTGCCGCCGGCGTTCAGGTAAGCGCCCGCAACATTGCCATAGGTGCGGCCCGTATTGCTCAGGCCCCCGCGATACCCGCCCAGATACCCGCGCTCGCTCACGTCGATCTTGCTCGTCGCGTCCACCGCCACGTCACCCTGCACCGCAAGATCCAACTTGTACTCCACCGCCGCGGTCGTGTCCGGCGTCGATAGCGTGCTGTTGTTGGTCAACCGCAACGACGCCAGCGCCAGATTTGTCGGCGTGCTCAGGTAAAGCACCGCCCCCTTCAGCACCACATCGCGCACTTTCGACGGACCCGAAAATTCGCAACTGACGTTGCCTTCAAAGGTCAGATCGAGCGTCCCCAACTGCCTCGGATCGCGATAAGCCGCGCCCACCGCGATTCGTGTGGAGAGCGGTGCGCCACCCGCGTTCCTCAAGGTCAGCGTGCCGGCCGTGCTGGAAACAACCTCGTAAAGCTCGCCGCCGATTTCCACCGGCAGGCCCGCCAGGCCGCTCTGGCCGGCATCGAAGTTCGTCACCGGATGATTCGTCGCCGACGTCGTGATCGTGTTGCCGGTGATGGCCGCCACCGTACCGCTCGAATAGGTCTGAAGAATCGTCCGGGGATCGACCACCGTCGTTGCGGCGCCACGAATCACCAGATGCTCCGTTTCCGCGACGGCGTCCTTCAAGTAGATCGTCCCGGTACCGCCGATCGCGATGCTGCCGCCACCCTGGTAACCGGTTCCACCGTAGGCGCTCACTTTCGTGAGATCGAAGCCGCTGGCATCGCCATAGTAGAGTGCGATACGCCCGCCGCCGCCCGCCGCATCGGCACTGTTGCCCGTGTAGGTGCTGCCGCCATTCGCCCGGATAGCGCCCGCGCCGGACAGCGTTCCCACGTTCAACCAGATGCCGCCACCGCTGCCGCCGCCGTTGTGTTGATAGGAGCCCGTGTTCGTTCCTCCGCCGTTGGCCAGAATATTGCCGTCCAAACGCAGACTCGCCGCGCTCAGGCGCACCAATCCACCGCCGTCGCCGCCCGGCCAGTCCCCGTTCACTCCGCTGCCGCCCGAGCCTAGCTCCGCCGGATTACGGTAGTCGCCATACACTCCGCTGACCCGCGCGGGGCCCCAGCCGCTGTTATTCGACAAGCTGCCCAGGCCGCCATAGCTGCCGCCGGCGTTCAGGTACGCGCCCGCGACATTGCCATAGGTGCGGCCCGTATTGCCCAGGCCTCCGCGATACCCGCCCAGATACCCGCGCTCGCTCACGTCGATCCGGCTCGTCGCATCCACCTCCACCCCTCCCTGCACCGTCAGGTCCAGCTTATACTCCTGCGTCGTCGTCGTCTCCGGCGTCGTCAGGATCGCGCCATTCAGCAAACGCAGCGACGCGAAGGTCCGCGGGCCGGAAACAGTCAGCGTGACCGGGCCATCCACGATGATGTGGGCGCCGTCGCGCGAGCCATCCGACAAGACCGCGTTGGTCGTGTAGGTATAGATCCGCTCCTCCACCAGGTACATCTCGTACGAAACCACCGCGCTCTCGTTTCCGAAGACATCACGGAACTTCGCATGGATCGTCTTGGCGCCGAGCCCGCCGGACAGCGTCCACTCCAGCGCCGTCGCATATGGGCGCCAGACGGAGCCGGCGAAGGTCGGATCCTCGCTCAACAGCATCTCGGTCGCACCGCTGGCTTTCAGCTCGAGGTGGATATCCGGGACAAAGACGTAGCGTCCCTCGGTCGCCTTCAACGACAGGTTACGCGGCGGGCCGTTGTCGATCTTGTAGGGACCCGCATACGAATAGGCCGAGTAGCCCTTGCCGTCGAAGGCACGCAGGCGGAGATGCGCGTTGGTCGAGTCCGCCAGGGCGGCGATATTCCAGACGGCGGAGCCGAGGTTCTCCAACGAGGTCGCGGCAACGCGGTCCGCCAGCCTGACGACCGGGGTCCACACCGCGTTCGCGTCGCCGCCAGGATTGTCGGTGAACGCAAAATCCACCTCGTAGAAAACCTCCTCGTTCGTGTCGTCCTGGTCTATCGGGGCGGGAACCGTGTAGGTGATCCGCAACTGGGGAACGAACTCGAACACCGAAGCATCCTCGCGGCTGCGCAGGGTGTTGCCGGAACCCGACGCGCCCACGTTAAGAATCGCGAGGCCGCGGGCCGCGCGGGATCCGTCCACCCACTCTTGGACGAGCGCGGTCAGACTCGGCGCCGAGAAGGAAACCACATCCTGGCTCTTCATCGGCAGCGAGCCCAGTTCGGCGCCAAACGAAGGCTGCGTCTCCCAAGTGACGGTCGACGCATCCCAGACGCCTTCGATCGGGCGCACCACGAAACCGTCCACGGTATCCGGGTCGGACTGATAGGCGGAGAAGGTCGCCTGCCCGATGATCGCGTTCGGGGAAATCGCCGCCAGGTCGAACGCGAAGAAGCCACGCTTCTCGCCCGGGTGGCCGTCTCCCGGGTAGCCGGTGACATCGCCCGCCGCGGCAATGCGGATGGTCTGGCCTGCCCCGTAGTTCGTCCGGGCGTGCGGCAGGCCCGAAACCGTGTCGATTTCGTTGGAAGCGTGCACGAAGGCGTCGCCCGTCGCCAGGAAGCGATCGCTCTTCTCCACGATCGCCGTGTTGCCGGACCAGACCAGAGGCACGCCGCCGGCGAGGGCCGCCGGTCCGGAGACCGGGCTCAGAAGAGTGGGCACCGTCGGGGGGGTGTTCACATCCGGCAGGCACTTGCCGAGGCTGCCGGAGTCGAAAATCGTCTCCAACTCGCTGCCCGTCAGCGCGCGGTCATAGAGGGCGATTTCATCGAGGGCCCCCGCGAAGTGCGTGGCCGCATCCGTCACGCCCGCCGAGCGGCCGCCGAAGTGCAGGCTCGCCGCGGTGCCGATCCGTAGCGTGCCGATCGTTCGCTCATCCACCAGGATGGCGTCGAGGTAGAGGCGCGCGATTCCGGAAAGGCGGTCGTAGGTGACACCGACATGTCTCCACTCACCCACCGCCAGGCCGATCAAATGGCTCGCCGCCTCGCTGCTCAGCGTGGAGGCCAGCGTGCCGCTTTCGGTGTGGAACTCGACGCGAACGGCGGCGCCGTTCTGGTAGATTCGCAGGCCTTGCGCGCCCGTGGCGTCGTCGCGCCACGAGAGAATGTCCGCGCCGGACTTGAGGGCGTCGGACCGGGCCCAGAACTCGATCGCAAAGCCGGCGGCGCCGGCGCCCACGTCAAAGCGCGCGGCGGGCGCGAAACGCAGGAGATCGTCGGTGCCGTCGAAGGCGAGCGCCTGGGATACCAGGCCAGCCGTGCCCGCCGCGCGCTGCACGTCGGGCATCGCGTCCGTGAAATACTCGGCCGCGTCGGTGTTGAAGCTCCACCAAGCCCTCATCGCCTCATTGACCCCGGCCGTCCGGCACTCGAGTCCGTAACGGATCTCGATCCGGTCCGCGTCGGCGAACTCCGGGGAATCGACGTCCCGGGCCGATAGTTCGAGAACGTAGATTCCCGGCTCGGCGACGAATACCCCGGATCTCGGCGACGAGGGATCGATGATCAGAATGTCCTCGAGATTGGCGGTTCCCCCGGCGTTCCGCGCCGAGACCACCGTCCAGGTCACGTTCACCGCGCCGATCGCGCAGCCTTGCGAGACCAGGCCCTCCAGTTGGAAGGAGCGCCCCGCCGCGATATAGTCGAGGCGCTTATCCGGACCAGCCTCCACGTCGATGTCCTCGGTCGCGCCCTCGGGGCAGCGGCCGATGGTGTAGGCCACCGCCTGCGACCGCGTTTGTTGTCCCTTTGTATCCACCACCACCGCCTCGATGGTCAACGGGGTGTCGCCGGTGACCACCGGCGGCACATAGGTAAACGAGAACGGCGCCGTCGAATCGGTCCCCAGCACCTGGCCTGCACCATTGAACAGCGTGACGTTGGCGATTCCGCGGTCATCGGTCGCCTGGACGATGAAGGTCGTCGTCCGGCCCGAGACCAACCGGTTCCCGAGCGGATACGATTCAAGGCTGACCCCCGCCGGGGCATCGTCGTTGAGCACGGTGAGCGTGCGCGTCTGGGTCGTTTGTTTCCCATGCAGGTCGGTCGCCGCGTACACCACCTGGACGCTGCTGTCCGCGGCGACCTCGGGGAGCGTCACGGAACCGGAAACCAGACGTCCGCCGCTGATCGGCGTCGAGCTCTCGAGCGGAGCGAGGCCGGAGACCGCGATGGACGCGCCGGCAATGCCCACGTCATCGGTGAAGCGCGCGGAAAGCGTCAGCGAGTCGCCTTCATAGACGCTCGTGCCTTCGGCAGGCACCAGGCTGGCGATCACCGGGGGCGCCAGGTCGGCGACCCGCGACAGCACCCGCGACTGCGTGGTGAGATTGCCGTTCACGTCGGTCGCGGTGACAAGGATCGTCACGCCAGGCCCGAGGGGATCGAAGGGCACAAACGCCTCGGCGCGCCAGGTCCCGGCGGCCCCGGCAACCGGCGTGGCCGCGCAGGCAACCCCGTCCACGGTCACCTGCAGACTGTCGATCGCCACGTTGTCGGCGACGGCGACTTCGAGGGTGAAGGTCGCGTTCTCCGCCAGCGCGGTGCCGGCCGCGGGCGATACGATGTTCACCGTCGGCGACAGGGAATCTTCTTCGATCAGGATGGCATGCTCCTCGCCCAGGACGATCCGGCCGTCCAAGCCGACCACGCGAGTGCGCAAGGCAAGCGCCATGCCGGCCGACCGCGGCTGCACATACAGCCGCTCACCGCGACCCGAGTCGAAGACCTGGACCGGAGCGCCATTCACCAGGACTTCGGCACGAGCCGGCACGGAGGCCGAGGCGAACGTGACCCCATAGTCGAGCACGGCGCCTTCGAGCACGCTGGCGGGCAGAGTCAGCGCGGCCTCGGACAGGTTGCCCGAAAGCCCGAGATCCAGCTCGTGAACGACAATCTCGCCGCCCTGCTCGAGGTAGAGCCTGCGTCCATAAACCGCGAACTCGTCAAAGGGCACCGCGAAGCGAAGCGTGGCCCTGATCGTCCGCGCCTGGGTGTCAATGAAGGCAAGGCTCCGTCCGTCGGCCGCCCGGGCGAGCAGCCAATGCCCGTGGGCCTGCAGCCTGTCGGCGGCGAAGGCCTGCGCCCCCGTGAGGAGAACCGGAGCAGCCGGGTTGACGAGATCGTAGGCAACCACCGAGGAGGCATCGGCCACCCAGAGGCGATCGCCGACCAAGACCACATCCCGGACGCCCGCATGCGCGACAGCCAGCGGCGAACCGAGCGTCGGTGCGCCGTTGACCAACCCGATCGTTCGAATCTCGAAACCGCCGCTGGTGGCCGTCGCGAGGAGAGCGCCATCCAGCGAGAACCGTCCGGCCGTGCCCATCGGCAAGGTCGCCACCGGGACCGGCTGAACGCGTGAGAGGTCGAGGATCGCGAGCTGGCCGTTGCTCGTGCTGACGAAACCGTGCTCCCACCTCACGTCCACGTGCCGGATCGTCGCCCCAGCGGAATAAGTCGCCACCGGTTCGACCCGGTCGGACGGCACCCCGGTGGGCGGACGCTGATGCGTCGTTCCGGTGCGGCTGAAAAGCTCCAGCTTGTCGCCCGCGGCGCGGAACCAGAGGTGGCTGACCTGCTTCAGGGACGACAGGCCGGTGGCGGGATGCGCGGGCAGCACGGTGTCGGACCAGACCAGTTCGTCGCCCACCACCGAGGACTCGACGATGCGGTTTCCGGACGCATCCGAGAGCAGCACGGTCGTGTCGTCCTGGGGTTGGAAGACGGCGTTGCCGCTGATGAAGATCGAGCTCAGGTCCGGCGCCGTCGCGTCGAGGGTCAGGGTGACGGGCTCGGAGAGCGAAACCTGGCCACGATTATCGGTCGCCTCCACCTGAAGGGTGACGGTCGAGAGACGCGCCTTGGCCGGAATCCGGATATCCAGCGAATAGTTGCCCACGTGCCGCTCCGTGGAGGTCGTCGTAATGGAGGCGGTCAGCGGAGTGTTGCCGTAGTAGTAGCCACCGTAGACCACAAAATCGACGGTGTCGCCCGCCAGCAGGATGGCATCGAGATCGAAGCTCCCCGCATTTACGGCGGTCCAGACGGCGCTGCCGTTGACCAAAACGGCGAGCGACATGGCCCCGCCATCTCCGGCGAAGTATTGGCCCGCTATATCGGCCGTCGAGTTTGCCGGCGCGGTGAAACGCAGGATGGACGGCTGATTCTGAGGTCCGGGGTGTTGGGTCAGGAAGCCTGGCGGCACGCCGTATTGCGTGGCCCCGCTGAGGTTCACCCCCACGTTCGGTCCGGTCGAACCGCGCGACCAACCGACTCCAAAGCCATCCGGGCCGAAGGTTTGCGCCATCGGTGCAAAGGTGGCGCCGAAGTCCGCCAGGTCCGGATCGTCGGAATATCCATAGGACCAGACGCCATTGGGGTTGCCGTTGGAAATCGAGAACTCGGCGGTCGGATCGTAAGTGACAACGCGATTGGACGTGTGCTCTCCGGCCTGGGCCAGCATCTCGCCCACCACGACCCCGTCCACGAGGAGCCTGACCTTCGACACCTGCTGATCGTCGGCGACCTGGGCGAGGACGCGTTCCAGGGATCCGCCCATCACCGAGTCGGCCTCGGTCGGCGAAACCACCGCGGCCTCAGGAGCCGCGTCCTCATGCACTTCGACACTGACCGCGTCCAAGGTCCTGGTCTGTCCCTTGGAGTCCGTGACCACCGCGGAATAAACGATCGTCAACGCGTCCACGCCGGCCGGCACGTCCGGCAGGAGGGAGCTCAGCTGGAAGACGCCGCCGGAGCCGGAACTCACGACCCCGAGCGACGCACCGTCGCGCAGGAACTCGACCCGCGTCACCCCGACGTCGTCGCTGGTCGTGGCGCGCAGGGCCACGTTGGAATTCTCAAAATAGCCGGCGGCGCTGGCGGCGACCACCTGAAGCGTTCCGGAGGGAACCTGATCCTCGAGCACGGTGATCGCCGCCGGCGCGGAGTTCGTCTCCAGGGGGCGGACATCGCGCGCACGCGCCGTCAGCGTCATGGCCTGCGAGGCGGAGGCTATCTCGGGCAGGGTAATCGTGAACGCGTAGGCGCCGGCCGGCTTGCCCGGCAGCGTGGCCACCGGCGCGGAGCCGGCGCCATCGAGATAAAGGTCCACCTGGGCGATCCCGAGGATGGCCGAGGCCTCGACGCTCACGCCCAGTTGCGTCCCCTCGATGTAGCCGTGAGCCGGGGCGAGGGCGGTGATGGCCACGGTCGGAGCCGGACTGTCGGTCAGCGTGACCACGGCGGACGCCGAAACCTCGGCGCCGGTGTTGTCGCGGGCGCGGACGACGACATTGAGCGCGGCCGCCGCTTCGTTCGAGGACACCGCCAGGACGTGCCGGTAAAGATGCCCGCCGCCATTGGGCGCCGCGAGAGCGGCCACCTCGACGCCGTTCACCACGAAGACGACGGAGGCGACGGCCACATCGTCCGTGACCTCGGCGGAAAGCGTGAGCGGCAGGCCGCGCACGTGGGAAATGCCGTCGGTCGGGGCGAGCAGCACAAGGGCGGGCGGCAGATCCGGCACCACCGTGAAGGTCCGCTCGGCCGTGGCGGTGACGCCGTTGGAGGCCGTGACCGTGGCGCTCAGCGTGCGCACGGTGTTCGCGGCGACCGGAGCGAGCGGCAGCAGATGGGTGAAGGGCGCCGCGACGAAGGTGCCGACCGGGACTCCGTCCACGTTCAAGACCACCGATTTCACCGCAACGTCGTCCTGCGCGTCGATCGCGATGTTGAGCGAGGTGCCGCCCACGAAAGTCCGGTCCGCCGCCGGCTGGGCAAAGGCGACGGTCGGCGCCTGATCGTTGACCAGCGTGAGGGCCAGGGGCGCGGAAGCCGTGCTATTGCCCGCAAAGTCCCAGGCCACGAGAGAAAGCAGGCGGGGCGTGTCCCCGTCCACCAGGGGCAGGGCCAGTTGGAAACGGTAATCGCCGACGGAATCCTCGGCGACGAGCGCACCGTCGGAGAAGAGTTGCACCTTGGCGATGGCAACGTCGTCCGAAGCCTGCGCGAGAACGGAAAGGAGCGTGCCTTCGACCACGAGACGGGAACCGGACGGATCGGGCGTCACGAAGACCGGCACCGACGGCGCGGCCCCGTCGGCGAGTACCTGGGTGGTGCGCTCGGCGAAGGCGACATTGCCCGCCGCATCCTCGGCCTGGGCACGGATCGTGATCGCGCGGGTGGCGGAAACCAGGGGCGCGCTCACCTGCGCCGCGTAGGGCACGGAGGCATCCACCGCCGCCAGGACACCATCGACAAAGAACGACACGCTCGGGATCGAGCCGTCGTCGCTGGCCGTCGCCTGGAGATTCAGAAGCCCGCCTTCGACGACGCTCGCCGGGAGGGCCGCCAGGCTGACGCTCGGAGGCGTGAGGTCGGCGCCGGCCGGAGCGCCGGCCACCGTCACCACCATCGGATCGGCCAGGCCGACGCGCGTTCCCGCGATCGTCTCGAGCGAGGCGTCGATCGTGAACTGGGCCCCCGGAGGAGCATTGGCCGGCACGCGCAGGAAGTAGGCGAAAGGAGGCGAGGCCAGCTCGATGGCCGGGGCGTTGTTGACCGTGATCGCGACCCGCGCGACGCCGGAGACCGCCTCCGGGCCGAAGGCGAGCAACTGCTGGGCACCGGCGGCGAGTTCGAATTTCTGCGCGGGCGCGTCCGCGTGCAGGCTGGCGGAATCGCCCGCGGGATCGGCGTGGATCGTCTGCAGGCCGCCAAAGGAATCGGCGACAAAAAGCACCGCGTCGAGGGCTTCGGCCGTGAGCGCGAAGTCGGGCAGGTCGGCGACCGTCACGGCGCCCGAGGCCAGATCGATCAGGGCGATACCCGCGTTGCCGCAGCTCGCGGCGAGGCGGCCGCCCCAGAGCGTGAGCGCATCGGCCCGCGCCGGGAGGGCGCCGGCATTCAGGCGGCCGACCAGCTGGCCAGCCGGCACGCCGCCACCGCCGTATTGCTCGATCCAGGCCGGCTGGGCCTGGCTGGAATCCCAGCGTCCCACGAAGAGGGCCCCGCCACGCAGCAGCACGCCGGTGATCTCTCCCGCCGGGGCGGCGACGCCGGCCACCTCGACCGGCTGGGCGGGGTTGGAAATATCGAATACGGTGACCCCGTTCGCCGCCGTCGCGACGGCGAGACGGGAGCCCGCCACCGAAACATCTCGCACCGCACCCGAGACGGCCAGCGTGCTGCGCACCGCGAGGGTGACCGGGTCGAGCAGCGCCACGCCGCCGCCCATGACGACCAGGGCGCGGTCGGTCGCGACCAGCTTTTGCGCGCCGCCCGGCACCGGAGCCGGCGTCAAGGCCACCGAGGCACCCAGCCGATCCAAGGGCGCTTGCATGACGCCGGCCTGGCCGAGCGCGAGATAGAGGCGGTTACCGCGGTGCGCGAGCGCGACGACGCTACCCGGGACCGTGACGTTGCGGAGGAGTTTCGGCGCCTGCGGGAGATTGATGTCCACCAAGGCGAGCCCGTTCGTGCCCTTGGCGACGACGGCGAGATTGCCCGCGATCTCGACGTCGAGGGCCTCGCCGGTGAGCGCCAGCGCGGAGCCGGGGGTGGAGTTGGCTCCGCTCACGTCGATGTCGATCCGCGACAAGCCGCCCGCCGCGTCGCGCACGTAATAGCGACCGGCGCGACCGACGGCGATTTCCCGCGCCGGGCCGACCTCTTCCAGCGTGGCGATCCGGGTAAGGCCGGCCTGCCCCGAAAGCCCGGCGATCTCGAGACCGGCCGAGGTGGCGGCCAACGTCAGGCGCGAGCCCAGCGCCGCCAGGTCATGCACCGCGCCGCCGGCGTTCCAGACCGGGCCGGCAAAGCGCTCGGCATCGGCGGGCGCCTCGAGCGCGCCGCCTTCGACGAAGCGGCGCAGGGAGCCGCCTTCGGCCGCCAGCAGGCCCTCGGACTGGGGCAACAGGGACGAGCCGGCGGCAACGGAATGGGTCTTCACCACCGAGAGGGCGCGGCTCAGCACCTCGACGGTGCCGGCGGTGGACGCATAGATGAAGCCGCCGCGCGCCTCGACGTGGCGGTAGGCGCGGGCCGCGGAGGCCTCGACCACCGGATTGTCCGGATTCGTGAGATCGAGGACCGCCACGGTGTTGGCCGCCGCCCCGTCGCCGCCCAGAACCACGATGCCGTTCGGCAGGGCGGCGGCAGACGTCACCAGCCAGGGAACCGGGTTGCGGGCCGCGAGCGAGAACGCGCCAAACGCAACCGGATCGATCACCAGCACCTGGCGGTCCTGGGTGAACGCATAGAGGCGGCCGGCGTTGGCCACCAGCGATACGACCACCGTTTCGGTCGGCAGCACGTCGATGACCGCGAGATCGCCACCGCCCGAGTCGGCCGCGCTGAACACGAAACTTTCCGAAACGGTATCGGTGCGGCGGATCGTGAAGACGCCGAAGAGATACTCGCCGGCGGCCGTCAATTGAGTGATGGCGCCCGGCAAGGGACGCCCGCCCTGGATGCCGGCGATATGGTGGGCGTGGAGGACATCGACCTTGGCCGTGGCGACCGCGCTGTTACCGGCGAAGTCCAGGGCGGTCGTGGTGATGGTCACGCGCCGGCCCAGCGTGGCGAGGCCGAGGACCGGGGCGACCGACTGCTCGCGTGCCGCCGCGTTGTCCCGATAGCTATCGCGGAGGGTCTGGAGGACCTCGCCGTCCACCGAAATCTCGGTCTGGAGCGAGGCGATGCCCACGTTGTCCGTCACCGTCGGGTGCAGCGCGAGCCCGGCCCCGGCCAGCGCCAGAATCTGCGCCGGATCGGCCAGAACGCGGGTGACGACCGGTTTTTCGGAATCGTTGACGACGTTGATCGCGACCACGGCGGGAGCCGAGACATGGCCGGCCCGGTCGAGCGCATACACGTTCACCGTCATCGAGGTAAACGCGGTGACGAGCGGCGCGTAAACCTGGGTGGCGAAAGCACCATCGGGCCCGACGGGAGCCAGGCCCAGCTCGACGCCGCCGATCACGATGCGAACCTCTTTGGCGTCGCCGTTCGGATCGGTCACGGTGCCCGCGATCGGCAGGGAGGCGTGTTCGAGGTGCGAGGCGCCGGCGACGAGGCTGCCGACCGTAAGCGAGGGGGCGTCGGGCGAGCCGCTCGGGACCAACGGGGCCGGAGAGGACGGCGCGGCGCCGACCGTCAGGTGGAGCGAGTTCGAAAGCACTTCCTCGCCCGAGGCGTCGCGCAACAACACGGTGACTTCCAGCGCGCCGCCGACCGCCTGGCCGGAAACATCGGTGAGAACGTAATCGAGCGGCAGGGCCGGGCCGGCAAAGTCGATCGTATCCACCCGCGCGTCGCCGAGATAGACTTCGAAGAGGGAATCCGGATTGGCCCGGCCGGACAGGGTCAGGGTCTTGGTGCCGCCGGCGGGGATGGACAAGGGGGCCTCGGCGGCGATGGCCAGGCTCAGCGGCTGGATAGTGAAGGTCGCCTCGGTCGTCGCGGTCGAACCGCCGGCCAGGGTGACGGTCGCCACCACGCGGGCGGGCGTGGGCACGGAAACGACGGGGAGTCGCCAGGCAAACACGCCACCGAACATGCCGGCATGGCGCGGGTTGGCCTCGTCGCCGACAAAAAGCTTCACCGTGGAGCCGAGCCAGTCGAAGGCCGCCAGGCGCAAATCCGGATTGGCGGCGAAGAAGGTCTCGATCGCCGTGTCCACCGTGAGCAGCGCGCCCGAGTTCTGCTCGGAGCCGGAGGGCGTGAGCGCGATGGTCGGGGCGCCGGCCGCTTGGCCGGCGTCCTGGGCGTAGAGAGTCACCGTGAAGGGTTCGGAGCGGTTGCCCTGGGCGTCGACCGCGACGGCCACGAGCGCGAAGGGCGTCAACGCCGCGCCGGCCTCCGGTGCGCGAACCGCCAGAGCGTAGGGAGCCTGGGTGTCGATGAAGACCTCGCCGTCCACCGTGAGTTCGACGCGGGCCACCGACCGGTCGTCGGAGGCCTCGAGCGTCACCGGCACGAGACCGCCCTCGGTGAAGACCGAACCCGACGCGGGAGAAACGATGGCGACGGTGGGCTTGGTGGCGTCCGCCTCGACCCCAAAGGTGCGCTGCACTTCGGCGGTAAGGCCCGAGACGTCCGTCGCGACCGCGCGGATAACGATGGTCGCGCCCGGTGCGCTCGCGGAAGAATCGAAGGCGAACGAATAAGGCGCGGCGGTGCGCACGGCGGCCGGCGTGGACGCGCCGTCGAGGTAGAAGGCGACCGAGGCCACGCCCTTGTTGTCCGAGGCGCTTGCCGTGACGCGCAGGGCCTGCCCGGGCGTCACGCGCGTGCCGGCGGCGGGGCTGATCAAGGCGATGCTCGGGGGCTCGGTCTCGGCTCCGACGCTGTAGACCCGCGTGGCCGGCGCGCTGGAACCGCCCTGGGTGTCGAACGCGGTCAACGCCACGGTGAAGCTCGTCCCCGGCGCGAGGGCGGGAACCGGGAGCGCGGCGAAGACCGGGTTGGCGCTGGTCGAGCTCGAGACCAGCGAGCCGTCGATGCGCAGCTCGACCCGGGCCAGCGGCAGGTCGGAGGTGGTGGCGGTCGCCACGGTGAAGACGCCCATTTCGGTGAGGCTTGCGCCCTCGGCAGGGGTCGGGGCGGCGAACGAGACCACGGGGGCCGTGGACGGACGCACCGTCAGCACCACCGGGGCGGAGCTGGTGGTGTTGCCGGTACGATCCGTCGCGGTCGCGTGGAAGGTGCGCGAAAGCGGGGCGCTTACGTCGGGCACGGTATAGGAGCGGACGGCCAGCCCCCCGGCGAGCGACTCGGCCGGGCCGACCGGCGCCCCGTTCACATAGAATATGACCCGATCGGCGGTGACGCCCTCCTCGACGGGCGGATTCCCCGGAAGCGAGACCCCTTGCAGGTTGTCGCCAACCAAGGCCTGAAGGGTGATGACAGAACGGCCCGGCAGCACGACTCCCGCAGCCGGGGCCGCAAGCGCGACGGTCGGAGCGGTCTCGTCGACGGTCAGGTAGGAATGGACGAAGTGGGTGGATGCGGTGGAAACGTTGCCGCTGGTGTCGGTCGCGCCGAGCAGACGCAGGGACACGAGTTCGCCGCTGGGGAGGAGATTTCGCGGCGTAAGCTGAACGAGCCCCGAATTTTGGGACCAGACCTGGTCGGTTTCGATCAGCTGGCCGGCGGCGTTGCGCAGCTCGATCCGGGCGCTTTCGATCCGCTCGGAGAAGCTCACCGTGAACACCTGCTCGACCGGCAATCCGCGCGAGTTCGGTGCGGGAGTGACGGCGGTCACGCGCGGCGGCTCGTTGTCGATGCGGGCGATGGCGTCGGCCAGCACCAGCGGCTCCGCGCCGTCCCGCTCCAGGCGCAAGGTGACCGCGGACGTGCCGGCCGGCAGCGCGAAGGTGAGGTGCGAGTCGCCGGTCAGGCTGGCGACCGGCGTGAGGACATCGTTCGCATACAGGCGCATGTCGCGCGCGAAACCGCCGCCCTCGAGCGTGGCTACCGTGCCGGCCAGGTAGCCCGCCTGGGAGGGAGCAACCGAAGACACCGTGAGTGCCGGCACGATCGCGAGAAGACCTGCCTCGGTTGACACCTCCGCGCCACCGTCGAGCGAGACCAGCTCGACCCGCGCGAAGGACGCGGAAAGCGAGGGCGTAAACTCGAACGCGAGGGAACCCGCCGCCTGCTGCGTGATCGCGGCCGGCGCGCCGGCCACCCGCACCGCCGTGACGGCGTCGAGGCCGGAGCCCGCGACCGCCACCGTGACCGGCGTGGTGCTTTGGCGGATACGCCGCGGCGTGAGATCGGCCACCGTCACGGCCGACGTGCGCCCGGCGGCGACAACGGCGTCCAGGACCCCGGCGGCGCGCCATTCGTCGCCAACCAGCGGTCCGTCGCCGGGGGTGAAGACGAGACGCACCGCGTCGCCCGCCGCGAACGGAACCGCCGGCGTGAGCGTCACCCGGTTGTCGGCGATGACCGGCGAAACCGGCACGTTCGCGACGCCGTTTACGGAGAGGGAGAACTGCGAGGCGAGAAGGACGCCCGCGCCGGTCTGCAAGGGAAGGCGCAATACCAGCGGAGAACCGGCCGTGAAACTTTCGCTTCCGTAGACCGGAGTCTGTCCGGACACGTAGGCATAGGGGGTGCCGGCCGTGGCGACGTTGCCGGAAAGCTGCGCGTAGAGCACGCCCGCGATCTCCTCCAGGCCCTGGATGGCGCCGCCCATCTTGACGAGAGTCTTGAACCGGGGCGCGAGCGGATCCGCGATGTCGTGGATCTCCACCGTGTCGCCCTTCGCGGCGAACAGGACGCCCGCACGCAGCACCGCGCAGGCGTAGTCGCCCGTAAGCAGGGGCTGCGCCGGCACCCGGCCGTCGAGGTCGATGACCGAAACGCCCGAGACGGCGGCGACGGCCACGCGACGCCCGTGGACACGAAGCGCGCGCGGCCCCTCGGGCAAGACGAGGCTGCGCAGGAGCGGCAGGCCGGCCGCCGAGGTGTCGAGCACGTCGAGGCGGTGCTGCGTGCCGGCCTGTACATGCACGCCTACCTCTGTCCCCGCGGCATCCAGCGCATACAGGCCGCGAAGCACCTCGCCGGCGGCAAAGGCGCGCTCGCCGAGCAACGGGTGCGAGGCTTCCTCGCGGCTCAGAATCAGGAGACGGTTGCCCGCCGCGTCCAGCGCCACGAGCAGCGAACCGGCCGCCAGGCTGGCGCGCAGGTCGGTATCCTGGCTGAACGCTTTGGTGAGCAGGACCTCCGGAAACTGGACATCCGCGAGATCGACCAAGGCCAGACGGTCGCCGAGCGCGACGTAGGCGAGATCGCCATCGTGGGTGACATGCCTGGGCGTGCGGTCCGCGAAATCGACCGAACCGCCCGACACCGGGAACAGGGGCGAGAACGCGTTCAACACCTTCAACCTGGTTCCGGAAGTTCCGAGGATGAGCTGCGGCAAACCGCCCTCCGAGACCACGTAGTCGGGATTGGCCAGCGCTTCGGTCGCGGTGGAGCGCGGAATCGTGAAAAGATAGGCTTGGGCGACACTCGAGGCGTCGCGCACCCGCAACGGGTTCGCGACCTCGACGGTGGCGTGCCCCACCACGCCGTCAGGCGTGACGCAGGTCAGCTCGCCCGAGCCGAGAACATGGACGGAACCCGCTGCCCGGCCCGAGAACAGCACCTGCGTGCCGGGGAAGAACTCCGCGCCGCGGATGGTCACCACTTCGCCTCCCGCCAGGCTGCCCTGCGCCGGGGTAACCGAGTCGATGCGGGGCACGCCGAGATAGGTGAAGCGGAACAAATCCGCGTCGCCGAGACCGCCCGGATTCACCACGCGGATCGACTTCAAGCCGGAGCCCGGGGGCACCGTGACGGTCAGGCGGGTGCCGTTGTCCGACACGACCACGCCCGTGGCCGGCGTATCGCCGAAGAACACCTGGGTGTCGGCGCGCAGGTTTTGCCCCTGGATCACGAGCACATCGCCGCCCGCGACGGAACCGTAGGCCGGGCTGACCCCGGTGATCACCGGCTGGCTGGCCCCCGCGACCGCCACGGTGTCGAAGCGGCTGGTGAAGGTGTTGGCCAGGATCCGTCCCGCGACGTCGCGCAAGCCCGGGGCGAGCGTGACGGTATGGCGGGACGAGGCCGCCAGCGGCGCGGCCGGCTGGAAGGTCAGGACCGAGCGGTTGTCCGCGATCGAGTGGAGGACCGTGCCGGGCACCGGCTGGTTGTTTGCGTCGCGCACGGTGAAGAGCGTCGCGTTGACCGGCGTCTGCAGGATGCCGCTGAAGCGCACGCTCACGGCGGTCTCGCGCGGCGCGAAGGCGCCATAGGCGGGCGTGATGCCGCGGATCGCGAACGCGTCATACGGCAGCACCAGGATATCGCCGAGCGAGGTGCCGGCATAGATAAAACCATCCGCGGCGCGCACCGCCGTCGCTTCTCCGGCGACCTGCGCATACTGCCTGAAAACCGGCTGGGCCAGGTCGGCGATGTCGAAGACCTGCACGCCGCCGAAACCGCAGGCGAGGAAGAGCGTGGCTCCTTCGGCGTGGAGATCCAGGACCGGAGCCTCGCCGGCGGCAAAGTCATCGCGCGGATTCACGTAGCCGAGGGTAAGCGGCAGGTCGCGGGCGGTGATATCCACCACCTGCGCCACGCCGGCGTCACGGCAGGCCGCGTAAACGAGGTCGTCGGCCAGTTGCAGGGCGACCGGGGCGGAGGCGAGCACGACAGAACCGCTGATCGCGAAATCGGCGTTCTCCAGATCGCGCAGGCACAAACGCGCCTCGGAACCGAAGCGCTGGTTGTGCACGAGGGCCGTGCCGGAAAGGGCGAGCACCCCCACCCCGCCGTCGATCGCGAACTCGCGCGACTTCAGGTAGGAGCCGAAGGGCGTGAGCGTGAAGAATTCGAGGCCGCGGTCGGTGCCGGCGACGAGCAGATTGCCCTGCGCCACGATGGCGCGGACGGTGGAGCCCGCACCCGTGGTCACGCTGTCCACGACGTACATCGCGTCGGGCACGAGGTTGTCGATGCGGAGCACCTGGTTGCCTCGGCCGAGGTAGCTGTAGCGCGACTCGCGGTCGTAGTAGGAAGCGGTGCAGTTGGAGTATTCGACGGAATCCAGGGCGGTGAGGTCGAGCGGGTCGCTGATGTCCACGTTCTGCAGAACCGCGTTTCCGTTGGCGCGCCTGGTGCGCGCGACCAGCAGGTCGCCATCCACCTCGAGGCGGGCGATGGCGTCGAGTCCGAGCCCCCCGCCGCTCGAGACCGGGGGCAGCGTGTAGGTGATCGCCCTGGGCAGGGTGGCCGTGCGGCCTCCCACCGAAACCACGATGTCCACCGTGCCGAAGTCCCCGGCCGGGAGGATGAAGCTGAGGGTGTTGACGTTTTCAACCCGGACATCCTCGGCCTCGACGCCGTTGACGAAGACCCGGGTCTGGCCGGGCAGGAACCCGGCGCCGGTGAGGGTGACGCGCATGCCGCCATCGGGACCGCTGGTACTGCGCGAACTGCTGTAAACCTGCACGGTCGAGACATAGACCATCGCGCCGTGACGGATGGCGGAGGCGCCATCGGCGTTCCCCACCCGCACCGCCGCCATGCCGAGATCGCGGCCGTCCAGCGGCGGCAGCGCCACCTCGAGGCGGTTCGCGCCGAGGTAGGCCAGTCCGGCCGAGCCGGCGGGGAAAACGACGTCGCCGATGGCCACCGAGGAGTCCGCACGGAAGCCCTCGCCGTGCACGATCAGGGTGTTGGCCTGCGTGGCCACATTGTAACGGGCCTCGACGGCGCCGATCACGATCTCGGTCTCGCTGGCGCCGGCGGCGGTCGCGAAGGTGGCGACGAGATCGCCGGTCAGCGCGGCCGTGCCCAGATCGCGTATCCCGGGAAGCGTCGTGGGATCGAAGGGGTTCAGGGGGCGCTTCTGCGCGGCCGGGGGGGAGATCAATTCGACGAAATAACGCGAGGCCGGCTGCCAGCCGCCCTCGGGCGCGAACTCCACCACGGAGGCCGTCGCGGTGAAGGTCGTCGTGAGCCGGCCGGCGACCCGGTTGGCGGGATCCCGCTCCGTAGCGCCGAGCTGCCCGTCGCCGTTCGTGTCGCGGTAGATCCGAACCTGGGTGTCGATGACCCCGTTTCCGTTGATGTCCTCGCCGAGGTCGAGCGTTCCGTTGCCATTCACGTCCTCGCCAGAGTCGATCATGCCGTTGCCATTCAGATCCTCGGCCGCATCGAGCGTGCCGTTCTGGTTGACGTCATCGGTGACCGTGTAGGGGTTGACCGGCAGCGTGAAACCGATCCGCACCGGCTCATTGAGACGGGCGAGACGATCCGCGGCGGGAGCGATCTCCTCGACGTCGAGGATGGGCACCACGAAGGGCGTGATGACCTCGTCGGTGACCGCGGCCAGGCTGACGTCGTGGTTCACATAGAGCACGCCGCCATCGAAGTCGAAGGAGGACACGTTCTGCGGGGCCTCCGCGTAGAAGCGGACCTCGCCGGAAGCCAGATCCGCGACCAGCACGCGGCGGCCGGCGTTGAGGTAGGCGAGCCCGCCCTTCACCACCAGCGAAGCGTGGACCGGGAGAGCGCTGAAATTGGACGCAGCCAGCGTGCGCACGGTTTGAACGGTCGGATTCCGCGGATCGAACGATACGATCTGCACCGCCCCGTTGCGCACCCGCGCGACATACAGGATGCCGTTGGACACGGTGACATCGAGCAAGGCGCCTGGCACCCGGATCTGGCCGAGGGTTTGCAGGCGGGGCGTGGTCGGATCGATGAGCTGGATAAGCGACTCATCCGGATTGAGCGGATTGGAGACCGCCACGTAGAGCCTGCCTTGGAAGAACTCGACGCCGCGCGCCTCCCCGAAGGTCGCAACCTCGTCCACCAGGAAAATATGCGCCCGGTCATGCAGGTCGAAAACCCGCAGGCCGCGGTCGCCCGAGGCCACGAGGCCCATGTCGTCCAACACGCACACGTCGTGGGCGGTTCCGATATTCGCGACCCGCCCCAGCGAAACAGCCCGGCCCGGGACCGAGAGATCGAAGATCTCGAAACCCGGACCGACCAGGTAGGCGAGCCCGTCCTCGACGCGCAGGGCCTGGCCGGCGGCGCGCACCGGGATGACCGGCGATTTTTCCAGGATGTAGGTGTAGTCTCCCACCACCCGCTCGTCGCCATTCGGGCACACCACCTTGACCGTGACGCGTCCGGGGAAGTCCGCGCGCGGCACCCGGCCCGACAAGGTCATCAACGATTCGAGATCGGCTTCGAGCAATTCCCGTGCGCCGCCGACGCCAGTGCCGCCGGTCTTGAAGAAGGCGTCGCCCTCCAGGATCACCTTCGTGCCCGGCGGGAAGGCGAGATCGGAGGCGGTGACGACCATCCGTTCGCCGCCGACCACCAGGCCGGAATCGCGGCTGGCCGAGAGGGTGAGCTGCGCCAGCGGGCGGATGGCGACAAACTTGCCGAAGCGGGTGTCGGAGAGGCCGCTGGGGTTGGTGACCGAGAGCGTGCCCACACCGGTCTTCGAGAGCGCCGGAGCCGTGAAGGTGAAGGTGTTCGCGTCCACCACGCGGATGGAGGCGCTGTTCACCGCGACTCCATTCAAGCTGACCGACACGAGGCCCGGCTCGAAACCGCGGCCCGTCACGGTGATGGTCTCGCCGCCGAGGACCGAAAGGTAATACGGCGCCACGCGACCGATGTCGGGGATGGCGGACCCGGCCGGGGCGGTCTTGAAGGTCTGCGACAGAGGAGCGAGCAGGCGCCCGCCCTCCTCGTCGGTGATGCCGGAGCCGAGGTGCAGGCTGTAGACGTGCCCGGGAACAAACCCGTCCCGCGGAACGAACTCGATGAGGTAGCTGCCGGTGCCGGTGTCGGGGAAGACAAAGTCTCCCGGCACCTGCTGGCCGGCGGAATCGAGCACCTTGAAGTTACCGCCCAAGGTCAGATTGGGCGTGTAGATGTTGCGCGAGAACCGCACCCGCACATGGGCATCGGGCGGCACGCGCTCGTCCCCGGCGTCGGGGAAGACGCTGATGACGGAGGTAAAGGGCGTGGCGAAGACCTTGATCTCGTTGTCCCCGCTCGTGACCACGGCGTCCTCCACCAACTCGACGTCCAAGGCCAGCTCGACGTTGCCCGCGCTGACCAACTCCGGGCGGGTCGGGTCGGCGAGGTTGTAGATCTGCACGCCGCCTTCCTTCGCGGCCACGTAGAGCAGAGAACCCCGCAGTTCGACCCGGCTGTAGCGGCCGGGGTTCGCCACGTCGCCGATCGGCAAGGCTACGTGCGAGAGCAAAACGGGCGCCTGCCCGCCGCCGGAACCGACCGCGCTGACATCGTAGAGATAAAGCCCGTCGTATTCGACCGCGACGATCAGCAGGCCATCCGACACCGTCATATCCACCGGGCTGCCGCCGGGGAAGCTCAGGGTGCTTAGCACGGGCCGGTCCGGGCGCGTGAGATCGACGATCTGCAAGGTGCCCGAAACCGGCGGGACGCCAGGCTTGAATCCGTATTCCTGGCTGGAGACGAACGCGCCGAAGGTGCCGGCGAAACGCGGCTTGGGATAGTCGGGATCCGCGATCGTCTTGCCCTCGTAGAGCGGTATCTCCGGCTCCTCGTCGTAGGAAGCCTCGCGCACCGTCGTATTCGCCAGGTACAGGAGCCCCTTGTCGATCGCCGTACGGCTGCCTTGCAGCGGGACGGCCTCGAGGAAGACCGGCAGTTCGGGGACGGTGAGATCGTAGAAATCCAAGCGGTTCGCCGTCGTCACCACCGCCAGGTTCTCGATCGAGATGACATCCGCCGCCAATCCGCTGCCGGCGCGGCTGCGCAGCAGGGTCATGGCCGAGGGGTCGTTCACGTCCATCACCGTCAGGCCCAGCGCGCCATTCGCGACGAGCAGGAGCGAACGCGGGGCGCCCGCCAGATCCGTGGTCTGCGCGAAGGCCACCGAACGCGAGTCCGCGGCGAGTCCCGAACGCTCAAACTGCCCCCCCGCCTCGCCGTCGACCAGGTAGCGCTGGATCTCGTCGAGCGTCATCGCACTGGAACGCCCCGTCGCCGGCAAGGGCCTCGACGCGTCGGAAACGTCGAAGCCGAGAGCATAGTAGGAGGAGAAAACCGACTTCAGCAGGGTGTCCTCCGCATCGATCTTATACTGCGAGCGGTTGCCGTCGTTGAACAAACCGGCCGCCGCATAGACCAGCTTGCCGTGATTCTCCGGATCCGCCGCCAGGAACTTCGGGGCCGTGTCCTTGAACCGCGTGGAACCGACCTGAAGCAGGCCGTAACGAATCGCGTCGTCCGCGACCACGCGATCGAAGCCTTCGCTCTGGATGCCCGGGTTGGAAACGATGAGGTCGGCCGGACCAAAGGGACCCGGCGGCACCAGGCCGGTGATCTTCTGCGGCGAGACGATCTCGATGCCGGTCAGGGGCACCCCGTCCACGGTCAGCAGAGTCCCGGCCTCGGCGGTGTTGCCGGGCACGAAGCCCTCGCCGCTCACGGTGACACGCGTGCCGCCCTTGGCGTTCACGAAGCGCGGCGACACGGAGGCGACCGACAGGGGATCGAAATACTGCACGCCGCCCAGCCACGCGTCGGAGAGCCCGCCGGGATTGGTGACCTTCACCATTGCAAGGCCCGAGCGGGACGCGGGCACGATGGCCCGGATGACGGTGTGGAAGTTTTGCGCGGCATTGAAGCCGCGCAGTTCGAAGACCGGCGCCTGCAGGCCGCCGATCTCCACGATCACGCCCTCCTTGAACTGGTGCCCCACGATGGTCAGCTGGGTGCCCCCGGCCGTCGGCGCGAAGCCCGGGTAGATCTCCGTAATGGTCGGCTGCAAGGCCCCGGCCTGGCTGGCGACGCGGAAACTCCACGTCAGCGGCGCGAGCGGCGAGAGGCCGAAAATGTCCCGGATCGAGTTGTCGATCTCCACGCGGTAGGCATGCCCCGGAGTCAGCGCGGAACGAAGGTTCAGCAACACGGTGTTGCCCTGGACCACGAGGTTGAAATCCGTGAACGCCGTCCCCGGCGGCACGGTTTCGTCGATGATCCGCAGCGCGGAGACGGGCACCGTGGCGGGCGCCAGCTCCGCCGTGAACACCGCCCGGATCTGGGTCATTCCGGGCTCGACCAAGGCGTCCGGTGCGGGGAACACGGTGTGCGCGCTGATTTGCCGCGTCGCGAGGACCTGGATGTCGCCGTTGGCGAAGAGACCGTACACCACGCCGAAGGACTCGTGAACCCGCAGCAGTTCGCGGGTCACCGTGGGATTCGCCGCCTGCGCGAGCACCCTGCCGTCCGCCAGGTCCGGAGCGGAGAGATCGAGGTAGTGGATGCCGGTCGTGCCCACGGCGGCAAAACCCAGGGCGAAGCGGAGATCGAAGTCGTTGAGCCGGCCCAGACCGCCCAGCTTGCCGCGGAAAACCGGCAGGCGAAGGTTGGACAGGTCGTAGCGCGAAAGCCCCTGGGTCTGGGACGCGAAATAGAGCTCGTTCCCGACCGGTTTCACGCGTTCGAACTCGATCTCGACGGAGCCAAGCGGCTCATGCTCGGAGCTCACGATGTCGAACCATTCGGCCAGACCGCTGCCGGCCGTCACCTGCTCGGCCGGGTAAGGATAGCGCTGCAGCGCCGCCGGGGCCTTGAGCATGCCCTCGCGGACCAGCAGCGTGAGGTCGCCGATCAACTCCACATCGAGCGCGGTCCGCGCCGTCTCGATGGTATCCATCAGGAAAGGACGGTCGGGGAAGTGGGTGTTGAACATCCGCACCCCGGCATCGCCGGCGGCGACGTAGACCGTGTTGCCCGCCGCCGCGATGCCGCCGCCTTGGGTGCTGTCGAGCGAACGCGTCGCCAGCACGACCAGTTCGTCGGCCGGGTTCTGCGCCGGGTCGAGCTTCGAAGCGTCGACCACCACGAGCGTCGTCCCCGTGCCCACCAGCACGAGATCGCGCTCCGGCAGGATGGCCACGGAGCTGACCGGACCGTGGGCAAGCGCGAGGGTGGCGATGGTCTGGTTGAGCCCGATCCGCTGCGACAAGGCCTCGGTGCGGACCGTCAGGTCCACCACCTTCAACACGCCCCCGCCCGTCGCATCCTCGCCGACCACAAAGGCGAAATTCGAAACCGGATCGACCGCCCAGTCCCGCACCGCCAGGCCCGTCGCCAGCGTCACGTCGGCGCGTTGCGCGTAAAGGAAGCCGGCGGGCAGGGTCTGGGTGACGGCGAGAGGCTTGCCCGCATCGTTTTTGACCACCACATCGACCGGCCCCAGGAGACCGTTGGGCGTGACGGCCCGGACGTGTTCGCTGTCGATCACCTGCACGCCCGTCGCGGGCGCCGAACCGAAGCGCACCTCGATGTCGCCATCGGTCGCGAAGCCGGTGCCCTCGATCACCACCGAAGTGCCGCCATCCGCGGGCCCGAAATTCGGTTGCACGCCAAGCAGTCGGAAAGGCTCCAGGTAAACGTAGCCGCCGAACAGGAGATCGGCCAGGCCGTTGCTGTTGACGACCTCGACCGCGACCTGCCCCCGGTTGTTGCGCGGGGTCAGGAAGGTGATGGAGGTCCCGTCCGGACTCACGACTTCGCCCTCCGCCGCCACCCCGCCGAGATAGACCTGCGCCTGCGGGTCGAACTGGCGCCCGAAAACCACCAGCGTCTCGCCGCCGTTGACCGAACCATGTCCCTTCGACACCGACTCGATGACCGGAGCCAGCGAGGAACCGAGCGCGGTGGTGAACCGCGACGTGGCCGGCCCGAGCAAGGGGAAGGCCGACGCCGCGCTGGCGATGCCGCGGGTGAGGGTCACGACGTATTCCTTGCCGGCGGCCAGAGGCGCGGCCGGGGTGAAGCGGAAGCGCCGGGCCGCCGCGATCGCGCCCTCCTCCGGGTGCTCATACACGACCGGGTCGAGCGCCAGGATCGTCCCGGCGCTCGCGGCGACGCCGGTACCCGATCCCGCCGGGCTGGAGAGGACAAAGCTGGCGGCGTTGACGCTATCGACCGACACGAATTCCGAAAACAGGACCTCGATGGCCGAGTCCGTCGGCACCGCGCGCGCCTGCCAGGCCGGGGTGATCTGCACCAGATGCGGAATGGGCAGACGGGTGAAGCGGAGGCCGGCGCCCTCGCCGGGCACCTCGGCGCCGCTGTCGTCCGCCAACGAAACCGTGGCGCAGGCCGCGACCGCGAAACCCTGCGACAGCGCAAGATCGGCGATCTTGATCACCCGCTTCGGGTCGGGTGAAGGCTTCAGCTTCACCGCGTCGAACACGCGGGGGTCGCTGGGATTCGACAGGTCGAACACGCCCACCGACTGCCCGTAGCCGGCCGCGCCAAGGCCGCCGCGCAGCAGCGGGAATCCACCCGCCGCGGAGGGGAAGAGTCGCGAGGCCACGCTGGCCAGCAAACGCGAGGAACCCACCGGATCGACGTCCGCCACCTGGAAGGTCGATTGCGCGCCGGTCAGCAGCGCGAGTTCGCCTTCGGCGGCCTGGGCGCCCTTGAGCGCGGGATCGAAGTGGACGACCGCAAAGTCGGCCGTGCGAATATCGAGCGCGATCAACCCAAGATCCGTGCCCAGAACCGCCAGACCACCCTCCCGCACCTGGATCGATTGAATGGCCGGGGTGCGGACCGTTCCGTTCAACACGAAGGAGGCCTTGCGATTGACCACCACCGGGCTCGCCGGATTCGAAAGGTTGAAGGCGTAGAGCCCGTTCGCCTGGGTGCCGACCAGCACATAACTTCCGATGGTCGCGAGCGCTGAGACCTCGCCTTCCAGTACGCCGCGCCCCTTGCCCTTGTTCTGGATCGAACCGTCCTCGAAAATCGCCGGGTTGTCGGGATCGGTGACGTTCACCAGAATGATGCCCGGATCGTCGATCAGCTGGGTCGGCGCCAGCAGGGGCATGCGCCGCGAGCCCACCGCCACCACCGCCCATCGCTTGTCGCCGAATTCCGTCACCGCGACCTTGCGGGCAAAGAGCGGCAAGGGCAGATCGATCTGCCGGCGGATGATCGGGGGCGTCTCCACCGTGATGTCGCCGTCCGGCATCTGGAGAATCGCGAGCGCGCTCGAGCGGTATTTCTCCTGCAACTGCTCCAGCGAGCCGACGTCGGTCCCCGGCCGCGGCCAGTAAGCCGAGGCGTCGATCGCGACATACAGGAACTCGCCGCGCGCAGCCAGGCCGCGCGCATATCCGGGCGCCAGTTGCAGCGTGGAATCGAAGGTCTCCGGATGTTTGAAATCGGCGAAGTGGGTGAGCGCGTGGTTTTCCTCCAGGCGGCTGTAAATAAAGCCCTTCTCCAACACGGCCACGCGCCCGCGCGGTCCGGTGACGACCACGTCCGCGAGACCGAAAGCGCCGGGAGGAGTCGTGCAAACGAAGCGGTCGGGACCGACAAGCACTATCCCGGTCGCAGGCACACCGTCGAAGGTACAGGTGATGCCCGGCTCGAAGCCGGCGCCGACGACCTCCACGCGGTCGCCGCCTTCGAGGAAGCCGATCGCGGGGTCGAGGAAGGAAAGTCCCATCTTCTCCAGGTAAACGAAGGCCCCGTAGGCGATGGTTTCGCGCCCGTTGCCGTTGACGATTCGCAAGGCCGCCTGACCCGCCGCGTTCACCGGGCTACGCACCACGATCCGGGTCGGCGACACGCTGACGATCTCCGCCGGCCTGCCTCCGATGAACACGACCGCATCCGGCGCGAAGCCGCTGCCCGTGATGGTGACGAGCTGGCCGCCCGCGGAATCGAGATACTTGTCCGCGGCCGAAATCGCCAGAACCACCGGCCGCAGGGAATCGTTTCCGTCTCCGGTGAAGAAATCGCTGACAAAAGACGCGCCGAGTTTTGTCCCGTTGAGCGCGTAAACCTCCGGGGAAACCGTGATCCGATATTGCGCGTTGGGCGCCAGCGGAGCCGCGGGCGTCAGTCGCGCCAGACGGCCGTCGCCGGCCACCGCCCCGGCCACGGGGGCGAGGCCGCCGGCGGTCACGCGGTCGAGCCGCACCCCGTGGGTGGTCTCGCCCGTCTGCGGATTGTTCAAGGCATCGGGATGAAGTGTCCGGCTAAAGGTCACCGCCACCGGGGTGTCCAAGGTCGCGCCCGTCGCGCCGATTTCCGGCGCAACGGCATCGACGCTCAGCACCTGCTGCGGAATCACCTGCAAGCCCTCCGCCCCGGCCGCCACCAGCACATTGCCCTCGGCCCGCGAGATCGCGAAGCCGCTCCCGGGCAGGTTCGCGCGCAGGAAGATGCGCGGCTGGGCGGGATTTCCGATGTCCACGAGCTGCAACATCCCCTTCACCAGCTCGCCCTGCGGCGTCAGGATGTCGGACGTCACCAGCGCGAGACTGCCGCTCACGTACACCGCCGGGCTGCCGCCGTTGCGGTGATCCTTGCGCAAGGGAGTGAAGTCCAAGCGTCCGACCAAGGTCGGCAAGGCAGGCTGCGAAACGTCGATGATGGAGAGCGTGGAATTCGCCGAGGCGATGGTCTCGATCGCGTCGCCCGCGACGTAGAGGTGGTCGCCCTGCAGGGCCAGCGCCTCCGCCGCGCCAAAGGTGTCCACGCTGCCGAGAACCGGCTTGGAGGGACTGGCGATGTCCACGATCTGCACGCCCGCCGTGCCGCAGGCGACATAGGCAAGTTCTCCCCGCACCAGGACGTCCCGGGCGCTTCCGGCGGTGAACACGCTCTGCACGCGCAGCGGATTGACCGGATCGGAGACATCCATGATCAGTAGGCCGCCCGACCCGTTCGCGATGACCGCCATGTCGTCGTGCACAACGAGGGCGCTGGCTTCGGCGACCGGGAACGCGGTGTTGCTCACCAGTTCGGGCTGGAAGGGATCGCTCAGGTCGATGACCGACAAGTAACTCTCGTTATCGAGACGCCAGAGCACATAGGCGTGGTTGTCCGCCACCGCCAGGCCGGTCGCCGCGCCGGCCGGAAAATTAAGCAAGGACAAGGGGCGTTGCGGATCGTACTCCGGCGTGAGGTAGAAACCCAGCCGGCCGGGATTGTCCGGCGCGGTGACGGCGTCCAGGACATCCAGCTGCCAGCCCTGGCCGAAGGCGGAGAGCGTGCAAACGACCCCGCCCGAGTTCGCCACATCCACGGCGACAAGCGGGATCGTCTCGAAATCCCGCGTGACCGTGCGCGGCAGAGACCTGGCCGTACGCATGCCGATCTCGACCGTCACCGGCTCGGCGAAACCCACATTGCCCGAAGGATCGGTCGCCCGGGCGGTGAAGGTGAGGGTCTGCCCGGCCTTGCCGGTCGGCACCTGATAAACCGCGGCGTAGGGGGTCAGCCCATCGCCGGGCGTGGCGACGTGATCGGTGACGATCTCCACCCCGTTCACGTAGAACGAGACCGACTCGATCCCGCCCAGATCGACGGTGTTGGCCGTGATGGTCAGGGCCTGGCCCTCCGTGACCAGCTCGCCCGCCGCCGGATCGACGATGATCACCGCCGGCGCGGTCGTGTCGCGCAGCTTGCCGATGACCACGCTTTCGGAACGGGCCACGTGGCCGCGGGTGTCATAGGCGAGCGCGTAGATCTCGAAGAGATTGCCCTCCGAGGCCACCGGCGCGCGGAACCGCCCGCGGAACACGGACTGCGAATCGTAGGCCCCGAAGTCGCCCTGCGTGTTGAGGGTCGTATCCTCCAGCTTGCCGTTGACGTAAAATTCCACCTTCGCGATCGCGATGTCATCGGTGGCGTTGGCTTGGAGCGTCACGATGTCGCCATCGAAAACCAGCGTGCCCGGGAAAGGCAGATCGAGTTCCACCACCGGCGCCGCGTCCGCGATCACGTTGACCACATGGATGCGCTCGCTGGTCTGCCCGGCCGTGTCCTTGGCCACCACCTTCAGTTCCATCGTCGTGCCGGCGCGGCCGGGCGTCATCTGGTAAGGCTGGGTGAAGGGAAGCACGCTATCCACGTTCACCAGGCGGCCATCGACGAAGAACTGCACGTTGGCCACGTCCACGTCGTCGTCGGCCGTCGCCTTGAGCAGGAGCAGGCTGCCATCCACCACCGACGCCTGGTTCTCCGGCTGGAACGACGAGATAAAGGGCGCGCGATCCTTGATCGCCTCGACGGTGAGGCGGGCCGGCGCGGACGCATTGCCGGCCGCGTCATAGGCGGTGGCTTCGAAGACAAACCGTCGTGCGGCCGGGTTCGCCGCGTCCGCGGCGCCGGCGGGAAATTGATAAAGGAATTCGTAGGGCGCGGCCAGGTCGACCCGATAGGGGGTCGGGTTGCCGTTGAGGTGAAACACGACCGAGGACACCGCGACGTTGTCCTGCGCCGTCGCCCGGACCTTGAAGACCCGGCCCACGATCAGGCCCGAATTGTCCGCCGGCTCGGCGAAGGTCACCGTCGGGAGCTGCTGGTCCGCGACGATATTGATCCGGATCTGGTCCGCCAGCGTGGACTGCCCCGCGCTGTCGGTCGCCGAGGCGCCCAGAATGACCGCGTGGCCGACTTTCCCGTAGGGCACGTCCCACGCCATCTCGAACGGGGAGGTCGTGTCGGTGAGCACAGGCTCGCCATCCACGTAGAAAGTCACCGAACGCACCGCGATATCGTCTCCCACCGAGGCCTGGATCAGCGCGTTTTTGCCCTCGATGAGATTTTGCCCGTTGATGGGGTTGGAAAGGGAAATGCTCGGGGGATAGTCCTCGCGCGTGTTGACCCGGATCGCCGGCGCGAACGTGCGATTGCCGAACGAATCGAGCGCACTGGCGGCCACCGTCACCTCACCGCCGCTTCCGGCCGGGATAAGATGGCTGATGGCGAAAGGCGGCGTCGTATCGGTGCGAACCGTCTGGCCGGTCTGGTCGGTGATGATGAAATCGACGCTATCGACCAAAACGTCGTCGGCGGCCTGCACGGACACGCCCATCGATATGCCCTCGGGCAGATAGGCGCCGGATTTGGGCGCCACGATGTCGATGATCGGCGCGTTGTCCGGGATGATGTCGTAGGAGGAAACGCTGGCCGTGACGTTGCCGTTCGCATCGGTCACGCGCACCCCGTAATAACGTTTCTTGCGGGTTCCGCCGGTGAACTCATTGAACGGCACGCGGTCAAAACCCGTGATGCCGAGGTCCGAGAGCAGCGGAAGGCGGAAAGCGGCCTGGAACGGAGGAATGTCCACGAGATTGGAGGAACCGATGAAGTAATCGGTCGTGGGAAAACGTTCGTTGGCATAAACCAGGCGCGCGCCGACCGTGTTGAAGCCGCCGTCCGTTCCGGCCGGGGTCACGTTGTCCCAGATCTCGACCTTGCGCACATGGCTGTCGTCGGCCGCCGAAGCGCGCACCGTCAGCACCGTGCCCTCGACGAAATCGGCGTCCGTCGCCGGCGCGATCAAAAGCACGCGAGGCACCACGGTGTCGGGGACCACCGAGACCAGGTGGAAGTCGTTGTAAACGTTGCCCAGGACGTCCTTGACCCGGACGCCGAGTTTCACCGGGACGTTGCCCGTCAGCAAAGCGGCCGGGATCGAGAGGTCCTTTTCAAAGAGCAGGAGATCCCTGTCCCGCTCGATAAAATCGGCATAGGAGCCAGGCAGCGCCTCGACGCCCAGCGCCACTTGATCGTCGCGGGGCGCCGGAGGATCGCCGATCAGCGCCGACGACGCAGCGTTCGCCGCCAGGACGGCGTATGGCTGGTCGTTGATCAGGAAGGTGACCGAGGAGACCGCCATGTTGTCGATCGCCAGCGCCCGCATCCTCACCAACAGGCGACCGGCGGTGAGGGTCTGATCGACCGCCGGCGCAATGATCTTGGCGAATGGCGCCGGGTCGCTGACCGCCCGCAGAATGATAAACGCCTCCGTCGTCTGCCCGATCGAATCGGTCGCCCGCGCCACGGCGGTGAAATCCGTCCCGGAACGGCCGGACGGCACCGTCCAGGTGAAACGATTTCCGGCCCGGGCAGTCACCTCGACTCCGTCCACAAACAGGCGCGTGCTTACCAGGTTGAGATCGTCGGCGAACTCCACGTCGATTCCAGTCGCCGTGTCTTCGAGCACCTCGATTCCCGCAAGCGCGTTGTAGGCGTCGATCAGGGTACGACCGGACCAGAGGTTATCGACGGTCTTTATCCGTACCGTGGGTGCCCGATCGTCCTTCACCAAAATCTTGATCGTCTGGCCGCGCGTGACGTTGCCCGCCAGGTCCGTGGCGTCCGCGCGCAATTCCCAAAGCTGCCCTCCCGCCCGCGGCGGCACGCCGACGGATATCGTCGTGAGCTCGGGACCGGCGCCGTTCAGGAGGTAGGAGCGGAATTCCTCGCCGTTGAGATAGACGGCCAGCCGCGATAGCCCAGTCGGATCCGTCGTGGTCACCCGCCAGTCCAGCGCGCTTCCTTCCACGACCGAATCGCCGTCACGCAAATTGTAGGAGATCGTGGGCCCCACATTTGCGGTCCAAGTGGTTTTTACCACCGTGGAGAAGGCCGAACGCTGCGGCCGGCCTTCCGCCGCTTTCTCCCGTCCCTGCGCGATCAGATACCTGGTCCGGGGCAGGTGCCCGGCAGTGACCTGGGTCTCGCCGAAATCATACAGCTTGTCCGCTCCGGCGTCCGCCGCCGTGACCGCCAGCGAAAGCGCATCCAGCTCGATCGCCTCCGCTTCGCCGACCTGAATCAGCGCGGACGTTCCCACGGCGGGATCCTCGCCCAACATCAGTTCGATCCGCTGCACGGGCAGTGCAAGCGCCTGGGGGCTGTTCTTCAAACGAACGGACACCGCGACGCGCTCCGCATCGCCGATGTCCGCGGCCGATACCGTGAACGAGACGGCATGGCCCCCCGCGGCCGACAAAACCCCCGATTCGGTGCGCACGACCTCGGCATCCCCGTTCGTCGCGATGCGGGCGATATCCAGCTCCGCGACCATGCCAGCCGTGTTTGCATATCCCTCGAATTCGATCTCGAAATCGCGTGCCGAGGCCGGCCAGCCGCCGGGCGCCTGGGCGAATTCCAAAAGCGCCCGGCCCTGGGCATCGCGCACATGGGCCAGCGTCAGCGTCCGCCCCCCGGCCGTGACGGCCAGACGCTTGAGTCGCTCCACCCCATAGTCCCGCGACAAACCGAAGCTGACCCGCTGATTATTGGGATCCACGCCGACCACGGGCAGATCGCTCGCCAACAGCGTCACCGCCTCCACCCCGACATCGTCACGCGTGAGAACGCGGGTCGGATAGCTCTGGGACACTTGGAAAACGGCGCCGTCCTGCGGACTTTGCAGAGAGATCGTCGGCGGCGTGTCCTCCGGCGGGGGAATCTGGTCCGCGGGCAACAACTCGATGTTCTCCACCGGTATCGCCTCGGCGCGGTTGCCGGAAACATCGATCGCATGCGCACGAATCGTCACCCGCTTTGCCTCGGTGATAACCGGCAGGAGGAAGACCCTCCCCTCCTCCGGCGCCGTGGGCAGCGGCACGCCATCCACCTCGGCGCTCACTCCTACCGATGCGACCGCGACGTTGTCGGTCGCCTTGACCAAAACCGTCAGCGTCGCCGCATTCGGCGCGTTTGGCGCCGTGCCATAGAGCAGATCCCCCGCGGTCGGTTCCTCGATCACGATGTGGGGGGGCACCTTGTCCGGAACGATATCGAGGTGAATCGGAGCCGAAATCGTCTCGTTGCCACCGGCATCCCGCGCGACCGCGGTGAGCGCGATGCGGGTATTGAGTTTTCCGTCGGGCACCTCGAAAGGCGCCTTGAACACGTAACGGTGTACGGTCCGTTCGACCAACTGGCCAAACGTGCTGGGATCCGGAACCAAAAACACCTGCGTGGTCGTCGCGAAGGGCGTGCTCACCGGACTCCCGCTCGCCTGCCCGTCCACCCGGATCTGGATCTGCCCCACGCTGAGGTCGTCGCTCGCCTCCACCGTCAGTTGCAAGCTGTCGGTTTCGAGCACGTCGGTGCCCGAGGCCGGAGCGGTGATCCGCACGCTCGGCGCGCTCGTGTCTTCGATCACATTCAGGCTCAATTGAACCGCCTCGCTTTGCCCGCGTGCATCGTCGGCCTCCATCGCGATATAGGGCGTCGTCGCCAAGGGGGCGGGAATCGTGAACTCGAACACCCGGTCCCTCACCGCGCCCTCCTCCGGATCCGCCTCGACGGTTTGTGTGGCGATCAGCGTGTCTCCCGAACGAACACGCACCTGCGCAAGCGCGACATCGTCGCGCACCCGGGTCCGTACCTTCAGGGGCTCACCTTCGTACACCGTCCGATTTTCGCTCGGCTCCAAAATCTCGATCAGCGGTGCTTCGTCCTGCTTTACCTGCACCGTCAGGCTCGCGTCGCCCGGGTTCCCCCGCGGGTCATAGGCGACCGCACGCAAGAGAACCGTTTGCACGTGGCCGCTCAGCGCCAGCGCGGTTCCGACCAACTCTGCCCTCGCCTCCGGCGCGAGCGCCGCGGCGTTCCACCCGCTGGCGGCCAATCGATCGAGCAAAGCCGCGGCCTGGGCCAAGGTCAGGCGGGTGTCCGCATAATCGGTCCCCTCCGCGTCGAATATGCGCACCCAAATTTCAGTCCCCACCCGCGCAATCACCACACGCCACGATCCCGAAACGGGCAACGCCGCCTCCGAAGCCTGATCCAGCAGCAACAGGTCATAATCCTTTCGGAAACCCGGGGTCCAGTCGGCCGTGTATTCGGTGAAAATAGACTGCGTGCTTTCGCCCGAGGCGTCCGCGGCCACCAAAATCCCGTCGGCAAAAAACTCCACCCGATCCAAGCCCACGTTGTCGGAAACCATCGCGACCAGACGGGTCGGGGCCCCGTCCGCCAGCAGGCTCGACGAGGTGGGCGAGGTGATCGCGACCAACGGAGCCACATTGTCGGGCCGGGCGTGCAACACGACTTCGTCGCCCGCGGTCCTGTCCTCGAAATCAACCGCCGTTACCCGCATTGTATAATCGGTTTCCCACGGCGTGTCCGGAATAGTATAAGCAAACTGATACGGCGGCTTTTCGTCGCTCGACACCAGCGTTCCGTTCACCCGAAGCTCCACCCGGCGCACGCTCACGCCCGCCGGAGTCTCGGCGATGATGTCGATGGGCGATCCCATATAACAATTCCCGGCGAGCGGGTGGACGATCTCGATGCCAAGAGGCAGTACCTCCGGTGCGACTATCTTCACCGTCACGTTCGCGCTTCGTCCCGCGTTCCCCGCCCCGTCCCTGGCCACGGCGTGAAATACCAACGTGTCCCCCGCCCGGTAATTCGCCTGGCCGCCGCTTTCGCGCGGGAACAAGGCCGACAGATGAAAGGAGCCATCCTCGGCGACCTGGAACTCTCCCCTCCCCGCGCGAATGACCGGCGTCGGCGAATCGTTTCGATAAATCTCGATCGACTCCACTCCGACATTATCGAAACCGCCCACCGAAAACCCGATATTGCGATTCACGGACCACTCCACGTCGTTTTTCGGCGACGAGATCGCCACCGCCGGCGGTATATTGTCTTTGATAACCGCAATGCGCGCCTGGGCCACCCCGGTCAGCCCCGCCTCGTCGGTAACCTTGGCCATCACATTGATAAATGTGCCCGCCGCCTCCGTCGGCAGGTCATAATCGAACGACGCTCCGCCGAAACTGACCAGTTTTCCGTCAATATAATAGGCCACCGGACCGGCCGGCCCATCGTCGATCACAGTGCTGCGGAGCGTCAGACGGCTGCCCGCGACCCACTCGGAATCGGCCACCGGCGAAATGAGCTGGATCATCGGCGCCTGGTTCGCCTCGACCGTCACGGAAACCAAGTCGGTGGTGTTGATATTCCCGCCGAAGTCCGTCACCTCGGCCCGCAACGTGTGAGTGGCCCCGATCGCGCCGGCCGGAACGGCAAACGTGAACGAATAATCCTTGCTGCCGCCCGAGTCCAAAGCGCTGGAGGGCGTCTTCACCGTGCTTCGCGTGTCTTGCGAGCCCACGCGCTGTCCATCGACGAAAAAGTCCACCTTTGCCCCGTAGATCATCAAATCATCCGTGACGCGAACCACGACCGGGACGGAAGCGTTGTCTCGCACCGCCTGGCCATCGACATGGGAAACGATGCCAATCCCCGGCATTTCGTCCCGCAAGGCGGTGATGACCAAAGACTCGGCCTGGGTTTCCTGCCCGTTCCGATAACCGACGGCCGAAACCACCAGGCTGCGCCCGCCCTCGAGCTCAGGGACCACGTAACCGAATCGGTGGGAAAATTCCGCCGCGACCTCCGGGGCGGCCTGCGCCTTGTTATAATGGATCGGAACCGCCGCCCGCGAGGTTCCCGCCAAGGCTCCGTTTACCCATAATTCCACCCGATCATACGCGCCGTCCTCCGCCACGACCGCGAAATTAATGATGGTGCGTACCACAAAGTTGCCTCCGTTGGGAATAGGTACGAAGTCGGGGGTGTATCCATCCTTTCCGGCCAGCGCCAGTTTCGCCTGAAACGCGACATCATCCGCGCTGGTGAAAAATCGCAAGGTACCGGCCTGGCCGGGCGATGCGACGGAGCGAACCTCGATGTCCACGGGTTCCGAAGCCGTTTGATTACCGGCTATATCCGTCACCAGCGCGGTCACCCTCAAAAACGTTCCCGCGCGTCGTTCCGGGCCTTGCAGCGTGAAGCCGAAGGGAGCCGCCTGATCTTTCACGACCGGGGTACCATCCACAAAAAAACGCACGTCCCGGATTCCCGCCTCCCCCAGATCGTCCGTTACCACGGCGGATACCTGCAGGCTTTCATTTTCTCTTATCCAGTTCCGCGCCGCCCGGACCTGAATGGTCGCCGGACCATCTTTCACCTCCACGGTGATGATCACGGGCGCAACCGTTATAAACTTATTGCCGATCGAGACCGCGCTGCTTCCCGGTTTGAGTCCCGTGACCAGACCATCGGCGGAAACCTGCAAAACCGTCGGGTCCTCGACCTCGTAAACGGTGCCTAAGCCCGCTCCGGACATCGGTATAAGATCCCCCCCTTCACCGCCTTGCCCGCTCGCGGGAACGCCAAAAACATCGAGCTGCCTCGACTCGCCCACCGCCGGCAGGACGAGCGGCGGGGCATTCGCAACCTCGATCGCCGTGATCAGCGCCTGATTCAACACCCGGAAAACCAAGGTATGCTCCAAGCCTTTGAAGCTCACCCGCACATTGGCTTCCCCCGGAAGCAGGCCTCGAACCTTGCCCGCCCCGCCCACACTCAAAACACTTTCGTCATCGCTTGTAAAAACGACCCCATCGTCCTCGTTGAGAGATACCCGGGACCCATTATCCAAAATCCCCTCAACCGAAATCTGCCGCTCGTCGCCGAATCCGCTGAGGGTGGTTCCCGCCTCGCCCACCGTCGCCTCGATTCGAGCGATTCCCAAGGGACGTATGGTCGCGATGGGATACACATCCGAATGAGACCGGGCGTTGCCCAATACATCGGTGGCGGTGACCCTCAAATAGATCACGGCCCCGGCGGAGGGGGTGTTTTCGACGTCATATACCGAGCTGAACACAGTCTGGGTCGGGAGGAGCGGCTCCAACAACTCGCTCTTCTGCTCCAAAAAGGAAACCACCTCATCCAGCCGGCCTCCCGCCTGGACAAAAGACGCCGAGTCCGCGCCGACCAAGGCGATTTCAACCTGGGCAATCGGTACCTCGCCTGCCACGGTGGCAGAAGCGAAATACCTCTTTTCCTGGGGCAGGTAGTAAACCGCCAGACCCGAGATCGAAGGAGCTTCGGACTTCACGGGGGCGAGTACATATTTTACCTGCTCCGTCCCCTCCGCTTCTTTTAAAACGACCCGGCCATAAACCAGGTCAGTTTTAGCCAAAGGCTCCGTCTCCATCGTAAAGCGGATAAACCGCTCGCCGGAAGAGGACGTTTCCACATTCGTCGAGGTGTAGGTTCGCCTCGTATCAAGCTGGCCCAAAACGGGCTCCAGGCTTCCGATCTCGTAATCAACATGGGAGGCCCCGGTTTTCGTGAGATATTCCCGGCAATCGAAAACGGTGATCGCCGCTTCCTGCACGGTGAAGTCGGGCGAGCCTTTAAAATCGAGATAAAGCGATTCGGCTCCCGCGGCCGGAATCCGCACGTCCACGGAAACCTGGGCATTTGCAAGACAGTGGGAGATGGAAAACCCGACAACGGCGGGAAACCATCCGGCCAATGTACGCAAGGCGTTCCGCGTTGGCATGCTCATGGTATTTTTTTGCTTTTGTGCCCGGCAAAGTGACCGCCCGCGGACAATCGCCATCCATTCAACGTGAGTCTTAATTGGGGAAATTACTTAATTTCCCCTTGAAGAGAGCCGGGGCAGACCCCGAGGAGTGGGTGGTGGAACGTAACTGCGAATTCATGGACCTAATCCCCTAAACTGCTTGTGGCACGCGTGGATAGTCGAGCCGAAAGCGCACTCCGCGATATTTTGTCGCAGCCGTGTTTCATTAGGAGCCACCCCCCATTGGGCTCGACAAAGGGAGGGACGACCGGGCGGAAAGGGAGACCGAGACGGGATGCGTCACCGCAGGCGCCAGCTCCTCATTTTGAGCCAGATGAACCGGGGCGGAAAAAGCGCGGGCGACGACACCGCCAATTCCAAGGTCCCCCCACCGGAAATTTCGCGCGGGGCGGGAGGGCGGGTGAAGCGCAGGATGTCGCCGTTCGCCTCGGCCGGGCCTTCGCGGACGTAGTGAGAACCAATACGCCGGCATCCGATACGGCGCCGAGCTTGATCGAGCTGGATCTCCGCTTCGCTCCGTCGAACTCGGGGTCTCATCCCCCGGCTTGTCAGTCAATCCCGCCTCTGGCGGAAACTGGCGGAGAGGGGGGGATTCGAACCCCCGGTAGGCTGTTACACCTACGGCGCTTTAGCAAAGCGCTGCTTTCGACCACTCAGCCACCTCTCCGAAAAGCAGGAGTGCGAAACAAGGACCCCGCCGGCAAAGGGCAAGGGCGATTTTCCTCGGTCCCGGTTTTTTCCTTCTTCTCATCCCTTCGGCTCGTTTCGACGCACCGTTTGAAGGCGATCCACGACACTTCCGCTTTTCCCCTTGCACCGCCTCACCCCGCCGCCCTTTCTCTGAACCTTTTAACTCAACCCACGCATCACCATGGCTCGCATCTGCGCTATCACCGGCAAACGCCCCACCAAGGGTTCCATCATTCACCGCAAGGGTCAGTCCAAGAAGAGCGGCGGCATCGGCACGCACGTCACCAAGAAGACCTCCCGCACCTTCAAGCCCAACCTCCAGCGCATCCGCGTGAAGCTCCCCAACGGCGGCACCAAGCGCATGCTGGTCTCCGTCAAGGCCATCAAGGCCGGCCTCGTCGAGAAGGTGTAAGCCGCCTCAAGACAGCCACTTTCCTCTTTTGCCCGCGTCCGCAAAACGGCCGCGGGTTTTTTGCGCCCCGGCGCCGCGTAATCTGCCCGTCCCCGCCTGCCGCGTTCCGCCGCCGTTGACGCGCCTCCGCGCTTCCCTTCGCCTCGCCCCGCCATGCCGCCACCGCTCATCCGCTTGCAGTCCGTGACCAAGCGTTTCGACGCGTCCACCCCGCCCGTCCTCGCCCCCTTCGACCTCGACATCGCCCCCGGGGAATTCGTCTCCATCCTCGGGCCTTCAGGCTGCGGCAAATCCACCCTGCTCCGACTCCTTTCCGGCCTCGCCATGCCCGATGCCGGCACTCTCTCCCTCGACGGCCGTCCTCCCGGCCAGAGCGACGCTCTCGCCTATGTTTTTCAGGACGCCACCCTGCTGCCTTGGCTGAAGGTGGCCGCCAATGTCGAGACCCTCCTCCGCCTGCGCCGCGTACCGGCCCCCGAGCGCGCCCGCCGCCGCGACGCCGCCCTCGCTCTCGTGCGCCTCGCCGACCGGGCCAGCGCCTATCCGCGCCAGCTCTCCGGCGGGCAGCGGATGCGCGTCTCCCTCGCCCGCGCCCTCACCCTCGAGCCTCGCATCCTCCTCCTCGACGAACCCTTCGGCGCGCTGGACGAGATGACCCGCGACCGCCTCGGCGAGGAACTGCTCGCCATCCGCGAGCGCCAGCGCTGGACCGCCGTCTTCGTCACGCATTCCGTCTCCGAGGCCGTGTTCCTCTCCAGCCGGATTCTAATCCTCGCCCCGCGCCCCGGCCGGATCGCGCACGATCTGAAGGTGGACCTGCCGTATCCGCGCAACCAGGACACCCGCCGCGATCCGGCCTGCCTGCGGCTGGTATCCGAGGTCTCGGCCCGCCTCCGCGCGGTCGAAACGCCTTCTTCCGCCGATACCGGCGCCATCGCATGAACGCCCGCCTTCTTCGCTGGCTGCTCCCCCTGCTCCTTGCCGCGCTGCTGCTCGCGGGCTGGCAGGCGCTGCACCATGCGCTTTCGCCCGGCCGCCGTTTTCTCCTGCCCGACCTTGGCCGGCTCGCCGCCGCCTTCCGCGAACATGGCCCCACTCTGCTCTCCGCCGCGCGCTACACCGCGCTCGCCGCGCTGGGCGGCTTCGCCTTGGCGGCCCTTGTTTCCATCGCCGCCTCGCTGCTGCTCGCCAGTTCCTCGCTCGTGCGCATCGCGCTTTATCCCTATCTCATGGCCCTGCAGATGGTGCCGATCATCGTCGTCGCCCCCATCCTGATCCTCTGGGTCGGCCCGGGCGCGCCAAGCGTGATCATCGTCACCTTCCTCATCTCGTTTTTCCCGCTGGTGGTGAACACCACCCAGGGCCTGCTCTCGGTGGACGCCGCCCAGGTCGATCTCTTCCGCATGGGCCGCGCCTCGAAATGGCAGGAGATGTTCCTGCTCCGGGCACCCGCCGCCCTGCCCTACTTTTTCACCGGACTGCGCATCTCCGCCATCCTCGCACCCATCGGCGCCCTCACCGCCGACTACCTCGTCGGCACCACCACCGGCGGCCGCTCCGGTCTCGGCATCACTGCCCTGATTTTCAGCTCGCGCAACGAGATCCCCGGCCTCTACGCCACCGCGATCGTCGGCTGCCTCCTCGGCTTCGTCCTCGTGACCGCCGTCTCCGGCCTCGCCTGGCTGGTTTTGCATCGTTGGCACGACAGCTATACCCCTTCCGAAAAATGAACCTCCGCGTCCCACTCCTCATCTCCGCTGTTCTCGCCCTGTTCTCCGCCTGCGCCAAAAAAGAGCCCTCCGCCACTTCTTCCGACACCGAAGCGGCGGCGCCCAAGCTCACCAAGGTCACCGTGCAGCTCGACTGGGTGCCCGAACCCGAGCACGGCGGCCTTTTCCAGGCCCAGGCCCGCGGCTGGTTCAAAGAGGCCGGTCTCGAGGTCACCCTGAACCCCGGCGGCAGCACCAGCATCCCCGTCAACCAGCTCGTCGCCAGCGGCCAGGCGGACATCGCCCAGGGCGAGAGCGTCACGACCCTGCTCGATGTCCACAAGGGCCTCCCCCTCCTCCAGGTCGCAGCCGTGTTCCAGAACGACCCGTCGGTCTTCCTCCTCCACGCCGAGAGCCCGGTGCGCGACTTCAAGGACCTCAACGGCCGCAAGATCATGGCCCGTCCGGGCTGGGTTTTCCTCGATTTCCTGCGCCACAAATACGCCATCGATTTCACCATCATCCCCTTCAACTTCTCCGTTTCCAACTTCATCGCCGACAAGGAATTCATTCAGCAGGGCTACTACATCGCGGAGCCCTATTTCATCACCAAGGGCGGCGCTCCGGCGCCCCGTTACCTCTACGCGTGGGACGCCGGCTACGATTCCTACGGCGTGCTCATCGCCAACCCGGACTGGGCCCGGCAAAATCCCGCCGCGCTCCGCGCCTTCATCGCCGCCTACATCCGCGGCTGGAAAGACTACATCGAGGGCGACCCGACCCCCGCGCACGAGGCGATGAAGAAGGCCAACCCCAAGAACACCGATGAGTTCATGGCTTTCTCGCGAAAGATGATCGTCGACGAAAAGCTCGTGATCGGCCGCGACGCCACCGACTCCTCCCGCATCGGCCGCCTCGACCCGAAACGCTACGCCACCCAGATCAAAATCCTTGAAGACCTGAAACTCACGCCCGCGGGCTCGCTCAAGGTCTCCGATGTCATGAGCACCGAGTACCTGCCACCCGCGCCCTGATCCGGCCTGGCATCATTCCTCTCCCACCCGTGCCCGGCACCTTCCGCATCCCTGCCCGCGGCCTCACGCTCGCTCTCGGCGCCGCGCCGCGGCTCATGGGGATCGTCAATATCACGGACGACTCCTTCTTCGACGGAGGCGTACATTTCGACCCCGGGCAGGCGCTCGCCCACGCACGCCGGCTCGCCGCCGAAGGCGCCGACGTCCTCGATATCGGGGGCCAGTCCACCCGCCCCGGCTACACCGAGGTCGGCCCCGCCGAGGAAACCGCCCGCACCGTGCCGGTCGTGCGCGCCCTCGTCGGCGAATTTCCCTCCCTGCCGCTCTCGATCGACACCTACCAACCCGCCGTGGCCGCCGCCGCGCTCGAGGCCGGCGCTCACATCCTGAACGACGTCCACGGGCTGCAAGGCCCCGGCGGCGCCGAACTCGCCCGCCTCGCCGCCGCGAGCGGAGCGGCGGTGGTCGTGATGCACAACGACTCCACGCTGCGCCATATGCCCCCCGAGGCCGATCCGCTGCCTGCCGTTCTTGCCTGGCTGGGTCGCAGCCTGGAAATCGCCGCCGCCGCAGGACTAGCCACCGAGCGCGTTATCCTCGATCCCGGCATCGGTTTCGGCAAGACCCCCGCGCAAAACCTGGCTCTTCTCGCCCGCCTCGGCGAGTTGCACGCGCTGGGCCGTCCATTGCTGCTCGGCGTTTCTCGCAAGAGCATTATCCGTCAGGTGTTGCCCGAGCTGGTTTCGCCTGCAGACCGACTGGAGGCGACGCTGGCCGTCACGGCGCTGGCCGTTGCCCAAGGCGTGCAGCTTCACCGCGTGCACGACGTACAAGCCAACCGCCGCGCCGCCCTCATGGCCGCGGCCCTGCGCTGAGCCTGGAGTGCGGCGGCACGACAGCCGAGGCGCCGCACTCCCTATTGCCGCTTCCACGCTTGTGCCTGCTTGACGCCGCCCCGTAGGCTGCCCGGTTTTCCTCCCATGCCACGCCTCGTCGCCATCGTCGGACGCCCCAATGTGGGCAAGAGCCGTCTTTTCAACCGGCTCACCCGGTCGCGCATTTCCATCGTGCACGACCAGCCTGGGGTCACTCGCGACGTCGTCTCCGGCGAGGTCGCCGACGGAGCTTACACGCTTCTCGACACCGGAGGCCTCGGGCTCAAGGGCGGCGACTCGCCCGCCGAGCTGACCAAGGCCTCCGAGAAGCAGGTGGACTTCGCCATCGAGGCGGCCGACCTCATCCTCTTCGTGGTAGACGGCCTCGAGGGCTTCACCGCGCTCGATACCCGGATCGCCTCCATGCTGCGCCGCGCGAAGAAGGAGGTCGTCCTCGTGATCAACAAAGCCGACTTCGGGGACGACAAGATCGACCTCGGCGAGGCCTACCGGCTCGGCCTCGGCGAACCGCTTCGTTTCTCCGCCGAGCACGGCCGCGGCGAGGCCGAGTTGCGCGCCGCGATCCTCGAAAAACTCGGTCCCGCGCCCGAAGTCGCCCCGCCGGCCCCGCGCCCCACCGTGGACGAGGAGGGCAAGCCTCTCATGCCCGGCGCGCGCAATCCCGACGAGCCGCTCTGCGTGTGCTTCATCGGCCGGCCCAACGTCGGCAAATCCTCGCTCAGCAATCGCCTGCTCGGCAGCGACCGCCTGATCGTCTCGGACATCGCAGGCACCACCCGCGACGCGGTCGAAATCCCCTTCACCTTTCTCGGGCGCAACAAGAAGGAGTATCCCTTCCGCCTCATCGACACCGCCGGCATCAAGGCCCAGACCAAGCTCGCTTCGCCCGTCGAGTATTTCTCCCGGCTCCGCTCCCTCGACGCCATCGGCAAGTGCGACGTGGTTTTCCTCGTGCTCGACGCCATCGACGGGGTGACCGCGCAAGACAAGGCCATCGCCGGCGAAGCCATCAAGGAGCGCAAGCCCATCATCGTGATCGTCAACAAGTGGGACGTCGTCCGCGAAGCCTTCAAAAAAGGGCTCGATCCCGAGTGCGCGCCCGAGGAGGCGATCCACGGTTACAAGTCCGAGCGCGAGTACCGCGACAAATACGAGCAATCCATCCGCGACCGCCTCTTCTTCACGCCCGGCGCGCCCATCCTTTTCGTCTCCGCCATGAGCGGCTACGAGGTCGACCGCATGCTCAATGCGGCCGTGCAGCTCAACCGTGCCCTGGACAAAAAAATCCCCACCGCGAAGCTCAACGCCCTCATCGGCGACCTTGCCGAACGCGTCCCGGCTCCCGCCATCGGCGGCAAGCGCTTCCGCGTCTACTACGCGCTCCAGACCGGCGTCCGCCCCTTCCGCATCAAGCTCTTCTGCAATCGCGAGGACAAGTTGTCGGAGCAATACCGCCGCTATCTCGAGGCGGGCATGGTCAAGGAATTCGGCCTCGACGGCTGCCCGGTGTATTTCGATCTCGTGGGCAAGCCCAAGCACACCCCCGGCACGCCCTACACCGGCAAGGCCGCGCTCGCCGCGAAACACAAGGCGGAGAACGAAAAACCGGCCCACGTCCCCAAGTGGAAGGTGAAGGAAACCCGCGAGGAGGCGGGCATGGGGGAAGCTTTCGATTATGAAACACTCGAAGACTAAGGTTAACGGCGCCGACGCGCTCCGTATCGAAACCGGCGCGCTCGCCCTCGAAGTCACCACTGGCGTGGGTCCCCGAATCACGTCCTTCGCCTCGAAGAAGGGCAAGGCCGGCAACCTGTTCCTCGAACTCGGCGCCGACGAGAAGCCCTACGCGGCCACCGGCCTTAAGTTCATCGGCGGCCACCGCCTCTGGCACGCTCCCGAGCACGGCATCCGCACCTACCAGCCCGACGGCGAGCCGGTCGCGGTCAAGCCCCTGAAGAACGGCATCGCCCTCGCCCAGCCCGCCGAGGCGAAGACCGGCATGCAGAAAGCCATCAAGATCGAGTTCCTCGGCGAGCGCACCGTACGCGTCACCCATGCCCTCACCAACGAGGGCCTCTGGCCGGTCGAGACCGCCTGCTGGGCGCTCACCATGTTCCGTCCGGGCGGCTACGGCGTGGTTCCCCTCCTGCCCAAGGGCGACCACGCCAAGGGCGACTTCCTGCCGACCTACTCGATGGTCCCCTGGAGCTACACCGACCTCTCGCTCGACGTGTGGGACCTGCACCGCGATTACTACGGCATCGACGTCGACGCCGCCGACCGCCCGCACAAACTCGGCCTCACCAACTACCCCGGCTGGTCGGCCTACTGGTATGGCGGCACGACCTTCGTCAAATACGCCCCCGTCATCCCCGGAGCCGCGTATCCGGATAATGGATGCGCCTTCGAGACCTTCACCAACGGCCAGATGTGCGAACTCGAGACCCTCGGCGCGCTCGCCAAGGTCGAGCCCGGCAAGTCGATCCAACACGTCGAGCACTGGACGCTCTTCGACGGCCTGAAGGAGCCCTCCACCGACGGCGCCTTCGACGCTCTCGCCGCCGAGGTCGCGAAGTGGATCAAGACGCTTTGATTTTAACCACGGAGAACACGGAGGGCACGGAGAGCCGGACGGAGACGAGGAGGCTGAACGCTCCTTCCTCCTCCGTGATCTCTGTGCCCTCCGTGGTTTAATTTCAGGGAGTTTATGCCCCGCCCTCGCACCGTCTTCCTCGGCTCCGATGCCATCTCCCTGCCCTTGCTCGACTGGCTCGTCGGGCCGGAAGGCGCGGCGCTGGTCGAGCTGGTCGCGATCTACACCCAGCCCGACCGGCCGGTCGGGCGCGGGCAGAAAATCCAAGCCAACGCGATCAAGCAGTGGGCGGTCGCCCGGGGCCTCCTCGTCCACCAGCCGGAAAAACTCACGCCCGAAGTCCGCGCCGCCTACGCCGCGTCTGCGCCTGACCTCGCGCTGGTCATGGCCTACGGACACATCCTCCGCGACGACTTCATCGCGGTACCGCCGCTCGGCACGCTGAATTTTCACGCCTCTCTCCTGCCGAAGTATCGCGGCGCCTCGCCCATCCAGACCTCGGTCGCCTGCGGCGAGGCCGAAACTGGCGTGTCGCTCATGCGCATCGTGCGCCAGCTCGACGCCGGTCCGGTGGCGGACCGCGAGGCTGTGCCGATCGGCCGGCATGACACCGCCCTCGAGGTGGAACAAAAACTCGCCGCCGCCTGCGTGCCCCTGCTGGCGCGGGCACTGCCGCGCCTGCTCAAGGGCGAGCTGGTTTTCACCGAACAGCACCACGCCGCGGCGAGCTTCTGCCGCAAGCTGACCAAGGAGGACGCCGCGCTCGATTTCGCCGCGTCGGCGGCAGTCCTGGCCGCGCGGATCAACGGTCTCAATCCCTGGCCCGCCGCGCAGGTGGACTGGAACGGCCAGCCGCTGAAGTTCGGGCTCGCCGACGCCGTGGCCGGCACGGGCCCCGCGGGCGAGGTGGCGGGCGCCGACGCCGACGGGCTGCTCGTCGGCACGGGCGCGGGTTTGCTGCGCGTGCGGCGCCTGCAAAAGCCAGGTGGCAAGCTGCTGGCCGCATCGGAGTTTCTGCGCGGAAGCCCGATCCCGGCCGGCACGGTTTTCGCCTCGCGCCCGATGGCACCGCTGATCGCTCCGACGCCGTTTCCCGTGCTGAAAAACCGGTAGGGCGGGACCGCTGGGCCCGCCACGAATTTTAAACGACCCCTCGGCGGGCCCAGCGGTCCCGCCCTACCATGTCGCCCAGTTCAGGCCGCGGCCGGGTTGACGGTCCCGGTCTCGGCCGCGTTCTCCACCACCTGGTCCACCAGGCCGTAGGCCTTGGCTTCCTCTGCGCTCAGGTAGTAGTCGCGATCCGAGTCCCGCTCGATCTGCTCGACGGTTTTGCCGGTGTGGCGGGCGATGACCTGGTTGAGCGTCTGGCGCCAACGGATGATCTCGCGCGCCGCGATGGCGATGTCCGCCGCCTGGCCGCCCGCGCCGCCGCTGGGCTGGTGGATCATCACGCGGCTGTGCGGCAGGGCGAAACGCTTGCCCTTCGTGCCGGCGGCGAGAAGCACCGTCGCCATGCTCGCGGCCTGGCCGATGCAGTAGGTGACGACGTCGCACTGGAGAAAACGGATGGTGTCGTAGATCGCCATGCCGCCGGTCACGATGCCTCCGGGCGAATTGATGTAGAGGTGGATGTCCTTCTTCGGATCCTCCATCTGGAGGAAGAGGAGCTGGGCGATCACCACGTTGGCCACGCCGTCGTCGATCGGCGTACCGATGAAGATGATGCGGTCTTTCAACAGGCGGGAATAGATGTCCATCGACCGCTCCACGCGGCCGTTGTTCTCAATCACCATCGGGACGTAGTAACTCATAGGTTGCGGTGAAGTTCACCGGGAGCGTGCGGAAGGCAAGCGCGACGGCGCGTCCGCCGGGCACGAAAAACCCCGCCGCGAAGGTCGGGCGGGGCTGGACATTTTACCGCGGCGGGTTTCGCCGCGGTCGTTCCGCCGGACTCAGGCGGCCGGGGCGGTCTCGGTGACGACCGCCTTGGAAACGATGAGGTCGAGGGCCTTGTCGAACACGATGCTCTGCTGCACGGCGCGCAGGCGGTCGCGGTCGTTGGTCAGTTCCTTGACCAGCTTCTCGGGCTTGGTCCCGGTGCGCATCGACTGCTGATAGAGGAAGGTGTCGATGTCGGTCGCCTCGACGGCGAGCTTTTCCTGCTCGGCGACACGGGCGAGGATGAGCTGGGTCTTCACGCGGCTTTCGGCGGCCTGGCGGGCGCCGGCGATGATCTGCTCCTTGTCCTTTTCGAACTGCTCCTGGGTGAGGCCGCGGCGCTGGTTCTCCTGCACGAACTGGCGGAGCACCGACTGGGTCTCCTGGTCGACGAGACTCTGCGGCACGGGGAAATCCACCTTGGCGACGAGCGCGTCGATCACCTGGCGGCGCTTGCCGGAGGCGTTCTCATGGTCCTTGCGGGCCTTGAGGTTGTTGCGGACCTTGGCCTGGAGGCCAGCGAGGTCGTCGACCTGGTTGGCCTTGAAAAATTCCTCGTTGAGCTCGGGCAGCACGCGCTCGCGGATCTCGAGCACCTCGACGGCATAGACCGCGGTCTTGTTGGCCAGATCCGGCGCGCCCTTGAAGTCGGCGGGGAAGGTCACCGAGATGTCCTTCTTGTCGCCGGTCTTGAGGCCGGCAAGCTGCTTGCCCAGACCGGGGATGAGGCCCTCGTTCTCGCCCTCGACCTCTTCCCAGGTCTGCGGGACCTTGCCGTAGATCTGCTTGTCCGGGACGATGTCGAGGATGGCCTGGCCGGCCACGGTGCCCTCGTAGGAAAGCTTCAGGTAATCGCCGTTCTGGGCGGGGCGCTCGGCGACCTTGAAGTCGGCGCGTTCGGCCCGGAGGGCGTCGATGCCGGCCTGGACCTCGGCGTCGGTCGGCTCGACCGGCGCGACCGTCACCGGGATGCCGGCGAGGTCGGGCAGCTCGAAAGCGGGGCGGATGTCGACGGTGATGACAATGGAAGCGAACTTATCCGGAGCGATGTCGCCCTCCTGGACATTGGTCACCTGGACGACGTCGAGCTTCGACTCCTTGATGCCGTCGCGGTAGGCCTTGCCCACGATCTTCTGCTTGAACTCGTCGCTCACGGCTTTTCCGAACTGCTTGAGCACCAGATTGGCGGGGGCTTTGCCGGGGCGGAAGCCGGGGATGCGCACCTGTTGCGAGACCTGGCCGATCACCGACTTGTATTCGGCGGCGACCTCGGTCGCGTCAAAGCTGACGGTGAGGTTCTTGCGGGTGGGGGAAACGTCTTGGATTTGGATGTTCACGGTCTGAAAAGGACGAAGGGTTTTCTGGATAGAATCTGGCACGCTACGCAGCGCCGCAAAACCCGGTCAATGCCCGATTCTCGCGCTTGCCCGCCGCCCCGCCCGGGCGCTTGCTGCGGAGCCCCGATTCCCGCCGTGCCGAGCCTCCGCCAACTTCTCGTCCTCCACCCCGTCCTGCTGGTGGTCGACACCTGCTCCACCCACGCCGAGGCCTCGGTGTGGTTAGAAGGCCGGATCGTTCCCGCCGCCACGGCTGCCCTCGAAGGCGAGGCCTCCGCCGCCCTGCCCGTCGCGGTCGCCCGCGCGCTTGCGGCCGCCGGCGGCCGCCGCATCCGCGAGGTGGATGCCGCCGCTTTCTGCGACGGGCCCGGCTCCGTGCTGGGCATCCGTCTCGCCGCCGCGGCCTTGCGGACCTGGAGAGCGGTCCGGCCCGGTCTCGCCACCTATTCCTTCCACAGCCTGCCTCTGCTCGCCGTCTCCGCGCCGGGCGAGACGATCGTCGCCGACGCACGGCGCGATACCTGGCACGCCGTGCGCCCCGGCGCGCCGCATTCTCTGCTGCGGCTGCCCACCCCCGAGCTCGCCGTCTGCGGCCCGCTCGCCACGCCGGAAAGCTTCCGACGCTGGTCCGCCTTACCTGCGGGCGCCTGTCCCCGTCCCCTGCCCTGGTCGGCCGCTGCCCTGCTCGCCGCCGCGCCGGACGAGCCCTTTTTCCAGGAGGCTACCGAACCGGAGGCTTTCCTCCACGAGCAGCCGGGCTACGCCGCCTGGACGCCCCGCGTCCACCAGGCACCCGCCGCGAAATGAGCACGCCCTCCGGCCTTCCCCTGCGCTGCTGGGCCGAGATCGATCTCGCCGCCCTCGAGCGCAATTTGCGGCTCATCCGCGCCTCCTTGCCGCCGCACATGCGCTACGTGGCGGTCGTCAAGGCGGACGCCTATGGCCACGGCCTGCCCCAGGTCGCCGCGCGTCTGATGCACGCCGGCGCGGATCTTTTCGCGGTGGCCAACCTCGCCGAGGCCGCGGCCTTGCGCGAGATCGGACCCGACTGGCCCATCCTCATCCTCGGCGCCCTGCTGCCCGACGAGGCGCGTTTCGCGCCCGAGTACGATGTCGCCGTCACCGTGTCTTCCGTCGCGGAGGCCGAGCATCTCGACCGCGCCGCCGCCGCCGCGCGCCGCCACCTCGACGTACACCTGAAGATCGACACCGGCATGGGCCGCCTCGGCGCCTGGCACGAGGAGGTCGCTCCGGTCTGGCGCTCTATCCGTCACGCCGCCTATCTCCGGATCGCAGGCGTCTACACTCATTTTTCCAGCTCGGACGACGATCCTCGCTTCACCGCCGAACAGCGGCGCCGCTTTCTTGCCGCGCTCGAGACCCAGTGTCCCGGCCTGGACCGCGAGAAGTTGTTCATCCACGCGGACAACAGCGCAGGCCTCGAGACCATCGAGCAGGCCGGCCCCTTCAACGCCGTGCGCGTGGGCCTCCTCCAGTTCGGCATCCTGCCGCGTCCCGGCTCGCTCCTGGCCGAAGTGCGGGCCGAGCCGGTGTTCAGCTTTCGGACCCGCGTCGGGCTGGTGAAAAGCCTCCCCGCGGGCACCGCCGTCAGCTACGGCGGGACCCGCCTGCTGAGCCGACCCTCGCGTGTCGCCGTTCTCACCGCCGGCTACGGCGACGGCATCCCACGCTCCGCCAGCAACCGCGCCGAGGTCCTCATTCGCGGGCGCCGCTGCCCGGTCCTGGGCCGGGTGACCATGGATCAAACCATCGTGGATGCCACCGATTTGCCGGCGGTCGCCGCCGGCGACGAGGCCGTGCTCGTCGGTCGTCAGGCGGACGCCGAGATTCCGCTCACGGAGTTCAGCGCATGGGCGGACACGATCCCCTGGGAAACCCTCTGCTCGGTAACGAAACGAGTACCGCGGCTTTACCGAACTCCGCTGGGGACCTGACCCCGGCTTTGTCACCCGATTGGTGACAAAGCCGGACGGAAGGTCCAAACATTTGGCCCGGGGGAATGCCCCAGGCGCGAAACATCCCTCCGGACTCGCGCGTCTTGCCTCCGGTCCTGTTTCCAGCTCATGCCGTCCCTCTCCCAGCCCCCGCTTCCCGCCGCCCAAGCCTGGCAGCCGCTTCCTCCCTCTGCCTGGAACGCCGACACCGCCCGCCACCTGCTCCGCCGCGCCGGCTGGGCCGCCCGGCCCGAGGATGTCGCCCGCGCGGTGGAAACCGGCCTGGCCGCCACGCTGGATCGACTCTTTCCCGCCACGCCGCCGCCTCTCGAACGCCCGGCCTTCCTCGTGCAGGCCAGCCAGCGCATCGAGGAACTCCGCCCGCAGAAGCGGACCGCGCCCTCGCCCGAGGAGCGCCAAGTGCTCGACCGCGAGGAGCGCGAACTGGAGCGCGCCGCCGGCGCGGAGTTTTCCCTCAAGTGGCTCGCCGCCGCGGCCGATCCCACCCGTTCCGCCTACGAGAAATGGCTGCTCTTTCTCGCCGACGTCTACGTGGTTGGCATGGAAAAGGTAAACCGCGCCGAGTGGATGTACCAGCACCACGACATCCTGCGCCGCCATGGCACCGGGCCCGCTCCCGCGCTCGCCAAGGCCGTCTCGCGCTCGCCCGCGATGATCGCCTACCTCGACCTCAACCGCAGTTCCCGCCGCGCCCCCAACGAGAACTTCGCCCGGGAGCTCTTCGAGCTCTTCGTGCTGGGCGAGGGCAACTATACCGAGGACGACATCAAGCAGGCCGCCCGCGCCTTCACCGGCTACCGCTTCGAAAAAAACGCCTTCCGCTTCAACGAACGCGAGGCCGACCAAGGGGAAAAGAAACTCTTCGGCCACCACGGCTCCTTCAACGGCGACGAGGTGATCGACCTCGCCTACAAACAGCCCGCCGCCGCCACCTTCCTGCCCCGCGAGATGGCGCGTTTCTACCTGAGCGACCAGGCGTTCCCGGCGGAATTCTTCGAACCGCTCGGCGAAACCTGGCGGGCCTCGGGCTTCGAGCTCCGGGAGCTTTGCCGCCGCTTCTTCGGCGCCACGATCTTTCATCACCCCGCCTATCGTTCGAACTACATCAAGAGCCCCGTTCACTACTATCTCGGCCTCGTCCAGGACCTCGGCCTCGACGTCATTCCTCTCCAACGCACCACGCTTCAGCCGCTCCGGCAGATGGGCCAGGCCCTGCTCCAGCCGCCCAACGTCCGCGGCTGGGTCGGCGGCCGGCTCTGGATCAACTCGTCCACCTTGTCCGCCCGCCGCCAGCTCGCGCTCAGCCTCTGCACGCCGCTTGACGAGGAGCGGCTGAACGCCGACGAGGCGCTGGAGCTCGCGGTCGCGCGCGACGGCGGCCTGGGCCGCTTCACCGTGGACGAGGAGCGCCTCCGCGCCTTCACCGCTCTTGGCCCCGAGGGCATCGCCGACCGCCTCTGCGACTACTTTCTCCCCGTCCGCGTCTCCCCGGACTACCGGTCCGCGCTCGTGGACTACCTCGCCAAGGCCGCCTCCCTCGACTTCGCGGACCAGGCCCGCCGCGCCACCGTAGCCGTCCTCCAATCCCCCGAGTATCAACTCTGCTGATACGCCATCCCCTCGGGAAATCGTAAATCGTAGATCATAAATTTTCCATGCTCCTTCCCTCCACCCGCCGCGAATTCCTCCGCCTTTCCACCCGCGGCGCGGGCCTGCTTGCCTTCAGCCGCTTCGCCCCGCGTTTCCTCGTGCAGAGCGCCCACGCCGCCGCCGCACCGGAAAAGGACCGCCGCATCCTCGTCCTTGTCCAGCTCGCCGGCGGCAACGACGGGCTCAACACCCTCGTGCCCTTCGACGACCCCGCTTATCACAGCCTCCGCCCGAATCTCGCCCTCAAGGAGAAGGACCTTCTCCGCGTCTCCGATCACCTCGGATTGCACTCCTCCTGCGCTCCGTTCCACGCCCTCCTGAACGAGGGCCGCCTGGGCATCGTGCAGAACGTCGGCTACCCTAACCCGAACCGCTCTCATTTTCGTTCCACCGAGATTTGGGAAACCGCCTCCGACTCCGACGAGGCTCTCGCCTCCGGCTGGATCGGCCGCTACCTCGACAACGCCTGCGCCGGCGCCCCGTCTTCTCCCGATCCCCAGGCGATCCACGTCAACGCCGAGGTCCCCCAGTCCTTCGGCGGCGCCTTTCCCCACAACACCTACGGACTCACCCTCGGCACCCGGGCCGGCCGGGCCGGCCGCGATGACGCGGCGCTTCTCGAAAAACTCGCCGCCCACGACCATCCCGAGGAGGCCGGCGCCAACGGCGGCTTCCTCCGCGCCACCCTCATGGATGCCCTCGTCGCCGAGAAAAACATCCAGCGCATCATCGACGCTAACAAACCCGAGGCGACCTACCCCGGCGGCAACTTCGCCCAGGCCCTCCGCAACATCGCGGGCCTTATCGCCGCCGGCCTGCCGACGCGCGTTTATTTTGTCTCCCTCGGCGGTTTCGACACCCACGCCAACCAGCTCAACGCCCACGCCAACCTGCTCCGCCAGCTCTCCGAAGGCCTCGCCGCCTTCCAGAAGGACCTCAGCGCCCGCCGCCTCGACGACCAGGTGCTCACCATGACTTTCTCCGAGTTCGGCCGCCGCCCGAGCGAAAACGAATCCCGCGGTACCGACCACGGCACCGCTGCCCCGCTCTTCGTCATGGGCAGCAAGGTTCACGGCCCCCTCCACGGCACTGCTCCGGACCTCGAGGTTGAAAAAAACGCCGATCTCACTTTCACCACGGACTTCCGCTCCGTCTACGCCACCGTGCTCGACCGCTGGCTCGCCGCGCCCGCCGACACGATCCTCGGCCAGGCCCATCCGCGCCTAGACTTCCTGGGGTAAACGCCCTTCCGGAAAGCCCCCGTTTGCACGAGGTCGGCGTTAGCGTTATGCTGCGGCCGGTTTTCGCGCCTGCCTCCGTTTCGCTCCGGTTCCGCATCCCGCTTCCACGTCGCTTCCCAGCACCCCCTTTTCCTTCGCTTCGCATTGTCCACTTCCAACCCGTCCACGCTCGTCCTCCAACGCCTCGGCCCGCTCGTCCTTGCGAGCTTGCCCGCCTGGTTGCCTGCCCAAACCTGGGACGGCGGCGGCGGCGACGATAACTGGAACACCGCGCTCAACTGGGTCTCGAACAGCGTCCCGGTTTCCGGCTCGGCCATTACCTTCGCCGGCTCCTCCCGGCTCGCGCCGAATTTCAACATCGGCGGCTTTACCGCCTCCTCGCTCGCTTTCCAGTCCGGCGCCGGTGCCTTCACGCTGAGCGGCTCCGCGACGCTCACGCTCGGCACCGGCGGCATCACCCAAAACTCCAGCAGCCTCCAGACGATCACCCACGCCCTTTCGCTGAGCGGCAGCCAGACCTGGAACACCGCCTCCGGCGATCTGGCCGTATCCGGTGCTATCTCGTCGGGCTGGATCACCTTTACCAAAGCCGGCTCCGGCACGCTCACCCTCTCCGGCAACAACGCCGGCCTGCACGGCCCGGCTGGCGTCAGCGCCGGCACTCTGGTCGTCGCTCATAACAACGCCCTCGGCGCATCCAACTACGGCAACACCGTCTCCTCGGGCGCGACGCTGGCGCTGCAGGGCGGCATCGCGCTCACCGAAGGTGACCTCACCCTCGCCGGCACGGGCGTCGGCGGCGCCGGGGCCCTGCGAAGCCTCTCCGGCGCCAATACCCTTGCTGCCGCCCTCAAGCTCTCCGCCGCCGCCACCGTCGCCAGCGACGCCGGCCAGCTCACGCTGGCCAACCCGGTCAACACCAACGGCCACGCCTTCACCCTGACCGGGGCGGGCGACATCGTGGTTTTGGAAAACATCAACGGCGGGGGCGCGGTCACGGTCTCCGGCTCCGGCAACCGCACCCTGAGCGGCAGGCAGATCAATGCCTCGGCCCTCACCTTCAGCGGCTCCGGCGTCGTCACTTCGACCAGCCAGCTCAACCTCGGAGGCGGCAACCTCACCCTTTCGGGCTCGGGCGACGTCACTCTCGGCGGCTCGGCCATCAATGTCGGCAACGTCGTCGTCAGCGGCTCCGGCAATACTACCCTCAACACCCACATAAACGCCAGCGGTTCCTTCACCCAGTCCGGCGACGGCATCACCACCTTCGGCGGCAGCGGCACGAATTATTTCAGCTCCGTCAACATCACCGGCGGGGAAGTGGTCCTCGATCAGACCGGCGGCTATGCGCTCCAAGTGAGCGGCCCCGTCGCCATCGTTGGCGCCGAGATCGTCTTCGCCGGCGATAACCAGGTCGCGAACTGGAACGATGTCACCCTCGGCGACGGCGCCACGCTCTACCTCAACGATACCAGCCAGAGCATCGACAACCTCACCGTCGCGGGTAACGCCATCATCGACTTCGGCAGCGGCGGGGACGGCTCCTCCTTCGACGTGAACAGCCTGACCTTCAGCGGCGACCACACGCTCACCATCCTGAACTGGAACGATACCGTCGACGCCTTCTTTGCCGACGTGGACCCGGGCGGCGATCTCCCCCGGGTCATCTTCGACGGCTACGGCGAAACGGGCTGGAACGGCGGCTCGCTCAGCCCCGGCGCCCCCGTGCCCGAACCCGGCGCCTCCGGCTTCCTCACGCTGGGCGGCCTCGTCGCCTGCGCCGCCTGGCGTCGCCGCGGCATCAAAAGGTAAGAAGCGCAGTGATGTAGCGAAGGCGCAACCGCGGCCTGTCTGACAAGGGAGGGCGGGACCGCCGAAACGTTTTGCGGACGGCCCGGCGGTCCGTCCCTTCCCAAAGCCAACAAAGGCCCGGCCATCGGCCGGACCTACAGCTCATCCGCGTTCAACCTCACTCTTCTGCCGCTGCGTCTGCCTCGATCGCGGCGGAGGAACGGCGTTTGGTGCGCGGCCGAGACCCCGCCTTGGGCTTGGCCGTTTCGCCTTCCGACCCGGCCTCGGCAGGGGCGGCTTCGGGTTCGCCGGCCTTGGCGCGCGGTTTTCTTCCACCGCCTTTTCGGGCAGGTTTCGCGTCCTCCGCTTTCGATTCGGCGGCGGCCTCGGGTTGGGCGGCCTCGGCGGCCGGCGCCGGAACGGGCGCCGCTTCCGCCTGGGAAACCGCCGGGGGCGGTGTCTCGAAGACCGCGGACGCCTCGGGCGTCGCTGCGACGGCCGGCGCGGGCGCGGCAACCAGCTCGGTCGCCGGCACGGCTTCGGCCGTCGGCGTCTCCGGGATCGGCGGCATCACCCGCGGCACGGCACGGAAGATCGCCGGCTCGCCCGTTTCCGTTACCGGCGGCGTCACGGCCTGATCGCCGGCACCGCCTCCCGCCGCCTCGCCTGCGACCGGTTCCGGCGCGGATTCCCCGGGGCCTGCGGCTGCTTCCGCGCCGCCGGCGGCCGGTTTGACCGCTCCCGCCCGCTCGCGAGCGCTGGCCTCGCGGCCGTTGATCCACCAGCCACCGCCGCCGTCCTTGTTTACCCAATACGCATAGGCTCCGATGACCTTCGCCTCGCCCTTGCCGCCCTGGCCTTCGGCGGGCGCGAGGCCCAGATCGGTGAGCGCGGCCTTGAACGCGGCCTCGTCCACCTTGAAAAATTTCGCCAGGTAGGCGCTCGAACCCGAGTAGCCCGGGCCGCGCCGGTTGCGCCGCATCTGCGGACGAATCGCGTCCAGCAACGCTTCGCCGGGGGGCAGCGCGCCGCTCTGGGCGGCCGGCCCGGAAGCCTTGCCCACAGGCGCAGGCTCGGCGGAAGGCTCGGCCTCGGCCGGCGGGGTCAGGTCGGCGGCCGGCGCGATTTCGCCGGTCTCCGTCACCGGCGGAGCGGAGGCCGCGGCGGCCGCGGCCCGGGCGGCCTCGCGCGCCGCTTCACGCGCGGCCTGGGCCGCCGCCTGCTGCTCGCGGCGTGCCTGCTCGGCGGCCTGCCGCTGGGCCTCGCGCTCGGCGCGTTTCGCCAGCGCCTCCGCCTCGCGGGCGGCGAGTTCGGCCGCGCGCTTCGCCCGCTCGGCCTCGGCCGTCGCCTGTTCCTCGGCCAGCGCCGCGTAGGCCGGATCCGCGGGATCGAGGGGCTTGCCCTGCGCCACCCGGAATTTCGGCCGGGGCTTCTCGCGGGTGTTCAAGAAGAACTGACCGCGGTTGTTTTTCTCCACCCAGTAAAGATCCCCCTCGAATTCGAGGTACACCGGCGCGTCCGTCTCATTTTCCGGGATAACGAAGCCACACTCTTTCAGCGCACCGTGGAGGTCCGCCTCAGGCTGCTCCCAGCGTTTGGCCAGGTAGTTGAGCGCCACCGACTGCCCGGGCGTGTTCTGGTTCTTCCGCAGGTGCGGCTTGATCGCGTCGAAGAAAGTCGGCAGGTCGTCCTCGTAGGTGTCGAGATTCGCCCAGTCGTCCGAACCGTGCGAGGCCTCGTCGGCCAACGCCTCCGGATCGTGGTCGCGATCCGTGTCGCGCAACTGGCGCAGCCCGTCGGGGCCGGCCGCCTTTTCACCGGGGGTGGAACCCGCGGCGGTCTCGGCCGAGGCACCCGCGTCGCCGGCGTGCTGCTTGTGCATCAATTCCGCGCGCAACTTGTCGGCCTCGGCCTTGGCGGCTGCGGCGACCGCCGCTTCCAGCGTCCATTCACGCTGCGTCGGACGCCGCGCCAAGCCATTGAACGCGAGCGTGTTATTCGGATCGGCACGAAAGTCGATGATCTCCCACTCGTCCTTGCCGAGCTGGTTGAGGTAACTCTCCAGCATCGTCGCGGAGGCGAAGCCTCCCTTGCCGCTGGTGATCACTTTGTATTCCCAAAGGGCCATATTTTGTAGGGTTTGCGTAAAAGCCCTTCACGCATCCCATAAGCCTCCTTCCTTGCCCAGCCCTTTTTCGGCCAAATCGGGAGAAGTCCGCCGGCCGGGGAACGCGCCCGCCGCCGCGGGGTTCGGATGCCCTTGCGGGATGCGAGCTTGCCAGGGGGCGGTTACGCGGCCTTTTCTTTGCTCCGCCGCCATTCATGCGCCGTCTCACCACGCTTTTTGTCCTTTGCGCCTGGCTTCTCGCCAGCGGCGCCCATTGGGACTTGGCGCAAGGCTTTGCCTGGACCCGCATGGTGGTGAGCTACAGCCGCAGCATGCCGCTCGCCGAGGCCCTCCGGCTTACCTTCACGGCGGACAACCTCTGCGGGGTCTGCGAACTGGTCGCCGAGGCCAAAACCCGCAGCGCCGCCGACCAATCCGGCGCCACCGCCGCACCCGCTCCCGGTGATTTTGCCGCCAAGGGAAAGCTCCTGCTCTCCGCCGCACCGGAACACCTTTTCGTGTATTGCGCCGTGCCCTCCCCCGCCTGGCCGGAGGAGCACTTCAGGCCCGACGCCTGCGCGCGTCCCGCCCCCCCGGTCGAGCCGCCACGCGCGGCCTGAGCCATCCTCCTGAAACCAGCCCGGGCTGCCTCGCAGTCCGCAGGGCTCGTTGGCCGTCGGCATCCGTCCGGATGCATCGGCACGCCTCGTTTCGTCGTCCCGGCCGGCATTCGAAACGCGAGCTCCCGAGCCGGGGCCTGAGCCGGTCGACCGACCGAAACCGCATACACCATGAAAAAATTTTCCCCCACTGCCTCCTTCCTCGCCGCCCTTGCGGCCCTCAAGGGGGCGTCCGTCGCGTCCGCTCACCTGAGCTACTCCGGCCGGGATTTCGGCGTGCTCGCCGAAGGCGCGCCCGCCTCTGTCATCGCCAACCAGACCGTCAGCAGCGCCTTCGGCTGGGCCGATGCCACCGATTCCGATCAGGGCGACAGCCACCGCGGTCGTTTTTATCGCTTTACGCTCGCCGCCCCGGCCACGGTGGTCGTCGCCGCCCAGCGCAATCTCCTTGGCACCGGCGCCCCCGGCACCTTCCTGCCCGCCATCTCCCTTTTCGCCGGTCTCGGCCAGCTCTCGCCCGAGCAGGCCGGACACGACGGCGCCGCTTTGTCGGTGAGCTCTCGTCCCGGCGGCACCGAAGGCTCCGCGCAAGCGCTCGCCGACTGGTCGATCGGCAACGACCCCACCTATAATATCCCGGGCGATCCGACCAGCGGCGTGCTCCACCCCGCGCGCCTCGCCTTCTTCACCTACCTGGGCAACGCGGCCGACGGCGACCCGGCCAACTACGGCGCTGCGTCCGGTATCTTCGGCGACGGTGCCGCGGACGGTTTCGTCTCCGGAACTTTCCTCGATCTGCCTGCCGGCGATTACTCGATCTTCGTCGGCGGCGCCAACTACGCCGCCCAGTCCGCCGAGACCGGTCCGGCCTTTCCGACTTATGGCGTGACGGTCTCCGTGCAGGCCATTCCCGAGCCTGCGGCGTTTGCCTTCGGCACGGGCGCCGCAGCGCTCGGCCTCGGACTCCTCCGCCGCCGTCGCCAGGGCTAACCGTCACCTGAAGCGCCCGTCCCATGGCTACTATTTCCCTTCCGCGCCGCCCCCGCCGCGATGGTTTCACCCTGTTGGAACTCCTCGTGACGATCGCCGTCGTCGCCGTGCTGGCCGCCCTCCTCGTCGCGGCCACCCGCGCCGTGGGCGAAAAAAGCCGCGCCATCAAATGCACCAGCGATCTCCGCCAGATCGGCGCTGCCGCACACCTCTATCTGGGAGAAAACCGGGGCCGGCTGCCCTCGAGCAGTCACTTGCGCGCGGCCGACGGCAGTTCCCGGTCCTGGACCCGCACGCTCGCCCCCTACCTCGGCGTGAACTTCCTCGGCCGCTGTCCTTCCGTCCCCACCCACCCCGCCAAAGTCACTTACGGCTGGAACGACCTCCTCACCGAGGCCGACGGCGCGGGCATCCCCTTCGGCGCCTGCCGCAACCCCGCCTCCACCCTGGCCGCGGCCGAGCTGGCGCTGGACCAAAGCGTGGAACACTTCCACTTCCAGGGCGCGGCGCGCGGTCGCGTGACCAATGCGATGTTTAAATCGTTCGTGAACGTCGAATGCCACGGCCGGGGGGCCAATTATCTCTTCGTCGACGGCCACGTGCAAAACCTCCCCTGGCCGGAAACCCAAAGCCGCCTCGCACTCGCCGGCGGCGCCTTTCTCCAACCATGAAACGCCCTCTTCACGTCTCGTTGCTTTCGCTGCTCGCGCTCTGCCCGCTCAGGCTCTGCGCGCACGACCACATCGAGATCGGTCTCGACCCGGCCGACGCCGCGCGCCTCGCGCTCAGCGGACCCGGCGTGCAGGTCGCGCTCTACGTGCCCAGGGGCGAACCCTTCAGCGCCTACCTCCCGCAATTTCCCGGCGGCGTCTATGCCGACGAGCTGACCTTCAGCGCCGAAGGCAACTCGCTCGATTTCGCCGAAGGCTCGCTGCCGCGCGCCGAGTTGCTGGCGGTGAGCGGTCCCGCCGGCGCGCATTTTTCCTTCTGGGAAGTCGGCGCCACTTCGCCGGGCTGGACCCGTCCGACCGGGTGGGTGGCCGGCGAGGCGGATCGCCCCTCGCTGCCCGCGTATGAGGACCCCACCGGCTACGGCCACATCCACGGCCGCGCCTTCAGCGTAGACCAACCCGGCTCCTATGAAATCGTCTTCCGTGCGGTCGATGCCGCCTCGCTCCGCGCCCCGAGCGCGAACAAAACCGTCGTCTTCACCGCGCTGCTTACCCCGCAGCTCTCCATCCGCCTCGAAAGCGGCGCCGCAAAGCTGGCCTTCTCCAGCCGCGCCGGCCTCACCTACGACCTGCAGGTCTCCACCACTCTCGCCGATGACGACTGGACCACGATCGACTGGCACGACGGCACCGGCGCCGCCATCGAATTTTCCGACCTCCTCGACGGCCGGCCCCGCGTCTTCTACCGGCTGGTCGAATACCGCTGAGTTCATATCTTGTGCCGCTGCGTCTGATTCCCTTTCCCATGAAAATCCGCCTCCTCACCGCCGCCCTAGCCGCCCTCGCTGCTTCGGTTTCCGCTCCCCGCGCCGCGGCCTGTGCCGCCTGTGCGGCCACCGCCATGCCGCCCGAATCCGCCTCCGCCCCCGCGGAGCTTCCCTCCGCCGAAAACCCCGCCCTAGCCCCGGCCGGTCATCCGCTTCGCGGTGTCGTCGTGGACATCCGGACCGACCGGCAGGCCCTGCTCGTCAAACACGAGGAAATCCCCGGTATCATGAAGGCCATGACCATGCTGCTCAAGGTGGACGCCACGACCCTCGCCGCCGCCAAAAAAGGCCAGGCCATCACCGCCACCCTCGTCGAAAAAACCGACGGCTGGTGGCTCGAGAACGTGAAGCCCGTCACGTCCGAAAACTGAGCGGCGCGGCCCGCCGCCCCGGCACGCCGCTCATTTCGCGGCGCCCGATGGCGACGGCATCTGCTCGCTCCGGCCGATCCGTCCCGCAAACAGCAGGCGCCCCGATGCGAGGTCGCCGATCACATAGGCGAAAGGGTGATTCGCCACGAAGGCGGTTGGCGAGACCGACGCCGGCTCGTCGCCCGCCGGCCCGAACGCGTAGGTCGTCTCGGCTCGCGCCTCCGTGCCGCGTTCGTCCCAACGCACCCAGGCCCGTTGCACCAAAGATCCGAGGGCGAGCGGGCCGGCCGGATGGGTGGCCAGCTTCGAAAAATCAGCCATCCCGGGGGCGAATGGCCGGTCGAGTCCGCAAAGATGCGCTATTTCCGCCCATCCCGCGCCGGGGCGCCATCGCCCCATGTGGCCTTGAACGGCAGCCACAGCGCCATCTCGCGTTCGCCGGCGGGAGAGATCCGCAGCGGGCCGTCGAGTCCGCTTATGACAACCGCTTCCTCCGCGTCGCCGAGTACCAAGGCGCGATCCTGCTTCAAATGCCGGCCGATCTCCGTCCGCAGAGCATCGCGCCGCGCCTCCGCGTCGGTCAGGGCAAGTCGTTGCTCGCCGATCCGTGCTGACACTTTCTTCGGCAGTTTGAGTCCATTCGCCGTCGCATGCAGCCGGGCCGCAACCCGGAACAGGCTTTCCTTCGGATCGCCAAGCCGGGCGGCGAGTACGTAGTGGGCACCCGCATCGCCGCCCACACCGAAAATCGATACCATCGAGGCGCTCACCGAAGAGCCCAGCTTGCCGTAACCGGCGTCCACCTGGGGCGTGGCGCGCGTCAGCACCTCGATCCCGGCCTTTGCCGCCACCACGCGCAAAGCGCGATCCACGTCTTCCAGCAGTTCGAGCCGCTCCCCGACCGTGTCCGCGTCGCTGGTGACACTCATCTGCAAGGTCAGGTAATCCGCCGGCACCCGCACGCTGACCGCGGATTCCACCGCGGCCGCATCGGCGAAAACCAGCGTAGCCGGACCACCCGCCCCACCCGCCTCCACCGCGGTCGAGGCCCGGACGACCAAGGCCGCTCCGAGAATTCCGACACTCATCCCCAGGCACTTGCGCAGCGATATAGTCATGCGCTTTCCACGACCTGCGGTCAGAGCGAATGTTGCAGTCTCCTCCGCGAAAGGCCTCTTCCGTGCCCTCGTTCCGCCACACCGGTCGGTCGCACGATCCGTTCTCGAACGATGCCGATTATGCGATTAAACGTTAAAGAGCGATTCGGGTAAATACATACACCGCCCTCCGAACTTAAACGGAGCAGGTCCCATTCTTAAAATTGGAAACCCTGCCTGCGCGATCGATACCCGGCATTTCCCCCTATAATGATTGGTTCCGTCAATTTACTGAGCATTTTCCTCACCTTGTAAAAAGGGGGTTTCGGGTGGTGTTTGTTTTATGCAAAACCCTCTCGAAAAATCATCGAACCCCGCGTCCTCCTATCATCGCCCTCCGCTCCGGCACGCTGGCTTTACCCTCATCGAGTTGCTCACGGTAATCGCGATCATCGGCATCCTTGCCGCGATCATCGTTCCCACCGTCGGCAGGGTCCGCCAGACCGCGAGAAACTCCCAGTGCGCCTCCAACCTCCGGCAATGGGCGCATGCGATCAACCTCTACGCCAACGACAACAAGGGAAACTATATCATCCGCGGCACTGCCGACGACGGAACCACCGGCCAGACTTGGGTGGCGGTTTCCAATAACATCCCCCGCATGCTCTACGGACGGTATTTTCCCGGTTCCACCGTCATCGGCGAGCTTCGCAACTGCCCGCTGCGTACCGACGGAGGCTTCGGCCCGAGCTATTTCATCAACCGCCCCTATCTTCAGGGCACGACGGTTGCCCCGCTCGACAAGGTTCCGCTCAGCCGGGTGCGCTCGCCCAGCCAGTTTATGTTGATGGTCGACATCGATCTCACCGCCACCCCGCCCAACGGTTATGCCCTTATCGGCCCGGGCGGCTTGGCCACCTACGTCACGCCTTTGCTCACAACCCCCGAAAAAGACCGCCACTTCGGCGGAGTGAACATGTCCTTTGCCGACGGCCATGTCCGCCGCGTCACGCAGGCCGATATCCTCGCCAATGGCGACCGCTGGACGCGTATCGACAACTAAGCCGGGCCCGGTTCTCTTGGCCGCCGTCACCGGACGCCCCGCCATCTGACTGTTCGATCAAGCCGTCCTCCCCCGGGAGGCGGAGTGGGGCTTTTTAAAAAATCCCCCCCTCCTCCTCGTGCTGCCCTCCCCTTCGCGTATCGCCCGTCTCTTCCCGTCGCTGGCTGCCTGTGTCTTCCTCCTGCCCGCCTTGAATGCGGCGGTGGAGCTCGTCGAAACCGCCCGCGGCGCTCCCGGCGCCGGTTTCCCGCTCGTGGTCGAAGGCCGGGCGGCGCTTATCTGTGTCGCCAGCGACGCAGAGGAGGTCGTGCGCATCGCTGCCCGCGACCTCGCAACCGATGTCGAGCGGGTTGCCGGCGTCCGCCCGGAGATCGTCAGCACGCCGCCCGCCGACACTCGCCCGCGGATCTTGGTTTCCCTGGCTCCGGGCCTCGCCGGCCGCTGGGAAGCTTTCCAGCTCTCCGCCACCGCCCCTGCGGATGGCGCGGCCCCCACGCTCACGGTCGCCGGAGCGGATCGCCGTGGCCTGGCCTATGGACTCTACGAGCTTTCCCGCCGCATCGGCGTGTCGCCCTGGCATTGGTGGGCCGACGTCCCGGCAAAACGTAGCTCCACGCTTCTCCTTTCGCTCGGGGAGGAACCTGTCGAGCAACCCGCCGTGCGCTATCGCGGCGTGTTCATCAACGACGAGGACTGGGGTCTCGTGCCCTGGGCATCCAAGACCTTGGAACCCGAACTCGGCAACGTCGGCCCCAGGACCTACGCGCGCATCTTCGAGCTCCTGCTCCGTCTCCGCGCCAATCTGATCTGGCCGGGCATGCACCCCACCACCACGCCCTTCCACCAGGTGCCTGGGAACGCCGCCCTCGCCGACTCCTACGCCATCGTCCTCGGGTCCAGCCACGCCGAGCCCATGCTTCGCAACAATGTCGGCGAGTGGACGGCCCCCAAGGACGATTACAACTACCTCAAGAACCGCGAGGGTGTCCTCGCCTACTGGGAACAGCGCGTGAAGGAGCGCAGGTCCGGCGAAAGCCTCTTCACCCTCGGCATGCGCGGCATCCACGACAGCCCGATCGTCGGCCCGAAAAACCAGGCGGAACGCATCGCCACCCTCACCGAGATTTTCTCCGAACAACGGGCCATGCTCGCCCGCCATCTTGGCGGCGGCCCCGCCCGCGCCGGCCAGATTTTCTGCCCCTACAAGGAAGTGCTCGACGACTACCTCGCCGGTCTCCGCGTGCCCGACGACGTCACCCTGGTCTGGCCCGACGACAACTTCGGCTACGTCCGCCGCTTCGCCACCGATGCCGAGCGCGCCCGCCCCGGCGGCCTCGGCGTTTACTACCACCTCTCCTACCTCGGCGCCCCGCTCGCCTGGCTCTGGTTCGACTCGCTTCCGCCCGCCCTCGTCTGGTCCGAAATGACCCGTGCCTACGAACAAGGCGCCCGCACTCTCTGGATAGCCAACGTCGGGGACCTCAAGGCCAACGAGCAATCCACCGAATTCTTCCTGGATCTCGCCTGGCACGCGGACCGGACCGATGTCGAGGCGCCGTCCCGCTTCCTCCACGCCATGGCCGCGCGCGACTTCGGCGCCGCGTACGCCGACCGGATCGCCGACGTCTGGGCCCGCCATCAGGCTCTCGCCTTCGCCCGCAAGCCCGAACACCTCCAGTGGCACCTGCCCAAGACGCCTTACGCGCCCACCACGATGACCGAGACCGAAATCGTCGCTCGCCTGGACGCCTACGCCGCCCTGGCCCGCGACGCCGCCGCTCTCGCCGCCGCACTTCCCGCCGATGCACAGGACGCGTTTTTCCAACTCGTCGATTACCCGGTTTCCGCCGCCGCCGCCGCCAACGAGCGCTACTTCCGCGCCGAGCTGGCCCGCCTCCAGAAAGCCCGCGGAGAAAACTCGGCCGCCCTCGAAACCTTCGCCGCCTCCGAGCAAGCCGGCCAGCGCGTGACCGAGCTCACTCGGCGCTACAACGAGCAGATCGCCGGCGGGAAGTGGCGGCACATCCTCTCCGTCAACGGCCTTTCCGCCCGCGAATGGAAGAGTTTCCAGCCCGATCCCATCCCCGCCCTCGATTCTCCTGCCCAGGCTGCCGTGCGCGCGCCCGAACCGGTCCCGGCGCCCTCGCCACTCGTCCCGCCTCCGGCTGCCCATCCGGGCGATTTCGTCGAGGCCGCCGGGCTCGTTTCCATCCACGCCGGCCACTTCTCTTCCCGCGGCGACCTGCCCTCCGGCGCCGGCTGGCGCTCCGTTCCCGGCCTGGGCCGCAGCGGCTCCGCGGTCACCGTGCTGCCCTCCACCGCAAAGATCGCCGCCGAATCGGCCCCGCGCCTCAGCTACCGCTTCCACGTCGCCACCGCCGGCGTCCCCACCACCGTTCACGTCCGCCTGCTTCCCACTCATCCCATCGTGTCCGGCCGCGGGCTGCGCCTCGCGCTCGCCCTCGACGAGGGCGCTCCGCTCCCCCTCGCCCTCACGTCCGGTTTCGACTCCAAGTCCGACGCCTGGAAACAGCGCGTCCTCGCCAATGCCGCCGAAGTCACGCTCACGCTTCCCGCCCCGCTCGCGCCCGGCTGGCACACGCTCCACCTCGTGGCGGTGGATGCCGGCGTGGTGGTGGACAAGATCGTGATCGACCTCGGCGGCTTGAAGGCTTCCTACGACGGCCCGCCCGAAACCCGGCTGCCTTGATCGTCCGTCACAGGCTTCGCGCCGCTGATTCCCTGCATTTTATTACTGCCATGCCCTCCCGCCTCGCCGCTCCCGCGATTTTCAGCGCGTTTGCCCTCGCAAGCTCGCTTGTCGCGCAATCCCCCTCGGCCGCACCCCAAACGCCGCCCGCCGCGAGCTCCGCGGCCCAGGCGACCGCCCCCCTGGCCTCGCCGCCTGTCCCGATCCTCGACGGCTTTACGGCCGATCCATCCATCCGTGTCTTCGGCGACACCTACTACGTCTATCCCACTTCGGACAAAGACCAGTGGCTCACCACCGATTTCTCGGTCTGGTCCTCCAAGGACCTCGTGACTTGGAAAAGGGAAGGCATGATCCTCGACGTCACCAAGGACCTCGCCTGGGCCAAGATCAAAGCCTGGGCGCCCGACTGCATCGAGCGGAACGGCACCTACTATTTTTATTTCTGCGCCGACGGAAAAATCGGCGTCGGCACCGCGAAGACACCCGTCGGCCCCTTTATCGACGCGCTCGGCAAGCCCCTCCTCGACCGCAAGGCAGACAAACGCATCACCACCAACACCATCGACCCTCACGTCTTCATCGACGACGACGGCCAGGCCTACATCTATTGGGCAAACGGCCCCCTCAACGTCTTCAAACTCAAGGAGGACATGATGACCCTCGACGGCGATCCCGTCGCCTTCCGCATCAAGGGTCTCAGTTCCGGGCAAGTCATCGACATCCGCGAAGCCCCCATCGTTTTTAAACGCAAGGGCCTCTACTATTTCATGTGGTCGGTCGACGACGCCCGCAGCGACAACTATCGCGTCGCCTATGGCACCGCGGCCTCTCCTTTCGGCCCCGTCAACATCCCCGACAACGCCACGGTCCTCCGGAAGAACGGTCCCGCCAAAGGAACCGGCCACCATGGCGTGGTCAACGTGCCCGGAACGGATCGCTGGTATGTGGCCTACCACCGGCACGCCATCCCCGGCGGCAGCGGCTACAGGCGCGAGGTCTGCCTTGCGCGCATGCACTTCGACGCGGAGGGGCACATCCTGCCCATGGATCCGATGGTGCAAACCTTCCGGCCCGGCGACCGCGGCGAGCCGATCGTGAACGGCAAGGGCCTGCCCGAGGCACCGTAGTCAGCCGGCCAAATAGCTTATTTCACTTCGAGCTTGAAGGGCGCCGCCGGCAACCCGGCGGCGTTCGAGAGATTCGCGCCCTCGGGCCAGTTGGCCCAGGCGTAGCGCACCGAAACCGGCACGGCCACCTCCGCGGCTCGCACCACCACGGTGCCGCCCTCGATGGTCGCCTCGGCCGCGACGAACCTGCCGTCCTCGCCGGCGACTTCGAAGCCGCCAGGCGCCGCCCCGCCTTTCGTGGTCAGGCCGCCGTGCAAATCGGCGAACTGGATCCGCAGCGCCTGCCCGGCCTCGCGCGTGGCCTCCGTCGCCGTCGGTCCCGAGTCGGCGATGTCGCGTCCGTAGGTCCGGGCCAGCGCGAGCCGCGCGAGGCGGTCGCCCACGTCCTGCTTGTTTTTCGGGTGCACGTCCTTGCGGTCGCCGAGGTCGATCGCCACCGCCATGCCCGTGGCGGGAAGCGAGAGCGCCTGCGCCTGCATCGCGCGCACCTCCGGGCTGTTGCTCTTCGCGTCGAGCCCCGCGAGCTGCACGAAATAGAAGGGCAATTCGCGGCCCCAGAGGGTGCGCCAATCGCGGATCAGGATCTCGTTCCATACCGGAAACAGTTCGCGCGGCGGGGTGATCGACTCTCCCTGATACCACAGCACACCACGGATCGCGTAGGGAACCATGGGCGCGACCATGCCATTGAACATCACGGTCGGATTATGCTGGTCCTGCACCGGGTCGGGATCGCCCGGCCGGCGCGGAGCCTTCGTCCCCGCGGCCTTCGCCTGCTCGGCGGCGCTGGTCCAAGCCGCGAGATCCGCCTCGTATTTTTCCCGCCTCGACCGGTCGGCTCGATAGGCGGCCACCTGTGCGTCGAACTTCGCCAGTTCGGGCGCGGTGCGCGAATCGGCCGCGATCGCCTCGCGCCGTATCCAGGCTTGGGCGCAGCTCGCACCGAAGGTCAGCGTCACGATACCCACCGGCACGTCCAGGTCCCGTTGCACACGCCGCGCGAAAAAATACCCGACTGCGGAAAATTCCCGCACCGCCTCCGGCGTGCAGACCTTCCATGCGCCGCCCACGCGCGCCTTCGGCTCGTAGCTTTTTGTCCATTCGCCGGTGAACATGCGGATGCGCGGGTGATTCGCCGCCGCCACCTCCTCCGCCTCGTTGCGCACGCCGGCGAAGCGATACTTTTCCGTCCGCGCCACGGTGAAGTCCATGTTGCTCTGGCCCGAACACAGCCACACCTCGCCAACCAGCACGTCCGCCCGCCGCAAGGGCGCGACGGTCCGGGAGCCCGTGACCACCAGTTCCCGCTCCTCTGCCGAGGCCTCCAGCGCCGGTAAATCCACCCGCCAGTCGCCGCGTACGTCGGCCACCGCCTCGCGCGTGTGCCCGGCGAAAGCCACCGTCACGCGCTCGCCCGGCTCCGCCTTTCCCCAGACCGGCACCGGCAGTGCCCGTTGAAGCACCAGGTGGTCGGTGAACGGGCTCGCCAGCTCCACCTCCGCGCAGGCCGGGGCCGCGCCGCCCAGCAGGGCCAGCAACAGGCCGGTCGCGATGCACCCGGGAGACCACCGGGACGAGGATGACAAAAAACGGGACGCTCGCACCGGCGCGATCGGAAGGGGAACGGAGTTCATGTTGACGGGGGGCAGGGAAAGCAGGAAGCAGGTCCCGCGCATCCGTCCGACGCCAGCCCTCGCGCGCTCTTACTGTCTGATCATTCCGTGCTCCGGCCCCGCCGGCTTTCGGATAGTTTCGAGTCACCCCTATGCGCTTCTCTCTGTTGTCCCGCCTGCCCATCCTCTTGGTCTTCGGTCTTTGCTCGGCCTTCACTGCCGCCTGCGCCGCGCCCGCCGCCGCCGGTCCCGCCGCAGACGACCGCCCCGTCGAGGATGCCGCCAAGGCCGGCCTCCAGCAAAAGAGCGACGAGCGCCTCCCCACCCTCTGGCTGATCGGCGACTCCACCGTGAAGGTCGGCACCGCGGGCCAGCGCGGCTGGGGCGACGAGATCGCACCCTTCTTCGACCCGGCCAGGATCAACGTCGTCAACCGCGCCATCGGCGGACGCAGCTCCCGCACCTTCATCACCGAGGGCCGCTGGGAGGGCATCCTCGGCGAGATCCGCCCCGGCGACATCGTGCTGATGCAGTTCGGCCACAACGATGCCAGCCCCATCAACGAAGATCCGCCGGTCACCAAATCCACCCGCGCCCGCGGCACGATCAAGGGCAACGGCGACGAGACCGTCTTCGTCGAGAAAAACATCCTCACCGGCCAGCCCGAGACCGTGCACAGCTACGGCTGGTACCTCCGCCAGTACATCTCCGGTGCGAAGGAAAAGGGCGCCGTCGCCATCGTCTGCTCCCCCATCCCGCGCAAGAGCTGGTCGGAGGAGGGCAAAATCAACCGCGCCTCCGGCAGCTACGGCCTTTGGGCCCGCCAGGCCGCCGAGCAGGGAGGCGCGCTCTTCGTCGATCTCAACGAGATCATCGCCCGCGGCTACGAGCAGCTCGGCGCGGCCGCCGTGGAACCCCATTTTGCCGACAAGGGCACCCACACCTCCGTCGCCGGGGCGCAGTTCAACGCCCGCTGCGTCGTCTCCGGCCTCAACGGCCTCGCGAAAAACCCGCTCGCCCCCTTTCTCTCCGCCGCAGGCCGCGCCGTGCCCGCCTTCCAGCCCTGAGCGCCGGCCATGTCCTCCGCCGCCGACCGTATCCGCTTCACCCTTACGCTGGCGGCGTTCGCCGTCGTCCTTCCTGCCGCGGCCCGCGCCGAGGTCCCGCGGGAGTGGATCGATCGCGATACCGGCCGCCGCGTCGTCCGTCTCTCCGACGAGCCCGGCACGGCCAGCCTCTATTTCCACCAGTACGCCTTCACCCCCGACGGCCGCGCGGTGCTCGTCACCACCCCGCACGGGATCGCCACGATCGATCTCGCCACCCGTGCCCTCACCCCGCTGGTCGAGGGCGAGGTCCACGTCATCCAGGCCGGGCGGGTGACGGGCGACGTCTATTTCACCCGCGCCGAGGGCGACCGCACCGCCGTCTTCGCCGTCTCCCTCGCCACCCGCGCCGAGCGCCGCATCGCCCTGCTGCCGCCCCGCGCCGGCATCTCCACCGTCAACGCGGACGAAACCCTCCTCGCCGGCACGCTCACGGAAGGCGAGCCCCCCGCCGAAGCCCCGCCCGATTCCAGCGCCTCGGTAAAAAAGACCGCCGCCAACCCCCAGGGCGAGTGGATGCGGAACGACGACAAACTCCGCGCCCGCGACGGCCGGCTCTTCACCTTCGCCGAGCAGAAGGAGATCCGCATCGCCCGCCGCCTCGCCGCCCGCCTGCCCATAGCGCTCTTCACCGTCGACACGCGCAGCGGCGAATTGCGCGTCGTCCACCGCGCCACCGACTGGCTCAACCACGTGCAGTTCTCCCCCGCCGATCCCGGCCAGCTCATGTTCTGCCACGAAGGCCCCTGGCACATGGTCGACCGGATCTGGCTCCTACGCGCCGACGGCTCCGGCCTCGCCAAGGTCCACACCCGCATCATGAACATGGAGATCGCCGGCCACGAGTTTTTCTCCGCCGACGGCCGCACCGTCTGGTACGACCTGCAGACCCCGCGGGGCGAAAGCTTTTGGCTCGCCGGCTACGAGCCCGCCACCGGCCGACGCACCCGGTACCATGTCGAGCGCAACGCCTGGTCCGTCCATTTCAACGCCTCGCCCGACGGCAGGGTCTTTTGCGGCGACGGCGGCGACGCCGAGATGGTGGCGCACGCCCCCGACGGCAAGTGGCTCATTCTTTTCCGTCCGGAAGCCATTCCCGATGTCGCCGAGCTCAGCGCCCCCGATGCGGACGAGCTCATCCGCCCCGGCGTGCTCCGCGCCGAGCGCCTGGTGAACCTCCGCGACCACGACTACCGGCTCGAGCCCAACGCGATGTTCACCCCCGACGGCACCCGAGTGGTTTTCCGTTCGAACCTTCATGGCGAAATTCATGTCTACGCCGTGGACCTCGCGCCCGCCGCCCGGCCCTGAATTCCCGATTCCCTTCATGCTCTCGCTCTTTCCCTGCACTGCCCGCCGCGGTTTCCTCCGCCTCCTCGTCGCCTGTGCCGGCCTGCTGGCCCTCGCCGGCCCGGCCGCCTTGCGCGCCGCCGAGGACGACCGCCCCATCGTCAACGACTCCGGCGTCGCCCCCGAGAAACCCGCCAGCGGCACCATTCCCACCTTCTGGGTCGTCGGCGACTCCACCTTGAAAAGCAACGCGCCCCTGCGCGGCTGGGGTCAGGATTTCGGCCGCTTTTTCGATCCGGAAAAAATCAACGTGGTCAATCACGCCATCGGCGGCCGCAGCTCCCGAACCTTTTACACCGAAGGCCGCTGGCAGGCCGTCCTGGACGGGATCAAACCTGGCGACTGGGTGATCATCCAGTTCGGTCACAACGACGTCGGCCGACCCGACGCCAGCAGCAAATTCCGCGGCTCCGTCAAGGGCATCGGCGACGAGACCGAGGACGTCACCAAGCCCGATGGCAGCGTCGAGACCGTTCACACCTTCGGCTGGTACCTGAAGACCTACGTCCGTACCGCCCGAGCCAAAGGCGCGAATGTCATTCTCTGCTCGCCCGTCCCGCACAAAAAATTCGACGGGGCCGGCAAGTTCGTGCGCGACTGGGCCCAGTGGCGCGGATGGATCGAAGCCTGCGCCAAGGCCGAGGGTGCCATCTACCTCGACCTCGCGGAAATCATCAGCCGCGGCTACGACCGGCTGCCGCGAGCCGAGGTCGAGGCCTTTTTCGCCGACGAACGCACCCACACCAACGAGGCCGGCGCTCTCTTCAACGCCCGCGCGGTCGTCTCCGGGCTGCGCGCCCTCCCCGGTGCCCCCTTGGACGCCTACCTTTCGGCTGAAGGGCGTGCGGTCCTGGCGCCCTAGGCGCCAGGACCGAGGGAGTGAGGACGAAGGGAGTGAGGGCCAGGCACCGACGCCGCCACCTGCGGAGGTTTTCCCTTCATTCCCTCACGCCCCTACTCCCTCACTCCCTTTCCACCGCCCCTCATTCCCTCTTCCGCAAGGTCGGTCCGTCCACCCATTTCCCGGCCACGCTCAGCACCGCCGAGGTCGCCGGCACCCCGAATTCGTTTTGTTGAAGGTTCGCGATCACCGCCTCGGCGCTTCTCCGACCGATCAGGGCCGGTTGCAAGTCGATGCCTGCGCAGGGTACTTCCGCCATCAAGGTATTCAGGCAGACAAAGCCATGCGTGTCCGGCACCTTGGCGCCCTCCGCCTCCATCCAGGGGATCACGCGGGACCAGTGGCCCACCACCACGTCCGGCTGATACTTGCGGAACCAGGCACGAAACTCCTCTTCTTCCACCTCGGTACCGGTCGCGCGCAACGGCGCCACCGGCCTCCGTTTGAAATGATGGCTTTGCAAAACCATAAAAGCCCCCTCCCAGCGGTGATGCAGCCGCTCGTCGATGTGTTTCGAAAGCACCAGCCCGGGCCGGCTGAAGCCCGCCTCCCGCACCCGCTCCAGGGCCTCCACCATGTTCCGGTGGTGGTCGGGGCAAACTGTGTTCAAGGGCGGGTGATGAATTGCGTAGTCGGCGTAGATCCCAGCGTAGTTCGGCCAGTCGAGTTGCCGGTAATCCGGCTCACCCCAGCAAGGCAGCAGGACGATGCCATGGATGCCACGAGCCTTCAGGATGCCGTCCAAGCGCTTCACGCTGACTCCCTTAGGCGACACCACCAGTCGCTCCGCCTCGAAGCCTAGCTCGCGGGCTCTTTGCCGCGCCGCCGCCCGCAACCGGGCGGGAAACTGGGTCGCATAGTCCGGTTTTCCCGCCTCCTCCATCTCTACCAAGGCCAGCACCCCGCGGAAAGTCCCCCCCGCCGAACGGCGCATCTGCGACATCAACGCCGCCGCCAGCGGGTTGCTGCGGTAGCCGGCGGCCTCGGCCGCCGCCTTCACCCGCTCGATCGTCCGCGCGTTCACCCGCGGCACTCCGCGCAACGCCTCGGAAACGGTGGCCCGGGACAAACCCAGCTGGGCCGCTAGGGAACGGATGGTGGCCATGGGATCAGACTGTCTGAAGTCGGGCCGTTGGCGACCGGGGTCAATACCAATCAGCGTATGCCCGTTTCCCCGCTCCGTCCCCCCGCGTCTCCCCTCTCGCCGGAGCCTTCGCCCCGGCCACGCTTTTAATCGTCGTTTCCCTGCTATGCAGCCCCCCATCCCCGCCGCTCGTCGTCACCGCGGTTTCACGCTCATCGAGCTTCTGACCGTCATCGCCATCATCGGCATCCTGGCGGCGATCATCATCCCGACCGTGTCGAAGGTGCGCTCCCATGCGCGCAACACCCAATGCGTGGCCCAGCTCCGTGAATGGGGCCGGATCATCAACATGTATGCGCTGGAGAACAAAGGTAACTATTACTCCAAGAGTTGGGCCAGCGACGACTCCTCGGAAGCGCCCGGGGGCATCAGCTACAAAAGCTACTTCACCAAGAGCCGCTACGATCTCTTCGCCATGCGCTATTGCCCGTCCGACCCGGAGACGGACCAGATCCTTGCCAGCAGCGATCCCAGGTCCGATCCGCGCTACGCCATGGTCCGCGGGTCGATCAACAACAACCCGGCCACCCTTGCCGACGAGCGCAGAATCCCCCTCACCAAGGCTCGGGCGCCCTCACAATACATGCTTATGGTCGATGCCGTTAAGAACAGCGGCGCGGTGGTCACCATGACGACCATCGGCGACATGATCTCGCCCGCTGCCGCGGCGGGGCTCGTTCTTCCGGCCGATCCCCGGCGCCATGGCGGCAAGTTCAATGCCGTCTTCGGCGACGGCAGCATGAAACGCGTCGGCTACAGCACATCGCCCGCCGACACGACGTCCGTCTATTCCCGCCGCCTGATCTGGTTCCAGCTCTACTGAATCGGCTTCCGGCAAGCCTGCCCGGGCAGTCCGGGCGCCCCTCGGAGTTTTCCTTTTATAATCACCCCCTGAATCTTCGCCATGCCTTCCCCCGCCACCCCCCGCCTTCGCCGCAGCGCCGCCTGTCTCGCCCTGCTTGGACTGATGACCACGACCGGCCGCGCCGTCGATTACTACAAGGCCAACAACACCACCTCTGTCACCAACGCCGGCTCCTGGTGGCTGGATGCCGCTGGAACCATCCCTGCCACGGATGCCCCCGTTAACACCACCAGCCCCAGCGCGACTTGCATCTGGAACAATATCGTGACCGGTCCCCAGGCCCTGACCATTCCGGACGTGGGCATGCAAATCATCCGGATTCTCAATCCAGGCGGCCCGATCTCTCTCGATGGCACCGCCAGCCCCCGCACCGTCACCGTCGGCAACGGCGGCGGGATCGACATGACCCAGGCCACCCAGGACCTGACCCTCACTAATTGTTTCTACCGGATCAACGCCAGCGGCTCGATCGCGACGCTCAATGTCGCCTCCGGACGCACCCTTGCTTTCGGCACCGGTGCTCAGGTGAACGTCCGCAGCAATGCCAGCAACGCCACCCTCAACATCAATACCGACGGCGCCAGCACGGGCACCGTCACCTTCGCCGCCAATGTCGCCGCCAGCCACTTCGTGGTCGGGGCCGGTCACGTCGAACTCAATAACCCGACCGGCAGCACCCGCAACGGCTCCAGCACGACCACCATCGGCGGCGGCGCCAACCCCGCGAGTCTGCTGATAAACAACACCAGCGGCTCCGCCACCGGCTCACCCAACACGGGAAGCGGTTTCACCAGCACCCTGACGGTGAACTCCAACGGCACCCTGGGCGGCAACGGCATCAGCGCGAGTGCCGTGACCGCCAACGCCGGCTCCCTCCTTTCCCCCGGCCGCAGCAGCGTAAACAACGGAGTGGGCTCCCTGAGCCTGGCCAGCCTCACGCTCGCGGCAGACTCCGCCCTCGTCTTCGAGGCCAACAATTCCGCCGACGCCGATCTGCTCGCGGTCACCGCCAGCAACGGCCTCACCGTGAATGGCGGCACGATTTTCCTGTATAACCCCGGCACCACCGACCCGCTCACCGCCACCGGCACCTTTAACCTGATCAACTGCTCCGGCGCCATCGGCGGCACGGGCCTCGGCGCGCTCACCATCGCCGAATCGACCAAGATCGCCGGCCGCAACTACACCCTGGGCCTGGGCGCGAACGGCATCACCCTCACGATCACCAGCGGTACGGTCATCCAGCGCTCCTGGGACGTCGATGCTTCCGGCGCCTGGTCGACCGCGGCCAACTGGACCGACGACACGATCCCGGATGCCGCCGGCACCGTCGCCCACATCACCGGTTCCGCCGGCGCCACCTTCACCGCCCCGCGTACCATCACGCTCGATTCTGCACGGACCGTCGGCGTCCTCGATCTCGACTCCGCCCAATCCGTCACCCTCGCCAACTCCGGCGGCGCCACGCTGACGCTCAACAATGACCTGGCCGCGGCCACGCTGAATGCCACCGGCGCCAGCCACGTCGTCTCCGCCCCCCTCGCGCTCACCACCGGCGGGGTGCTCGCCGCGGTGGACAGCGCCCAGCTCACGCTTTCCGGCGCGGTCAGCGGCACCGGCGTGGGCATCGTCAAGACCGGGACCGGCACGCTCCTGCTCACTGCCGACAATCCTTACACCGGCACCACTTCCATCTCCGCCGGCACCGTCCAGATCGGCGACGGCGGCACCACCGGCTCCGTTGGCGGCCCGATTGCCAACAACGGCACCCTGCGTTACAACCGCAGCGATTCCCTCGTCCTTACCCAGCCCATCTCCGGTACCGGCGGCGTCCAGTTTGCCGGCTCAGGCGACACCACGTTGCAGGTGGCGAACACCTTCAGCGGTGAGACGACGCTCTCCGCAGGCACCTTGGTTCTGGCCGAGAGCCTGGCCCTCCAAAACAGCACGCTCACCTATTCGACCACCGGCGGTTCCCTCACGGTGCTCGATCCCGTGGCCGCCGTCACCCTGGGCGGCCTCGCCGGCGACCGCGCCTTCCCGCTGACCAACACCCTCGGCACGGCCCTCGCCCTCACCGTCGGCGGCAACAACAGCTCCACCACCTACTCCGGTTCTCCCGTCGGCACCGGCGCCTCCCTGACCAAAAACGGCACCGGCACCCTGACTCTGACCGGCGCTCACGCCTACACCGGCAACACCCTGGTCAACGCCGGCACCCTCAGCATCGATACGGGTTCCACCTTCAACACTGCCGCCGCCAATCTCGGCACGGGCGGCACCGCCCGCATCCTGGTCAACGGCGGTACCCTCAACGCCTCCGCCTCCTCCCTGGTGACCAACGCCTCGGTCGGCCTCGCCGTCGCCGCCGGCACCGCCAATTTCACCGGTGGCATCACCACCGATACCGGCAGTTCCTCGGCCGAGAGCTTCATCAACGTCACCGGCGGCACGCTCAACGCGGCCAGCATCAGCCTCAGCCGCGGCTCCCTCAACCAGGGAAGCGAACCGGCGAACGGCCAGACCAACCAGGGACTCTACATCAACGGCGGCACCGTCCATGTCACCGGCACGCTCGGCATCGGAGCGATCAGCGGGGCCAATTCCTCGGTCAGCACCCGCATGGACAGCGGTTCGCTCACCGTGGATGGCGCCGTCACCCTCGGCATCAACAACACCACCCGCTGGTCCACGTTCGATATCAACGGGGGCACCTTCACCTCAACCGATACCACGGACGGCGTGCTTCTTGGCGGCGCCTTCGCCGGAAATGTCGTGATGCATGTCCGCGAGGCTTCCGCCGTGGTCCACGCCCAGCGCTTCCAGTTTGGCCAGGCCGCGCTCGCCGGTCGCTCCTACCTCAATCTGGCCAACGGAGCGCTCTACGTCGGCTCCGGCGGCATGGTTGTGGGCTCTTCCGCTCCGAGCGGAACGGATGTCGCGAGCGGTCAGTTTGACGCAAGGCTCCGCCTGAACGGCGGCGTCCTCGGCGCCACCGCCGACTGGACCGGCTTCGTCCCCGTCACGCTCGGCGGTTTCGCCAGCGTCACCGGCTCCGACGCCTCCGATACGCCCCACACGATCACGATCACCGGCCCGGTCACGGGCACCGGCGTCCTCACCAAGGACGGTTCGGGCACGGTCCTGTTCACCTCCCCCTCGTCCGACATCGCCGACACGCTGACCGTCAACTCCGGCACCCTCGGCTTCGGCGGCCGCACCTCCAACATGCTCGTGGTGAACGGTGGCGCGACCTTCGCGCCGCAGGGCGTGTTCAACGCCGACTTCGGCGCGAACGTCGACGGCCGCCTCTCCATCGGCTATAACTCCGCCGGCAGTCCCGCGGTCAGCCGCTTGGAAAGCGGGACCGGTGGCATCACCCTCGGCGCCTCGTCCGCCCTCGTTCTTTCCGGCACCGGCACCCTCACCGATCCCGCCTATGTGCTCGTCAAGGCCACCGGCGGCGTCTCCGGCACCTTCGCCACCGTCTCCGGCATCCCCGCGGGCTACACCCTGGACTACGCCTACGACGACGATGCGAACGCCGGCACCCCGCCGGTCGTCGCCATCACCGGCGGCGGCATCGATCCCTACGACGCCTGGACCGTCTCCTTCTCCCTTTCCGGCGCCGACGCCCTCCCCTCCGCCGACCCGGATCTCGACGGCCTCGTCAACTTGCTCGAATACGCCCTGGTCACCTCGCCCGTCGCGCCCGACGCCGACGACGCGTGGACCCTCGGCCGTTCGGGCAACTTCCTGACCCTCGCCTTCGACCACCCGGCCGACGCATCCCTCACCTACGCCGTCGAGGCCAGCAACGACCTCACCGGCGCCTGGAGCGTCGTCCACACCTTTGCGCCGTTCAGCACCGCAGGCTCGGAAACCTACACCGACACCGTCGACCTCACCGTCACGTCGCGTCGTTTCCTCCGCCTCAAAGTTACCCCGGCGCCCTGAACCCACGACCGGGGCTCCCCACCCGGCCACAAACCACGCCCCGCCCGGCTCGCGCCGGCGGGGCTTTTTTATGGCCCCGCGTAGCGCGGTTTTATTTTGCGTATCTTTGATCCCTTTTTGCTGCTCTTCCCTCCGTAAGCTCCACCGGCAGGCCCGGCCACCTTCCCCATCCGCCGCGACGGTGGGAAACCGAGCTCGGCCAAGGCGCGGAAGGCGGAGGTGGGCTGAAGCCCATGCCGCCTTCCGCAACGCCGGCCCAGCCGGTTTCCCGCGCTATCGTTCGCACAAAACTTCTCACGTTCTCGCTTTCCTCAGCCCTCTGCCTCGCTTCCCTGTCCCGTTCCCGTTCGTCCCCCTATGCATAAAGAAGTACCCTGGATCGTTTCCCTGTGCGTGCAGGAAGGCGTGCTCGACGCCAAGCGCGCGGCCGAGATCGCCCACGCGCTCCCGCCCGGCTCCGACTCCCTTGGCTTTGGCCAAGCCCTGCTCGACCAGGAAATCACGGCCGACGTCGATCTCCTCAACCGCCTCGTCGAGGAGGCCCAGACCCTCGCCGCCTCCGGTGCCGAGGCCCCCGCGCTCGCCCTGCCGCCTCCGCCCAAGAGCCACGCCCCGGCCGATCCGGCCTGGCTCGATGTCCATCCCGCCCCCGTTTCCGCGTCGGCTGGCCACGTCGATTTCAGCCCGGTCGCGACCATGCCCGACGCCGACTTGAAGGGTTTCATGCTCGGCCTCCTCGCCACCGTGCAAGGCCTGGGCGCCAGCGATCTCCACCTCTCCGCCGGCGCTCCACCCTATATCCGGAACATGCGCTCCCTCTCTTTTCTCAACTCCGCCCCGCTCAGCGCCGCCGATGCCCGCCGCCTGAATCTCTGCCTCCTCGCCCCCGACGAGGTCGAGCACTTCACCCAGAAACACGACTACGACTACGCCCTCGCCATGGAGGGCGGGCGCCGTATCCGCGCCAACCTCATGGAGCACAAGGAGGGCGTGAAGGGCACCTACCGCATCGTCCCCGAGCACGTCCGCACCCCCTCCGAACTCGGTTTCAAGAACACCGCCGTCCTCGACAAGCTCCTCAGCTACCACAACGGCCTCATTCTCGTCACCGGCCCTGTCGGCGCCGGCAAGACCACCACCCTCAACTCCCTCATCGACCAGCTCAACCGCACCCGCGACGACCACATCATCACCGTCGAGGATCCCATCGAATTCCTTCACCAAAGCGAGGGCTGCAACGTTACCCAGCGCCAGGCCGGCCATCACACCAATACCTTCGCCACCGCCCTGAAGGGCGCTCTCCGTGAGGACCCCGACGTCATCGTCATCGGCGAGCTCCGTGACCTCGAAACCATCGAGATGGCCATCAGCGCCTCCGAAACCGGCCACCTCGTCATCGGCACCATGCACACGAGCGACGCCACCAGCACGCTCAACCGCCTCCTCGACGTCTTCCCCCCCGGCCAGCAGTCCCAGATCCGCGCCATGGTCGCGCAAAGCCTCCGCGGCATCCTCTGCCAGCGCCTCCTCCCCGCCAAGGCCGGCGGCGTCGCCCTCGCCGCCGAGATCCTCGTCAACACCCTCGCCGTCTCTTCCATGGTCCGCGACGGCAAGACCCAGGGCATCCCCAGCGCCCTCGATACCGGCAAACGCGAGGGCATGATCTCCATGGACAACTCCATCCTCGAGCTCTGGCGCGAGGGAAAAATCACCAACGAGGTCGCCCGCGCCAACATCCTCAACAAAGCCGTCCGCCAATCCGTCCCCGGCAACGACTGAGCAAAGACAAAGGCGGAAGGCGGAGACCTGAAAACCTGAAGTTCCAACCCCTTCAGATTTCAGGTTTCCGCCCTCATCCCTCCTACCTTCTGTCGCGCTGTCGTTCTGTCGCTCTTCCTCCCCTCACTCCCTCACTCCCTTCCGCCCCCCTCCCATGCCTGCGATCGATCAAATGCTCCGTGCCATGCGCGCCAAGGACGGCTCCGACCTTCACATGATGGTCGGCATCCACCCCCGCGCCCGCGTCTCTGGCTCCCTCGTCAACCTCACCGAGTTTCCCAAGGTCACGCCCGAAAAGATGGAGGAGCTTCTCCAGGAAATCTGCGTGCCCCACCGCTGGCAGCATTACCTGAAGCACCACGACCTCGACTTCGCCTACGAAATCCCCGGCCTCGCCCGCTTCCGCGTCAACTATCTGCGCAACGCCTGGGGCATGGCCGCCGTTTTCCGCCAGATCCCGGCCAAGATCATCTCCTTCGACGACCTCAAGCTGCCCGTCGCGCTCAAGAAACTCTGCCAGCTCCGCGAGGGCCTCGTCCTCGTCACCGGCCCCACCGGCAGCGGCAAGTCCACCACGCTCGCCGCGATGATGGATTATATTAACGTCAATACCACCCGCCACATCGTCACGGTCGAGGACCCCATCGAGTTTGTACACACGAACAAGAAGTCCGTGATCGTGCATCGCGAGGTGCTGGAACACACCGAAACCTTCGCCGCCGCACTCAAGGGCGCCATGCGCGCCGACCCCGACATCATCCTCGTCGGCGAGATGCGCCAGCTCGAGACCATCCGCCTCGCCCTCGGTTGCGCGTCGATGGGCATGCTCGTCTTCGCCACCCTCCATACCAACAACGCGCCCAAGACCATCGACCGCATCATCGACGCCTTCCCGGCCGACGAGCAAAACCAGATCCGCGTCACCCTCGGCTCCTGCCTGCGCGGTGTGGTCTCCCAGCTCCTCTGCAAGAAGATCGCCGGCGGCCGCTGCGCCGTACACGAGATCCTGCTCCCCCACGACGCCCTCGGCGGCACGATCCGCGCGGGCAACATATCCGCGATCCGCAATATCATCGAAGGCTCGATGGCCGACGGCATGATCTCGATGGACACCTCCCTGCGCCGCCGTTTCGACAATGGCGAGATCAGCGCCCGCGAGGCCTATATGAAGGCGACCGACAAATCGTCCTTCGAGGCCCTCCTCGCCGCCGAAACCGCCGCCGGCGGCGCGGGGCACTGATTATAATAAGTGGCCCAAGCAGTCCTGCCTGGGCTTCGCCTCGCCAGTCGCATCGGCAGAAATGTCAGTGCCACCGGCCAGAAGGCCGCGAATGCGAGGGCGTTTGCTCGATGCTATGAGCAAGGGCTGCCGCCATTTTTTCGCGCGACAGGAGAAGCCAGGGGGGGCGGGCGCAAAAAAACATCCCCATTGTCCTGTTCTTTGTGCCCTCCGCCTTCTCCGTGGCTATTCTCTTTATCGAACGGACGAAAAGCCGGCCCAATTCCGAGGGGAACGTCAGTCCTGGTCAAACGGTAGAAGGCGTTCCAACCGATGAACTCCGCAAGCCCCGCAAGGTGGCGAGGTCCGCGCCCCAGTCAGCGAGGGCCGGCAGGAGCTTGGGCGAGCTGGTTCTTCGTCGGCCGGTGCGGGCACGGTAGACGGCGAGGTGTTCGGCGACGAAGGTCTGGGTGCCGAGAACGGCGCCGTCGGAAAAATGGCGCAGGCGGCAGCGCAGCACGGCGGCGAGCGGGAGGCGCCCCTTGGCTTTGACGACCTTGGCAAGTTCGTCAGCGGAAACGGTACCTTCGCCCGGGCGGGCGCCGGAGCCGACGCCGAAAAGGGTAAGGCGGTAGTCGGCTTGGACCTGATCCCATACGCGAGGTGTTTCGCCGGAGAGAAAGGAACTCAACCCGGCGCGGGCGGCATCCCCACCGCCAAACGCTTCGCCGTAGCCACAAAAGCGGTAATCCTTGGGATCGGACACCAGACCGGCGCGGACTGCATTGAGGTCGATGTAGGCGGCCATGGTTTCGACGACCTTGTCCGCGGGTTCGACGAGGACGGATTTGAAACGTTCGGCCCAGAGAGTGCCGTAGCGGCTGTGAGTTCGGTTGAACCAGACGGAGAAGCGCTGCTTGAGCAGTTTCATGAACTGCGAGACATCGCCCATGAGCGCGAGCTGCCGTTTGCGCCAAGCCTCCCCCTCGGGATCGCCGGTGCTCAGCCAGTGCTGGATAACCTCGATGCGCTGTTGTTGGAAACGAGTCGGTTTGGGGTAGAGCAATGCATAACGACGAAGCAATTCCGCATCGGATAGGCCGCCGGCTTTGTGCACACGCACCAACACATGGAAATGGTTGGACATGATCGCGTAAGTGAGGACGCGAATCCCGCAGTAAGCCGCGATCTGCCAGAGCTGTTTCCGAAGCACCTCCTTGGCCGGATCATCGAGAAGGAAAGCCCCGTTCACCGTGCGAGTCATGCAATGGTAGATGGCGTCGCCGGTGGCGGTGGAGGCTTTGATCCGGGCAGTGCGCATGGCTGGAAGCGGATTGGAGAGGAGGAGAGAAATGAATCCGGACAGCGCAGGACAGAAGACGGGACTTGGATGTGCGCTCAAGCATTTTTAACCCGTCCCTTATTCTGCGCCCGACGAGGACGGATTTGAAACGTTCGGCCCAGAGAGTGCCGTAGCGGCTGTGAGTTCGGTTGAACCAGACGGAGAAGCGCTGCTTGAGCAGTTTCATGAACTGCGAGACATCGCCCATGAGCGCGAGCTGCCGTTTGCGCCAAGCCTCCCCCTCGGGATCGCCGGTGCTCAGCCAGTGCTGGATAACCTCGATGCGCTGTTGTTGGAAACGAGTCGGTTTGGGGTAGAGCAATGCATAACGACGAAGCAATTCCGCATCGGATAGGCCGCCGGCTTTGTGCACACGCACCAACACATGGAAATGGTTGGACATGATCGCGTAAGTGAGGACGCGAATCCCGCAGTAAGCCGCGATCTGCCAGAGCTGTTTCCGAAGCACCTCCTTGGCCGGATCATCGAGAAGGAAAGCCCCGTTCACCGTGCGAGTCATGCAATGGTAGATGGCGTCGCCGGTGGCGGTGGAGGCTTTGATCCGGGCAGTGCGCATGGCTGGAAGCGGATTGGAGAGGAGGAGAGAAATGAATCCGGACAGCGCAGGACAGAAGACGGGACTTGGATGTGCGCTCAAGCATTTTTAACCTGTCCCTTATTCTGCGCTCTTATTCTGCGCCCACGCTGAACATCCGGGCGTTCCTCTCGCTGCCGGTGCCGGCCGCCGGCTGGGCGGAGGCGCGGCACCTCCACGACGAGGGCTTCGTCGCCTTCGTCGAGGAGCGGCTCGCACCCTAGCGTGAGGCTCCCCGCGGCGATTCAGAACCGTTGGCAGTCGTCGTGATCGGCCTTTTCGCGTTTCACGACGGTTAGTATTCCGTCCCGATCATATCCAGGTCCCTCAGCCCCATGAGCGGGGAGTACATCACGCTGCTCAGGTTCGAGCTTCTGCCGTAGTTGTAATAGTGCTCCCCGACCTGCCGCTTGACCATCTTGTAGAGCCGCGCCTTCGCGGCCGCCGGGTCCTCGCCGGAACCGCTCGCGCTCGCTTTCAGCCTGGCGATGGAGACGATCGCCGTTCGCTGGCTGTGGCTGCCTTGGGCGAACAGGAACCGAAAGCGGCGGTCCCGGCTATTGATGTCGTACGGGGTAAGGAAGATGTAGACGGCGTTCGGCTTCGCTTTGCCGAGCGAAGGGATGATCTTCGAGAATTCGGCGAGCGCGTTCTCCGCCACCATCTGCCTCTTGTCGGAGAAAAACAGCGAATCCGAGACCCCGGCCTCCAAGCTCGACCGGACGTGCAGGCCGGTGTCCGCCTTTAGCTTGGAGATCAAGTCCAACGTGAACTCGTCGGGAAATCCCGCCACGGGAACGAGCCAAACGTCCACGGGCGTATCGTAGTCCGGGGCGGGGACTTCGCTTGAGGCTGCCCGCGAGCCGCCTGCGATGGGTTTGGGAGCTCTACCGGCGGTCCCGCAGCCGGCCACCAAGAGGAGGGCAACTATCGCTAAGGTGATTTTCTTGATTTCCATGTATATGATCCTTGAGATTCGGAAGTTGGTTAAATAAGCGGCCTCTGTATAGGCCAAGAGATGATCTTTCGGTTCGGGCGCGCGCCGGGAAGATATATCGGTGGGCGCGAGAGCCACAATAAGCGGGTTCAGCCCGTCACGGAACCCCGCGCTATTTCCACTGGAAAATCCCCCACAAGGCTACCCCAGCTCCTAGGGCGAAACACATTAATGCCCTGATATAAGCACGTCGCTTCCGCCAATGCTCAATACCACCAAGGATCAACACCACCGCCACAGTAAGGAATATAAGCGCAGCAAAAAAATTAACCTCCCCCCACGGAGCGTGAACCCCACCCCAAATCCAATCGGAGATTCGCAATATAAGTCGCTCGGAAGGATAGTGCCCGAAGTCCGGCGTAAGCAATAAGCCCACCCATGCCGAAATGCCCGAAATTAAAACGGCAACGCCGCCATACGCAAGCCTGGTGCCATCCCCTGAATACAAGCCGGTTCTCTTTCTTTCGTCGCCAGGCTTACGCCTCCCATATGCCGTCAGGTAACAACCTAAACATATAAAGAATACCCCGGCAATACACAAGACGCGTGCAATCTCAAAGTAGAAGCTTTTTCCCATATTTGCAAGAGATCTTAAGGCTTCAGATCGGAGGCGGCGGCAGAAATCTTCCCTCCAGCCTCAAATAGCTGCGCCGCCGCATCGACAATCATTGCTCCATGCACACTGTATTCAACCGCCCTGCTGAGCGACGAAGCAGTTGTTCCCACAGCATTGCTGCTGACCCACCAGCCAACTGCTTTCGCAGTCTGAGCTGCATTCAAGGGCGAAGCGATGAGCATAGGGATCGCAGTGTCAGCGACTTGAGTTACATTATTCAAGAATTGATTTTGGGGCTGAGCGACGGAGGCAGCGAATTGCAACGGCCCGGTGGGTCCCGCTGGTTCTTGCGCAAACGCATTTATGAAATTATTTGCATGAAGGACGGTTGCCACAGAAGTATGAAACAGGACGTAAGTCCCCAATCCGGATTCAAACGTTGCAGCACCCAAGAATGCAACCGCACCATTCGCGACAACCCCCGCCGCGCTTATGCCTGCCTGTCCCCAGTTGGCGTTTTGTAATGTAGCGTAAGGAGCAGCCGCTGCTTGGGCAGCCCCGACGGAGACCATATGCGCCTGCTGGGGCGTCAAACCGTAACCAATCCCCGAGATCCCCATCCCGTTCGCTGATGCTGAGAACAGCCCAGAGGGGTCCGCATTGCTTACGGGATTGCCTGCCGCGTAGGCGAACCAATTCATGCCGCCTTCAAAGCCAATGGGATCAACATTCAGGAAGCGGCCAATGCGAGGATTGTAGTATCGGGCGCGCATGTAAATCAATCCGTTGACATCGGTCATGACGCCCAGCGCGCCGACATATCTGAAAGGAGTGGTAGAGAGGGTCTGGCTAATAGGGGAATACTGACGGACAAGCGACCCGAAGGGCGTATACTCGAATCTGTCCGTCACATTCGCGCTGACATCCGTTAGAGCCACTATACTGCCAAGGTGGTCTGCGTGGTAGTACCGCACGTCGGCTCCTTTTTCTTCGTGGAGGAGGCCGATTCCCCAAACGTATCGGGTGATAATGCCGCCGTCGTTGCGCAAGAGGACCCTGCTCAGTTCGCCGGCCGGATCGACCACGTAGCTGGCGGAGCCGGCCTGCACGCGATGGCCGTCGGCGTTGTACCGATAGCTCACGCCGCCAGCGGAGGTCAGCCGGTTTCGGGTGTCGTAGCCGAACGTGCTCCACACGTACCCAAAGGGGGTCGCGTCGGGACGAGGCCCCGTCGTCAGGTTGCCGTCGGCGTCGTAGATTGGCGTCTGCGCGGAGCCTCCGCCGGGCGTCCAGGAGCTCAGCTGGTTGTCGGCGTCGTACGTCAGCACGTCCGCGGGGAGCGTGAAGGCTTGCGGCGCCGGATACTGGAAGGACCAGGTGATCTCGCCGTCGTTCTTGCGGAAGTTCATGTCCCGTCCCGCGTAGTCGTAGCGCATGGCTTGGAGCCAGATCACGGCTCCGTTCGTGCCCGCCTTGCGCTCCTCGACCTGACGCAGTTGGCCCGCCGCGTCGTAGACCATCTTCCGCCAAGTGCCGTTCGGCCTGGTGATCGTGCTGACCCGCCCGGCCGAGTCGTACGAGTAGACGGTCTCCCGGTTGGCCCAGTCCTTCACCTTCCAGAGGCGGTTGTTGGCGTCGTAGGTGTAGAACACGGTCTTGCCGTCGGGATAGATGAGCTGGGAGAGATTGCCAGCCTCGTCGTACCTGTAGCCTAGATAGTTTCCCGCGTCGTCGTAGTAGGAATAGAGCCGGTTGAGGTCGTCGTAAAATCGCATGCTCGTGCGCTCGGTGCCCGACGCGGGCGTCTCGGTCACACTGTACAGGAGGCCGTTGGCGAAATAGACGAAAGTTCGGGTGGCGACTAGCGCCCCGCCGGCGTCGCGCACCTGCTGGGTCAAGATCCTCCCTTCGCCGTCGAACAGCGTGTTCTCGACAAATTGTCCCGTCGGCTCGGTGACCTTGTAGACCAGCCCGCGCTGGTTGCGCTCCGTCACCGTGGGGCGGAGTAACGCCGTCTTGCTCGTGACCTTCCGGTTCGCGTCGTCGTACTCGACCGAGTAGGTGTTGCCCCTCCGGTTGAGGACAGTCTTCCGGCGGCCGTCCTTGTCGTACCCGAACGTGATGGACCTCGACTCGGCGTCGGTGGAAAGGCTCACGCCCCCGTCGGTGTTGTATTGGTCGCTGCTCGTGTACTCCCGCGGCGTGGTGAAGGAGGTCCTCCGCCCGGCGGCATCGTAGGCGTATTCGGTGAGGCGGACCAGCGGGTCGAACCTGCGGGTCAGCCAGGCGGCCGGGCCGTAGACGTAGCTCGTCTCGTTGCCGGCGCCGTCGACCACCGAGGCGAGGAGGTTCCGGGCGTCGTAGTACCTGTCGGATTCGAGCGTCCCGTCCGGCCTCCACTCCGTGGTGAGCTTGCCCAATGGGTCGTGTTCGCTGCGCGTGGTTCGGCCCGCCACGGTCCGGGTGCTCTGCTCGCCGTTCGAATCGTAGGTGAAGTTCTCGACGAGCGATCCGGCGGGCGGCGTGCCCCCCACGGGGTCGGCGTCGACGTAGGTTCCCGTCCACTGCGCCCTCTGGAGTATCTTCCGCGAATTCGTGTAGGCGTAGGTGGTCTTCCGTCCGCATCTGTCGATGAACTGGACCAGGTTGCCGATCGCGTCGAAGTTCTGGATCTCCGTGGAAGTGTCGGGATAGGTTGCGACTACTTGGGATATGTAGCCTACGGCGGCGGTCGTGTAGGCGTAAGTGATCCACTTCCCGGTCGCGAATGACGCCGGACGGGCCTTCCAGATGCGGCCTCGTGAGTCATACTGGTACTCGGACACTATCCCGCCGGGCTGCGTAACGCTCAGCGGCTTGTGGAACGTAGAGAAAGTCGTGACCGTCGGCTTGCCCTCGAAGTTGTTCTCGGTGCGCGGCGTCGTCACGCTGTCGTCGCTCGCGGGCGTTATCAGCCGAGTGTTCCCCGAGGCGTTGGTCACGCTGACGACTTCGTGGTTCTTGTTGTAGACCTGGCTGGTGGTTTCGCCGACCGCGGAGGTGGACTCGACGATCCGGCTGGCGCCGTCATACTTCTTGAACGAGACGCCGCCCTCCTGGTCGACCACCCTGTACTCCCGGCCAAAGCGGTCGTAGTAGCGCCATGATACGTTGTCCTCCGGATCCATCTCGCGGGCCAGGCCGTTCACGATCCCGTAGCGCCAGATATGCGTGTCCAGGCCGTAGGTCCGCTGCTCGACTACCTTGTCCCACTCGTCGTAGGTCGAGGTAACGATGGTTCGACCGGCCCCGTCGCGGACCTCGCAGACTAGACCGCGGTCGTCGCTGAGGTAGCTGCTCTTGTTCCCGTCCGCGTCCTCGACGGTGAGGGCGGCCGCGGCGCCGGTCAGCTCGCGGCCGTAGCTTACCTTCCGGCCGGCGCTGTCGGAGACGCTGATCAGGCGGGCCGCGTAGTCGTAGCTGAACGTAAATTTCCGGCTGTAGGAGTCGGTGACGGTGGAGAGCCTGCCGTCGGTGCGGTAGGTCGCGTCGATTGAGTAGGCGGTCCCGCTCGCGTTCCGTCTGTCGTTAATGGAGGTGAACTTTCCGTCGCTGCGGAAGACGACGTCCAATCCCTTCCGGAACGTCAGCTTGTGGCCGGTTCCTGAGACGGCCAGCGTCGCGGCCACGCCGGAGGGGGCCGCAAAGCTGCCGTCCGGCAGCTTTGCGAACTCCATACTCCGCTCGCCCATGGTGACGACCGCGCGGGAGCGGACCAGTTGCTCGCCCACCCAGCAGGCGATGACGGCGGGCACGACCCTCGTCCTGGCGGAATTGCCGGAAACGTCCAAGGTGTCGAGGATGGCCCTGTAGCCGAGGAGCAGCGGCGCGACCTCGGCCCCGGACGCCCGCTGGAGCTCGAAGTTGTTCGGGCTGCGGAAGTCGAGGTGGAGGTCGTAGCTGTGCGTCCATCCTCCGCCGAGCCCGACCAGATCGAAGTTCTTGCGGGCCGAGGAATAGCTGCGAGTAAGCTCAAGCCCGTCGGGTGCGGCGTCGCCCATGGTGAGGTCAGTTTTCGTGTGGTAAAAAGAGCCGTTAGTCAGGTCGACGGGATCCCATGACAGGGAGAGGTCCAAGTTGATCGGCCCCTCGGTGAAAACCTCCTGATTGACGGACTCGTCGGAGTAGAACGCCAGGTCCCCGCCGAAATCGGTGGCGCCGGTGTAGTCGCCGCCCGCCGATCCTCCCGCCAGCTTCATCTGGTAGCCTTGGGAGGAGGCTATAATGTATCCCGTGCCGAAGTAACTCGTCCCCACCGTCATGTTGTTCTTCTTCGGGATGAGTAGGGTCCCCCCGGCGTTCATGACGTTCGTCTTGAACGCATTGATCGAGGACTCGGTGAGGCCCTCGAAATTCCCTTTTATCGCGTCGTAGTCGGTGGTGTTCCCGATGTAGTAGACGGGCACCGGGGTCGAAAACTCCGCGGCGCGCTCGAGCATCCCCACTGTCGATACGGCGCGGCCGGGGAGCGCCTGCATGATCGCGGCATGCTCCAGCATGCTGCCCATATAGGAGAACACGGGGAGCAGATGGTTTCTCCGGGCGAAGGATAGCGTGTGGTTGGCGTTTTGGTCGTCGGAATACTTGTCCCGGGGCCAGAGCCCCATTCTGAAGAGCTGGACGTCGACTCCCGCAGAGATGGTGTCGGAGACGCCGGCGTTCTTGACGGCTCCTCCGATGAAGCAGACGTAGCCGGTGGACTTGGCGGCGCCCGCGAGCACGGTGGCCTGCTCCGCGAGCTGGCAGGCGTAGTTCAGCCCGACTATGTTTAGGTTCTCGGTTTTCAGCTCGCGCCCGGAGTAGGAGAGCCCGCGACGGACGTAGTCGGCCTGCCGCTTGTGCGCCTGCTCCAACCGGCCTTTGGCCCGCCCAAATCCGTAGAGGATCGAATAGGAGGAGTTGCGTTCGAAGGCCTTGAGGCCCGCGGTCTGCGTCTGCCGTGCCGACCGGGGGAAGGTATAGCCGATGGACGCGGAGGCGGGGGAGGTGGCGTCGAAATTCTGCTCGCTCTGCACCAAGTCGTCGTCGAGCCATATCTGCGCGCCGCCGTAGGCGAAGAGGACCGACAGCTTGCGTCCCGCCAGTGCGGCGGTGTGGCTGGTGAAGGACAGGTTCCCGACCGTCACGCGGATGCTCACCGCGTATTCGCTCGGGATGCGGTCCCACGTGTAGGACGTCGACTTGCCGGGGCTGAGGTTGGGCTTGAGGCACGCGGGCAGGCTCGTCGGGAGGGCGGTGATCGTCACCGGGATGAGTTCTAAGCCCCCTGCGATCTCGAGCCCGGACTTGTCTACCGCCGCGTTCTGGCAGTGGTCGGCCAGCGCCTTGGCGTAGCTGGTGAGTTTGGTTCTCATCGCCGTGCGCCCAGACGGCGTCATCGTGTACACGGAGCTGGCCGTGGTGTTTGCCGGCACCGTGTCGACGCCGCCCGCGGCTGTGGATATGACCGAGCCGGAGTAGTTGACCGAGGCGACGGAGAGATGGCTCACGTCGTAAGGATCGTGCCGCTTGTAGGTCTTGAAGGAGGGATCGAGCACGTACTGGGTGGCGCCGATGGTGAGGGTCACGTAGACGTGGGGAACGTTCGTGAAGGTATCCAGCGAGTCCTCGGTCCAGGGCCGCAGATTACCCTGGGTTGAAAGGCTCATGTCCGGGTACTCGCAACCGCCCACGGTGTAGGCGTGTTCGATCTGCGCCTTGTCGACGCCGAGCCAGTGCTCGCCGTCGAGCAGGTCGCTACGCCGTGACTCCAGAAGAAGGTTCTCGAACTTGTACTTCACGTTGGCGCTCGTGTACCCGCTGGCCTTGAGGAGCGCGACCAAGAGGGCCGAGGTGTCGAAGTCGTTTCCCACCCGCTCGATTGCCGTGAGGGTGGCTCCCCGCTTCACCCCGTAGTAGGGCTCGAAGTCTATGTTGTTCTTCACCCACTCGTAGATTTTGACCGGATCGTCCCCCAAAGCGGAGGCGATCGACTCGATCAACGGGGTCACCTCGTCGGCCGCGTCCACGTATGTCGGCGGGGGCGGCAACGCTTGATTTCCCCCGCCCAAGCCCGGCGGGGTATAGCCGGAGACGTTTCCGCCGATCGGCCTGAGTATGGCGTCGTTGCTGGACCAGTCGTCCGTTTGGGCCAGACACTGCGCGGCGGCCAGGAGGGCGAATAGCGAAAGGAGGTTTTTCATGACTTCGGCGAATCGAAAGGATTTATTGGCCACGGATGTTGCCCTCCTCGTCTTGGTCGTACGTGCCCCCGGGCGCGCTCTTCACGCGGTGGAGCTTGTCATAGCTGTAGGTGCTCGCGGCACCAGGCACGACGTTTCCGACGGTCTGGGGGTTCAGGCCCAACGCTGATTCGACGGAGTCGGGGATGCCGTTGCCGTTGGAGTCCAGGTTGTAGCTGGTGGCGAGCCCGTCCTCGAAGGCGCCCGCGTCCTCGTCGAACACCATGCAGATGCTTGAGACCGCGCTGTCGTTGAAAGATGGTCTGAGCGAGATCGCCCTGATCGTGGTGGTGGCGCTTACCGTGAGCGGTACGGTGTAGGCGGGGGACGTGGCGGTTGGGATGCTGCCGTCTAGGGTGTAGCGGATGGTCGACCCCGCATAACCGGAGATCGTGAGGCTTGTCGGGCCTGAGTAGATTCCCGAGGCGAGCCCGAAGACGGGCGGGGGCAGCGTGGGTTTGGGCCCGACGCCGTATTTGACGTGGAAATACTCGTGCAGGCCGGCCAGCTCCGAGTCCGAGAGCCCGTGGTCGTATACCATCAGCTCGGCGATGTCGCCGTCCAGAGAGTAGGACGTGCCTCGCCCGCCGATGGTCATGCTGCTCGTGGAGGCCGAGACCGCGGACGTGTAGGCCGCCGACGCTTGGACGGCGCCGTTAGCGAGCACTTGGTGCGTCGCCCGGTCGTAGGACGCGATCACCACTGTGTACTGCCCGAAGGGGATGCTGGCCGGCCCGATTATGCCGGCGGTGCTGAGGTAGCTGGAGGCCGCGTAGGTTCCCGCCGTGGCGTTGACGTCCTTGAGCCGCAGGCTGTAGCTGTCGTCCACGCCCTTCTCCAGGGGGATCATGGTGCCGGTCCCGGAGTCGCGCTTGAGGAGGGCGACCACGCTGACCTGCTCCGGGTTGAGCCCGGCGGAGTTGGGGACGGTCAGGTACTGGGTCTGGCTCGCGGTGAAGTGCACGGTCGGCTTCCCGTTCAGCCCGGTCGGGACGAGGGTCGGTTGGTCCGGGGCGTTCGTCTGGGACGCGTGGTTCTCCGAGCCCGACTGGTCCTCCCACGAGGAGACCGGCGTGCCGGAGAGCGTGTCGGCCCTCAGCCAGAGCTTGAGCCCTGACCTGCTCACGACTCCTGACTCCGGGTCGATCTTGATCTTCCATGAGGCGGAGTCGCTGGGCAGGTATCCCTCCTTCAGGGCGATGGCGCGGAGCGTGAGCGAGGTCGAAACGGCAATCGCCCCGGTATACGGCGTGGAGCCCGCCGTCGGGACGCTGCCGTCCAGGGTGTAGAAGATGGCGACGCCGTTGGCGTCCGGCAGGCTGAGCGTCACGGACTGCGGCGCCGCGTACGTCCCGGTCCTCACGCTCGACTGCGGCGGCGGGAGCTTCGTCATGACGCTGACGGGGTACTTCATGGCGAGGTAGGTCCCGAGGTCGAGCCGGTCGGCCTCGCTCAGCGGGTGGTCGTAGATGAGCAGCTCCGCGATGTCGCCGTTCAGGTTGTAGGTCGCGCTCCGGCCTCCGATGGTGAGCGGCCCGCTCGAGGGGATGAGCTCGGCGGTGTAGGCGTTGGTATCCCGCAGCTCCCCGTTCAGGTATAGCTTGTGCTCGCTCTCGTCATAGGTCGACAGCAGGTCGCACGGGGTCGCCGTGGTGATGACGGGGCCGGTCGAGGCCTCGTTCCCGTTTATTTTGCTCCCGCCGGTGGAGACGTCGATCATCCGCAGGCTGTAGCCGATGTTGCCGTCGCCTTTCTCGGCGAGTAGCGCCGTCTCGCTGCCGCTGTTCCTGCGGACCACGGCCGCGATGGTCGGCTGCTGGAGGCGCAGGGTGGGCTTGTCGGGGATCGCCAGGTACTGATTCGCGGCGCTCGAGAAGTGCACGCACGGCTTGCCGTTGATCCCTGCCTCCGAGTACGTGGGCTGGTTCGCCTCGGTCGCCTGCGTCGAGTTGCTGTTGTTCCCGGAGGAGTCCGGCCAGGACGCGACGGGATCGCCCTCCCAGAGGTTGAGCGAGTCGGCCTTGAGCCAGAGGCGCAGGCCGGCCCTAGGCACGTAGGCGTCGAAGAACGCGGTCTTGGGGTCGGAGTTGGCGACGTATTCCTGGATGTCGGTGAGCCCGTCCCGGTCCGTATCGTCTCCGCCGGCGTGGCTGAGCGAACTGAAATGCGAGCTCTCCCACGAGTCGGCCATTCCGTCCTGGTCGTTATCCCCGGACGCCGCCGTCAGCCGGATAGCCGCGCGGGTGAGCGTGGCTAGGACGCCAAGCTGACCGTGGGCGTTCGAGCCCCAGGCGTACACCCGCCCGTCGGAGCGCACCGCCACGGTCGAGGACAAGCCGGCCGCCACCTTCATCACCCCTCGCATGGCGGTCTTGTAGGTGGCGAACTCCTGCAGCCCGCCCCACTCGAACGAGCTCCCGTTCGTCTTGACCGCGACCATCAGGTCGTAGCCGCTGGCGACTTCGGACACCTCGGTGAGGCCGGTCACCTGGGCCGGGGTCACCTGGGCCCCGACGTAGGCGGAGACGAAGCCCCAGTTCCACACCGTCCCGGGAGACTTGATCGCGGTCGCGCAGCTGTCGCCGGCGGAGACGGCCGTGATGCCGCTCAGCCCCGCGACGGTCGTCGGCACCAGCTTGTCGTCGGTGGTGTTGTTCCCCAGCTGGCCGAAGCCGTTGAAGCCCCACGCGCGCAGCGTGCCGTCGGACTTGAGCGCCACGCTGTAGCCGTAGCCGGCAGCCACCTGGGTGGCGCCGGTCAGCCCGCTCGCCTTCGTCGGAACAAGGCGGTCGTCCGTGGTCCCGTCGCCGATTTGCCCGTAGGCGTTCGAGCCCCAGGCCCACGCCGTCCCGTCGGACTTCCGCGCGATGGAGTGGTCGAATCCGGCCGCGACGCCGGTCACGCCGCTCAGGCCGGAGACCTGGACGGGGGAGAGGCGGTTGGTCGTGCTGTTGTCGCCCAGCGCCCCGGAGGAGTTGTCGCCCCACGCCCAGACCGTGCCGTCGGACTTCGCGGCCAGGCTGAAGGAGTCTCCGGCGGCGACGGCGACGATGCCCGAGAGGCTGGTGATCTTCGTCGGGACCGCGCTGGGCGTGGTCGTGCCGTTGCCGAGCTCCCCGGAAAGGTTGGTGCCCCAGGCCCAGACGGTGCCGTCGTTTCTGAGCGCCAGGGTGTGCGAGTAGCCGGCCGAGACGTTGACGATGCCGTCGAGGCCGTTCACCTGCACGGGGGCGTCTCGGAACTGCGACGAGCCGTCGCCGAGCCGTCCAGAGCCCGGGTTGCCCCAGCAGTAGACGCTGCCGTCCGACCTCAGGATGACACCGTGGCCGCCGGCCAGCGAAACCCGAAGGGCAGCGGAAACACCCTGAACCGCGACGGGGCTACTCCGGGACGTGACCGTGCCGTCCCCTAGCTCGCCGTTGGAGTTGGATCCCCAGGCCCACGCGCTGCCGTCCGATTTCAAGGCCGCGCTCCGCGAGGCGCTCGCCCCGACCGACACGACGCCCGTCAGGCTGGCAATCTGGACGGGGGAGAGGCGGTTGGAAAGTGAGCCGTCGCCCAATTGCCCCAATTGGTTCTGCCCCCAGGCCCAGACGGTGCCGTCGGACTTCAGGGCCAGGGTATGGTACTGCCCAGCAGCCACGGATGACACGCCGGTCAGCGCCCCAACCTGCACCGGCGTGCTGCGGGTGGTCGTCGTGCCGTCGCCGAGCTGTCCGTAGGCGTTAGCCCCCCACGCCCAGACGGTCCCGTCGGACTTGACGGCGACGGTGTGCGTCTTGCTGGCGGCGACGTAAAACACGCCACTGAGGCCGGAGACTTGAACAGGCGTCGAGGAGGAGACGAGGGTGCCGTTCCCCAACTGCCCTGACGTGTTCAGACCCCAGGCCCAGAGCGTCCCGTCCGCCTTCACCGCGAAAGTGCTCGAGTCGCCGGTGGCCACGCGCACGGCGTTTGATAGCCCCGTGACTTGAGTGGGGAGGTTCTTGGAGACGAGGCTCCCGATGCCGAGCTGGCCGTAGGTATTGGTCCCCCATGTCCAGACTGTTCCGTCGGGCTTGACCGCCGCACTATGGGCCACTGAGGCCGACGCGTCGACGACCGAGCTAAGCGCCGTCACCTGCGTCGGGGTGTATTGCGGGGCGAAGCTCCCGACGCCGAGCTGTCCCGAGCCGTTCCCCCCCCAGGCCCAGAGGGTGCCGTTGGATTTGATCGCCAGGGTGTGTGTCCCGCCGGCCGAGACTGCCCCCGTGGTGGGCGGGCTTAGCTGCAATGCCGTTAAGGCAAAGGAAGGAGGGTAAGGGAAACGGGGCCGGAGAAGGAG
>CBINGR010000013.1:0-103235 GCA_966250295.1 uncultured Akkermansia sp. | reverse complement strand
GGCCGAGCCTGGTTTCCCGACCACGGAGCACCGGTCTATTTCGAAGACAGCGCCTTAAACCCGACTGCCCCCAAAAGACAGGCTGCCTCCGCAAGCGGCGCCCGGGCGTTTGGCGCGTTCGCCGGTTCATAATCGCTCAAGCATTCGTGGAGGTCGCGGCATTGGGACTTGATCCGAACGGACCTAAGGTTCGCCGGTGCCGCCTGGGAGGTGCTTGTTGCTTAGTCATTGTATATAAGGGAATTAAAAGCCTGGCTGGAACGTGACGGCCGTGTGTCGTTGTAGCGTTAAAACCAGGGGGGATTTGCCTCAAGTGGCGATAGGCGGAAAAACCTTCTCCGTCGCCCCACAATGCACGCGGGAGTCTTTTCCCCGGATTTGGGCGATTTAGCTAGATCAACGAAACCCCAGAAATAATGAAAAAACTAATCGCAACACTAATCGCATGCGCGAGCATGCTCGCTATCGGCACAGTCGCCAACGCCGGCACCACGCAACTGGTTTCCTGCAGCGGCTGTACGGCTTGGCAACCTGGTTATATCACTGGCCAATGGCTTCTGATGCACCGGGGCAATGCCGTGACCCTGAAGTGCAATCCATGCTCGTCCAATTTCGTCATTCGGTTCGAAACGGAGTATTGGATGTGCAGCGGTGCCCTCAATAACTACGCTATCACGGGCAGCGTTGCCATCGTAAGCAACTCGGGCACCTCAAACCTCGGCACCTGCACCGCAGGAAACGTCGGCGGAAGCGGGTTCCCCCAGGAGCGTGTTTACCGGCTTAACAGCGGCACTACCACCATTACCAACTGGGAGAAGGTAACGAATTATGGGTGCTGCTATAATCTGGCTATGAGCAGCGGCACCATCCACCACACCTAATATTAATTCACCACGATTACATCCTGTGGTGATCGATGTAGTTAAATCCCAAAACTGCCCGCAGGCCACGGCCTGCGGGCAGTTCCAATTCCCCGTGCCCGTCTCGCAGGGAACTGGTGGAATGAAAAAATGAACAGATCCTCTATCTCCTCCCTGGGTAGCTATCTACACACGGCAATTTCTGCCATGCTTGTCGCAGCCGCGGCAGTGACGATGTCCCGCGCTGCCGAGAGCAATATCAATAAGGTAAATTCCTTTTCCGAAGTGGAACTTGGACCGGTACCCGACCCGGTTGTATTCATAACCACTCCGGATGGGCGTCATGTAGCCTATACCGCCGGTAAAGACAAGCAGCGGGTCTATTTCGACGGCAAACCGGGGCCGGAACAAGACGGCGTGATGCCGTTGGGATGGGTTGGAGTGATGCCGCTCACCTTTAGACCCGACGGCACCGGAATTGCTTATGTGATGCAAAAAAAGAAAACGTATTGGGCCGTCGTTGACGGTCAGCCTGGCCCCAAATATGGCAAGATAGGCGGAATAGTTTTTAGTCCGGACGGCAAACATACCGCCTATGCGGCCGTGGTTGGAAAACTGAAGGATGGCGGTGACAAATGGGCGATCGTGGTGGACGGCAAGGAGAGCGCCCGTTCCTACGTGAGCATTTCGTATTTGTCGCCGGTATTCAGCCCGGACGGCGAACACGTGGTTTACGTCGCGAGAAAGGGCGACAAAGCGGTGGTGGTGGTGGACGGCGAGGAAGGGCCGGCCTACGACAAAATAGGCCGTGGCATCCCGTTTTTTAGTCCGGACGGCAAGCACATGGCCTACACGGCGAGGAATCTCGGCTCCCCGGATACGGTTATTTTAGACGGACAGCCCGGTCCGCAGTTCGCCAACGTTCCGGAAATGTCCCTGCTTTTCAGCCCGGATAGCAGGCGGTTGGCTTATGGCGCGGAAAACGGCTACAACGGCGAGAAAAAACTCGTCGTCGTTGATGGTCAGCTCGGGCCGGAATATGATCAGGTTGACAATCTCACGTTCAGCCCGGACGGAAAGCATCTGGCGTATAAGGCTCAAATGGGTGGCAGGTGGAGGGTCGTTGTTGATAACCAGCCCGGTGTGGACTTCGACGAGCTACTGGGCGGCTTCCCTGTTTTCAGCCCGGACGGCAGCCGCTTGGCCTACGGGATTAAAAAGGACGGCAAATGGCAGGCTGTGGTGGACGAGGCGCCTGATGGCGGAATATATGAGGAAATTATTCAAGGCTCTATGGTCTTCAGTTCTGATAGCAGGCGAATGGCCTACACTGCCCGAATCGGGGACAAAAAGATGGTCGTGGTAGACGGTGCTCCGGACGAGGAATACAACGACGTTGAGGGAAACCCTGTCTTTAGCCCTGACGGCAAACATCTGGCCTACAAGGTGCAGAAGGGTGCCTTGTGGCACGTGGTTCTCGATGGGCAGGCTGGCCCTGGATATAAACTGATTCCGGGAAATCTTACCTTTAGCAAAGATAGTAAACACCTGGCGTACGCACCCATGACAACGGATGAAAAATTCTCGTTCATGGTTGATGGCCAGACCGGGACCGAACCTTATAAGACGATGCCGTCTAATGCATTTTTGCCCACCGATGGAAACGGTTTTGAAGGGTTGGCCGTCCGGGGAGACACATTGTATCTCTTGCAATGGACTCCGTAAGCAGGAACGAAACCCCGGGCTGGATAGCCTCATGGAAGCATAATACAAAACTGCTATGAATCCGCGTGCTTATCAACTGCTGGTATTCGTTATACTTTCGTGGGTTTTGGCCGCGGTAAAAGCGGCCGAAACGGAAGCGCCGGAGCCCTCAACGAAAAAAACGGAAGGAGCGGCAGCCTCTTCTCCGCATATTGAGTTCGAGCGACTGCTTCATGATTTTGGCGATGTCGCCCCGGACAGCGTTAGCTACTGCACTTTCACATTTAAAAATACCGGTACCGGTACATTGCACATTGCCGAGGTTACCGCCACTTGCACTTGCACGACACCGGATGTCGGGGAGAAGAAGGATTATGCCCCCGGCGAGTCGGGTGAGATCAGGGTCCGCCTTCACGCTTACAATCATACGGGGACGATTGCCCAGGGTATTTTCGTCTCTTCCAACGATTCCAGCCGCCCCGAAGCGGAGCTTGCTATACGAGCCGAGGTTCCGGCGGCGGTCAGGATTACGCCGAAGGTATTGATCTTTTCTTCGATCAATAGTACGGAGGCAAAGAATGCCGGCGCCGATGGGATGGTGGTTCTTGACACGGCGATAACCCTGGCCAGTGCCGACCACAAGCCTTTCGCTATAACTGGCTTCTCTTCTGTGGGCGACTTATTTACGATCGATTTCGACCCGAAAAAGCAGGCTGATACACACACCCTTTATCCTAAGGTCAACTTGGGATTGTTGAATAAATATCCCGATGGCTATCTGGTTTTTACGGTTAACCATCCTTCGTGCAAGAGCCTGCAGGTCGAGTATAACAGCTCGAAGGAGTTCGAGGTGACGCCGGGTGTGCTCGTTTTCAGGAATGCGGTCGCCGGTGAGGTTCAAAAACAGACTCTGCAACTGGTGTGTAAATATCGTTTGCCGGTGGAAATCGAGACGGTGACTTCGGACAAGAATATAGCCAGCATGGTAAGCCAAAAATCGAACGGATACGGACTCGACTTCGATATTCAGGTCGTGCCGCCGCCGAAAACGGGCCCGGGGCGGGTATTTTCCGATATCTTGCACGTTAAGATCAAAGGCAAGGAGCCGATCGACGTTCCATGCCGCGGCTTCTACAAAGCCGGTTCGTGATTCCCTTTCCCTAGATTTAGGAAACCTCTGTGGACTTTAATGAACAGAAATTATCCGAGGATGCAATCGCCTCGCAGCCGCGTGCGTGCGCTTTGACCGAGCGCTGGAAGGCGCGCGGAGTCTGCTTGTTGCTGGCGACGATCACCTGGGTGGTTTTCGGACAGACTTGGAGCCACGAGTTTATCAATTACGACGATCAGCTATATATATATGAGAATCCGATCGTTCAGAGGGGGCTGACTTGGGAGGGTTTCCGTTGGGCTTTGACCTATGGCGAAATCGGCCACTGGCATCCGCTGACATGGCTTTCTCATATGCTGGATTGCCAGTTTTATGACCTGCAGGCGGGCGGGCATCACCTCGTCAACGTTATGTTCCACGCGGCGGCGGCGGTCCTGCTATTTCTTGTATTGCGTCAAATGACCGGTTTCCTCTGGCGCAGCGCGGTGGTGGCGGCGGTGTTTGCCATTCATCCCTTGCGGGCGGAATCGGTGGCTTGGGTAGCCGAGCGCAAGGACGTGATGGCGGCATTTTTTTTCATGCTGACGATTGGCGCCTACGTCCGCTACGTCCGCCATCCCGGTTCGAAGATTCGCTATGGCTCGCTGATTCTCCTGTTTGCCTTGGGGCTGCTTTCTAAAAATATGCTAGTGACGCTGCCTTTTGTTCTGCTCTTGCTGGACTACTGGCCGCTGAATCGCACCGCCCGCTTTACGCCTCAGGTCGGAATCCAGCTGGTGGTCGAGAAAATTCCGCTATTCCTACTGTCCGCACTGTCGTGTGCGGCGACCTTCTTGGCGCCGGAAAAGGTGCCCGCTGTTTATAGACTTCCCCTGGCGATACGGCTGGAAAACGCCGCGGTCTCCTATGTCACCTATCTTGGACAGATGTTTTTCCCGGCGAAGCTGGCGTCCCTGTATCCCAATCCGACAGACTCGCTGCCGCTCTGGCAAGTGTCGGGAGCGCTGGTTCTGTTATTGGGCGTCTCGGGTGCGGTTTGGGCTCGACGCGGTACACGTCCCTACCTGGCGGTTGGTTGGCTCTGGTATCTGGGCATGACTATTCCCGTGATCGGGATCGTCCAAATATCCTATTACGCCCATGCCGATCGTTATACTTATCTTCCTCAGATCGGACTATACATCGCGCTGACGTGGGTAATAGCCGAATGCTCCGCTGGCTGGAGCCGTCGCCGCTGGATATTGACCGGTGTGGCGCTGATGGCGCTCATTGGCCTGAGCCTGTGTGCCTACCGCCAAACCGCGTATTGGAAAAACAGCCAGACGCTCTGGGCGCATACTCTGGCTGTGACAAAAAACAACCCGGTCGCCTGTGCCAATTTTGCGGCGGTTCTGCTCAAAGATGGCCGGTTGGACGAAGCGCTCGTCTATCGTCAGAAGGTATTGGAAATCACGCCCGACAACCCGGACGCCCACTCCGATCTTGGCGCGGTTTTTCTACGCCAAGGACAGTGGGACAAGTCCATCGCTTGTTTTCAGCAGGCCTTAAAGATTAAACCTGACTGTGCCATAGCCCATTCTAATATCGGGCTGGTTCATTTGCAAAAAGGGGAATTGGACGAGGCCATCGCCTGTTTCGAAAGAGCCTTGGCCATCAAGCCCAACTACGCCGAGATGCACAATTTCGCCGAGGTCCATAATGACCTAGGGGTGGCGCTGTTTCAAAAAGGTCAGGTGGAAGAGGCAATTGTCCATTATCAGAAGGCCCTGGCGATCGACCCTGGTAGCGCCGATGCCTACAACAATCTTGGCCGGGCTTTTGGCCGGAGCGGGAGGAGGGAAGAAGAAATTTTTAATTACCGAAAATCGTTGGAAATCAATCCTGGCAACGCTCGCGTCCACGCCAACCTGGGGACCGCGCTCTTTCAGGAAGGAGCGGTGGACCAGGCCATTCTCCACTACCAGAGGGCATTGGCCCTCGAACCCGATCAGGCGGGAATCCATCAATACCTCGGTTTCGTTTATTTCCAAAAGGGGCAGGTCGATGAAGCCATAGCCCATTATCAAAAAGCTCTGGCGATTGGACCCGACGACGACGCCTCTCTTCATAATAATCTCGGATTCGCGCTCGGCCTGAAAGGGCGCACGGACGAGGCTATTCGGCATTATGAAAAAGCTCTGGTCCTGAGGCCAGACTACGCCGATCCGCACTTCAACCTGGGTGACGTTTTTTCCCAAGGTGGTGACGGAGATAAGGCCGTCGCGCATTACCAACACGCCTTGGAGCTGCGGCCTGACTATATTCAGGCCCAAAACAATCTGGCCTTTGTGCTGGCTACATGGCCCCGGGCATCGCTACGCGATGGGAGTCGGGCAGTAGAGCTGGCCCATCGAGCCAATCAGCTCACGGGCGGAGAAAACCCGATCATTCTCGGCACGCTGGCCGCCGCTTGCGCTGAAGCCGGACAATTCGGCGAGGCCCTGGCAAACGCCAAAAAGGCGGCGGACTTGGCCAGAGACGCGGGGCAATCCGGTTTGGCGCGACATCTCGACATTCAGATAAAGCTCTACGAGACGGGGCACCCATTCCACGAGGAGGAAAAATGAACGCAAAGTCCCTCCCAGCGGAAGGAGCAGCTATGTGCGAAGATGCTCGCTTGTCGTCGCAAGGCGGAAAGATACCGCAGGTCACGGACCGCGCATCCGTTTCCGAGGGCCGGCCGGCCTGTTGGCGTGACCGTTGGATGGTCCCGGGAATTTGTATCCTCCTGGCAGTGCTTATCTGGTCGGTCTTTGGCCAGACACGGAAACACGATTTCATTAATTTCGACGATGACGAGTATGTATATGAAAATTATCAAATAGCGCAGGGCCTGACGCTCCGCGGGATCGAATGGGCGTTTACCCACAATGTCAGTGAGCAGCGGCTTCCGCTGACCGTATTGTCCAATATGCTGGACTGTCAGTTTTACGGGCTTAATGCGGGCGGGCACCATGTGACGAATGTTCTGCTGCACATGGCGGCAGCGATGCTATTGTTCTTGGTGCTTCGGAAAATGACCGGTGCGTTGTGGCGAAGCGCCATGGTGGCCGCATTGTTTGCCGTCCATCCACTGCGGGTGGAGTCTGTCGCCTGGGTGACGGAACGCAAAGATGTACTCAGCGGAGTGTTCTTTATGCTGACACTCTGGGCGTATGCACGGCATGTCCGGGAATCGTCACGGATTGATCTCGGAGCGGGAACGGAGTCGGTCTTCAACCATGGCCCCCGACTTTGGACGTTTTATTACTGGCTGGCGCTGGCATTCTTCGCGCTGGGATTGATGTCCAAGGCAACCTTGGTGACACTGCCTTTCGTGCTGTTGCTTCTGGATTACTGGCCATTGCAACGCGTTGCCCTCCCCGTCGGTGGGCTGCGATCTCTTATCACCCTGCGGAAACTCGTTCTCGAAAAGGTTCCCTTGTTTGGGCTTTCCGTTGCGTCGTGCGTCATGACTTTGGTTACTCAGGGGCCGATTTTAAAATCCGTGGGAAAGTTCCCGCTCCCAGCGCGCTTGGAGAATGCGGCTATTTCGTACGTCTCTTATATCTGGAAGATGATTTGCCCGATAAATCTGGCGATATTTTATCCTCATCCTCTTGATGGTGCCCCGATTTTGAAGACTATTGGGGCAGTTCTGGCGCTCGCTGTCCTTTCGGCCGGCCTCTGGATTTTTTTTGGCCGCGGTCGGCGCCCCTACTGCTTGATTGGATGGTTGTGGTATTTGGGGATGTTGGTGCCGATGATCGGCGTCGTGCAAGTTGGCGGTCAGGCCTTGGCGGATCGTTATACCTATTTGCCGCAAATCGGCCTATATGTCGTATTGATCTGGGGTGCGGGCGAATGGATCCTCGGCCGGAATCATCACCGCTGGATCGCGGGCGGCATGGCTCTCGCGGCGATAGCTGGTCTGAGTTGGTGTGCTTTCCATCAAACGTCTTACTGGCGGAATAGCGAATCGCTTTGGACCCATACCCTGGCGGTGACGGAAAATAACGCCGTCGCCTATTGCAATCTCGGCTCGGTTTTCCTTAAGGAGGGGAAATTTGAGGAGGCGGCGGCTTATTTCCGGCGGTCGTTGAAAATCGATCCAGACGAGAGAGCGGCCCGTTGCAATCTTGGTTTGATCCATATGCAAAAAGGGGAGTTGGATGCGGCTATCGCTTGTTTTAAGGAAGCCCTGGAGGGCAGTCCCAATTTTGCCCAAGCTCATAATATACTTGGCGTCGCCCTCTTTCAAAAGGGGCGGGTAGATGATGCAATCCGGCACTATGAGAAAGTTCTCGAAGCGGATTCCGACAACGCATATGCTCATAATAACGTCGGGCTTGCCTTGGTCCGAAAAGGTCGGATCGATGAGGCAATTACTCACTATAAAGAGTCGCTGGCCATATATCCCGATAACGCCAGGGCCCATAATAATCTGGGGGGCGCTCTTTTTCAAAAAGGACGGCTGGATGAGGCGATCGCGGAATATAAAAAATCGTTGGAAATTGAACCGGTTGATGCCGATGTTCACTACCAGCTTGGATTGGCTTTTTTCCTCAATGGAAGAGAGAACGAGGCGATCCTTCATTATGAAAGAGCCTTGGAAATCAGGCCGGATTACGTGGAAGCCCAAAATAGCCTCGCTTGGGTGCAGGCCACATCCCGATCGGCAGCCCTCCGTAACGGAGCTAAAGCGGTGGAACTGGCCGAGCGGGTGAACCAATTGACCGGCGGAGAGGACCCTGTCATTCTCCAGACGCTGGCTGCCGCCTACGCCGAGGCGGGAAGATTCAGCGACGCTCAATTGAATGCTCGAAAGGCGCTGAGACTGGCTCAGGCAGAGAAACAGCAAAATCCGGTCTTGGTGGAGCAGATCAACGGCGAGTTGAAATTTTATGAGGCGGGGCTGCCATTTCACGAGGATGGCGGATAGGTCGCTGGAGGGCGCTTTATAAGAGCGGGTGCCATCACGTGTAGTAAAATATATGAATCTTAAAATAATAACCTTGGGAATAATGGCGGTGGCTGTAGTCGTAGTGTTGGCATCCCGCTTTCGTTTTTCGCATGACTTCGTGCCGCCGGTTTCGGCGAATTCGGATTCGCGAGTGGGCATGACGGAACAGATCGCGCCTGGCGCTGGAGCGGAGCCGTTTTCGGCGACGACTGCCTTCCCCGCCGTGCTTCCGTCGAATCGGAGCGAAAGACAGTTCACGGAACAATTCAACGAGATCATGGAGTTAGGCGACCCGATGAGACGTCATCGAATGCTCGACACACTTTTCCAGAGATGGGTGGTGCATGATGCGACGGCGGCGGCGGAATTTGCCCGGACGCTCGCGGATGAGGATCTGCGCAAGGGAGCAATCATCCGAGTGATGGAGACTTGGGCGGTGCAGGACGCGGCGGCGGCTTTGAGTTGGGCCAGGGATGCGCAGTTTGCCAGCCCACACGAACGAGAAATAGCCATGTCCATGACCTGTACGCAGGTGTCTCTAAGCGATCCTCAGGAGGCTATTCGCCTGGCGCTCGATTATAAGCTCGATGCCAGCGCCAGAGGTTTGCTGGAAGGCCTGACTAGTAGATGGGCGGAGATGGACTTCCCTGCGGCCAGCAGTTGGGTCATCGCACAGCCTGTCGGTGAGCAACGCGACAGCCTGATCGAGAATATCGCTCTCGCGATGGTCGATAGTAGTCCGGTCAAGGCCGCGCAGCTTGTTATGGATCAAATCGCATCCGGTGAAAACCGGAATAAAGCGATCCTTTTGATTCTTTCCGGCTTGGCCTTTCGTGAACCCGATGTGGCACAGGCATGGGCGAGCAGTTTTCCGCCAGGGCCGCTGCGTGACCGCGCCTTGGAAGAACTGAATCGTGTCCAGAATCGGGCCTTTGATGGTAACTAGCCGGCTCGTGTTGATGCAATGAGATCCTGCTACCGCAGCAACACTAAAAGACTGATTCAGAAGTGAGCGCCTAAATATCCCATGAAAAACAGCATGGCCTGTGATACCGGTAAACTGGGCATTATCGCAATAAGCTCTCTGGGCATTGGACTGGTGGCGAACCATCTGCGGGAAAAACCGCTGCCCTTCTGCTATCAATCTCGGGAAGAGCGGATGGCGGCCGCGGTGACGCGTCTCAAGGCGGAACCATCCCAAACAGAACCATCGCTAATGGAGACGACCAAGGGGAGCTTCGCCAGCGTGTCGCTTGATGATTTTCTTGAACGGGTAAAAAACAAACGGGGGTTAGTGTTGGACGCCCGCGCCGAAAAAGAGTATAAACGGGCCCATGTGCCCGGCGCACTTTCGCTTCCGGAGAACGAATTCGAAAAGAATTATGCGAATCTGAAGTCTCGGCTGGAAACGGACAAGGGCCAGCCCTTGGTGGTATATTGTTCTTCCCGCTCCTGCGAGGCCAGTACCGTGGTGAGTGAAGCTTTGGCCCACCTGGGGTATACGGATGTGGTGATTTTTCACGGAGGCTGGCAGGAGTGGGTCAAGGCCGGGCGTGAGGGAACGGACACGAATGTGCCGGAAGACTTTTCGCAGGAAACGACCTCATGAAAATGCGTCGCCATCCCTGGTTTATAGTGTGCGTGCGGCTGATGCTCGGGGGCATGTTTCTGTATGCTGGCATTCTCAAGATACTGGATGCGCGAGCCTTTGCCGATAGTATAGCGAGTTTTCGGATACTACCGAAAGTGTTGATCAACATGTTGGCGCTGGGCCTGCCCCCCTTCGAGATAATGGTCGGAGCGATGTTGATAATGGCTAGGCCGCTTCGCGTCGCGGTCCTCGGCACTTTAATGTTGGCTTGCATTTTTGCCTTGGCCTTGGGGCAGGCGCTGATCCGAGGGCTCGAGATAGACTGCGGGTGTTTCGGGGACGGGACTCCCTCCGTTTGGAAAACCTGGGCATCGCTGGGCCGTGACCTCCTGCTGGGGGCCGCAGCGTTCTTCCTGTACCGCCACGTGAATAGCCAGGAGAGTGGCTCCATTTAACAAACGAGGAACGCCGTGAGCGAAAAATTGAACAGGGAAACGATCTTGGAGCGGACAACGTACGATTCGCTGGCCGACACAGACTCAGGATCGGATGGCATCCCATCATTGGAAGTCGCAAGACCGCCGAAAATTTTGAGTGAGCGCTGGCTGGCTTCTGGTGTTTGCATCTTTCTGGCCACGATTATATGGCTCGTTTTTGGCCAGACGCTGCATCATGGTTTTGTCGCCTTTGACGACAATTCCTACGTCTACGAGAATGCCGTAGTCCAAAAGGGTCTGACTTGGGAGGGGTTCCGCTGGGCACTGACCTATGGGGAGATAGGCCATTGGCATCCACTGACTTGGCTCTCTCATATGCTGGATTGCCAGCTGCTTGGATTGCAGGCCGGCGCTCACCATGGCACCAATCTCATATTGCACGGGGCGGCGGCGGTCCTGCTCTTTTTGGTGTTGTGGCAAATGACGGGGTTCTTATGGCGCAGTGCGACGGTGGCGGCGGTGTTTGCCATTCATCCCCTGCGGGTGGAGTCGGTGGCTTGGGTGGCAGAACGCAAAGACGTTTTGAGCGCGTTTTTTTTCATGCTGACGCTAGGGGCCTACGTCTATTATGTACGCCGTCCGACTTCTCTGTTCCGTTATGGCGCGGTGGTCCTGTGCTTTGCCTTGGGGCTGCTGTCGAAAAACATGCTGGTGACGCTGCCCTGCGTTCTCTTGTTATTGGACTACTGGCCGCTGAATCGGATTTCGACTTGGACCGCGAAGGTCGTGCTGCGGCTGGTGATCGAGAAGATTCCGCTGTTTTTGCTGACCATCTTGTCCTGCGTGGAAACCGCGATGGTTCCAGAGAAAATCCCTGCCGGCTACAGGCTGTCTCTTCTCCTACGGTTGGAAAACGCCTTAATTTCCTATGTCACCTACCTTTGGCAGATGATCTGGCCTTCGGGGCTGGCGTGCATTTATCCAAATCCTACTTCTCATTTTCCATTTTGGCAGGTGGCAGGCGCGCTGGGTGTATTGCTCATCATATCTTGGTCGGTATGGGTAGCGCGCAAGTCGCGGCCCTATCTGGTCACCGGCTGGCTTTGGTATTTGGGAATGATGATTCCTGTAATTGGGGTCGTGCAAATTTCTTATTACTCCCATGCCGATCGCTACACCTACCTTCCGCAGATCGGGGTATATTGGCTGCTGACCTGGCTGGTGGCGGAACAGTCGGCCAGCTGGCGTGGGCGTCGCTTTTTATTAGGGGGTGCCTCGGCGGTCATACTAGGAGGGCTGATCATTGGCGCACGCTCTCAGACAGCTTACTGGCGGGACAGCGAATCGCTCTGGAGTCACGCGCTGGCCTGCACTTCGGATAACGCCACCGCCGAAACTGGTTACGGCATGATGTTGATCGAAAAGGGCAAAATGGACGAAGCGATAGTCCATCTCAGAAAGGCTTCGGCAATTGTGCCGGACGACCCGGAGTTCCATTTCAATCTCGGCAACGCTCTGGTGCAAAAGGGGGAGGTGGATGAAGCGATCGCCCGGTTCAGAAAGGCGATCGATCTCAAACCAGATTATTCGGCTGCTTATAGCAATCTCGGCAGCCTCCTCCTAAAAAAAGGCGGCGTGGATGAAGCCATTGCCCTGTTCCGGAAGGCCCTGCAGATCAAGTCCGACGATATGGAAGCACATTATAACCTAGGCAGCGCCTTATTTCAGAAAAACGGAGCGGATGAGGCCCTCCTCCACTTTCAGGCGGCGCTGCAACTAAAGCCCGAATCGGTAGAGGCTAGGTATAGTTTGGGGAACGTATTACTGGTAATGGGCAAGATAGATGAAGCAATCGGCCACTATCAGAAGATATTGCAAATGAGGCCCGAATTCACGGACGCCGTGTACAACCTGGGCAACGCCTTGCTGCAACAGGGAAACGTGGAGGAGGCAATCACCCAGTATAAAAGAGCGCTGGAACTTAAACCGGAATTCGCCGATGTTTATAACAATTTCGGCAACGCCTTGGCGCATGGGGGCAGGTTAGACGAAGCCATCGCCCACTACGAAAAAGCGTTGCAACTCCGTCCTGAGATGGCGGAGGCGCACAACAATCTCGGCAATGTCCTGCTCCAGAAGGGAAGATATCATGAAGCCATAGGTCATCTGGAGAAGGTTCTGGTGCTCAAACCGGACGACGCGGGAGCCCAAAATAACCTGGCGTGGCTCTTGGCCACCTCTGCGCAAGCCTCCCTACGTGAAGGGGAACGGGCCATCAAATTGGCCCAGCGGGCAAATCAGCTTACCGGCGGGAAAGACCCGAATATTCTCGAAACACTCGCTGCCGCCTACGCTGAAGCCGGGCGATTCGGCGATGCACTGACGAGTGCCAAGAACGCGATCGAATTGGCGCGGACGGCGCAGCAACCCGTCTTATTAAAACAACTGGAGGCCGAGTTAACACTCTACGAGGACGGCCAGCCCTTCCATGAAGGAAATCAAACGGGAAATTGAATATGGCAGTGCTCCATTCACACTTAGGCGGTTTCCTGTTGTTGCCCCTTATTCCAGGGGTCTCCATGGGATATTTAGTCCGGTCGGGCCCCGACGCCGCTGGCCCAACGAGTTCTCATGTACAGGCCGGCAGCACGAGCGTATCGCTGCCGCGGCCGGAGATGGCGGATCACCTGTCCAGCGAAGCACGCTTTGAGGAACTGTTGGCGTTGCTCATTTCGTGGGCGGCCGACCGCCCGGAAGCAGCGCTTGATTATGCGGCGAAATACCTGAAGTCGGAGCAGCATAAAGAAACAGCTAACCGAGCTATTATTTCCGTGTGGGCGAAAAAAAATCCCGCCGCAGCCTGGAAATGGCTGGCTGCCATGGAGGCCCCGGGCGTCGACCAGATCGAGACGGTTCTGAAGGAAATGGGCAAGGTTGCACCTGGGGATGCGTGGCGTTGCGCAATCACGATGGCTCGAGAGCAATCGGGTGCCCAATCCGTTGCACTGCAGAGCGCTTTGCAAGGGGCAGTATTCTTTGGAGACTTCAAAGGTGCGTTGCGCATGATCGCGGACAGTGATCTGCCGAGCATTCGGCTCCCGGACGGCGTTCTTCCCGACAAAGATTCCTTGGCAGCTTTTGTAGTGACCGACTGGGCGCGCTATCAGCCGGATGCGGCTCTGGCCTGGGCGCAGACGCTATCCGGCGGTCCTGAAGCGCATGAGCAAACGTTGCTGGCGCTCGGCCAGTCCTTGGTTGCAGTCAATTCATCGTCCGCTCGGGATCTGGCTGTTAGGCTGCCGGAGGGAAAGATTCGTCAGGCAATGTTGACACAGACGCTGATGCCTTGGGCGATGAGCGATGTGTTGGCGTCGCGCGACTGGTTGAGGCATTTTGCACCTCACCCGGACTTTGACGAAGCTGCGCACGATATTGCTATTATGGTTTTGAGGGGAAGCCACTTGGATGTGGCGGTCGAGTGGGCGAAATCGATTTCCAACCAACAACTAAGCCTCGACACCCTGGTAGAAATCATGTCGCGGTGGATTGAACAGGATAGAGAAGCCGGAATGGAGTATCTGGAAAATCCGGCCAATTTTACTCCCGAACTGCGTCTCCAAGTTCGTAAACGGCTGCCTGACGAGTCGTGAACGCCACTGAAGCTTTAACTCTTTGGCATGTTTTATTCATGAGCGTTGGATTCGAAAGATTGTTTCGGCTGGGGCTGCGATCGGTTCTGTTGATAGGCGCCTTGTTGGCTGGCGACGCCGCGCGCGCATTTGAAAACATCGGACCGGCCGAAAGCGGGGCCGCCATTTACCAGGATTTGTGCGCTAGATGCCATGGCGCTGAAGGACAGGGCGTGGCGGGCGAATATGACGGCTCGCTACGCGGAGAGCGTTCTCTGGACTCGCTGGCGCGCTTTATCTCGAGAGAAATGCCTGAAGACAAGCCGGGCACCTGTTCAGGCCCGATGGCGCTCGAAGTCGCTCGTTACGTCTACGACGCGTTTTATTCACCAGCGGCGCAGCTTCGCGACCATTCCATCGCAGTTCAACTGTCGCATCTTACTGTCCGCCAGTACATGAATACGGTGGCTGATTTGGTGGGAAATTTTCTTCCGGACAAACAGGTTTTCCAAGGCGAGCACGGGCTGCGCGCCCAATATTTCGATTCCCCCGAGATACTTGGCAACAAACGGGTGCTCGAGCGAGTGGACCCGCGTGTCGAATTTTACTTCGGCAGCGGCGCCCCGGCCCCGGAAATCACCGGCGGCGTATTTTCAATCCGCTGGACGGGTTCCGTAATTGCGGAAGACACCGGCGACTATCGGTTCCGCGTGAGAACTGAAAATGGAGTCCGTGTCTGGCTGAACGACAAATCCGCGGCACAAATCGATGCATGGGTCAGTTCGACTTCGGAACCGAGGGAGCACGAGGCAGCCATCCGCTTGGTCGGCGGGCGCCCTTATTCCATTCAGATCGACTATTTTAAATTCGGCCAGCCGTCGGCTTCGCTGGTTCTGGAATGGAAACCGCCGCAGGGAACGTGGGAGCCAATTCCGTCGCAGAATCTTTCCTCTGCTCGTGCGAATGACCTGCCCGTGCTGGCAACCTCTTTCCCACCTGATGATTCCAGTTCCGGCTTTGAGCGCGGAACTGCGGTGTCCAGAGAATGGGATGCGGCGACCACGGCGGCCGCTATCGAAATCGCTCGATGGATATCCGATAGAGTGGAAACCTTGGCTAAAACGAATCTTTCTGACCCTGATGCTTCCCAAAGTGTGAAGAGATTTTGTGGGGAATTTGCGATGAGGGCTTTTCGGAGGCCTTTGACGGCCGAACAGAAAGAGACGTTTATTGAAAAGCAATTTAGCGAAGCGAAAGATATCGGCACTGCGCTAAAGCGGGTCGTATTGCTGGTTTTGAAATCGCCTCGGTTTTTGTATCCCGGTATCAGCGACGCCGCTTTGGAAGACGACTACAGCGTCGCGGCGGTTCTCGCCCTTGACATCTGGGACTCTCTTCCGGACGGCGAGTTGCTACGTGTCGCTGCGGCGGGTGAGCTTCGCACTGTTGAACAGATCGATACGCAAGCTCGGCGCATGCTCAGGGACCCGCGGGCGAAATCGAAGCTTCGAAATTCGCTGAGGAATTGGTTACAGATCCCAAAAATCCAAGACATCGTAAAGGACGCTCAGCAGTATCCTGATTTCAATGCCGAGGTGTTGGCCGATATGAGACGGTCGCTCGATCTTTTTATTAACGAGGTCGTCTCGGAGGAACGTTCGGATTACCGGCAGCTGCTTCAGGCCGATTACCTTTATATGAATAAAACTTTGGCGGCCTTTTTTGGAATTCCTGCGCCTGGAGCGCCTGATTTTCAGAGGGTCGTGCCTGCCGGCCCCAAACGGGCCGGCGTGATCACGCATCCCTACCTGCTTACCGCGTTGTCCTATTACAAAAATCAATCGCCCATTCATCGCGGGGTATTTCTCGCCCGAAATATTCTGGGGCAACGTCTCAAACCTCCGCCGAAAGCAATGACTTTTGAAGACCGTGGATTTGATCCACATCTGACCATGCGGGAAAAAGTCGCTCGAATTACCCAGTCGGCAGACTGCCAGTCCTGCCATTCTACGATCAATCCGCTCGGTTTCGCCTTAGGGAACTATGATGCGGTCGGACGTTATCGGACCGAGGAAAATAATCAGCCTATCGACACCTCCAGCGACTTCAAAACGGACGAGGGGATTACGGTCCATTTCACCGGCCCCTGTGACATAGCGACGTTCGCAGTCGAAAATGTCGAGGCGCGCCAAGCTTTTGTACGACAGCTGTTTTACGAAACGGTGAAGCAGACTCCGTTCGCGTACGGCGCGCAGACGTTGGAAAAATTATGTCGTTCCTTCGAGGATTCGGGCTTCGATATCCAGGCGCTTTTGGTGGACATTGTAAAAGTGTCGGCATCCCGGCATCTGGGCAAATTAAATGCCGGCGCGTCGGCATCCGCCCAATTGAGTTTCTGTGGACCCAAGTCCCCATTTTTTTATGAATAGCTTAACTCGACGGCAGTTTCTCCGTAATATGGGCGTCTCGGTCGGTGTTTTGCCGTTTATCGCAGCCTTGCCAAGTCTCGGCTTTGTCAGCTCCCCGATCGCACGCAAGCGGCTGATCATTTTATTTTCCCCAAATGGCGTGGTTGGTTCCGAATTCTGGCCGGACGAAACAACGGGAGAATCAATGAAATTCAAACGCATTCTGGCCCCATTGAGCCCCTTTAAAAAACAAACCCTGCTTTTGAACGGGATTTCGGACAAGGTCGCCGGCGATGGGGACAATCACATGCGGGGCATTGGCTGTCTGCTTACGGGACGTGAATTGTTTCCGGGAAATATCCAAGGCATGTTCGACACGGCTGCCGGCTGGGCGAGCGGAATTTCGATAGATCAAGAATTAAAAAATCATTTTCAGGCATCGGACAAAACGCGAACCCGCTTTGGCTCGATCGAATTGGGCGTGGCCGTACCTCAGCGAGCTGACCCTTGGACGCGCATGTCCTATGCAGGTCCTAATAAGCCAGTCGCGCCGACCAGCGATCCGTATCAGGCATTTGAAAAACTTTATGGCCGCGGCCGTGAGAAAGAAACACTGGGGAGTATCCTCGACGACTTGCGAGATGATTTTCGGAAAGTCGCCGCCCATCTCAGCGAGGAAGATCGAAAGTTACTGGACGATCATCTGACGCTAGTTCGCGAGATGGAGCGTGATCTCCAAGACTCTGAAAGTGAGCGGGCGGGACACTTCGTCCCGCCCTTGGACCCCGGGGTGATGAATGACAACGATCATATCCCGCGAATCAGCCGGATGCAAATCGATATTCTTGTCAGTGCATTTACCAACGACATGGCGCGGGTAGCGACACTGCAGTACACAAATTCAGTCGGCCAGGCGCGCATGCGTTGGCTCGGTATCAACGAGGGGCATCACGCGCTCTCGCATGACGGAGACTCAAATGCAGAGTCACAGGAAAAACTGGTCAAAATTAACACGTGGTTCTGTGAAGAGGTGGCTTATTTATGCCAAAAATTGTCCGAAACCCGGGAACCGGGCGGCGCTGGAAGCCTGTTGGACAATACCTTGGTCGTTTGGACAAACGAGCTGGGCAAAGGCAATTCGCACTCGTTGGACAATATCCCGTTCGTTCTGATCGGGGGGGGCTGGGGATTCGAAATGGGGCGTTGCCTGAAATTCGATCAGGTTGCTCACAACCGGCTCTGGCTAAGCCTGACGCGTTCGGCGGGAAGCGAAATTGAAACTTTTGGCAATCCGAATCTCTGCCACGGGGGGCCGTTATCGCTTGGGTGACTGCATATGATGAAAAAACACACAAAGAGGGAAATCGAACTATGATCGCCTCAAGAACCAAGATATGGCGAGGCCAGGCCGGATCGAGTCCTGCGGTATGGGCGCTCTGGGGCGTGTATGCCTGTTTTTTCTCTTCGGGCGCCACCTCGCTGGTTTTTGAAGTGCTCTGGAGCCGCCAGTTCGTCACGATTTTCGGCAATAGTTCCTACGCCGTCAGCATTGTGCTTTGCGCGTATATGACGGGCCTGGGGCTCGGAGGGTGGATTGGTGGACGGCTTGCGGATAGGATTATCCGACGGATGGCGGCTTTTGGCTTGGTCCAACTGACGCTCGCAGTTTGCGCGTTGGTTTTGCCGTGGTTGCTGGCCTGGTTCAGGACGCTCGTGCCAACCTTCGCGGCTTTGTCGCCGGCGTCTCTGCTCGTCAGTACGTTGATGCGGTTTGGATTATCTTTCGCGGCACTGGCGGTGCCGTGTTTTCTAATGGGAACCACGCTACCTCTGCTGGTGCGTGCGATAACGGATTCGGACCGGTCGATCAGTACGCGAATTGGCGCACTCTATTGTTGGAATACGCTGGGAGCGGCGTTCGGTTGTCTGGCGGCGGGTTTCTGGATGCTCGACACGTTTGGTCTGCGAATGACCAACTTCGTCGCGGCCGGCATGAACGTATTAGTTGGGCTGGGCGCCTTTGCCTTGGCCAAGCCACTGTCATCCCAGACGGAATCAGTGCCGACGGCGATGTCCTATTCCGGTTCGGCTCCGCCAGCGACGAAGAGCGACGAGCCTCCACCTCCCGGCTGGCTGCTATTGGGCATCGCCTTCGTGAATGGCTTGGCGGGTCTGGTTTGTGAGGTATTGTGGTTTCGCTACCTGGCTTTTTTGATCGAGAGGCGAGCGGCTTACGTGTTCCCGATGATCTTGTGTATCTACCTGCTTGGCCTGGGGCTAGGCGGACTGATATACAGTTCGTTGGCAAAGCGAATCAGGTTTTCAGCCCGGGGGCTCTGGTTTATACAGATATCGCTGGCCGTATCGGTGTTGGTAACGTTTGCGATCGGTGCATTGACTTTTGCCGCCGGTCCGCCGCGGCCTTTGGAACTTACGGGCATGGCCTGGGTCACGGTGTTTTTGCCCACGGTGCTGATGGGCATGGCCCTTCCGCTCTTGTGCAATCTATATGGGCAGCGGATGTCCCAGCTCGGCCGGCGGGTAGGATTGCTTCTGGCGGTTAATACGGCCGGCACAGTCCTGGGTTCGTTACTGCCGATTTTCGTTCTGGTGCCCCTGTTTGGAATTCAGGGAAGCTTATTGCTGGCTTCTCTGCTTTTCGGCGGGATCGCCGCAGGATTACTGGCGTGGCAGGCACAATCAAGCCGCCGGTTCTCCGTCCCTGCCTTGGCGGGGTATGCCGGGGTAGTCGTGCTGTTTTTGACCGTAGTGCCCGCCAACCTCTGCCAACGTGTTTTTTTGGCCACTGGTTTCTATCTGGCCAAGCATACCGATATCCTTTTTTATAAAGAAGGTCGTACAGGGACAGCCATCGTAACGCGCGATCGGCTAAATCAGCGCAAGACGGTTTATATCAACGGAAACGCCGAAGTGCCGGCGCTCTATGCCCATCAACTCTGTTTTAAAATGTTGGGAGACCTGGGGCCCATGCTTCACCCCAATCCCGAGAATGTTTTAATGATCTGTCTGGGTGGGGGCATCGCCTCCGGCGCCACCACGCGCCTGCCAGACGTAGGATCACTTACGGTCGTGGACCTCGAAAGCAGCGTAGCGGACGCGGCGGGCCTGATGGCTGAGGAGAACAACGGGCTGTTGCGGAACCCCAAGACCCATCTGGTGATCGATGATGGTCGTAATTATGTTGCGACAACGCCGCGCCGGTGGCCGGTGATCATCACCGATTCGACCCATCCCAAAGCGCCTGATAGCTGGGTGTTGTATTCGCAGGAGTTTTATCGCCAAGTGCGCGAGCGGCTGACCAATGACGGCGTCTTCGTCCAATGGGTGCCCACGCACGGTTTGAGCGAAGCCGAATACAAAATTATATTGCGGACTTTCCAGTCCGTGTTCCCCCACACCAGCCTCTGGGTGAACGCCGGTTTGGACGAGCAGGGGCAATTCATCCTATATTCGCTCCTGGTGTCGACGCCTAAAACCCTGAGCATCGACGTAGCCAGGCTGCGGCACCGGCTCGATGCCGAGCTGGTGCGCCTGGATTTGGAACCTTACGGTCTGCATACCCCGGCAGGCTTTTTGGACGGGTTTCTGTGTGCTGACGATGTGCTGCGTCAGCGCGTCGGCGATGGCCCGATCAACACCGACGACCTGCCTCATAGTTACTACAGCACGGGCTATTCCGGGCGCAGTCAGGCAGGCCTGAATGAGTTCTTTATGAAGTCGATGGAAGACATCTGGCCTTATCTGACCGAAACGGGTCCGGAGGAGGCGGCCCGGCTGCTCCACGAAGAGCTTACGGCGCGGGCGAAGGCGGGTCGCCTCGTTCTTTCGGGACGGATGGCAGAAGCCTACGCGATGTTTCCCGGGGATGTTCGATACCGGCATATGCTTCGTCTCTACGAGGGGGGACCTCAGTATATCGATGCCCTCGTCGATACTTATAAAGACAATCCGCAGGCGCTAATTTTCTTTGCAGGCTTGCGAGCTTCCGGCCCAGGGGCTTTCCCGGCGATCAAGTCGATCTACGAACGGGCGTTGGAAATCGACCCGGAGAATGTCGACGCGCTGAGTATGCTCGGGGGCATGCGCTCGGATATGGGGGATCTGGCGGGCGGGGAGGATTACCTGAGGCGCGCAGTGCGTCTGGATTCCGAATCGTGCGACGCTCACTACAACCTTGGCAATGTTCTTTTCCGTCAAGGAAATATAGACGAGGCCATCATCTGCTACAAAAGGACGCTGAAAATCGTTCCGGAATTCGCGGAGGTTCGCTACAATCTCGGCGCCGCTTTTCTCCAAAAGGGAAGCGTTGACGAAGCAATCAATCATTTTCAGGAGGTCCTGCACATCAAGCCCGATAATGTCGGTGCCCAAAATATACTGGCCTGGCTACTGGCGACCTCTTCACAGGCATCCCTGCGCGATGGAAACAGAGCCGTGGAACTGGCCGAGAGGGCGAATCGGCTGACGGGCGGGGAAAATCCGAACATTCTTAGTACGCTTGCCGCCGCCTATGCCGAGGCCGGGCAATTTAATGAAGCTTTGGCAAGCGTCAGGCGGGCGATGGAATTGGCTCGGGAAGCTGGACAGCAAGACATGGTGCAGCAGCTCGACGGGGCGCTAAAGCTCTATGAAGCAGGGCAGCCATTCCGTGAAAAAAGCATATAAGCGGAGGCATATAATATTATGATCGGGCAGGAATTCAGAACAAAATGGGGCAAAGTCGGACCGGCCCCTGCGCCATGGGCGCATTGGGGAGTGTACGCCTGTTTTTTCTTTTCGGGCGCCACCTCGCTGGTTTTCGAAGTGCTGTGGAGCCGCCAGTTCGTTACCGTATTCGGCAACAGTTCCTATGCGGTCAGTATCGTGCTTTGCGCATACATGACCGGCTTGGGCCTGGGCGGATGGATCGGCGGAAAAATCGCGGATCGGATTACATGGCGCGTGACGGCTTTTGGTGTGATTCAGTGGGCGTTGGCGGCTTGCGCGCTGGCTCTGCCGCGGTTGTTGGACTGCTTTAGGGGCCTGGCACCCACTTTGGCCGCCTTGTCGCCAGAATCACTGCTATTCAGCACACTGGTCCGGTTCGGGTTATCCTTTGCCGCGTTGGCCGCGCCCTGTTTTTTAATGGGAAGCACGCTGCCATTGCTGGCGCGGGCGGTCACAGACTCGGATCGGTTTATCAGCACTCGTATTGGCGCGCTCTATTGTTGGAATACAATGGGGGCGGCATTCGGTTGTCTGGCAGCGGGATTCTGGATGCTCGATACGCTAGGGCTAGGGATAACGAACTTGGCGGCGGCCGGCGTGAATATACTCGTCGGGCTGGCAGCGTTTGTATTGTCTAAACCACTATCGCCCGACGCCGAAGCAGCGCCGGCAACTCCGTATGAAGCGGATGTGGCCGACTCGACGGGATTGGAGGCCAGTCAGGAAGCTCATCCTCCCGGCTGGCTGCTGCTGGGTTTTGCTTTCGTGAATGGGTTGGCCAGCCTTACATGCGAAGTACTTTGGTTCCGGTATCTGGCCTTCGTCCTCGGGGAACCGGCTTACGTTTTCCCGATGATCCTTTGCATCTATCTGCTTGGATTGGGACTCGGCGGATTGATCTATAGCCTGCTGGCGAGGCGAATCCGATTTCCAGTCAAAACGCTCTGCATTGTGCAAGGATTGCTGGCTATATCCGTGCCGGCCACGTTTGTGACCGGCGCCCTGATTTTTGCCTCCGGTCCCCCGCGCCCCCTGGAGCTGCCCGGCCTGGCCTGGGTGACCGTATTTTTTCCGACCGTGTTGATGGGCTTCGCCTTTCCGCTGTTGTGCAACTTATATGGGCGACGGTTGCAGAAGCTTGGTCAGCGCGTCGGACTACTTTTCGCGGTTAATACAGCCGGCACCGTATCGGGTTCGCTGCTGCCAATTTTCGTGCTGGTGCCTCTGTTCGGGATTCAGCGGAGCGTATTGCTGGCCGCCTTGCTTTTTGGCTCGGTGGCCCTTGCGTTGCTGGGGTGGGATATGCGATCAAAGCGCCGGACTTTCGCCCGGCTGGCCGTCGCTTGTGCCAGTGTGATATTGTTATTCCTGGCCGCCGTCCCCGCCAATCTATGCCAGCGTGTGTTCCTAGCTACGGGCTTTCATCTGGATAAGCACACGGATATCCTTTTTTACCGCGAAGGGCGCACCGGGACGGCCATCGTGACGCGCGACCAAGCGAATGATCGCAAGCAGATATACATCAACGGGAACGCGGAGGTGCCTGCACTTTATGCCCATCAACTCTGTTTCAAAATGCTCGGCGACCTGGGACCGATGCTTCATTCCAACCCGGAGGATGTTTTAATGATCTGCTTCGGGGGAGGCATCGCCTCCGGCGCGACCACATGCCTGCCGGATGTGAAGTCGCTCACGATTGTCGATCTGGAAAGCAGCGTGGTTGAGGCGGCGGGACTGCTGGCTGAAGAGAACAACGATTTGATGCAGAACCCCAAGACCCATGTGGTGATCGATGACGGACGCAACTATATTATGACGGCGAATCGTCGGTGGCCGGTGATTATCACCGATTCAACCCACCCCAAGGCCCCCGACAGTTGGGTTCTTTACTCACAGGAATTTTATCGGCAAGTTCGCCAACACCTGAGCAGCGACGGCGTTTTCGTCCAATGGGTGCCTTGCCACGATCTGAGCATCGCGGAGTACAAGATCATCCTGCGTACGTTCCAGTCCGTGTTCCCTCACGCGAGCCTTTGGGTGAACGCCGGTCTGGACGAGCAGGGGCAGTTCATCTTGTATACGCTGTTGGTTGCCACCCCCAAGGCGCTGAATATCGACGTGTCCAAGTTGCGTGATCGGCTCGGCGTCGACTCGGTGCGCCGGGACCTGGAGCCTTACGGCCTGCACACTCCGGGCGGATTTCTGGACGGCTTTCTCTGTGCCGACGACACCCTGCGCCGCTGGGTCGGCGACGGACCGGTCAATACCGACGACCTGCCATATACTTATTACAATACGCGCTATACCAAGGGCGGTGCGATGGAATATCACGAATTTACCGAGCTAATCCACGATATCTGGCCCCAGTTGACGGGGACGGGTCCGGAGGAGGCGGGCAGGCAATTGCATCAGGAACTGGCGACACGCGCGGAGACCAATCGCCTGGCCTTTTCGGGCCGGCTGGAGGAGGCTTATGCGCTGCTGCCGGAGGACGTCCGCTATCAAAAGATGCGCCGCCTCTACGACGAGGGGCCGCGCTATGTCGGCACCCTGCTCAAAATCTACCGGGATAGCCCGCAAGGTTTGGTTCATCTCGCGGGTCTGAGGGCTTCCGGTCCCGACGCTTTCAAAGCCGTACGACCCATCTATGAGCGCGTGCTGCAGCTCGATCCAAAAAATGTGGATGCACTTAGCGCGCTCGGCGGCATGTACTCGGACGAAGGCGGGCCGGCGCGGGCGGAGGATTATCTGCGGCGGGCTTTGCGCGGGCAGCCGAAATATGGCGACGCCCACTATAAGCTCGGCAACGCGCTTTTGCAAAAGGGGAGGGTGGACGAGGCCATAACCCATTATCAAAAAGCACTGGAGATCAGTCCGGATTCGGCCAAAGCTCACAACAATCTGGGTAACGCCCTTCTTCAAAAGGGCGAAGTGGATGAAGCGATCGTTCAATTCCAAACGGTCCTGCAACTCGCGACGGGCTTTACCGAGGCGCATAACAACCTCGGCAATGCCCTGCTTCAAAAAGGAAAGGCGGAAGAGGCGATGGCACAATTCGAAAGAGCGCTGAAGCTCAAGCCGGATGATGCGGCCGCGCAGAATAACCTGGCTTGGATTTTGGCTACATCTCCGCAGGCAACGTGGCGCGATGGGAATAAAGCCGTGGAACTCGCTCAACGTGCGAATCAATTGGTGGGTGGCGAGGATCCGAACTTTCTCGGCACGCTTGCCGCGGCCTACGCGGAGGCGGGGCGATTTGCAGACGCCGTGGGAAGCGCCCAAAAGGCGTTGGCGTTGGCGCAGGCCGCCGGGCAGCGGGACATGATGGATCAAATCAACGGGGCGTTGAAACTCTACGAAGCCGGACGCCCGTTGCGCGAGGAGCGTCCATGAGCGAGAAATCGGAAGGCTCCATCAAGAGGGACGATGTAAAAGGGCCGGGCGCGGGCCGGTCTCACCGACCGGTGCTTTTTACTGCCTGTATCATTACCGCGTTGATCACGCTTAGCATCACGACTGCATTCTCCCCTCGTGATCTCATAAACGATGAAGAGCTGCATTTGCGGGGAGCGTTCATGCTGGCCAACGTTGATGATAGCACACTGACACGAAATGCGGGACCGGGCTCGGGCCTTGGTGAAATGTTGGCTGCACCTTTGCCGACCGCTCCCGGTCCTCTTTATCCCGTCCTGCATGCCATGCTTTATCCATTGACCGGTCTGGCGCCGCCGGGAATTCGTTATGTGAATTTGGGTTTGTTAGTTTCGAGCTTGGTTGCAATGGCCTTTGGCCTTCGCCGCTGGCAGGCTCGGCACCCGTGGCTCCTGGCCGCCATGATGCTTTGCGTGCCGATGGTTTGGGCTACCGCAGGGGTGGCCTTGACGGAAATTCCCGCGCTTGCCATGGCAGCGCTGGGCCTCGCGGTCACTGCCTGGGCCACGACGCTGGCCGAGGGAAAACGGTTGTCGTGTTACCTGGGTTTCGGGTTGGCGGGCGTCTTTGCGGGGCTGGCGATCCTGGGACGCCAGACCTATTTGTCCGTGATTCCGGCGTTTGCCGTGGGAGCGGTTGTATCCAAACGCTGGCGGTGGCCGGCGATCGTCGGCGGTTTGCTGACCTTGTTAATTCCGCTGCCGGTATTTGTTATCTGGGGTGGGCTTACCCGGGAATCGCAAGCGGGCGTCGGAGGTGGAGTTTCCATTGAGCATGGGGTGCTTGCCTTCGCCTACCTCGCCTTGGTTTTGGGTTTGCTTGCCCCTCGCTTTTTCATGGAAGGCGGGTACTGGAGCCTGGCGGCGGCTGCGGTGGGTCTGCTGGTGAACGTGGCTTGGCTTCATTTCGACTGGAGGGCCAGCGAGGGGATTTCCGCCTTTTTGCCCGGCTTATTCGGCGATTACTATAGCTTGATCATAGGCTCGTTCTTCATTGCTGCTTTTGCGGGGCTTGTAGTCGCGGCGGCCATCAATTTTTGGACGAGACGAAGCGATGGATTGTTCGTCCTGGGGCTGGGCCTGACCGTATCGGGAACAGCGACCGCATTTGGCATCGTGCACGCATTTTTCCCGCGTTACGTCATGGCGGGATTCCCTTTCCTCCTGCTGGTCGCGCAGCCTTATTTTATTTCCGGCAGATGGGCAGTGGGGCGTTTCGTTGCCGGGGGTGTTTTGAGCGCGGTTTCGTTAGGGTCATATTATTTTTAACTTCATGATCCCGGCGTCTCATCAGGAACGGAGTCTGACTTATCGGCATATATTCATTTACCGCTTGGTCATGAATGTCTTATATTTAGGGGGCCATAGGAGGCGTTTCCATGCCGTGACCGCGCTGCTGGAGGATATCCGGTTGAATTCCAGAATACTCGAGCTGTGTTTCGGCGACACGTATATCGCCGACTATTGCAGAGGGAGCGGCTACCGGTGGGAGGGGCTGGATATCAATCGGCAATTTGTCGAGCGGGCGCAGAAATTGGGTTACGACGCACGCTATGCAGATCTGACCATGCTGGAGAAATTACCCCAGGCGGAGGTGTGTGTCATGATGGGGGCCTTTTATCATTTCCACCTTCAAGCGGAGCGAATGCTGGCACAAATGTTTCAGGCGGCAGATACGGTGGTGATTTCAGAACCGGTCTCCAATCTGGCCAGCCAAAAAGGGCTCATCGGGTTCCTGGCCAGGCGGGCTGCGAATGCCGGGAAGGGCAATGAGCAGTTCCGGTATGATCAAGCCACGCTGGTGGCTCTGCTGCAAGAGAACCGTCATCGGCTAAATTACTCGATCGTTTCGGCGCAAAGACGGGGGAAGGAATTAATCGTCAAGCTCGTGAAAAATGCAGACAATCGACCTTAGTATCGTAGTTCCGGTTTACAATTCGGAAAATTGTCTGCGGGCCTTGCACGAACAGATATCGGACGCCCTGCGTGATCTTCGCTATGAATTGATCCTGGTGAACGACAAGAGCCCGGACCAAAGCTGGAAAAGGATAATTTCGCTGACCAAGGCCGATCCCCGTACAAAAGGGATTAGTTTGAGGAAAAACTCCGGTCAGGACAATGCCATTATGGCGGGACTTTCGCACGCGGCCGGTGAATTTGTGGTCATTATGGATGATGACTTGCAGCATTCTCCCGGTGACATCGCCAAACTTCTTCATGAGTGCCGCCGGGGCGGCCATGACGTTTGTTACGGTTTTTTTTCGGACAAAAAGCAGAGTGCTTGGAAAAATGCGGGCAGCAGGCTTAATGGTTGGTTGGCGGAGTTATTCCTAAGGAAAAAGAAGGGACTCTATTTGTCCCCCTTCAAGATCCTGCGGGGAAGCTTGGTTAAGGACATTTTGCAGTATCGCGGTCCGTTTCCTTACATCGACGGGATCATCCTGTCGGTCACCGCGAACATCACTCAGCTTGAGCTGACGCATCGCGAACGTTTCGAGGGCAAGGGAAATTATAATTTATTCAAATCGGTGTCGGTTTTCCTGAAGCATGTCACCGGCTTTTCGCTGTATCCGCTGCGCGTGGTCACGCTTCTGGGTATCGCGGCATCCGGGTTGTCATTTCTGCTCGGCGTTTGGTTTATGCTCGATTATCTGACGAGTCATACGCGGGTGGAAGGCTGGATTACGATCGTGCTGTTGCTGGTTTTCCTGAACGGATTGATACTCATGTGCCTTGGCTTCATCGGGGAGTATATTGGGCGTATATATCTGACGATTACAGCCAGACCTCAGTACACTATCGACGAGGTCGTCAGGCAGCAACAACCGGCGGATCGCTTGCTCGTGGGCGGTCCCGGCGGCGATGATCTGTGCCGCCTTGGAAATGACTATGAATAATTCCGATTACATCGTGTTTGGAGCCCCCTGCATCGGGGAAAGCGAGGAGCGGGCCGTGATCGAATGCCTGCGTTCGCGTTGGATCGGGTCCGGGCCCCGGGTGACGGAATTCGAGAAACGATTTTGTGAATACAAACGAGCGGAGCATGCGATTGCCGTGAACTCGTGCACGGCGGCACTTCATATTGCGTTAAGAGTAAGCGATCTTCGACCGGGCGACGAGGTCCTGGTCCCGGCCCTGACTTTTTGTGCGACCGTTAACGCCATTATCCATGCGGGACTGCGCCCCGTTCTGGTGGATGTTGATGAAGCGACGTTTAATCTCGAGATTGAGTATGCGCGACGGGTGGTTACTTCCCGGACGAAGGCGATGGTTCTGGTTCATTTCGCCGGATATCCGTGCGACATGGACAAAGCCTGCGCATTTGCGGCCGAGTACGGACTTATTTTAATCGAAGATTGCGCTCACGCAATCGAGACCACGTTTCGCGGAAAGGCTGCCGGTACTTTTGGGCTGGGCTGTTTTTCTTTTTATGTAACAAAGAACATCACCACGGGAGAAGGCGGAATGATCCTTTGCCAGTCGGAGGAGCGCGCCAAACGAGCTCGGGTACTGGCGCTTCATGGAATGAGCGCCGATGCCTGGCGACGATTTTCGGACGCCGGATACCGGCACTATGACGTGGTCGACCACGGATTTAAGTACAATCTGACCGATATTGCAGCCTCGATAGGGCTGGTCCAGTTGCAGAAGGTCGCGGCGATGTGGCGGCGGCGAGAGGAGATTTATCACCGCTACAACGAGGCGTTCAACGATCTTCCGCTTATCACTCCGGGAAAGAGGGAACCGGAGCTAGGCGAGGGCTCGATCCATGGCTATCACCTTTACACCGTGCTGATCGACCCCGCACGATGCCAAGGCGTCACGCGAGATGCGTTTATGGTTAAGCTGCATGCCGAGGGAATAGGTACGGGGGTGCATTACCGCGCAATTCCGGAGTTAAGCGCATTTCAAAGGGCGCTCGGGGCCAAGCCGAGTGATTTCCCCGTGGCGACGAAAATCGGGCAACAGACGGTCAGCATTCCCTTGGCAGCGGCTTTGTCGGAGGAGCATCTCAACCGTGTCTGTAGGGCGGTCGAGCGTATTTTTGCCGGACCCTATTCGCGAAGGCGCGGACCTCGGATAGCACCTCCAAGCGCGAAAGTGAAAAGAACCCGGGTCAGCTCCGTCCAATCGTGAATTGCGAAGTCAAATCTGTATCCCTTGTGGCGGATGGCGGAGAATCGGCGCCGAAAAACGTGGATGCCACTGTCCGCGAAAGTCTGTTATCGCCGGCCCAGCAGACTTGGCACCGGCTATTGCTCGTTTCGGTCGTCGCGGCGCTGATAGGGCTGGCTGTCTTGATCGCATTTTCTCCCCGCGATTTCATTTATGATGAAGAATTCCATATGCGAGGAGCTTTCATTCTCGCCAATGTCGATGACGTGACGCACCTGCGGAACCCCGGGCCGGGCGCAGGCATCCACGAAATGCTGGCGGCACCCATTCCTTCCGCGCCCGGCCCGCTTTATGCGGTCTTGCATGCGGCGTTTTATCCCATTACGAAACTTGAAGCGCCCCAGGTTCGGTACCTGAACTTCGGCTTATTTCTTTTGAGCGTTGGCGCTATAGCGTTCAGCCTTCGCCGGTGGCGAGTCCAGTATCCCTGGATGCTGACGGCGATGATGCTTTGTGTGCCGATGACGTGGGCCGTGATCGGTCTGGCCTATACCGAAATTCCTGCGATTACCATGGCGGCCTTTGGCCTGGCGGCGGCCGCGTGGGCTGCAACCCAGCCGGAGGGAAAAAGATGGGAGGAGTATATCGGTTTCGCAGCTGCTGGAATTTTTGCCGGTCTGGCGATTCTCGGACGGCAAACTTATCTGCCGATCATTGCCGGATTCGCCGCTGTGGCGCTTTTTTCCAAACGCTGGCGATGGCCGGCGCTCCTCGGCGGCATGGCAGCCTGTTTGATTCCGCTTCCGATGTTTATTATTTGGGGCGGTCTCCTGCGCCAGGACCTGCAAACGCCGATGGGCGGGGGGATCGTCATCAAACACGGGGTGGTCGCGCTCGCCAGCCTTGCCACTGCGATAGGATTGCTGGCGCCTGGCTTTTTCAAGACCGGCTGGCGGTGGATACTGGCCGCGGCCGTGACCGGCGTGATAGTCAATGTCTTGTTTATTCAGCTCGAGTGGAAGACCTGCATAGGAGACGGGCTCCTGGCTTATTTGCCCGGATTGCTGGGCCCGTGGTATAATCCGGTTGTAGGCTCGATAATAGTCGCCGCTTCTGCGGGATTTGTCGTCGCGGCGGCGATCAATTTTTGGACCCGACGCCGAGACGGCCTGTTCGTGCTGGCGTTGGCGCAGACGATATTATTGATGGGGCCAGCAGTTAAGATCGTGGATCTGTACACTCCGCGTTATGTAATGCCCGGATTTCCGTTCATGCTGCTTGTAGCCGCGCCCTTTTTGGGTCCCTCAAGATGGGCGGTCGCGCGCTTCGTTGCCGGCGGTGTTTTTGGCGCAGCTTCGCTTAGTTCGTATTATATTCATTATTTCCTTTCGGCGTAACCAATATGCATGCCATGAGCCAAACGGTCAGCCCCGCGTCCCCGCACGTTCATCCGGAAGCACGGCGCCCCGGCAAACGTGAATGGATCGGCGGTCTGATCCTGGTGTTGGCGGTAATTGTCTCCTATCTGCCGGCACGGCATGCCGGATTCATCTGGGACGACGACGCCTATGTCACGGAGAACAAACTGCTTTTCGCCCCGGACGGACTGAGACGTATCTGGTTCTCGTTCGAATCGCTTTCGCAGTACTTTCCGATGGCCTACACGGTCCTTCGCCTTGAATATGCGCTTTGGGGGCTGGAACCGGCGGGCTATCATTGGAGTAATATTCTGCTGCATGCCATCAATGCAGTGCTGGTCTGGCGGTTGCTGCGGAGGCTCGATCTACCCGGGGCGTGGCTGGGAGCGGCCATTTGGGCCTTGCATCCAGTGCAAGTGGAATCAGTGGCCTGGGTTACGGAGATCAAAAATCTGCTGATGGGCCTTTTCTTCGTGCTGGCGCTGCGAGCATGGATCGGATTCGTGGAGGAAAAGTCCGGGCGAAAGTGGATTTTCTATGGGTTGATGCTGGTCGCCTACGCGTTGGCGCTTTTCAGCAAAACCACGGCGTGTACGCTTCCGGCCGCACTTCTTTTGATATTGTGGCTGAAGGACCGAAGAATCACTTGGCTGCGCCTAATACAAATCCTCCCAGTGGTCGCGCTCGGCCTGGGCATGGGAATGTTGTCGATTTGGTGCGAGCAATATCATCCAGGGGTGCAAGGAAAGCTTTTTGCAGAGGGAAAGCTTTTGGCAATGAGCCCGCTGGACCGGATTCTTTTGGCAAGCCGGGCATTTTGGTTTTACCTCAGCAAGCTGTTCTGGCCGACGAACCTGGCTTTCAGCTATCCCCGCTGGACGATAACGGCCTCCGATCCCTGGGCCTATGCCTGGCTCGTCGCGATGGCGGGCTTGGGAGTGTTCATTTACGGTACACGGCGTTATTTTGGGCGAAGCGTCGAAGTCGCAGTGGTATTCTTTATCGCAACGCTGAGCCCGTTGCTGGGATTCCTTCGCGTTTACACATTCCTGTGGTCGTTCGTGGCGGATCATTACCAATATATCGCCAGCCTGGGGGTGATCGCCTTGGCCGCCAGCGGGACAGCGGCCGCATTCGGTGCGGTTCAAAGACGGGCCGCATTTTTTCGGCCGGTCCTTTGCGGTGCATTGTTGATGTCGCTCGGCGTGCTGACTTGGCGGCAATGCGGCATGTACATCGATATGGAGACGCTTTGGCGAACGACCATCCTAAGGAATCCGGATTCTTTTCTGGCTCACAACAATCTCGGTACCCTTCTGCTCCAAAGGGGACGCGAAGAGGAAGCGATCGTTCATTTTGAAAAAGCCTTGGAATTCGAGCCGGATAGCACCAACGCTCGCAATAACCTCGGCACCGCTTTGTTGCAAATGGGAAGAGCGGCCGAGGCGGTTCCCCATTTCTTGCAGGCGTTGCAAATCGAGCCGGATAATGCGGACGCCCACAATACCTTGGGCTGCGCTCTGCTCCAAATGGGTAGCGTGAACGAAGCGATAACCCATTACGAGAAGGCATTGCAAATCGCCCCTGGCAACGCCGATGCCTACTATAACTTCGGCACGGCCTTGGTGCAAAAAGGAAGGGCGGACGAGGCTATTCCTCGTTTCCAAAAGGCGCTGGAAATCAGGCCCGACTACGCGGAGGCCTATTACTATCTGGGCAATATTCTGCTCCAAAAGGGAAAGATGGATGAAGCGATTGCCGATTACCAGAAGGCATTGCAGATCAAACCAGGATTCATGGAGGCGCACAACAATCTCGGGACCGTTCTGTTGCAAAAAGGGGACGCGGACCAGGCGGTCGTCCACTTTCAAAAAATTCTGCAGGCCAAACCCGACGACGCGGACGCCAATAATAATCTGGCCTGGGTGCTGGCAACCTCGCCGAAGGCATCGCTCCGAAACGGCGGCAAGGCGGTGGAGCTGGCGCAACGGGCGAATCAGCTTACCGGCGGTGAGAACCCGAATATCCTGGGCACCCTTGCGGCTGCTTACGCCGAGGCCGGGCGATTCAGCGATGCCATGACCAGCGTCCAAAAAGCGGTGAGACTGGCGCAGGCAACGGGGCAGCTGCAATTGATCGAGCAACTCGACAGCGGCTTGAAACTCTACGAGGCAGGCAGTCCGTTCCGGGAGACCGGTCCATGAACGATTCATCAAGAGAACCCTCAGGTGCGAGGGTCGCAGCGCCGGACGGCATTTCGGGGACAGAGCAGCCGCAGGATATACTCACGCGGGGATTCACAGATCGCTCAACTCCCCGGTGGATGATCATTGGCGTCTGCGTTTTTCTCGCGGCCATCGTCTGGGCAGTTTTCGGGCAAACGCTGCGACACGAATTTATCAACTACGACGATCCCTCGTATGTTTACGAGAATCCGAAGGTCGCCAGGGGACTGACCTCCGAAGGGGCCGTCTGGGCGTTCACTCAGGTCCATTCCTTTAACTGGCATCCAGTGACTTGGATCTCGCATATGCTGGATTCCCAGCTTTATGGACTGAATCCCAGCGGGCACCATTTCACCAATATTCTACTCCACCTTACGACCGCGGTTCTGCTCTTTCTCATACTAGAACGGATGACGGGGGTTCTGTGGCGCAGTGCATTCGTGTCGGCGGTCTTCGCTATTCACCCATTGCGGGTGGAATCGGTGGCATGGGTGGCGGAGCGCAAGGATGTCCTTAGCGGGTTGTTCTTTATGCTCACCATCGGGGCCTACGTCCGCTATGCGCGCCGCCCATGGTCGCCGGCGCGTTACGGACCTGTCGTGCTCCTGTTTGCCTTGGGCCTGACCTGCAAGCCGATGCTGGTGACGCTGCCTTTCGTATTGCTACTGTTGGACTACTGGCCGCTGAAGCTAATCGCGGCCGACACGAGGTCCCGCGGCCACTTCGCAATTCCGCGACGGCGGATCATCGATAAATTGCCGCTGTTGGGATTGGCCGCCGCGTCCTGTGGGGTGACTCTCTTCGCCCAGAAAGGCGCCATCCAGTCTTTCGAACAATTTCCTCTTTCCGTGCGCGCGGGCAATGCCTCGTTATCCTATATTATTTACTTGCGGCAGATGTTCTGGCCGTCGGGTCTGGCGCTCCCTTACCCGTTCGAAACCAGGAATGCCGCCGCTTTAGGAGTGCTGGCGCTGATTTCGCTGGCAGGCATTTCCACCGCCATTCTCCTTTTATCCAGGCGGCGTCCTTATCTGTTAACCGGCTGGCTATGGTATCTCATCATGCTCGTGCCGGTGATCGGGATCCTTCAGGTGGGAATACAGGCACGGGCGGACCGTTATACCTATCTGCCCCAGATCGGCCTGTACGTGGCCCTGGCCTGGACGGCGGCAGGGCTGTGCGCAAGCTGGCGTCACCGACACTTGCTGCTGGGCGCCGGTTCGGCGCTCATCCTTGGCGCCCTGATTTTCGCGGCACGCCTTCAAACCTCCCATTGGCGGGACAGCGAATCGCTCTGGACTCACGCCATCGTCTCCACCCTGGGCAACGACATGGCCCACTATAATCTCGGCAACGCGCTCTTACAAAAGGGCCGGATCAGCGAGGCGGTCGATCATTATCAAAAGGCGTTGCTCATCAATCCCGGCTTTGCGGACGCGCGCATCAATCTCGGCAACGCGTTGCTCAAAAAAGGGAGCACGGACGAAGCGTTCGCTTATTACCGACAAGCCCTGCAGATCAGGCCCGACGACGCGATCGCCCATTATAATCTCGGCAACGCGCTGTTGCAAAAGGGGACGCTCGATGAGGCGATGATTAATTATAAAAAAGCCTTACTGATCGATCCCAAGTTTGCAGATGCCCATAACAATCTTGGGGCGGCCCTGTCGCAAAAAGGGGACGTGGACGAGGCGATCGCTCATTACCAAGAAGCTTTGGTCCTCAATCCAGAATTTGCAGACGCTCACCAAAATCTCGGCTTCGCCCTTCTTCAAAAGGGAAATATGGATGAAGCGGCCAGCCATTTCCACGAGGTCCTGAAAATCAGGCCCGATGATCCAGCGGCCCACTATAACCTCGCCAATATTTGGGTGAATAGGGGGGCGCCCGACGAAGCGATCTTTCATTACAAGAAGGCCTTGGAAGCCAGACCCGACTACGCGGAAGCCCTAAACAGCCTGGCGTGGGTGTTGGCGACATCTGCGCGAGCGACCTTCCGCGACGGCAACCATGCGGTGGAACTGGCGGAACGGGCGGATCGGCTTACAGGCGGGGAGAACCCCATCATCCTCCATACGCTCGCCGCCGCCTACGCCGAGTCCGGCAGATTTAGCGAGGCCCTGAAGTGCGCCAACAGGGCCGCGGAGCTGGCACGACTGGCGGGACAACAAATCCTGCTGGAGCATCTGACCGACGAACTGAAACTCTACCACGAGAGGCGCCCCCTGCATGCGGGGAGCAAATGACAGAGCGAGGGACACCTGCGTATCGATCCTAGGAAATTGAGCCGCCCCTTGTTTTCGTCCATCCGCCGTTTTTGACGCCTATCCCTGCTTTGTAACTATGTATAATGATAAAAAAGTGGTGGTCATCATGCCTGCCTACAACGCGGCCAAGACATTGCGCCGGACTTATGACGAAGTCATGGCGCAAGGAGTAGTGGATCTGGTGGTCGTGGTGGACGACGCGAGCCAGGACGGTACCGTGGCGCTTGCCCGGCAGCTGCCGCACAGCCAAGTGATCGTCCATGCTTCCAATCTGGGCTATGGGGGCAATCAAAAGACCTGCTACCGTGCGGCGCTGGAGGCGGGGGCAGACATCGTGATCATGGTTCATCCAGATTATCAATATACACCAAAACTCATCCCGGCGATGGCCTCGATGATCGCAAACGGCCTTTATCCGTGTGTCATTGGCAGCCGCATCCTGGGCAACCATGCGTTGCGCGGCGGCATGCCGGGATGGAAATACATCTCGAACCGGGCGCTCACATTTGTCGAGAACGTGCTACTCGACGCCAAGCTGTCGGAGTATCATTCAGGTTACCGGGCATTTTCCCGGGAGGTGTTGGAGCGGGTGCCGTGGCAGAGGAACTCCGACGATTTCGTTTTCGATAACCAGATGCTCGCCCAGATATTGTGGTTGGGCTACACGATTGCCGAGGTCAGTTGTCCGACAAAATATTTTGCGGAGGCGTCGTCGATCAACTTCCAACGCAGCGTGCGCTATGGTCTGGGTTGCCTCGGCACTGCGTTGACGTTCCGTTTCGCGCGAATGGGGTTGGTCCGCCCGGCGTTGTTTCCGATGGAATAAAATAAATGCGGCCAAGGGCTTCCAATTTTAATATTAGAGGCCAGGCGAATACGCGGCGGCACGATGTTAATTGCAATCCATAATAAGTCCCGAGCCTGTTCCCGCCAGCCGCCCTTTGCCGTGCCAGGCCCGTCTCCGGCTTTCATACCCTGCGAAATCTCGGCCCTCGCCCGTGAACATTTGGAGCGCGTGCGTGCGTTTTACGACGATGCGCCGAACGAACTGCAGGCGGGCGCGCGGGCTTACCGGACGTTGCTTGCTCATTACTACAATCTCCTCCTGCCCGCCGACGCCAGCGTGCTCGAGATCGGCTGCGGCTCCGGCACGCTGCTTGCGCAACTTCGCGCCCGTCGCAAAGTCGGCGTCGACCTCTCGCCCGCGCAGCTTGCCGCCGCTCGCGCGCGGCTTGCCGATGCCGAGTTCTTCGCGCAGGCGGGCGAACTGCTCGAGCTCAACGAAACCTTCGATGTCATTATCCTTTCCGACACGCTCAACCTTTCCGCCGATGTGCAGCGCCTGCTCGAGCGGCTGCACACCGTCGCGCATGCCGACACGCGACTGATCATCAATTTTCAAAACACGCTCTGGCGGCCGTTCCTTTCGCTGGCGCGGTGGGTCGGCCTAAAAGCCCCGCAGCCGCAGAATTCGTGGCTCGCCTCCTCCGATGTGCTCAATCTCCTCGGCCTCGCGGGCTGGAGCCCGGTGTTTCGCCAAAATCGCATCCTGGTCCCGTTTTCGGCCGGCGGTATCGGCACGTTCTTCAACCGCTGGTTCGCGCCTTTGTTACAGTGGTTCTGCCTCACGATTTTCGTCGTCGCCCGGAAAACCAGGACTCCGGACCGCGCGCTGACCGTTTCGGTGATCATTCCCGCGCGCAACGAAGCGGGAAACATCCCCGCCGCCGTGGCGCGTACGCCGGAGATGGGAGCGGGCACGGAACTGATTTTCGTCGAAGGCCATTCGCGCGACGACACCTGGGCCGCAATCCAGCAGGTCCAGCGCGCGCGCCCGGACCGCAGGATCAAAATCATGCAGCAGACCGGCAGGGGCAAGGGCGATGCGGTGCGCATGGGGTTCGCGGCCGCGACGGGTGACGTGCTCATGATCCTCGACGCGGACCTCACGATGCCGCCGGAGGATCTGCCTAAGTTTTATGACGCGATCGCCAGCGGCCGTGCCGAGTTCGCGAACGGTGTCCGCCTCGTTTATCCCATGGAGGAGGAGGCGATGCAGTTCCTGAATCTCTGCGCGAACAAGGCCTTCGGCCTCATCTTCACGTGGCTGCTCGGCCAGCCGGTAAAGGATACGCTTTGCGGCACCAAGGTGCTCACGCGTGCGCACTACGAGCGCATAGCGGCAAACCGGGCCTACTTCGGCGACTTCGATCCGTTCGGCGATTTCGACCTGCTTTTCGGCGCGGCGAAACTGAACCTCAAGATCGCCGACGTCCCGATCCGTTACCGCGAGCGCACCTACGGTACGACCAACATCCAGCGCTGGAAACACGGCTGGCTGCTGCTGCGCATGGTGCTGTTCGCCGCGCGAAAATTGAAATTCGTCTGAGGACGACGGCCGCCATCGATCCGAGCGGATTCCGGATTGTCAGGCGGCGGCTGGAATCGCGGGCGGGAGGGTGGCGCCGTCCTGCCAGGAGCTCGGCACCAGCACCTCGCGGGGTTGGGCGGGAAAGCCGAGTTCGTGGCGTTGCATGAGGTCGACGAGGACGTGTACGGCGGTCGTTCCGACGAGGTTGGAATGCTGCTCAAGGCCGGCGTCGACGTTTCCGTCCCAGATGCTGGTCGACGCGAGCGCGATGTCTTCCGGCACGCGGTGGCCGAGCCGGGTGAGCAGGGTGCGCAGGTCGGCGATCTCGGTGAGGATGGCCTGGGGGCGATGGGCCTCCAGCCAAGCCTGCAGGCGGGCGACGCGTACCTCGGGGACGGTCGACCCGGGATCGGGCAAAAACAGGATCGGAAGCGTTTCGCTTTCGGGATGATCGGCCTGATAGGTGAGATAACCGGCCCGGCTCAGGACCGAAGAAGCGGGAGCGCAGACGTAGCCCAGGCGGCGGTAACCCTTGGCGGCGATGCGCGTGCAGGCCAGGAGAGCCCCTTGGGTGTGGTTGTTAACGACCATGTGGGCCGGCAGGCCGGGTATGGAATAGCCGATGCGTACCACTGCATAGCGGCTCCAGTCGAGACTGTGCTGATCGGGGCTGGTGACGGCGCCGCCGCCATGCGGCGGCACGAGGACGCCGGAAATGCCGCGGCTGCTCAAGACCTGGTCGAGCCGCGCAAAAGACATCCGGCGGTCCACGATGAACTCGATCAGACGGTAGCCGAGGGACTCGGCGGCCGCGCGCGCGCCGGTCCACATCCGGGCAAATTCATGATAACCCGACAGCCGCGCCGGGTCCTGCCAGTGGTTTAGCCAGGCGAGTTCGGCGCGCACCGGGCCGGGGACCGCGGTTTCGCTGCGCTGCCGGGCAAGGGCGACGGCCATGGCGTTGGGCTGGTAATTCAGGCGCTCGGCCGTTTCCCGAACGAGCTTGCGGCGGGCAGGGGTGATCCGGGGGTCGTCGCGCAAGGCGAGCGAAACCGTCATGAGCGAAACGTTCAGCTGGGCGGCGATATCCCGAAGCGTGACCGGTTTGGACTGGGACATGGGGACGGAAAACTTGGGGTGACGGAAAGCGATGGGCGCCGCAGGCGAACGGGGCGCACTGCATCCCGGCGGGACGCCGGGCACGCGGGGGCATGAATACGCGATACTTAGTCAAGCAGGGGCGCGGCATCCGGAGGGGATGGGGGTGGCGCGGAAGGGGTGGACCGTGCCCGAAAGAAAGACGGGGAGATCGATCTTCGCCAAACGCCAGGGAGAGGTAACGCTAACATGCGGAATCCATCGGCCGAGCCGGCTCGATGGAAATGGCATAAGCCGTTTCTTCCCCGGGAGGACGCGCTGCCCCCGGGGAGTTCGTGTCGTCACTCCGTGCAAGTCCCACCGCCGGTCTCAGCCGGACTTACCGACACGCCTAGATCGACGGGTCGAAGAAGATCAGGAGGTTCGAGGACTCGGTGGCCCGGCTCGTAAAATGATGGATTTCGGCGTCGTCGGGGCTGTCGGTGACGTTGCCGACGAACACGGCGCGGTCGGCGATGACGGTGGCCAGCGGGTTCGTGTACTGTTCGTTGTCGAACTGGTTGCCGTTCAAGGAGAGCTGCCGGCCCGCGACCAGGTGAGTGGCGGCGAGCAGGCGGTTGCCGCTGAATTGCATCCCGCCCCAGAGTTCGAGCTCACCCTTTCGGGCCTGGTTCAGGGCGCGAATCCGGTCGGCGAAGGCCGTGCCCCAGGCGAAACGGCTCAGGGTGTTGCCGTGCAGGCGGAGCTGGCCCCCGCCGGAACGGAACGTGACGAGATTCTGCGACAACAGCACACCGAAGGCCTTGAAATCGTCCGCATTGAGGGGGCCGCCTTCCGCCGTGCCGTCGCCGAGGTGGCGTATCTCTCCGAGGATGTAGTTGTCGGCGAGGGTGGCTTCGGTGCCGGCGTCCTCGAAGAGGAGGAAGACGCCGTGGTTGATGACGAGGGGCGGCGGCGCGGTGATCACGCCGGCGACGGCCTCGGGTGCGGCGGGTGCGGCGGCTGGGGCGGCGGCCGGGGCTGGGGCGGCGAAGACGGCTTCGCGTTCCTCCGTGGCGGCCGCTTCGCGCCGCCGCGCGGCGGCGCGGATCCTGGCGACGAGGGCGGCGATGTCCTTCGCGGAGGGTTTCGCGCCGCCGAGAAGCGCGGAGAGTTCCTGGTAAGCTTTGGTTTCGGCGGAGGAGAGCCCCTCGGCGGAACCGAGGGCCGCGGCCAGATTGGCGGCGGCGGCCTTGCGGTCGGTGGCGGACATGGCCGTGTATTTCGAAGAGAAGTCGGCGGAGAACTTCTTGTAGTCGGTCGTGGCGCGGGCCGCGACGGCTTTTTCGAGGTCGGAATCGGTGCCGGCAAAACCGCGGCCGCCCGCGGTGCTGTCCTCGGGTTTGGCCCCGGCCAGGGCTCGTACGAGGTTGTTTTGGGCGAGCAGCCGGCCCACCTCGGCGACGGAGATCAAGGCGGGAAGGGCGGTGCGGCCCCGGATGACGCAGTGCGAAAGCTCGACCAACTGGCAGCCGTTGAAGCGGAAGCCGCCCTCGTCGTTTATCTCGATGCTGATGTCCCGGATGACGACGCCGGCAAGGCCGAGGAAGGAGACCGGCGCGTCCACGATGAGACGGGCGGCGTGGTTGCAGCCGTTGATCTTAAAGAAGCCGCGTTTGCCCAGCTGGATGTCGATTGAGTCCTCCAGATGGTGGTCGCCAGGGAGGAGCGAGAGGCAGATGGAGGGGCGTTCCTGGTCCTTGAGCAGCTCGGCGAGAGCCTCCTTCAGGGTCAAGAAATCGCCGGGGCGGCCATCGAGCTCGCCGACGGTGACGCAGCACTCCACGCTGCCGGAATGTTTGCAGAGGTAGTCGAGGGCGTCCTGGACGGTGACGACCGGCACGGAGTTCATGCCGGGGCAATTCTTCGGGTCGTAGGCGACTTTGGCGGCGGTGTTGATCGTGGCGTGGAAAACGACGGGCAGGTGGACGCGGGTGTTCGAGGAATCGAGCAACTCGGCGATGACGCGATGGCCGGCATTGCCTGCGGGATCGACGGAAAGGAGAGCCCAGTTGGCCCGGGCGATGCCGTTGGGATCGGTCAGCGCGATGCCGCCGGCGAGGCCGGTGAGCGAGCCGCCGCCCGAGATGACCGTAAATTTGACGCGGGCGCCGGCGACCGGGTGCTCGCCGTTGGCCACGCCGACCTCGAGGGGCAGCGGAAGCGGGAGCAGAGTGGTGGAGGGCTTGGTGGGATCGGGGGTGGCGGACTGCGCGTCGCCGCCGACATAGAAGACGCTGGTGAGCTCGGTGAGGGGCGGAAAGAGGCTGCGGCAGTCGGCGATCGCGGGTGCGCCGCCGCCGCTCGGGACGACGACGATGGCGAGCTTGCAGAAATGGTGGGGCACGCCATGGGGCGGGATCTTGGCGGGCGTGGTGGTGCCGGCGACGACCGGCCAGTCGAGCTGGGGCCTGGCGGTGCGCGCCGGGATGAGCCAGTAGTCGCCGGTGCGGAAGGAGCCGGCGCCGAAACGCACGGCGACGCCGTCCTCGAGCTCGAAGAGGCCCGCGGCGCCCGCGGAGGTGGCGAGGGTTTTCTCGTTGCCGTCGGGGCCGAGCCATTTGCCCGGGGCCGAGGCCGGGCGGCCCTCCCAGCGGCGGAGTTTCGGGTGGCGGGGGAACTTCGCGATTTCGGAGGCGGCGAGGTGCGGGGCCTTGAGGCGCACGATGTCGCCTTCGACGCGATCGATCTCGACGAAGAGACCGGGCTGGCCGAGCTCCTCGCGGGTGTCGTCGGTGAGCTCGACCCACTGGTTTTCGGCTAGGCCGAGGACCTTGTCGCGGCCGGTGTTCTCGACGCGGAGATCGAGGCTTCCTGCCTGCTTGTCGAGCCACTTGGCGGTGACGGCGCCGTTGTCGCGGGACCACTTGAAAGTCGTCTGGGCGAGGGTGGCGCCGGCCTGGTGGACCTCGACGCGGTAGAGCTGGTTTTCGAGGCGGCGGTAGCCGGAGCCGGGCTCGACGATGCAAGGGGTGTCGGCGGCGGGCGCAGTGACGAGTTCGGCGGAGAGCGCGCCGAGGGCGGGTTTGGTCAGCGCGTCCCAGTCGGCGAGAGGGGAGGAGCAGGTCGTGCCGGCGGGCACGGAGAGGAACTTCACCTGCCAGCTGTTTTTGGTGCGCGTGGCGGTGTCGGGGCCGCCGAGGGCGACCTCGCGCAGGGAAGGATCCTCGAGGGCGGTGCGGTGGCGGGGCCAGACGTCGAGGTAGGCCAGGTAGGAGCCGGTGGCGTTCGGGCGGAGGGGCGCGGGCAGGCCGGAGGCGGCGACCTGGGCGGTGGTGGGCAACTCGGGCTGGAGCGAGACGGGAACGAGGCGCTCGTTCTCGACCAGGACGCCGCCGGCGTAGAAGCGGCCGGCGGTGATGAGCAGGTCGCCGGCGGGCGGCGGTGGATTGAGCGGGGCGTTGCCGGGGCGGGCGGCTTCCTCCGCGCTGAGATCGCCGATCGCGGAGACAAGGCGGAAGCCGTCGTCGTGGAGCGGCGCGCCGCAGTGGCCGACGACGTCGACCGTCTCGGTCTCGATGCGGTGGCCGGTGAGCGCGACCTGCTCGTTCCAGTCGGAATCGAGCTGGACGCGGCCCTGCTGCTGGTGGACGCCGCGGTAATGCTTGGCGGGATCGAAGGTGAGGCGGGTGAGGTCGGATTTCATGAAAGGGAGTGAGGGAGTGGGGGAGTGAGGGAGCGAGGGGACCGGCGGGCCGGAATGACCAATGACGAATGACCAATGACCAATGGGGCGGGTCGCGGTTTGGTCTTTGCGGCCTTTGCGCTTCTTTGCGCCTTTGCGTTAAAAATTCTGATTCTGCTCATGGGCTCAGGTGGCGAAGATGAGTCCGGCCTCGAGGCCGAAGCGGAGGTACTCGTCGAGGCTGGAGCGGAGGTTGGCGGCGCGCTGGGGTTGTTGGAGATAACGCCAGGCGCCCATTTCGGAGCCGTCTTCGGCGCCGGTGGCGATCTCGGGCGGGCAGCCGGGGGCGAGCTGGGTGTAGGCGGGGTCGCCGCAGGTCTCGGCGACGAAGGCGGGACGCAGGCGGGCGGCGACGGCGGTGTCGTTGTCGGTGTCGGATGCCGCCAGCGCGAGGTCGGGCTGGCAGCGGTAGCGGCGGCCGGTGACGGAGCCGGGTGGGACATAGCAAAAACGAACGCAGCCCTCCTGGCTGCGTTCGGTGGTGACGGGGGCGTTGAAGATGGAATTGCCGGCGTGGAGGGTGAGCGCGCGGGTGGCGCCGAGGATGGTGGTGTTTTGCACGTCGACGGGGCTGGCGGGGGCATCCAGCGCGGCGGGGGCGGCCGGATCGTCCACGATGGAATCTTCGAGCCGCAGCGCGGCGGTGGTCGGGAGCGCGGGATCGGGGGCGACGACGACGCGGCCGGCAATGGCGCGGACGAGCTCGATTTCCAGGCGGGCGTTGGCCCCCGGGACGGCGAGGCCGCCGGCCGAAGGGATGAGCGTGGAGTGGGCCAGGCGCAGGCGGCCGAGGTGGCCGGCGGTGGCGGCGGCGGAGACGGAGATAGTGCTGTCGAGCAGCAGGCCGTCGAAGGCGATTTCCCCCGGCAACTCATCGGCAGCGGGAGGCAGGCCGGCGACGATAAGGCCGCCGCGGATGCAGGGGCGGAGTTCGGCGGGGGTAAGCTGGCCGGGCGTGCGGGTGGGGACGCCGGCGACTTCAAAAACCGGCCAGTCGGCCGCCACGATCAGCAGGCGCGTGCCGGCGGGAACGCGGACGGTGAGGCCGGCCTTGTAGCGGTGGCTGTCCATGATCGCGATCACGCCGACGGCGCCGGGCGTGGCGGCGGCGTGGGCGTGCCAGTCGAAGACGGCGTCGGCCAGGCTGTCGTGGATCGTTTCCGAGGAGACCTTTTTCTTTTCGCGGGAGATGCCGACCTGGAAGGTGACCGGGCGGGGGGCGGGGTCCTGGAGGCGGAGGAAGGCTTCGACGGACTCGCGGCGGTCGTAGGGGCCGCCGCCGAGATCGCCGGGGAAACCGTAGGCATAGCCGACGCGCAGCTCCGGTACGGGATTGGGGCCGGCCCAGCGCAGGAGTCCGCGCACCGGATCGAGGCCCACGACGGTGTTGGCGGGCAGGGCGTGGTCGGCTGGCTCGGAAGCGTAGTCGGGGTGGGTGGTGTCGAGCAGCCGGCGAGCATGGATGATCGCGATCTGTTCGGGCGGGATTTCGACGAAAGGGACGTCGGCGATGGTGGCGGGTGCGGGAGGGGGCGTGGCGGGGCGCTGGAAAACGCGGACGACGGGCAGGGCGTCGAACCAGTCGGCGGCGGGCGTTTCGCCGGCGACGAGGGCGGCACGGCGGGCCTGCAACTCGTCGTGGAGCGGACGGCGGCGGAGCCGACCGGGAACATCCCGTTCGGCCGCGAGGTGGAAGGCGTCGGTCTCGGTACGCGGCCGGTTGGAGAGCGGAATTTCGCGGCCGGCGGGGTCGAGGGTGAAGTAGCGGTCGGAATTGGGGAGCGGCCGGGCGAGAGCGTCGGGCACGAAGTAGCTTTGCAGGCGCCAGAGGAAGAGGCCGACGGAGGGGATGTTGTGGCGACCGCGGTCGGGCTCGATGCGGCGCACATCCACTGTGTGCATGGCGGAGTCGAAGGCGGTGCCGACGAGTTCGAGGGCATCGGCGTGGCGGAGATCGGGCGTGCTCCGGGCGGAAGGGCGGAGGTGGTTGAGATTCTGGTTCCAGCCGAGGAGCTGGAAAAACTCGACCGCGCGCGTGTGCCAGCCGGTCGTGTCGCGCGCGAGTTGCTCCAGCATGGAGGCGGTGCCCTTGCGGCGGCGGTAGGAGAGGGTGTTCGCCACGCGGGCGCGCTGGCTGAAGACGGGGAGCGCACCGGGCGGCACGGCGTGGAGGCCGCGCACGCCGAGGAGATCGCCGAGGTAGGGGACCACCCATTCGTCGCAGGTCTCGATAAAGAGGTTGTCGAGCAGGCGGGCGATGTCGTCCTCGACGATCGCACCCTGTTCGGCGGCGACGGTCAGGAGGGCGGCGAGCGGGCCGCCCTGCTCGGCATCGCGGACGCGGTGGACGGCCGGCAGGCGGGAGAGGAGGAGTTGGGGCGTGAGGGTGCTCATCGGCGGGAATGTCGAATGTCGAATGTCGAATGCCGAATGGCGGCGGGACGGAAGCCGACGCGGAACACGAGGGGCCGGTCGATGCTCATGCGGGGAGGTCGGAGAGGGCTACGGAGTCGGGGTCGAGGAGGAGGAGCTCGGCGCCGTGGAGGACGTTGCCGACGTCGCGGTAGGCGACGCGGGCGGGGAGCTTGGGCGCGGTGAGGGCGTCCTGGGGGGAATAGACGCCGGCGTCGGAGACGAGGCCGAGGGAATCGAGGTCCACGGCGACGACGCCCGGGACGGCCTGCATGGCGGCGAGGAGCTGGCTGGCGGCGACGCCCTGGCCGAAGGCGCGGGCGGGGAAGGAAAACGCGGCGGCGAGGGCGGCGCGAAGCTCGGCGAGGACCTGGTCGCGAACGAGGTCGGGATCGGTGGCGACGCGGGCGGAGAGGCCGAAGCGCAGTTGGGTGTGCGGCGAAAGGAAGAGCGGGCGCGAGGCGTGGCGGGCGGCGTCGAGCGAAGCGCGCAGATCCTTGAAGGTGGCGGAGGCCGGATCGACCGGACCGCCGTCGGCGGCTGCGACGGTGAGGTGGACGAGTTGGCGCTCGCCGTCCCAGAGGGCGTCGGCGCGGGCCTTGCCGATGCCGGCGAAGGCGCGGGCGTAGTCCTCGTGATCGCGGAGGGAGACGACACGGTCGAGAGTGAGGACGGTGAGAGGGGCATTGTCGCGGGCGTCGGCGAGTTTTTCGGGATCGGCGGCGCCGGCGGCGGCGAGCGGGTTGACGACGGCTTTGGCGCCGAGCGGGCGGCTGAGAAGCGTGCTGAGCGAGCCGGCGGCGACCTGGCCCTCGAAGCCGAGGCCGGCGCGGTAGGTGGCGACGACGTTGTTGACCCCGGTGGGCAGGCGCGCGCCGGTGCGGCCGTCGCCGAAGCGGACCGTGGTCGTGCCGTCATCGGCGCGGCGGAGTGTGTAGACGCGCTCGGACGCGCCGACGCCGTAGAAGGACGGCACCTCGCGCCAACGCACGCCGGAGACGCGGATCTCGATGGCGGGGGTGGCGCCGCCGGGGGCGAGCGGAGAGGAGACGTGGGTGAGAGGTTTCTGCTTGAGGACGAAACTTTGGAAGGGGCGGGCGCCGTCGCCGGAGCCGAGGAGCTCGTCGCGTTTGGTCTCGCCGTGGGTGGCACGGGCGACGTTGGCGTTGAGGAAGACGGTGTCGCGGATGTAGGCGCGGGCGAGGTGAGCGGAGAGGGTGAGGGCGGTCAGGTTCTCGACGGTGAGGGAAACCGCCTGTATCTCGACGATTTCGGCGGCGGCCAGGCCGGTGGCGGCGTCGGTGCCGGTGAGGGCGAGAAGGCGGCCGGGCGCGAGATCCGCGACGGCGGTGGCGAGAACGAGTTCGCCGCCCTCGACGGGGTCGTCGATGGGGCGTTGGGCGAAGGCCAGTCGCTCGCTCTGGGCGTAGACGACGACCTCGCGGAGGGCGGGGTCGAACTTGTCGTGGTTTTCGCCCGCGCCGAGGGTGATGCGGGTGACCTTGGCGGAGAGGCCGAATTCGGCGCGGGCGTACTCGACGGCGGAGTCGATGCGGTAGACCTCCTGATAGTCCGGGGTGGAGAGGACGATCCAGCCGCCGGCGGCGACGATCTTCGGGTAGGACTGATCGAGATCGAGGAGATAGGGGCCGCCGTCGCCCGCGGGATCGGTGACGCCGTCTTTTTGGGGGGCGGCGGGGCCGCGGCGGAAGACGGTGAAGGCGGGCCACTCCTTTTTCTGCTCGGCGGTGAGGGTGGCGTTGTCGGCCAGGCCGAGGTAGGCCTTTTTCGTGAGATCGGGCAGGGCTTTCCAGTCCACGGCGGTGCCGCCGAAGACGCCCGCGCGCTGGCGCAGGGCGTAGACCTCGGTGCCGGAGACCGAAGGAAACATGGGGGGCGTGAAGCTGCCGAGCGGGCGGTCGAGCCGGACGCGGGTGTAGCCGGCGGAGGGACCGGCGAGGGGCGGCAGCGGGAAAAGCTCGAGCGAGGCGACGCGGCGGAAATCCCAGCGTTCGCTGCCCGGATTGTTCTTGCGCTCGTCGCCGATGAAGAGAAGGGCGTCGCCCGGCTGGAGGCCGGTGGCGGTGCCGTCGAGGTAGATATAGACCTGTTTGCGATAAAGGGGGATGGAGGGTTCGGTGAGGCGCGGGCGGAGGGCATTCCAGACCGGGCGGGCCTCGATGGTTTCGACGGTCTCGAAGATCTGCGGTTTCTCGTTCTGGCCGGGGACGCTTTGGACCTTCACGCCGGCGTCGAGGCGGGCGGAGGCGGGGGAGCCGGGCACGCTCTCCATCGTGAAGGCGAGGGCGGTGGAGGCGGCGACGCCGGGGCGCAGCTCGTAGCCGATGGCGCGGGCGAGCTCGAGGAGGGAGCGACGCTCGGTGGCGGTGCGGAGATAGTTTTCCTGGGCGAAACGCTCTTGGTGGAAGGTCAGCACGTCGAGCACGCAGGACCAGGCGTCGAGAAGCGCGATGGCGGGATCGGAAGGCTCGCGGGTGGAGAGGGCGCGGAGCGCGGGGTGGGCGGCGAGGCGGAGCTTCTGCGCGGCGAGGAAACGACCGTGCGTGCCGGCGCGCCAGGCGAGCGCGGGAAGGCCGGGGGCGTTGTGGAGCGGCACGGGCGTGGGCTCGGCGGGGGCGGCGCAGCAGCCGCAGGAATCGAGGGCGGGATCGGTGTCGTTCATGCGGGTGGGCCTCAGAGTCCTCCGTGGAGGTCGAATTCGAGCAGGCCGCGCTCGGGGAAGTTGGCGTCGTTGTCGAGGCGCAGGATCTCGAGCGGCGCGGCGGGGATAAAACCGTTCTCCAGCTCATGGTTGGCCAGGCGGCCCTGGCGCTGGAAACGCAGGGGCTGGACCGAGGACACGCCGGGGACGGCCATGGCGGCGGCGACGAGGCGGCTCAGGTGGAGCGGCTGGCCGAAGGTGAAGTTGTCGGGGTGGAAAAAGCCGCGCGCGCCGGAACGCGAATCCTGGCGGCCGAGGGAGGCGCGGAGCGCGGCGTGGACATCGGCGCGGAAGTAGCCGGGGCGGATGCAGACGAGGAGTTCGATGTCGAGCGGTACGAAGACGGGGTCGTTTATCTCCAAGTCGTAGCCGGCGAGGCGGTGACGCTCGAGGTGGGCGCGGAGGGCGGTCTGGAAACGCAAGTCGCGGGTGGCGCTGAGGCCGCCGGCGCGGTCGATGGTGACGAAGACGGTGTGCCAGCTTCCGGTCCAACGGAAGCGGGCGGCGGCGCGCTGCACGCCGGGAAAACGCTGCGCGACGTCGGCCCAGTCGGCCTCGGTGACGGCGCGCTCCTGGCGACGAAAGGCCTGGGGGGCGAACTGGCGCGCCTGCTCCAGCGTCTCGGGTTCGGCCCCGCCGCGGGCGGGGAGAGGGTTGCGCACCTCGACGACCGAGCCGGCGGGGAGAAGCGAAACCGGCGCGATGACGTGGCGGAGGGCCTCGGCGCCGAGGTTGCCGGCGATGCCGCCGCCGAGGCGGGCGACGGCGGTGAAGGCGGTGCCGGGGGCCGGACGGCGGCCGGAGACGTTGTCGCCGAAGCGGAGGCGGGCGGAGCCATCCCGCTCGACCTCGACGACGAACTCGGGGGCGAAGCGGTCGCTGGCGAGGAGATCGCGGCGCGGGGTCCATTCTTCGTCGGCGTCGCGGAGGGTGAGGCAGGGCAGGGCGTCGGCGGCGCCGTAGTTGAAAACTTTCGACGCGGGCAGCACGGTAGTGCCGGAATCGCCGAAAAGGTCGGGCACGAGCACGCTTTTCGGAAAGGGGGCGGCGAAGGCGAGGCCGGGCCGGGCGAGGCCCGGGCGATAGGCGCCCGAGAGCGGCACGAGCGGCGGATCGAGCGGGGCGGGCGGCAGGGTGCGGCCATGGTCGGCGGCGAGGATGTTGCCGCGGGCGACGGCGATCTCGGCGGGGCCGGAGGAACCCGGGACGCGTGCGCTTAGGCAGAGCGGGAAGGGCAGGGCATCCTCGGCGCGCCAGCTGACCTCGGCGATACGGACGCCGGTGAGCGGATCGGTGACGGTGGGGCCGGCGAGGACGGTCTCGAGACGGACGACGTGGCGATGGCTGCGGTCGGCGTCGGCGGCCAGGCCGGTGACGGGGCCGGCGGTTTCCTCGAGGAGGAGGAGGTCGCCCGGCTGGAGGGCGAGGTGGGCGGCGGGAGGATCGAGGAGCGTGGCGCGGGTGGCGCCGCGCGGCAGGCAGCACAGGGTATCGCTCCACGTGTAGAAGCGGATCTCGTTGTGCGAGGCGTTCAGGACCAGTGGGTGAAGCGGCTCGAAAACGGCGGCGCGGGCGGCGGCGGGAACGGTGGGGAAGTCCTCGGCCTGCACCGGGAGATCGGGCAGGCGGGTGGCGAAGCGGACGGCCGGGCCGGCGGGAAGAGTTTTGCCGTTGGCGGCGGGAGAGACGCGGAGGTGGACGAAGGCGCGGGCGTTGCAGCCTTCGCCCAAGGTGTAGTCGAGCAGTCGGGCGTGGCGGCGGACGGAGCTGCGAAGGCGGGCGGTGCCGAGGTAGGCCTCGGTGGCGACGGCATCCTGGAAGTAGCTGAGGTGGTCGCCGGCGTGGGCGAGGAGCTCGACGAGCGTGACCTGCAGGTCGGCGGGGTGGCGGTCGCGCCAGTCGGGCATGAGGACCGCGAGGCGGTCGAGCATGAGGCGGCGGAAGCTGGCGTAGTCCTTGGCAAGGTAGTCGAGCTCGGGCTCCGGTGGGATGGGCGGCGGGCAGTCGTCGGTGACGCGGCAGTCGAAGTCGGAGGGGCAGGCGGCCTTGAAGGAGAAAGGCAGGGCGCAGAGGCGCGGGTCGAAGCCGGCGGGCGGGGTGAAATCGGTGGGCGAGGAGACGAGGCGGAGGACGTAGGTGGAAAAATCGCCGCGGGCGGAGACGCGGATGCGGATGCGGCGGCCGGCCTGGGCGACGAGGGCGGTGACGGCGATGCCGGTGACGCGCTCGCCGCCCTCGATGGCGAAGTTGGCGGCGGTGAGGGTGGCGAGGTCCTTGGTGAGAAGGAAAAACAGGTCGAGCTCGCGCTGGTCCACGGTGGCGATTTCGAGAAAATCGAGACCGTTGAGGCGCAGGTCGGGATCGCCCATCGCGGGCGCGGACTGGGCGAGGATGGCCCGGCGGCGGCCGAGATCGTCGCAGTGATACTGGGGGGCGGCGGGGGCGAGGCTCATGACGCGCGGTGATCGAAGCGGGCGATCTGGCGGCGCTGGTTGCGGCGCACGAGATACTGGAGGGTGACGGAAAGGGTGGCCTCCTCGCGCAGGACCTCGACGGCTTCGACCTCGATGAGGTCGCCGAGCCACTGCTGGAGGGCGGCCTGGACGGAGAGCTGGGTGGCGGCGGCGAGGGCGTCGGAATTGCCCGCGAAGACGAGTTGGAGGAGGCCGGAGCCGAAGTCGGGGCGGTTCACGCGTTCGCCGGGGGAAGTGAAAAGCACCTGCTCGATGAGCTCGCGGATGTAGGCATCGTCATCCGGCGCCTCGGCAGTGAGGCCGCGGGAATCGAAGCGGAAGGGGAAGGAGAGGTGCATGGGGCGGAGAAGAGCGGAAGAGCGACAGAGGACAGAGCGACAGAAGGCAGAGGGGCGTTGGGAGGGAGTGAGGGAGTGAGGGGCCGAGCCGGCGGCGGAGGAGGGCGGAGACCTGAAACTTGAAAACCTGAAGTCGGAAAACTCAGAGGGCGGTGACGCGGGGTTGGACGACGGCGGGGATCAAGGGGGTGCCGGTGGGGGCGCAGACGGAGGCGCTGCCGTTGACGAGTACGGGCATGCCCATGGCGAGGACGCGGGCGGCCGGGGTGGTGAAGCTGCCGGTGACGCAGGGGCCATTGCCGGCATTGGGGGGCGGGAAGGGGCAGCCGACCACGGTGTAGGGCGGGCCGGCGACCGCGACCGGCTGGCCGGAGACCAACACGCGCGGCACGGTGAGCGAGGGCGTGGCCTGCCCGCCGTGGGTGCAGGTGACGGTGGCGCCGAGATGGAGGATGTTGCCGGGCATGGGCGGGGAAGGGAGTGAGGGAGTAGGGGAATGAGGGCGTGAGGGACGGCGGCGCGGGAGGAGGGCGTCGGGTGGGAAAATTTGAGATCTGAGATTTGAAATTTGAGATTCACGGTCACGTAGCGCCATCGGCGCTACGTGACCGTGAGCGCGCCGGCGTTTACCGTGACGGTGGGGCCGGCCATCACGATCGTGGCGCCCTTGCCGTTGGAGAGGGTGATGCCGACGTCGTTGATCGAGATGAGGGCGCCGGTGAGGGTCTTGAGCAGGATGCCGCCGGCGGGGCCGGGGGCGTCGGAAATCATCAGGGTGTTCTGGCCCGTGGTCTGAAAAACGATGCTCGGCGAAACGGGCAGGCCGGCGAGGGCGAGTGCGGGCGTCTCGGCGGGAGAACCCCAGGAGCAGCCGCTCCAGATCGGATAATCGGGGTCACCCTTCTCGAACTCGACCCAGACGCCTGAGCCGATCACGGGGACGAACCAGGCGCCCATCTGTTTGCCGGAAAGAGGCACGCAGGCCTGGGCCCAACTGGAGAGGCCGACGCCGAGGACGTCGGGCACTTGCACGAGGAGGCGGCCGCACTGCATCGGGTCGATGTTGTTGAGCACCGTGCCGCGGTATTTGCCGTAGTATTTCTGGGTCGAGTCGCTCATGCGGGGTCGAAGGGTAGGGCGGGCCCGCCGGGCCCGCCGGTTCGGTGAACGAGGAAAACGGATACCGATCCGCGGCGGGCCCGGCGGTCCCGCCCTACCTGATGCGTGTGGAAGATCGGGTTCATACGGGCACCTTGGGGACGAGAGAGACGAGGCCTTCGCGGGCGAGGGTGAAGGACTGCTTGTATTCGCCGGGCTTGAGGTTGTGGGTGACGCTCTTGACGTAGTAGAGGCCGTCGCAGGCGGGGCCGGCGCCACGCACGCCGACGAGCTGGCGGGCCTTCAGGGGGCGGCCATAGCGGAGAACATCGAGGGAGCCGCTGCCGTTGACGGCGTCGGTCGAGTTGGAGGCATGGGCGAGGCCGCGGAGGGCGGCTCGGAGCGGGGAGAGATGGGCGGTCTCGAGCTTCTTGAACTTGAGCGCGAGAGCGGGCCGGGCGGCGAGGGGCGGGCGGAGCAGGCTGACGTTGGGCAGGGGAATGGGGATGTTCACCCGGCTCAGCGGCTCGTGGACCATGATGTAGGGCTGCTCGCGGGAGAGCCCGTCCTGGTTGAAGGAGAGCGACTCGACATTGGTGTGGGCGTCGAGGTTGACGTTGAGCGCGGGCTGGGGGAGGCCGACACGGATCTCGGGGCCCCAGTAGGCGAGGTTGGTGCCGGGAGCGGGGCCAGGCTCGATGTAGAAGACGTAGCCGGCGTCGTCGGCGAGTTTCTTGATGTAGGCCAGGTCGGTGCCCTGGTGGCTGGGGATCTCGTTGGTGGGAATGGGCACGTCGACGAAGATGCTCGGGATGACGACCGGGATAGCCCCGAACATGGCGTATTTCGCGATGCAGAGGGCGACGCGCGCCTCGGGCGGCATGGCGGGGTAGGGGATGCCGGAGAAGTCGATGAGGTCCATGGCCACGCTGATGTCCTCGCCGGTGACGGTGAGGCGGGACTGGCCGGGCTGGTTGCTGGGCGAGACCTCCTGGCGGGTGATGAGGCCGTCCATGAGGACGGTGGGAAGGCTGTTGATGGTGGCGACGAGGATGACGCGCAGCCCCGGATCGAAGTAGCCGGAGGGGAGAAGGGCCCGGTTGATCGTGGACTCCTTGCCGAAGGAGAACACGAGTTGGAAACCGCTGCGCTGGCCGGCGGTGGTGGTGATCTGGGCGGAGACGAGCGCGTCGGCGACCTCGCGCGGGACGGGCACGGCGACGACCGGGCCGATGAGGATCGTGAGGTGGACGCCCTTAAGCATGGGAGGACGGCGGCGCCATGCCCTCGGGAAGGGCGAGGCGGAGGACGCGGCCGGGCGCGGCGACGAGGTCGTCGGGGCGGAGGGCGAGATTCGCGTCGCAGATTTTCCAATACAGGGTCGGGTCACCGAGGTAGCGGGCGGCGATCTGGTCGAGGCGTTCGTCCTCCTGGACGGCGTGTTCCTGGAGGGTGGCGAAGTTTTCGGGCGGCGGCACGATGCGACGGCGCAGGTGGGAAACGACGCGGCCGTCGGGCAGGGTGTGGCGCACGATCTCCACGTCGTGGTAGCGGCTGGAGGACGGGAAAGGCGCGGGCGGGGCGGCGCCGAGGAAGGCGAGGGGATCTACACTCATGGAGCGAATGACCAATGGGCGGAGGAGGTAGGGCGGGACCGCTGGGCCCGCCGCGGCTCAAGGACGGCTCTCCGCATTCGCCAAACCGGCGGGCCCAGCGGTCCCGCCCTACCGATGGAAGACGCATTCATGCGGGGAGGGAGCCGAGGCCGAGGGCCGAGAGGGCGGAGGCGGGGGATTTTTGCGCGAGGCGCTCGCGGGACTGGTGGTGGAGGAGGTAGAGGCTCGCGCCCTTGGATTCGAAATCGAGGTCGTTGACGCTGAGTACGCGGAAGCCGAGGGAGACCTTGGCGAGGACGGGGTTGAGGGCCGGGTCGAAGGCTTCCTCGACGATGGAGAGCTCGGTGAGGCGGACGGGGACGATGCGTTGCTTGCCCCAGACGAGGAGGGTGAGGGGGGCGACGGCGGGCGTGATCTCGAGCGTGCCCAGGGAGGCGAGGCTGTGGTTCTGCTGAAGGACGCCGCTTTGCGGGTAGAGCAGGGTCTCGAGGGCGGCGAGCTGGGGCTGGATGCCGAGCTCGCGGGCATCGCGCGCGGCGGGGTCGCCGGCGGGGAGGCCGAGGGCGTCGGCGGCGTCGAGGGAGGCCTCGAGCTTGATCGTCTCGACGGGCGGACCCTTGAGGCGGAGGGCCTCGGAGCGGTCGCCCTCGGCGGAGGCGGCCTGGGGGGCGAGCGTGCGGGTGACCGTCTCGGGATTGTATTGAAAGGAAATGATGCGCTGCACCGCGCCCGAGGAGGGGTCGAGCAGGACGAGGCCGCCTTTGAGCAGCGGAGGTGAGCCGGGGAAGGTGGACATGGGAGGAAGGGCAGAGCGACAGAGGACAGAGCGACAGGGCGACAGAGGACGGAACGACGGAGGTTCGGATGGGGAGGAGAGGGCGGAGACCTGAAAACCTGAAGAGAGGGAGGGTGAGGAGCGGGGTTTAGCGCGAAGGTCTGATGCGGGGCGGGGGTTATTTGGCGGCGCTCTTGTTGCCGGAGCCGCCGCGGTCCCAGAGGTCCTTGATGGTCTTTTTCGCGTCGATCTCGGGATAGACGACCTTGATGTCCTTCAGCTCCGGGAAGGTGAAACCGGTGTCGCTGGCGTAGCCGAAGGGGGCGCTGAGCTCGAGCTTGGCGCCGGTGGGCAGGGACTTGGCGGCGAGCACCCAGTCGATGCGCTCCTCGGCATCGAGGCCGATGATGCTGCTGGCATAGGCGCGCACGTAGGCGGTGAGGGCGAAGCCGAGGTCGAGGTCGGCGCGGACGCCCGCGGTGACGTCGGCCTTGAGCTTCTTCTCCTTGTACGAAGCCTTGAGGTCGGCGAAGGCCTCGCCCTTGAGCTCGACGCGGCCGCTGAGCTCGAGGCCGGCGGCGACACCGCCCTTGGCAATATAGGCGTCCACCTGGGCGGCGAGCTCGGCGCTGACGGCGGCGCGGAGATAGGCGGAGGCGGGGATCTTGACCGTGCCTTCGACCCCGAGTTCGAGGTCGCTGGCGTCGTCGAGCGGGTTGAAGCCGGCCTTGAAGATGAGCGGGGCGATGACGCCGGGGCCGAAGGAGTAGCCGATGGTGAGTTTGCCGGCGACGTTGATGACGAGGCCGCTGGTGCCGGCGGAGAGCCCGGGGATGGGGATGGTGACGCCGACCTTGACCAGGTCCTTGCTGGAGCCCTTCGCGTCGAAGAGGTGGAACTTCTCCAGCTTGAGCTCGCCGGTGACGCGGAGGCGGGGCTCGGGCGGTTTGGGGCGCTCGGTGAAGGCGACGCCTCCGGAGAGGGTGAGATCGTCGCGGAGCTTGTAGCTGACGTTGCCGGTGCCGCTGAACCAGCCGCCTTCGTGGAGGTCGACGGTGATCTTGCCTTTGGCCTTGCCGCGCTCGAATTCGAGGCTGCCGGCGCCGGTGACCCAGAGCTTGCCCTCCTTGTTGACGGTGATCGTGAGCCGGTCGAGGTTGCCGGTGAAATCGACGACCGGGATCTTGAAGCCGGTCTTGGTGGCGACGGTGGCGGTGAGCGTCTCGGTGCCGAGGTCGTAGGTGGCATCGACCTGGACCTGGTTGATCTTGGGGATCTTGAAGGTGCCGCCGCCGAAGAGTTGCCATTTGCCGTGAGGCGAGCGGCGGAGGCCGAGCTTGGCGGTGTTGCCGCCGGGAAGGGTGGCGTCGAGCTGGCCGGCGAACTTGAGCTCGCCCTTCTCGATCATAGCGTCGAGCTGGCCGGTGATGGTGTAGCCGGGGGCGAGGGTGATGTCCTCGCTCTTGACGGAGAGCTTGACCGTCCAGTCGTCGCGGCCGCCGCCACCCTTGTAGGTGATCTTGCTGGCGGCGGACTTCACCTTGGGGAGGTTGACCTCGATGTTGCCTTCGCCGGTGACGCCGAGCGAGTCGGGTTTGAGACTCAGGTCGCCCTTGACGAGCGGGGAGGCCTCGTCGCCCATGCGGAACTTCACGCCGGCCTCGAGCTCGAACTTCGGTGCGAGCTTCAGTTTGACAGCGGCCTCGGTGATGGAGAAGCCGAGGAGCTTTTTCTTTTTGAGCGTCTCGGGATCGATGCCTTTGACGACGTAAAGCTCGCCCTGCTTGTATTCGAGGCCGATGGGGTTGAGGAGCGGGACGGAGGACTTGAGGGTGCCCTTCCAGTCGAGATCGCCGCTGTCGTTGAGTTTGACGGAGTCGAGGGTGACGGGACTGAGGTAGGGATAATCGAAGCCGAGACCGGCGGGGGCCTTGGGCAGCGTGAGCTTGAAGGCGGGGTCGGTGGCCTTGGATTTGTTTCCGGCAAGCTTGAAGGGCTTGTTGCCCGAAGCGGCGGCGTCGGCCTTGGTCGAGAGCGGGATGCGGGTGCGGTTGCGCAGGTCGAACTCGGCGTCGACGGAGATGAGGGTGGGGGCGACGTAGTTGACGGTCTTCAACTGCAGGCTGGAGATGAGCTGGGCCGGGGCCTTGTTGAAGGGGAGGAGGGAGAGGTCGGCGGCCTTGTTCTTGGAGCCCCAGTCGGCGGGGACGGCGAAATCGTCGGTGTTGGCGCCGGCGGTGAGGCGGATGTATTTGACGGTGGAGTCGGCGGCCGGCGCCGTTCGCGAGGCCATGGCCTTGTTGTGGGCTTTGAGCGCGTTCATCGGGGCCTTGGTGTGGTCGCCGGACCACACGGTGCCCTTGGGTTTCATGTCGGTGAAGCGCAGCTCGATCTGGTCGTCCTTGCCGACCTTGAAGCTGGGCTCGTCTTTCACCCCCTTGGCGAGCTTGCTGACCTCCTCCCAGATGAGACGGCCGCTTTCGCCGTTGGGCTCCGCGTCGAGGGGGCGGAGGTTGGCGGGGTTGTTGGTGCCGCCGAGCTGGAGCTCGACGATGTGATCGATTTGGGCAGATTCGCCCTTGGAGCCGACCTTCGGGAAGGGGTGGGCCTCGCCGGTGACGGCCTTCCACTTGTCGTCCTTTTCGGTGGAGGACCAGCCGACGAGTTGCAGCCAGCTTTCGCCGAGGACCTCGGTGCGGTCACGCGACTGCCAGAGCTCGGTACGCGGCTGGCCGGAATCGTTGAAGCCGACCACGGTGCGGAGCTGGCCGGCGGTGATGTATTCGGTGTAGCGGGCGTCGGCGCCCTCGCCCTTGGAGCCGGGCAGGTAGAAAGGGGAGACTTTGAACTTGCGGACGCGGGGGGCGCCGGACGGGCCGGGAACGGGGCCGTCGGGCTCGACGTCATGGGCGAGCGCGCCGAGGATGGTGACGTCGGTGTTGATGGTGACGGAGGCGGCGGATTTGACGGGCGGTTTTCCGGCGCGGGAGACGACCGGGCCGGGCGCGCGGGCGGCGATGGCGGGGGCGGAGAAACCGGAGGCGACGGCGCGGGCGGCGGACTCGGCCTCGTGTTCGAGGCGGGAATCGGGCGCCGTGTCGACAGCGAGGTCGGAGGCGCGACGCTGGAGGCCCTGCTGCTGGATGGTGTGGGCGAGCTCGTGGGCGAGGAGCTGGCGGCCGGACTCGGTCTCGGGCTGGTAGCGGCCGGCGGCGAAGGCGATGTCGGAGCCGACGGTGTAAGCGTGAGCGTGGAGATCGCGGGCGGAATCTGCGGCGCGGGAATCGGTGTGAACGCGGACCTGGCTGAAGTCATGGCCGAAGCGGTTCTCCATGTAGTTGCGCGTGGCGGGATCCAGCGGACGGCCGGCGGAGGAGAGGGCGCGGTGGACGGATTCGGGCGCGGTGGCGGGAACGGCGGCGGAGGACGCGGCGTCGCGTTGCACGAGAGCCCGCGGTGCGGGCGTGAAGGCACGACGGGCTGGAGTCGCGGGAGCGAATTCGGGGGCGGCGCGGGTGCTCATGCGCGGAGGCGGGCGTGGAGCGCGCGGGCGGCGCCGGCGCCGCAGGCGCCGGAACGGCTAGTGATCAATGACCAATGAGATGAGGGGGTGAAAGAGTGGGTGAGTGAGGGAGCGAGAGAGGATGCGGAGAGCGGGGACTCAGTGAGGAGGCGGGTGAGTTCTTTCTCGAAGGCGGCGCTGACGCGGCGGGCCTCGGAGGGGGGGAAGCCATGGAGGACGAGGGAGTCGATGTGGAGGTAGACCGCCCCGGCGGGGGCCGGGGCGGAATGACTCATGCCTGATGACGAATGACGAATGGAAGGAGACGCGGGAGCGCTTGGGGCGTGGGTGGACGCAGATGCGGAGACCGGTCGAGGGCCGGCGGGCGCGGGGAGGGCGAGGCGGGTCTGGACGGGGATGGTGGGCATCGCGGGTCAGACCCAGCCGGCGGTCTCGGCGGCGGAGAGGGTCTTTTCGAGCTTGGCGTACTCCGACTGCGCGGCGGCGAGCAGATGGCGCATGCCCACGGGCTCGCGGGCATCGGCGGCGAGGAAGGCGGCGTTCAGGGCGAGGTTGCGGATGTGGCCGCCGGATAGTTGGAGGCGGGCGAGTTTGTCGAAGGCCAGGTTCTCGGTCGGCGTGGCGGCGGGAAAAACACGGCGCCAGATCGATGCGCGCTGGGCGGCGTCGGGGAAGGGAAAATGTACGGTGAAACGGATGCGTCGCGCGAAGGCGGAGTCGATCGACTGGGGCTGGTTGGTGGTCAGGAGGGCGAGGCCGCGGAAGCTTTCGAGGCGCTGAAGGAGGTAGCCGACCTCGATGTTGGCGTAGCGGTCATGGCTGTCGCGCACCTCGCTGCGACGGCCGAACACGGCGTCGGCTTCGTCGAAGAGAAGAATGGCGCCGCCGGCCTCCGCGGCATCGAAAACCTGACGGAGATTCTTTTCGGTTTCGCCGATGTATTTGCTGACGAGCGAGGCGAGATCGATGCGGTAGAGGTCGAGGCGGAGCTCGCGGGCGAGGATTTCGGCGGCGAGGGTCTTGCCGGTGCCGCTGCCGCCGGCGAAGAGGGCGGAAATACCGAGGCCGCGGTCGCTCTGCGCAGCGAAGCCCCAGGGCCCGTAGACCTGGGCGCGACGGCGGACATGGGCGGCGAGGGTGCGAAGGGTCTGGAGCTGGGCCGCGGGCAGGACGAGGTCGTCCCAGGCGGCGCGGGCCTCGATGCGGCGCGCGAGGCCCTCGAGGCGCGGCCGGGCCTGCGCGCGGCAGGCATCCCAGAGGGCGGGTCCAAGCGCGGCGGGGGCGGCGCCCGCGGCGTGGGCGCGGGCAAACTCGGCCGCGGCGGCGCGGATGTGGGCGGGACTGAGGCGGAATTGGGTGGAGACCAGTTCGACCTGGCCGTTGAGCGACGCGCTGGCGGCCGGGCCGAGGGCGGCACGCCAGAGTTCACCCTGGTCGTCGGGGCTGGGCGCGGGGACTTCCACTCGCGCCAGGGCGCGAGTGCGGAGACGGAGCGGCTCGGAGGCGCAGACGAGCGCGGGATTTTGCAGGGAGTCGAGGAAGGAGGCGACGGCGTGGGCGGTGTCCGCCGGGGCGCCGGGCTCGAGATCGATCAGGAGAGCGAAGCGATCGAGGACGGCCTCGCGTTCGAGCAAGCGGGCGAGGTCGGCGCGATCGGCGGGTGTGGCGGGAAGATCGGCGGCGCGGAACAGTCGTAGGCCGAGGTCGAGCGCGTCGCTCGCGACGGCAGCGAGGCCGGCGGCGGAGGGCAGGTCCCGAGAAACGAGCTGCACCGCGGGATAGGAACCGGCGTCGGATGCCTGGCGCCAGAGGACGGCGAGCTGCCGGGCGAGTTCGAGGTGAGTGGCGGAGAGCTCGTCGGGCGCCGGAATCGGCTCGAGGAGACTGCGCAGGCGGGGGTCGGGGGAGGACAGGCCGCAGAGGAAATGCAAAATGCGTTCGTCGATGCGCAGCGGGGTGGCGGCGAGCGGATCCGCGGGATTTACGGGCACGGGTTCGATCAGGCGCCAGCGGCGGAGCGGGGCGGAGGGTGAAAGCGCGCTCCAGTGCGCCTCGGGCAGGACAGCAAGGGCGAGGCCGAAGGTCGGATGGCGGCGCGAGGCGTCGCCGGATGCCGAGGCAATGAGCGGCGGGAAAGACGCGTCGAGCTCGGGGGCGGCGCAGAGGAGGAGGAGATCGCGTTCGAAGGGGGAGAGTTTGAAGCCGGCGCAGAGGGTGGAAAGGGAATGAGGGAGCGGAGAGGGCGTGGGGGAATGAGGGAGTGGGGGAGCGGAACCGGACTGACGTTGGACGTAGGCTTCGAGGGTGGCGCGGACGCGGGCAAGGGCGGCGGCGAGGTGTTGTTGGTTGGTCTCGGTGGGAACGGCGGTCGGGTCGGATGCGTCAGGGCGCGAGGAGGGCGAGGCCGGCTGAAAGCAGGCGGTTCCGGAATGGGGGGCGGGCGAGCCGGCTTTTTTGGCGCGGGCGATGGATGTCGGACGGCGCGGCTTCATGGGACGGTGGCCTTTGGCTTGAAGAAGACACCGTTCGGGTCGGCTTCGGGGAGGCTTTCGGCGCCGTCGACCAACACGCGCACCAGGTAATCGGCGGCGGGCAGGTCGGCGTAGGTGAAGCGGAGCGTGTCGGTCTCGGTTTCGCCGCCGCCGACGTCGATGCCGTTGTCGGCCGGAGCGGGGAACGAGAAGGCGCGCGGCGGCTGGCCGGCCGGCGGGTTGAGCTCGTTGAGGAGGAGGCGGACTTTTTGCGCGGGAGTGACAGCCGGATCGACCTTCACCGTGATGCGCTTTTGCACGCCGGACACAGTGGGGGCGGCCTTGACGAAGGGACGGACCAGGAAGGGGACGTCATTGGACTCGAAGCCCCGGTGCGGGACGGGAGGATCGCCGAGGGCGAGCTCGTGCACGATACGCAGGGAGTGCGGGCCGGCGCGGAGCGCGGCCGGCAAGGTGAAGGAGACGGAGCCGGAGGCGAAGAGGGCGTCGGGCGGGGTGACGGTTTCGCCATCGATGACGATGCGCGCGAGGGCGGCGGCGAGGCGTTTGCCGGAGAGCACGAGTTGGTGGCCGGCGAGGATGGGCTGGCCGACGCGCGCGGGATCGGCGGAGGTCGGCCGGGAGGCCAGGCGGTCGATGCGCGGGGCGGCGAGCGAGGGGGTATAGACGCCGGGGCGGAGCGCGGGGAGGGCGGCCTTGGTGGAGGCGTTGCTCTCGATAAGGACAACCGTCGCGCGGTAAGCGGCGGTGGGGCGGTATTCGGCGCCGAGCGCGGACCACAGGCGGGAGATCTCCTCGGTGTTGATCTTTTCGGGGGAGAGCTTGATGAGCTCGACCTGCTCGGCGAGGCCCGAGGCGGCGAGGGCCAGCTCGGCGTTGGTGGGCGTGACGGAAGGTTTGAGCCGGGCGCGGACCAGCTCGCGGGGAAGAACGGAGCACTCGTGAAAAACCTGCATGCCGTGGCCGAGGATCATCTCGGCGAAGGCGGTGGCGGAGCCGTAGGCGGTGAGCAGGTAATAGAGATCGAGGGCGAGAGGGGTGTTGGCGACGCGCGCGCCGGTGGAGTCGCGGGTGGGGAGGTTGTGGGAGCCTACGCCGTGGTTCGGAAGGACGAGGTAGAGGAAGAGGTTGAGCTGGTCGGGGTCGGTTTCCTCGGAGAGATCGACGCGGCGGGGCGGCAACGCGGTGACCGCGATCTCGCCTCCGACCACGTCGGCGAGCTGGGCGGCCTTGAGCGACTCGTCGAGGAGGTTGACGAGCACCTGGGTGACGGCGGCGATGGCGAGGGCGTTGCTCATGCGGCGTCGCGGCGGCGGAGATACTCCTCGAGCGGCAGGGCGGGACGGCGGGCCGGCGCCGAGGCGGCCGGGCGCGCCGGAGCGGGCGGCGGGGGAGCGGCACGGATCTCGACGCGGCCGATGGTGACCTGAATCGAGGGCGCGGGGGCGGGAGACGATTCAGGCGAAGCGACGGAGGAGACGGAAGGCGGTGTGGACGGCGGAGAAAGAAGAGGGGGCGCCGGCGACGAAGGCACCGGGGCGGTCACCGGACCGGGAAAGCTAGTGGTCGGAGCGGCGGGAGGACGCGGCTCGGCCTCGGGCGAAGCGGGAGCGAAGGGTGCGCGGGAAGGCCGTGGATCGCGACGCGGAAAAAAGAGCGACGGAAAAGCCGGGGACGAATCGCCGGGATGCACGGCGTCCTCCACCCGGGACGGGAGGGTACGAGGCGGCGTTGTCGCGAGAGGCGGAGGACGGCGATCGCTCTCCGGCTTGGCCGCTTCCTCGGGCATGCGCGAAGCGCCGGGCGCGGGCGGCCGCGGCGAAGGGGCGGAGCCGAAGGGTACGGCGGAACGGGGGAGAAAATCCGGAATGGCGAAATCGGAGATGGCGCGGGCGGGCGGCAAAGGCGCGCCGGACGCGGTCGGGGCCGGTTCGGTCGCGGCGGCAGGACGAGGGGAGATGGACATGGAACGAAGCGTGGAGAGGGAGGCCTCGGGGAAAGAGGGGGCGATGGACTCGACGTGTTCTTCGGTGAAGGCCGGAGCGGCGGAAGCGGACGGTGCCCCGGAGGCGGGCTCGTAACGCGAGGCCAGGCGGGGCTGGATGGCGGGCGAGGGGGCGAAGCTGCGGGCCAGGAGATCGGAAAGAAAGCGGCTCATGCGGAGACCAGATCGAGGTAGTGGCGGCGACGGGCAGGGGAGAGGGCGAGGACGACGTCTTCCGTCCAGCCGTAGGCGGTGGCGAGGACATGGACTTCACGGAGGATGCGGGCGGCCCAGGCCTCGAGCTCGCGCCAAAGGCAGGCGACGATATCGAGGGGATCGCTCCAGGAGTGGGAGCAGGCGGGGCAGGAGAGGCCGAGGCGGAGATCGGCGAGCGGATCCGCGTCGGCGAGCCGCGCGGAGACAGCGGTGACAAGCGGGGAAGGGAGCGCGGCGGAGCCGACGGGCTGCTCGTCGCGACGGGCGGAGAGCACGCAACGGCGGAGGAGCTCGGCCTCGGCGGCAACCGGATCGCGATGGCGCTCGAGCGCGACCAGATCGCCGGCCGAAGGAGGGCGGAGCGTGAGCGCGTAACCGTCCAGTTCCAAGGCGAGGGGAGCGGTGGGGGCGAGCAGGGCTAGCTCCTCCTCCCCGGCCTCGGGGTTCGCGGCAGAGGGAAGAAGCTCGGGCAGCGAGAGGGTGAATTCGAGGCGTTCGCTGCAAGCGGGACAGGCGGCGGTGGCGTCCAGGCGGGGGCCGAAGAGGCGGGCGCGAAGGCGGAGCAGCAGCGCATCGCGCCGGCCGACGGGAAGCGCGCCGAGGATGGTGGGATCAAGGTCGGGGTGGACGGCGCCGAGCAGGAGCAGGGCCCGGCGGGGGCCTGAGCAGCCGGCGCCTTTTTCCCAAACGTCGAGGAGCCGTGCGGCGGAAGGGAGCGGCGACGATTTCCCGGAGCGTGGTTGCGGGGGGAGGATCGTCGTGGAATCGGAAGCCGGCTGAAAACCGGCGGTCCCAGGGACAACGGACGGTGCGGGCGAGGAGGGCATGGCCGCAGAGGGAATCGGGATCGCGCCGCGCGAGGCCAGGTGGCGAAGCCCCGCGGGGTAGTACAGGGCTTAGCCAGCTCGCGGCCGGCGCACGGGCGAAAGGTATCAGGTCAGACCGGCGGCTCGGTGAAGCTCGGTTCGGCGGGTTCGGGCACGTCGTAGTCGCGTTCCCAGCCCTCGTTTTCGAACTTCAGGCGCGCGATGGCCACGGCGTTGGCGTTGGCGTCGAGGTCGGGCAGAGCCTGGAACTCGGAAACCCAGCAGCGATAGAGCCGGTAGGAGATGGCGAGCTGACCGGCCTCGTTGTAGAGCTCGATGGTGATGTCCTTGCGGAAATCGGCGAGGGAGGTCTCGGCTCCGAGGCCGGCGCCGTAGTTCCAGACCTTGTTGGCCCACTGCTCGAACTCCTTGTCGTGGGTGACGCCGCGTTCGAGCGTGATGGCGTCGTATTCGGTGCGGCCCGGGGTCTTGCGGCTGCTGCTGGGGTCGCCGCCCTCGCGGTGCTTGACGACCTCGGTGGTACGCTTGAGGGCGCTGACCTTGCTGACGCCGGCGACGTATTTGCCGTCCCACTTCACGCGGAATTTGAAGTTCTTGTAGGGATCGAAGCGTTGCGGATTGATGGTGAACTGAGCCATGGCGGAAAGAATGAGGGTTGTGGGGAAGACTCGGGCTCAGGTCTGGATCTGGCCGGCGAGCTGTTGGATCTTGATGAAGACGAACTCGGCGGGCTTCAGCGGGGCGAAGCCGACGAGGATGTTGACGATGCCGCGGTTGATGTCGTCCTGCGTGGTGGTGTCCTTGTCGCACTTCACGAGGTAGGCTTCGCGCGGGGTTTTGCCCTGGAAGGCGCCCTGGCGGAAGAGCCCGTGCATGAAGGCGCCGAAGTTGAGGCGGATCTGGGCCCAGAGGGGTTCGTCGTTCGGCTCGAAGACGATCCACTTGCTGCCGCGGAAGAGCGATTCCTCGATGTAGAGGGCGAGGCGGCGGACGGGGACGTATTTCCACTCGCTGGCGAGGGCATCGGCGCCCTCGAGCGTGCGGGCGCCCCAGGCGAGGTTGCCGTAGTTGGGAAAGGTACGGAGGCAGTTCAGTCCGAGGGGATTCAGGAGGCCGTTTTCGGCGTCGTTGAGCTTGTAGACGGGACCCTGGACGCCGACGAGGGTGGCCTCGGTGCCGGCGGGGGCCTTCCAGATGCCGCGGTTCGCGTCGATGCGGGCGAAGAGACCGGCGATGACGCCGGAGGGGGCGAAGGTGCGCGGCTGGTAGTCGTTGAGCGGATCGGGCAGGCGGAGGCGGGGGAAGTAGGCCGCGGCATCCTTGCCGGTCACGCCCAGGCCGGAGGACTTCCAGTCGGCGGCGGCGGCGGGCGTGTTTACCTCGGGCGGCGGATCCACGAGCAGGAAAGCCCGGCGGCGCTGGCAATAGGTGAGCGCGGCGGAGTAGATCGCGGTCGGGTTGAGGCCGGAGGCGAGGGCGAAGGGATTGCCGGCGGCGGCGCGGGTGGCGTCGGGGATCGAGAGAAGGTTGAAGAGATCGACCTTCTCGAGCGCGTAGAGGCCGGTGAAGGCGGACTCGCTGCCGACCAGATCCGCGGTCTGGGGGAGCTGGACGCCATCCTTGCCGAGCGTGGGATTGATCTGGGCATGGAGGACGCGGCCCTTGCCGAGGACGTAGCGCGAGACGTTGGTGGTGACGGAGGCGAGCTTGAGCGCGCTGAGGATGCTGTTGGAGGCGCCGGCGGCGAAGGTGAGCTTGGCGTCGAGCGCGCCGAGGGCGGCGGGAAACTCGGCGTAGAGGCGCAGGCCCTTGCCGGTGGAGTTGACGACGGCGCGGATGGAAGCGCCGGGCAGGAGGGCGCGCACCGCGGCGGTGAGCTTGCGCTCGACCAGGCGGGCGACGCCGCCGATCGCGGTGGGCAGCGGCTCTCCGACGGCGATGATCTCGACGTTGAGCGCGGAGATGACGCCCGCGGGGATGTCGGCGGTTATCTTGAGCTGGTAGCTCTTATCGTTGGCGAGGTCGGCGAGGGTGATGTTGCCGCCGATGATGCCGGTTTGTTGGGGAGCCTTGGCGGTGGCGTCGGGAATGGAGACGGAGACGAGCCTGGAGCCGCTGTCAGGGTCGTTGACCACCGCGGCGACGTAGTTCGAGAGCGCGGAATCCATCGTGACGCCCGGGAACTCCTCGACGACGCCGGTGCCCTGGTCGGTGATGACGAGGTCGAAGGTCTTGCCGCTGGAATCGGCGGCAACGTGGGCGACGTCGATGGTGACGGCGTTGCCCCAGTCGCCTTTGCTGAGGGCGGTGAAGCGGACGGCGGGCTTGTCGTCGACGTCGCGCGCGGTGACGGCGGCCGCGACCGCATCGCTTTTGGGGACGCGGACCACGATGGCCTCGCCGCCGCCATTGGCGAAGAAGTGCTGGACCGCGTAGCTGAGTTCGCTGTCGGCGGCAAGGCCGCCAAAGGAGCGCTCGTAGTCCGCGTAGCTGAAGAGGCGGGTGGCCCGGTTATCCAGGCCGCGCGCGGTGTATCCGACAAACGCGGTGACGGACGTCGCGACGCCTGAGATCGTTCTGACGCCGCTGGGAAGTTCCTGCACGTAAACGCCAGGGTAGGTAGGCTGCACCATAACCGATGGTTCCTTGGAAGACTGAGGTTAAATTCGCCGCCCTTGTGGCTCCGGAATGGAGCTACAATCGCGAACATTCTGCATCAGTTATACGTATCTAAGCGTAGTCAATTGTGCTTATGTATACTTACGAATTTAACAGGTTTCTTTCATAAGTCCCTAAGAGAGAGGTGAAGGACTTGTAAGTTAAAGGATTTGGTTAGGTGAAAATGGGCCGGGCCTGAGACGGGGACGGATCTGAAAATCGGTTCGAGGAAAAGGGGAGGAGCTTCGTTTGGGATTCCCGGGCGGTCTGGGAAAACTACTCTGCGCGCCATGCAAATTATGCCACGAAATCGGTGGGCGTGGTTCCGGCTGGGCGTGCTGGGGGCCGCGCTGGCCTGGGTGTTCGTGAATTTCCATGTCTATGGCCTGGCCCATCTGGTGCGCTATGAGCCGCGGGAGGGCGACGTGGTGTTCCAGTCGCTGCCGCACGGCGATCTGGTGGACGCGATCGAAGGCATCACGGGATCGCCGTTTTCGCACTGCGGCGTGGTCATGAAAAACGCGGACGGCCGCTGGGTGGTGCACGAGGCGATCGGGGTGGTGAGGGAGACGCCGCTTTACCTCTGGATCGTGCGCGGGCGCGGGGCGCGGGTCGATGCCTGGCGCTGGCGCAGTATCGGCGAAACGAATACGGCCGGGCTGCGCGCCGCGCTCGACCGGTACCGGGGAAAACACTACGATTACCGCTATGCGCCGGGCGACGAGGAGATCTATTGCTCGGAGCTCGTGTTCAAAGCCTACCGGGAAGGCTGCGGAATCGAGCTCGGCGCCTGGGAAAAGCTGGGCGACCTGAACTGGCGTCCCTTCGAGTCCTTCATCCGCCAGATGGAGGACGGTCCGCTGCCGCTGGAACGGCCGATGATCACGCCGGTGGGCGTGACGCGGAGCGCGCTGCTGGAGAAGGTATATTGAGGAGAGGGCGGGTGCTCAGCCGCGCCAGGTGAAGGCGTGGCAGAGCGCGACGCCGGCGGCGTCTGCCTCGTCGCTGGCGAGCATGCGGCCGTGGCCGAGGAGGGACATGACGGTGCGGGCCATCTGTTCCTTGCTCGCGCGGCCGGCGCCGACAACGGCCTGCTTGACGCGGAGCGGCGGGTATTCCCAGACGTCCTCGTGGCCGTGCAGCGCGGCAGCCGCGATGGCCGCGCCGCGGGCGGCGCCGAGGATTTGCGCGGTCTGGAAGTTCTGCACGTAGATCGTCTGCTCGAGCGCGACGTGGCGGACCTCGAAATCCTGCAGGAACGCGGAGACGGCGGCGGAGATCTCGCCGAGGGCGAAGGCCATGCTGCGCTTCGCCGGGACGCTGACGGTACGGCAGCGCAGCAGCACGGGCCCGCGGCCGGGGATGAACTCGATCAGGGCGAGGCCGGTGCCGCGGAGCGAGGGGTCGATGCCGAGGACCTGGCCGGAGAAAGCCGCGCGCTGGGCGCCGGCGAGCGGGTGGGGAGCAGGGCCGGCGGAGCCGCGGAGGGCGCTGACCGGCACGACGGTGCCGACGGGCAGGGACGCGAGGGTGCCCGGCTTGCGCGCGGCGGTGGCGTTGCCCGCGAGTTTCGCCGCCCACATCTGCCTGACGTTTTTCGATGCCATGCGTCGCTGTTTTAAGCCGGAGGGTTAACCACGGATTTCACGGATGGGCACGGATAAAGCCGGAATTTATTAACCGCAGACGGCGCAAATGGACGCAGATAAAGGCCGATTTTATCTGCGGGTTCAGCCGAGGAGGAGCTTGAGGCCGGCGGCCGCGCTGAGGGCGAGGGCGAGGCGTTCGAACCAGACCTGGGAGACGCGCGGGAGGAGCCAGCGGCCGAGGAAGGCGCCGGCGAGGACGGCGGGGGCGAGGGCAAGGTTGTACTTGAAGCTGCCGGTTGTGATGAGGCCGAGGTTCACCATGAACAACACCTTGAACAAATTGAGCAGGAGGAAGAACACCGCCGAGGTGCCGATGAAGGTCATTTTCGGCAGGCGCATGGCGAGGAGATAGACGGCCATGAGCGGGCCGGCGGCGTTGGCGATCAGCGTGGTGAAGCCGGCCAGGACGCCGATGGCCGGGGCGAACCAGCGGCCGTGGGCGGAAACGGAGGCCGGCGCGACGCTGGCGCTTCCCGTGGCGGGGGCTAAAACCGGTTGACCGCCGTCGGGTCTGGCGGCGCGGCGTTTGCGCCCGAGATGCAGCCCGATCAGGGCGACCACGAGGCCTCCGATGAGCAACCGGGCCTGGCGGTTGTCGATATGCCACATCGTCACCCATCCGAGCACCACCCCGCCCGCGGTCCACGGGAAGAGTTTCCAGAGGTGCTTCCAGTCGGTGTGGCTGCGGTAGGACGCAACCGCGACCACGTCGCCGACGATGAGCAGAGGAAGAACGAAGCCGCTCGATTGTTTCGCCGGAATGAGATTGGCGAAAATCGCGACGGCCAGCAGCCCGAGGCCGGGGATGCCGGTCTTGGAGAGGCCGACGACTACGGCGGCGAAGGCGGCAAGGATCCAGGCGAGGGTGTCGAAACTCATGCGGCAGGCGACTCCGGCGTGAAGCTTCCGGCGGCGACGCGGAAGATTTCCCAGGCGCCGAGTTCGGCGGCGGGCGGTTCGGTGCCGGTGGCGAGCACCTGGCGTTCCTGGCCGAGGGCGTTCCAGAAACGGCGGCGGCGGCCGGGATCGAGCTCGCCGAGGACGTCGTCGGCGAGGAGCACGGGCTGTACGCCGGCCGTGGTGCGGACATGGTTCACCTGCGCGAGGCGGAGAGCGAGGACGAGGCTGCGCTGCTGTCCCTCGGAACCGTAGTCCCGGGCAGGGCGCCCGCCGAGGCGCAGGGCGAGATCGTCGCGGTGCGGACCGGAGAGGGAGGAACGGAACTGGAGGTCGCGGGCGCGGGCCTTCTCGAAATGGATGCGCCAAGCCGCGGCGTCGCCCGCGTCGGTATCGGCGTCGTAACCGAGGGCGGCGGGCTCGGCTTCGGCGCTCAGAGCGGCGTAGGCGGCGGCGAGGTGCGGGGCGAGAGCGGCAACGCCGGCGCGGCGGGCGGCGACGAGGGCGGAAGCGGCCCCGGCCAGGGGAGCTTCGAAGGCGGCGAGCTCGGCGGCGGAAGCCTGGCGCTTGAGGAGCCGGTTGCGGCCCTCGAGGGCGCGGTGGTAGCTGGTCAAGGCATGCAAGTAGGCGGCGTCGGAGCCCGCGAGCGCGAGATCGAGCCAACGGCGGCGGAGAGCAGGGGCGCCGCGCACGAGCTGTTGGTCCTGCGAGGAGAAGACCACGGTGGGGAAGCGGCCGAGGAAATCGGCGAGTCGGGTGAGGCGTTCGCCGTCGCAGACGACTTCCTTGCCGCCGGGGCGGAGGGTGATGAGCACCCGGCTCGGGCCGTGTTTTTCGTGTTCGAACTCGGCGGCGAGCGCAGCCTCTTTCTTCCCTTGGGCGATGAGCAGGCCGGCGTCGGCGGTGCGGAAGGAGCGCAGGGCGGTGACGAAACCGACGGCTTCGATCAGGTTGGTTTTACCCTGGCCGTTGGGGCCGAGGAAAAACTGGTGCCGCCCCGAGAACGAAAGCTCCGCGAAGGCAATGTTGCGGAGATTCTGGAGGGTGAGGCGGCGGAGACGCATGGAACTCAGGGGATGGCCACAAAAGGCACAGAAGACGCAAAAGTCGGAAGCCCGGCAGATATCACTGCCAAGGTCTTTTCTGCGCTTCGTGCGTCTTTTATGGCCAGGCTGGTCCGACGTTCAGCGCACCTGCAGGGTGCTGCCGTCGTAGGCAAGGCCGAGGGAGGGGATGACGACGGCCTTGCGGTTGCCGTCCTTTTTTACCGTGCCGGCGTGCCAGGCTTTATAGCCGGAGGACTTGGCGGCGGCGAGGGTGGCCTCGAGATTTTCCGGCGAGACATAAGCGGCGAAGCCGACGCCCTGGTTAAAGGTCGCGTAGGCCTCGCGCAGGTCGATCGGGCCGGCTTCGCGGAGGAACTTGAAGAGGGCGGGCTCCTCGCCGGGAGTGTGGATTTCGTAAACGAAAGGCTCGTCGAGGCGCATGAGCTTGCGCCAGCCGTGGCCGGTGACGTGCGCGACGTAGTTGAGGGGGATGCCGGCCTGCTGGCACTCGCGGACGAAGTTTACGTAGATGACGGAAGGGGCGAGCAGGGCCTCGCCGAAAGTGCGCGGGTCGCCGTGGCCGAGGGGAGTCTGGTAGCCCTGCGGAAGCTTCGAGGCGATGAGGCGGCAGAGGGAGAGGCCGTTGGTTTGCACGCCGGAGGAGGAGAGGAAGACGATGGCGTCGCCGCCCCGGACCTGGCCGGTGATGCGCTGGGACTTGGGCTCGATCTTGCCGATGGCGGAGCCGGCGAGCACGATGGTCTCGGCATGAACGATGCCGCGGAGGGTGGGGGTCTCGCCGCCGCCCCAGACCGCGCCGGCCTGGCGGCAGCCCTCGGCCCAGCCGGCCACAAGCGCCTCCATGCGGGCGGAGTCGGCGAACCAGGCGGATTCGCCGACGGCGGCGTGCATGGCGACCGAGATCGGCAACGCGCCGCAGGTCACGAGGTCGTTGACGATGGTGGCGACGGTATCGATCGAGATCTCGCGGTAGAAATTTTTGCCCGTCTGCGCATAGACGGCGTCGGCGACGAGATTTTTGGTCCCGAGGCCCTCCTCGACATGGGCGAGGAAGTGGTCGGGGGCCTCCATGAGGTAGCAGCTCTCACCGCGGGTGTTGGCGGGCTCGGCGTAGCCGTGGAGTTCGAGGAGCGGCGCGGTGGCCTTGGCGGCCTTCTGGCAGGCGCGCTTGAAGGCATCGAGCTGGTCGTAGTTAACGCCGGAGGATTCGTAGCTGAGCGACATGGAGGAGAGTTTTAACCGCGAAGGGGCGCGAAGAAGAGAGATGAAGAGACACCAGTGAAGGGAATCAACGATTGCCTCTATGGTAGCCGATCTTGGGTTTGGTGGGGGCGTCTTCGACGGGCGGTGGTGCGTCGAGGAGCGGGCTGAGGCGCTCGACGACCTCGCGGAGGACGACGTCGTGCTCGAGGAGTTTTTTGTCAATCTCGGCGAGGCGCTTGAGCACGGCCAGATTGGAGCTGATCTGCTCGCGCATCTGGACGAAGGCGCGGACAAGGTAGAGGCTCATCTGCACCGCCTTTTCACTGCGCAGCACGGTGGCCGCCATCAGGCAGCCATGTTCAGTGAAGGCCCAGGGCAAGGTCCGCAGTCCTCCGTGGCCTCTTGAAATCGCATTTTGCGATATCAAGTTTGCAAGCTCCTCGCGGGTAAGCTGAAAGCGAAAATCCTCAGGGAAGCGGCCGGCGTTGCGCTTGACCGCTTCATTGAGGCGGAAGGTGGGCACTTCATAGAGCTCGGCGAGGCTTGCATCGAGCACCACCCGCTGGCGGCGGATAGTGTGGATTTTTGGCATCAACGGATTGGCCGGAACCTCGATGGATGGCTTTGCCTTTGCCATGCTCAATACGCCCGACCGCCCTCGCTGTTCTCGTAGTAATTGACGTAAGCCTGGTTGACTACGCGGTAGCCGCCGCGAGTCGGGTATTTGCCGGAGAAATACCAATCGCCGGAGTGGTTCGGGCAGGCGGCGTGGAGGTTTTCCAGGCTCTGGAAAATGACTTCTATCTCGCCGTTCCAATCGACGCCGCTGGGGCGCACGAATTCGGCGATCTTGGCCGAGATCTCCTCGGGGGTGAACTGCGAGTAGATGCGCTGCACGTAGTTGATCGACTCGCCCTTCACGACGGCGTCGCGGCACAGGCCGTAGACCTCCTTCATCAGCTCGTGCTGGCCGCGTTCCTTGAGCAGGGTGATCGCGGCTTCGAAGGCGATGAACTTGCCCAGTTGCGACATGTCGATGCCGTAGCAGTCGGGGTAGCGAATCTGCGGCGCGGTGGAGACGATGACGATCTTGCGCGGCTGGAGGCGGGTGAGGATGCGCAGGATGGACCTGCGAAGGGTGGTGCCGCGCACGATGGAATCGTCCACGCAGACGAGATTGTCGCCGGGCTGCACCGAACCGTAGCTGATGTCGTAGACATGGCTGGCCAGGTGGTTGCGCAAGGACTCCTGGCCGATGAAGGTGCGGAGCTTGATGTCCTTGGAGACGACTTTCTCGCCGCGGGGCCAGTTGTTGGTGATCAACTCGTCGAGAAGCGCCTCGGTGATCGTGCCCTTGGCGGCGGCCTCGAGGATGCCTTTTTTCACCTCGGCGCGGCGTTTCTCGCGGAGGCCGTGCATGAGGCCGAACCATGCGATCTCGGCGGTGTTGGGAATGAAACTGAAGACGGTGCGGCCCCAGTCGCCGTCGACCGCTTTCACGACCTGGTCGGTGAGACGGGCGCCGAGGGCCTTGCGTTCCTGGTAGATGTCGAGGTCGTTGCCGCGCGAGAAGTAGATGCGCTCGAAGGAACAGGACGCACGGGGGAGCGGGGTGGTGAACTGGGTTTGGGATATGCGCCCGTCCCGCTTCAGCACCATCACGTGGGCGGGCGGCACCTCGCGAACCTGGGAGGCGGCGAGATCGAAGATGGTTTGCAGCGGGGCGCGCTCGGACGCGAAGGCGATGACCTCGTCGTTCTGGAAATAGAAGGCGGGGCGAATGCCGGCCGGATCGCGGGCGACGAAGGCGTCGCCGTTGCCGACCAGGCCGCAGAGGGTGTAGCCGCCGTCGAGCTTGGCGGCGGAGCGGGTGATGACGCGGCCGAGGTCCAGGCGTTCGCTGATGAGCTGGGAAAGCTCCTCGCCTCTGAGGCCCTGCTGGCGGAGCGCGCGGTAGATGTCCTCGTGCTCCTCATCGAGGAAGAAGCCGATTTTTTCCAGCAGCGCCTGGGTATCGGTGGCGAAGATCGGGTGCTGGCCCATGCCGATGAGCGCCTGGTTGAGCTCCTCGGTGTTGGTCATGTTGAAGTTGCCGCAGAGCGCGAGATTGCGGGTGGGCCAGGGGGAGCGGCGGAAATAGGGGTGGCAGGACGACTGGTTGTAACCGCCCGAGGTGCCGTAGCGCAGGTGGCCGACGAGCAGCTCGCCGCCGAAGTCGAAGTGTTTTTTGACCGTGTCGGCGAACTCGGGGTGGATCTCGCCGGTGGCCTTCTTCTCGTCATACTGCGCGAGGAGGGTCTTGAAGATCTTGTCGAGCGGGTTGCTCTTCACGCAACGCTCGCGGAACATGAAGGGATCCCCCGCGGGCACGTCGAGTTTCACGCAGGCCACGCCCGCGCCGTCCTGGCCGCGGTTGTGCTGCTTTTCCATGAGCAGGAAGAGCTTGGTGAAGCCCCAGAGCGGGGTGCCGTACTTTTCCTGGTAGTAGGAGAGCGGCTTCAGGAGCCGGACCAGCGCGATACCGCATTCGTGGGTGATCTTGTCGGACATGGATTGAGGAAAGAGGGGACGGGAAGCGGGAAGGGCCTGGACGCAAATCAGCCTCGGGTTGCCGTCGGTTCCGGCCGCGCCCCGTCCGCACCCGTACGGTGCGAATTCTCCTGCCTCGGTCGTCGGTCGGTCGCGGTGACTCTCACGGCATTAAAAGTTGTTCATCACGGAAGGAAGGGCGGGGTGGTCAACGGCTTTTTCGGCGTAGTTCCGGCCGACAAATCGAAAACGCGGTCCGGCCTCTTTCCGCCCCTTGACCGCGCCCGCCGCCTGCCGAAACATGTCGGGTTTTCCCGACCATGCTGATCCTCCGCGGCTCCTCCGCCCTCTCTCCGTTCCGCTTGGAAAAACTGCGCGCCGATCTCGCCGCCGCCGGCCTGCCGGTGCGAGCCCTCGCCGCCCGCTTTGTCCACCTGGCCGAACTCACCGCGGAGCTCCCCGCCGGGCAGCGCGCGGTGCTGGAAAAATTGCTTACTTACGGTCCGAGCCGCGCCGCGGCGGCCGTCACCGGTCTGGTGCAAATCGTTGCGCCGCGCCCCGGCACCATCTCGCCTTGGTCCTCGAAGGCCACCGACATCGCTCACATCTGCGGCCTGGCCGGGGTAAAACGCATCGAGCGCGTGATCGAGTTCACCCTCGACATCGACAACTCCGCCCTCGGCAAGCCGCTTTCCGTTCTCTCGGGCGCGCAACTGGCCGCCCTGCGGAGCAAGCTCCATGACCGCATGACCCAGGTCGTTTTCGACGATCTGGAGGCCTGTTTCGCGCTTTTCAGCCACGCCGCGCCGAAACCCATGACCAGCGTCCCCGTGCTGGCGAGGGGCCGCGCCGCTCTCGTCGCGGCCAACGCCGATCTTGGCCTCGCGCTCGCGGACGACGAGATCGACTACCTCGTGAAGGCCTTCACCGGCCTCGGGCGCGACCCGAACGACGTCGAGCTGATGATGTTCGCGCAGGCCAACTCCGAGCACTGCCGCCACAAGATTTTTAACGCATCCTGGGAGATCGACGGGGCCGCGAAGGACCGGTCGCTGTTCCAGATGATCAAGAACACCTACCAGTTGCACAGCGAGGGCATCCTCTCCGCTTACAAGGACAATGCCGCCGTCATCGCCGGCAGCACCGGCGGCCGCTTCTGGGCCGATCCCGCGACCGGCGAGTATGCCGCGCACGTCGAGCCGATCCACCTCCTTTGCAAGGTAGAGACCCACAACCATCCCACGGCCATCTCCCCCTGGGCGGGTGCCGCCACCGGCAGCGGCGGCGAAATCCGCGATGAGGGCGCCACCGGCCGCGGCTCCAAGCCCAAGGCCGGCCTCACCGGCTTCACCGTCTCCAACCTCCGGATACCGGGCGCGGTCCAGCCCTGGGAGCAGGACCATGGCAAACCCGGCCGCATCGTCTCCGCCCTCGACATCATGATCGACGGCCCGCTCGGCGCCGCCGCCTTCAACAACGAATTCGGCCGCCCGGCGGTGAATGGCTATTTCCGCACTTACGAGCAGGAAGTCCCCGCGGCTGGCCAAGTCATAGATCGTCAATCTGAACTCATAAAGAGCCCGGTCGCCACCGCGACGGAGCTCCGCGGTTACCACAAGCCCATCATGCTGGCGGGCGGTCTCGGCAACATCCGCGAGGGCCATATCAAGAAGGGAGAGATCCGCCCCGGCGACAAACTCATCGTCCTCGGCGGGCCTTGCATGCTGATCGGCCTCGGCGGGGGCGCGGCCTCCTCCATGGCCAGCGGCTCGGGGCAGGAGAACCTCGATTTCGCCTCCGTGCAGCGCGACAACGCCGAAATGGAGCGCCGTGCCCAGGAGGTCATCGACCGTTGCTGGGCGCTCGGCGACGAAAATCCCATCTCCTTCATCCACGACGTCGGCGCCGGCGGTGTCTCGAACGCCCTGCCCGAGCTGGTCAACGACGGCGGCCGCGGTGGCCGCTTCGACCTCCGCAAGCTGCCCAACGACGAGCCCGGCATGTCGCCGCTCGAGATTTGGTGCAACGAGTCCCAGGAGCGCTACGTCCTCGCCGTGCCCGCCGCCCGCCTCGCCACCTTCGAGGCCCTCTGTGCTCGCGAACGCTGCCCCTTCGCCGTGGTCGGCGAGGCCACCGAGGAGAAACGCCTCGTGCTCGAGGACCCGCATTTCCGGAACACGCCCATCGACATGCCGCTCGAGGTGTTGCTCGGCAAACCGCCGCGCATGCACCGCACCGACCGCGCGCTGACCCGCGTTCTTGCCCCGCTCGATCTCGCCGGCGTCTCCCTCGCCGAGGCCGCCCGCCGCGTTCTCGGCCACCCCGCGGTCGCCGACAAGACCTTCCTCATCTCCATCGGCGACCGCACCGTCACCGGCCTCATCTCGCGCGACCAGATGGTCGGCCCCTGGCAGGTCCCGGTGGCCGACTGCGCCGTCACCGCCGCCGCCTACGATGTCTACACCGGCGAGGCCATGGCCATGGGCGAACGCACGCCCGTCGCGGTCAACGATGCCGCCGCCTCCGCCCGCCTCGCCGTGGGCGAGGCCCTGACCAACCTCGCCGCCGCCCAGGTCGGCGAGCTCGGCAAGGTCAATCTCTCCGCCAACTGGATGGCCGCGCCCGCCCTCCCCGGCGACGGCGCCGACCTCTATGCCGCCGTCCAGGCCGTCGGTATGGAACTCTGCCCCGCTCTCGGCATCACCATCCCGGTAGGCAAGGATTCGATGAGCATGTCCACCGTCTGGAAGGACAAGGATACAGGCGCGTCCAAGCGCGTCACCGCCCCGCTTTCGCTGATCGTTTCCGCCTTCGCACCCGTCACCGACATCCGCCGGTCGCTCACCCCGCAACTCCGCACCGATTCCGGCGAGACTACGCTTCTGCTCATCGATCTCGGCCGCGGCCAAAACCGCCTCGGCGGCTCCATCCTCGCCCAGGTTTTCAACCAGACCGGCCAGGCGCCCGCGGATGTGGACCGCCCCGCCGATCTCAAAGGCTTTTGGAACGCGGTCCAGCAACTCGGCCGCGAGGGCAAAATCCTCGCCTACCACGACCGCAGCGATGGCGGCCTTTTCGCCGCCGCGGTCGAAATGGCCTTCGCGGGCAACACGGGCATCAAACTGCTGATCCCCGAACACGGCGATCCGTTCGCCCATTTGTTCGCCGAAGAACTCGGCGCGATCGTCCAGGTGAAGGAGTCGGAAGCGGCTTACGTTCATGAAGTGTTTTGCGGCCACGGGCTGGGCGGGTGCGTGACCAGCGTTGGGATTTTGAACGAAGACCACGCGGTTCGTGTCGTGGGCGTGCAAACCGGGCGGGAGTTCTTTTCTGACTCGCTCGTTTCTCTGCGCGCTATCTGGAGCGAGGTCACCTTCCGCATGGCCGGCCTGCGCGACAACCCGAAGTGCGCCGAGCAGGAGCACGCGCTCCGCCTCGACCGCACCAACCCGGGTATTTCGCCGAAGATCACCTTCGATTTTGGAACCGCGGAGAACACGGAGGACCAAGCCGAAGTTCAGAAGAAAACCTCTTCCGGCTCCTCCGTGATCTCCGTTCCCTCCGTGGTTAAAAATCGTCCGCCGATAGCGATTCTGCGCGAGCAGGGCGTGAACGGCGAGGTGGAGATGGCGGCGGCCTTCACCCGGGCCGGTTTCAAGGCGATCGATGTCCACATGACCGACATCCTGAGCGGCCGGGTATCGCTGAAGGACTTCCGCGGCTTCGCGGCCTGTGGCGGCTTCAGCTATGGCGATGTCCTCGGCGCCGGCGAGGGCTGGGCCAAGAGCATTCTTTTCAACCCGCGCGGCCGGGACGAGTTCTCGGCCTTTTTCGCCCGGCCCGATACCTTCGCGCTCGGCGTGTGCAACGGCTGCCAGATGATGAGCAACCTGCATTCCATCATTCCCGGCGCCGAGGGCTGGCCGCGCTTTGTGCAAAATCAGAGCGAGCGTTTCGAGGCCCGCGTGGCCTCCCTCCTCATCGAGAAGTCGCCCAGCGTTCTCTTCCGCGGCATGGAGGGCAGCGTGATCCCGATCGCCGTCGCGCACGGCGAGGGTTTCACCGAGTTCCCCTCCCACGACGCGGCGGCGGCCTTCTCCGGCTCGGGTCTCGTGGCCGCGCGCTATGTGGACAACCATCACCGCCCGACGGAGCACTATCCGCTCAACCCGAACGGTTCGCCCTTCGGCACGACGGCGATCACGACCCGCGATGGCCGCGTCACCATCCTGATGCCGCATCCCGAGCGGGTTTTCCGCGTGGTGCAGCAGAGCTACGCCCCGCCGGCCTGGCGGGGCCAGGAAGACGGCCCCTGGATGCGCATCTTCCGCAACGCCCGCACCTGGGTGGGCTGAACCCTTCGCCCCCGCCGGCGCGATTCCTCACGGAACGCGCCGGTTTTGTTTCCGACGTCGAAACCCCGCCGCCATGGATTCCTCCGACGAGCCGGTCGAAATTCCGATCAACGGCGAGCTCGATCTGCACACGTTCGCGCCGCGCGAAACCGCCGGCGTGCTCGACGCCTACATCGACGCCTGCCTGGAGCGGGGCATCCATAGCCTGCGGGTAATCCATGGCAAAGGCACCGGTACGCTCCGCGAAACTGTCCATGCGCTGCTGCGCCGCGATCCGCGCGTGTTGGATTTTCGTCTTGGCGACGAGACCGGCGGGGGCTGGGGCGCGACGCGTGTCCGGCTGAAGCCGCGCGTTTAGATAAGGCCCGACCGCCGGGACCGCCGGTCTGGCGGTGCAGCGGGACGCGCCCGCGACCCGATTTTCCAACCCCGGATCGCTCCGCGCTCACCGCCACACGATTTATGCCTCCTCGTCGTTGTCTCCGTCATCGTCGGACGAGGGAGCGTGTGTCTCGCCGTCTTCTTCGTCGGAGTCGGAGTGCTCGTCCCGCGCATCGTCCGTGGTGTCGTCGTTTTCCTCGTCGTCCGTCTCTGCCGCGGAACGGCCGGGGGCGGCGCTTCGCTCCCCCGACCACTCCGGCTCCTGGCCGAGTTGGATCTCACCGGCGAGCACCCGCTCGATCCAGCGTTTGATGCGCAGCAGGCCGTCGTTTCGCTTCGGGTCGTCGGGCCGCATGGTGCCGAGTAGATTGACCACCACGGACGCATAGTCGTGGGCGGTGGCGGTCATCATGTTTTTGAGCTCGAAGGGATTCATCTCGCCGCGGCGTACCATTGCCCGGGCCTCGCGTTCCAGCTCGGCGTTGGTGCCGCCCGGCGCACCGCCGTCGCCTTTGCTCGACGGACGCCCGCCGCCTCCGCCGCCCTCGGACTTTTCGGCGGAAGGCACCTCCTGCTTGCCGCGCGGCTCGTGTTCCATCGGCTGCTGTGCGGGGTATTCCTTGCCGTCGCGGCCGGTCACCCGCTCGGGTTTCTCGATCTTGCCCGCCTGTTCGAGTTCCTTGCGGCAGCTGCGCACCAGTTCGGGCGAAACCTTGCAGATTTCCGCGAGCACGGTGTTGGCGAGGCGCGACCACTCTTCCAGCGCGATGGCGGCCGCGTTGCGTTTGTCGGCATTGGTGCGGTAGACGCCGTTGGTGGCGTTGGCCCCGAGGGCATGCTTGAGGGCATCGATGCGACCGCCCGGCTTCACTTCCGCGAGAATGGCCGGCATCCCGATCCGTTTGGCGGCGAGATAGCGGTGGAACCCGTCCGCAAGCCAGTAGCTCGCGCCGTCGAAAAAAAGCGTGATGGGCGGAAAGACGGTGCCGTGGTTCATCTCCTCGGCATAACTTTCGATCGCCTCCTCGTTGGTCTTCACGCGGGTCTGGGTGCCGCCGTGGATATCGATCTGCTCGAGGGTGATCTTCTGGGTCTGCATGAAAAAGGGCGCGGTTCTTCGCGTCCCGGCCGGCCCCCGCAAGGTCAAATCTCGCCTCGCGCGAACCCCGCCGGGCGTGGTTGATGGAAACGCTCCTTCACCCGGTTTTCGCCGCCCATGACCAGTTCCAAAGCCAAAGGTTTTAAACGCATTCCCTTCGTCGCGATGCTGATCGATACCTTCGGGTTCAGCCCGGGCCTCGCCCTGGCCGGTGGCTCGCTGCTGACCCTGCTCTGCCTGCTCGCCGCCGTCTGGGTCTGGCGTTCCGCGCCGCCGCGCACGCTCGTCCTCGCGAGCGGACCGGCGGGCAGCTCCTTCGAGCGCTGGGCGCAGGCCTACCAAAAGGCCTTCGAGCGGCAGGGCGTCAGGCTGGAGATCGTCCCTTCCTCCGGCTCGCTCGATAACCTCCGTAAGCTGCGCGATCCGGCGCAGAAAATCGATGTCGCCTTCGTCGCCGGCGGCTTCGCCAAGGAGGAATCCGTCGAGGGCCTGGTCTCCCTCGGCAGCGTCTCTTACCAGCCGCTTTCGGTGTTCTATCGCGGGGAGCCGATCACGCGTCTCTCGCAACTCGCGGGCAAACGCATCGCGCCCGGGGCGCCGGGCAGCGGCAGCCGTTCGCTCGCGCTGATCCTGCTCAAGGCCAATGGCGTCACGGAAACCTCCGCGACTTTTTCGGACCTGGATTCCGGCCCGGCAGCCGCCGCTTTCCGCCAGGGCGCGGTGGACGCGGTGTTTCTCATGGGCGACTCCGCCCCGACTGCGGTGCTGCGGGAGCTGATGCGCGCGCCGGACGTGCGGCTCTTCCACTTCGCCCAGGCGGATGCCTACGTGCGCCGCAATCCCTTCCTCAACAAGATCGTATTTCCTCAAGGCGTGATCGACCTCGGGGCCAACCTGCCGGCGCAAGATGTCACGCTCATCGGCCCCACCGTCGAGCTGGTCGCGCGCGAGGGCCTGCACTCCGCGCTCTGCGACCTCCTGATCGAGATCGCCAAGGAAACGCACGGAGCCGGCAATTTGCTGCAGAAACGCGGCGAGTTTCCCGCGCCGCTGGAGCACGAGATTCCGCTCAGCGACGACGCCGTCCGCTACTACAAGTCGGGCAAGGGCCTGCTCTACCGCCTCGTCGGTTCTTTCTGGGTGGCGAGCGTGCTCAACCGCATCCTCGTCGTGATCGTTCCGCTGGTGCTGCTCGCCGTGCCGATCATCCGGCTCATGCCGGCGCTTTATCGTTTCAGCGTCCTGCTGCGCCTCTACCGCTGCTATCGTCCCCTCATGCGGGTGGAACGCGAAAGCTACAGCGCGCTTTCGCGGGAGCGGATCGAGGAGTTGCTGCGCGAACTCGAGGAGCTGGAAAACGCGGTCAACCAGGTAAAAGTCCCCGCCTCCTTCGCTGACCGCCACTACTGGCTGCGTTCGCATCTGCTTTTCGTACGGGACCGCCTGCGCTCCCTGCGCGAGAAGGCCGGGCTGGCGCCGGCCCGGCCGGTCTGATCCAGCGGTTCAAACCTTCGGATTTTTTAACCGCGAAGGACGCGAAGGGGCGCGAAGAAGGCATCGAAGCCTTTGCGACCTTGGGTTCGATCTTGGCGTCTTCGCCTTAAAATCCGATTCTGGCTCAGCGCACCGGCTGCAGGCGCACGCGCTCGGCCTCGAGCGGCTCCTTGGTGAAGCGCGCCCGCCGTTTCGCGAACCATACCGGGTCGTCGGTTGTCGCATAGCGCCGGCTGCCGCCGCGGCCCAGCCGTTTTTCCTGTCCGGGGTGCCGCCGAAGCCAGTCGGCGAGGCGCTCCGCCACGATCTCGCCCTGGGCCAGAAATTCCACCTCCGGGGGGGCCACGCGCCGCAGGGCCGGCAGGAGCAGGGGATAGTGCGTGCAACCCAACAGCACGCGGGCCGGCCACTCGCCGCCGGCCGCCCGGCGCATCGCTTCCAGTCCCTGGCGCAGGAAATATTCCGTGCCGGGGCCGTCCAGTTCGCCCTCCTCCACGAGCGGCGCCCAGAGGGGGCAGGCTTGCTGTACGAGGCGCAGCCGGGGCGCGAGCTTGCGCAGTTCCAAGCCGTAGGAGTCCGAGGCGATGGTCGTCTCCGTGCCGAGCACCGCGACCAGGCCGTCCTGGTCGGTCGGCGCCGTTTCCCCCGGATGCGCGACCACGCCGACCGGCAGTCCGGCCAGGGCCTCGACCGAAGGACGCACCACGCCCAGCACGCGGCGGTCCGGACGGCGCACAGGCAGATACAACTGCTGGATGTTGCGCAGGGCCCGCGCGGAGGCGGTATTGCAGGCCAGGATCACGAGCGTGCAGCCCTGCCCGAAGAGCCACTCCACCGCCTCGAGGGTGAACTCATTGACCACCTCCGCGCTTCTCGCGCCGTAGGGAGCGCGTGCGCTGTCGGCCAGGTACAGGTAGTCGTAGGCCGGCAGCGTACGCAACAGGGCGGACAGCACGGTGAGGCCGCCGAAACCCGAATCGAAGACGCCGATCATATCGAATCAGACACGCTCGATTTCGGCGTAGGCCAGCGCGCAGGGCGCGAGTTCGAGCGCGAGCGCGAAATCGCCCTCCGCCGTGAAGGTTTCGTCGCGCAGCGGCACGGGTTCGGCGGCCGCGCGCAGGGCGGCGAGTTGCGCGGCCTTGGGATAATCCGGCGAGCCCATCGCGCGCCAGGCATGGAGAGCGTTGCCGCGGCTGTCGTCCACCGTCCAAAGGCGCAGGCGATGGCGGCCGCGCAGGCCGCGGAGGAGGAAAGCCTCGGTGCGGGCTTCGCCGCGGACTTTCCACGCGCCGCCGCCGAGATCGGTTTCGAGCACCTCGGGGAGATTCCACGCGAGCAGGCGGAGATCGCCCTGGCTGGAGCGCGAGGCGCGCGCCGAGGGATGGGCGAGCACAAGCTCGGTGTCGTGAAGGCGGGAGAGCCAGCGGAAGGCGTGAAAGACGGGTTTCTTGATGCCGTGCTGGTTCATCAGGCCATATTTGCCGGTAAAGGGGCGCAGGCTCAGACCGCTCTCCTCGAAGATGTCGCTCACCGTCCACCACATGTAGGAATCGGCCAGGCCCGAGACTTCCTTGATCGTCTGGAGCGCGAAGGCGGCGGTGAAGGCGGTGTCCTTGCCGAACACGTCCTCGTGCGCGGGCGAGCAGTTCCACTCCGTGAAATGCAGCTCGGCGTTCGGGAAGGGCGAGGCGGCGATCTCGGCGCGCACGCGGGCGACTTCCTTGGCCAGGCCGGCCGGGCCACGGTAGTACATCGGCCCGGAGGGCTCGCCGAGTACGAGGTCGGCGTCCACCGCGTAGTGGTGGGTGGAGATGAAGTCGATCGGCGCCTCGTGCTCGGCGCAGTAGCGCAGCAGCGCGGGTACCCACATGGTCTTCGAGGTGGCGGGGCCGCCGACGCGCAGCCGCGCATCCACCGTCTTCACGGCGCGGGCGGTCTCGGCGTAGAGCTGAAAATAATCCTCCCGCGTGCCGGTCCAGAAGGTGTTGTGCAGGTCGGGTTCGTTCCAGACCTCGAAGTGCCAGGTGAGCACCTCCTCGAGGCCGAAGTGGGAGACGAGGTGGGCGACGAAGCGGCTCACGAGCCGGGTCCACTGCGCCCGGTCCTGAGGCGGCGTGATGTTGCCGCGGTAGTCGAAAATGGTCTGCGGACCGCTCGCGAGGCGGACCGGCATGAAGCCGAGCTCGACGAAGGGCTTCATGCCTTGCGCGACGAAGAACTCGTAGATTTTGGTGGCGTTCTGGAAATTCAGGCGCGGGCCGCCGTCGGACTCGTCGCCACCGTGGATGACGCCGACGTATTCGGTGAAGATACCGTGGAAGCGGATACCGCCGAAGCCGATCTCGCGCTGGGCGAGGCGTACATGGTCCCGGAAATCCTCGCGCAGGGTGAGGTAGGCGTGGCAGGAGCCGACGCCGCGCTGGAAATAGCGGTCGAAGGGCCGGGCGGGGCCGGCGAGGTCGATCACGACCGGGGGGGAAAGGGCCATCCGCCAAGGCTGCGGAGGGGCATCACGAAGCTCAAGCGCGAGGCGCAGAGTGGGGGAGGGTTGACGCGCCCTGGTATGGACCAATCGCACCGACCGCGGTCCGACGCGCGTTTCCCGACGATGGAAAAACGGCTCGTCGGCTTGCCGGGCGGGCCTTGTCGGTTAACGGCAGTGTGGCATGGCCCATTACACGTTCCCGAAGGAGTTTCATGCCCTTTACGACCACGCCGTCGCCCTCTACGCGAAAGGACGACGCGGCGCCGACACGTTCTTCGACCCGGCGCAACGCGCCTGGCTCGCGGCCAACGGGCTCTCCTCCCAGGCCCTCTACGATTACGCCGAGGATCACAACAACGAGGGCGAGCCCGGGTACGATCATGCGCTGGCGATCGAGCTCGTCCGCCGGGACTACTTCTTCAACGCCCAACGCGGGGTCCCGTCGCAGGTGGTGGCGAACCCGGCGACCTGGCCGGGCAAGACCGACGAGATCAACGGCATCGTCTGGCTGCCGCGCATCCTGCCCAAGGCGCGGGCGAAGCTTCGCGGGGAACTGCCCTCCTCGCTCATGTATGGTTGCGGCGGAGACCGGCATTTTTTCCAGACGCATGACATTGGGCCGGCCGAGTTCCTGAGCCTGGTATGGCGCCACGAGAAGGACGACGCCGCGATCGTTGCCTGGGTCACGGCGCGCAGCCGCGCGCGGCACTGAGGGTTCACGGTGTCCGTTTAACGGCGTAGGCTTGGACTCGGATCCACTTTGGGGCCTTTTCGCCAGACCCTTGCGTGCCTAAGCCCGTCTGACGAAAATTCGCTCCGGGGGGGGCGGGGGAATTTCCATTGCCTTGTCCCCTCTGGGCTTAGCAGCGTTCCCGGCATGAAACTCGCGGGACGCGTCATCTGGACGGGGATGGTTTTAACGCTTCTGGCTGGCGCTTTTGACGCCCTGGCGGCGGAAGAGCCGACCCAGGCGGCGGGCGAGTCCGCGTCCGGCGTTGCGGAGGCAGCGGCGGTGCCGGCGCGGCCAGCGCAGCATGAGCTGCTGGTGCGAGCGATCCTCGAGCGCCGGTTATTGCATTTCTCCTACCATGGGCATCCGCGCGTGGTGGAGCCTCACGCCTACGGGGTGAGCGCCGAGGGCGAGGCGGTTTTGCATGGCTACCAGACGGCGGGCGGCAGCGCTTCGGAGCCTCCGCCCGGCTGGCGAACTTTTTCTGTGACGGAGATGAGCGACATCACCGCGGCGGAGGCGGGTTTTTCCCGGCCGCGCAAAAGCTACACCGGCGAAAGGCCAAAGCTGGACCCGCTCTGGGCCGAGGTCTCCGCGGGAGCGGAGCCGGTGGGAACGAAGGAGTAGAAGGGATAGCGAGGAGCGGCGTTTTCCGCTTGGTCCGGGGAGCGCCGGCGGCCCGCCGGCTGTCTTTGGCGTCTCGCCGAAGACTTTCCGCAGGGATTGGGCGAGACGCCCAACCGGCCCGCGCGACGCGCGCGTTCCCCGGGCCCCTCCGAAAAAGCGGCTGAGAACCGCTCAGCGTACGCGCAAGATGAGGTTGGAACGTTCCCGCGAGGGGGTGTCGAGGGCGAGGTCGATCATGCTGCGGGCGCCGATGGGAAAGCCGACGTTGGCGTGGCGTTTGATGGGCGGGGTGCGGTTGAGGCAGGCGACATCGAGGGTGAGCGGGGCGTCGCCGCGGTTCACGATGCGGACGTGGATGCGGTCCGAATTGTGACCCAGATCCTCGATCAGAAGCTTGGGCACGCCGACCGGGGCCTGGAGCACGAGCGCCACCCCCTGGTTGTCGGCGGGAAGCACCCGTTCGCGGCCGCTGTTGTCGAAGCCCGTGAGCCAGTAGGGGGCTTGCTGCTCGGATTCGGCGTTGACGATGGCACGCTCGACGTAGCGGTAATTCGGACCTTCGTGGACGACCGGCACGATCGGAGCGGGCGGGGGCGTGGGGGCCGGCCTGACAATCGCGACCGGCGCGGGTTTCGGGGGGGTGGAGCAAGCGCCGAGAAAAAGGGCGCCAAGGGAGAGAGCAATGAGCGGGAAGCGCGGGAGAAGGCTCATGGAAAAGAGGGTGTCGCCATGGAGCCGCGCCCCGACCGGTTTGGCGATACGCAAGCGCGGGTTCGGAACGTCGTAGCAATTTTTTCGCATAAGGCTCGCGTATCTTTCGCCGGACGAGAACGCCCGGCTTTGCGACTCCTCCCGATTTGCGTTCAGATACGCAAGAATCACCGCCCGAACGCGTTTCGGGCGCATCAAATCCGGCGGAGCGCGACCACGGTGATGTCGTCGGCCTGGGGCGCGGTGGCCTGGTAGGAAAGCACGTCGGCGAGTACGGTATCGACCGCGGCGCTGGCGGAGGCGAAGCGTCCGCTTCCTTGAAGAAGGGCCAGGAGACGGGCGTCCCCGTAGAGGGTCTGGGTGGCGTCCATCGCCTCGTTCACGCCGTCGGTGTAGACCACGAGGGTATCGCCGGGCTCGAGGCGCGCGCGGGCGGTCTCGTAGGCGTTGGTGTCGAAAACCGCGAGCGGAGTGGCTCGCGCGGCTTCAAGGGGGGAGAGCGTGCCGTCGGCGCGGAGCAGCAAGGGCGAGGGATGGGCGCAGTTGGTCCAGGCCAGCTCGCCGGTGGCGGGGTCGAAAAGCGCGGCGAAGACGGTGACGAACTGAAGGGTGTCGTTACGTTCGCAGAGGAGCCGGTTGACCCGGGTCAGGAGTTCGCCGGGCTCGCGGGCGCCGGCGGCGAAGGCGCGGATGGCGGTGGCGGTGACGGCCATGAAGAGCGCGGCGGAGACGCCCTTGCCCGACACGTCCCCGACGACGAAAAGGAAGCGCCCGTCCTCGAGGAAAAAACCGTCGTAGAGGTCGCCGCCGGCCTCGCGCGCGGGTTTGATGCGGGCGGCGAAATCCACCCGGGCACGCTGGTCGGCGGGCAACGGGGGCGGGAGGAAGCCGGCCTGGATTTCGCCGGCGATGCGCAGCTCGCTCTCGATGGCCTCGCGGCGGGCGGTGGCGGCGCGGAGTTCGTCGAGGTAGGCGTGGAGACGCGCGACGAGGTGGTCGAGCGCGCCGGCGACGGCGCCAACCTCGTCACCGCGCCTGGCTGCGGCGGACACGGCGGCACGGTCCCAGTCGGATTCGCCGAAACGGCTGGCGGCGAGGCCGCGAATGGCGTGGGCGAGGCGGGCGAGGGGATCCTTGAGCTCGTTGTTGCTGTAAGCCACCCGCTCGGCGAGCAGGCCGGCAACGTGCCGGTGCATCGCGGCGGCGAGGGCGGGTTCGCTCTGCTCGATGGAGAGAAGCTGGGCGGCATTAAGGCGCCAGAGGCGCGCGGGCGCGAGGGTCTCGACGGTGGCGGTGCGGGTCTCGCGCCGGTAGAGGGCCATTTCCCCGATGCACTGGCCGGGGCCGAAGCGGCGGACGGGCACGCGGCCCGCTCCCGGAACCTCGAGCACGACGGCGAGTTCGCCCTGTTCGACGAAGTAGAGCGCGTCGGCCGGATCGCCCTGGCGAAAGAGGGCGGTGCCGGCGGGCAGCTCGATGCTGTCGAGATGACGGATCCACGTGGCGCGTCCGGTGGCGTCGGGGGCGAAGGGGGCGAGGGAGTCGGAGCTGGGGACAGGCTTCACGGTCGTTGCGCCATGGGACTTGAGGCCCTTGGCGGACGAGGGCGAGCGTGGAGTACGGAGGCAGGGAGCGAGGGCGGGGGGAACCCGGGGCGGGTCGGGGGCGCACCCCGCTACGGGCGCCAGCCGTCGTTGGCGAGGCTGATGGCGTGGAAGTAGATGGCGGCGACGACAACAGGGTCGGGGCGGGCGGAGCTGCCGGTGCGCAGCATCTCGGGCATGGAGGCGGGCGGAGGCGGGAAAGTCGCGATCAGTTCGGCGGCGAGCCGGCGGGCGAGGCTCTGGCCCTCGGCGGGGCTTGCGGTGACGAGAGTGCCGACGGGGGCGGGGGAGGGGGCGCTCATGTGCGGGCGAGGTGAGCGGCGGCGTGGGAGAAGGCGGCGGGCATGAACTCGCCGATGTCGAGCCCGAGGGCCTTGGCCACGCCGAGGCCGTAGGCGGGATCGGCGCGGAAAAAATGGCAAATCTGGCGAAGCTGGATCTCCCGCGGCACGGAAGCCATGTGCCGGGCGACGTTGCCGAAGAGACGTTCCTTTTGGTCCGGGCTGAAGAGGCGGAAAAGATTGCCTGCCTGGAGGTAGTCGTCGTTGTCGGCGCGGTGGTCGTGACGGCCGGCCTCGCCTTCGAGCGGGAGCGGGGGTTCGGCAAAGGCGGGGCATTCCCGGGGGCCGCCGAAGGAGTTGGGCTCGTAGTTCGGGCCGGCGCCGCCGTTGGCGTCGAACCGCATGGCACCATCGCGCTGGTGGTTGAAGACCGGGCAGCGCGGGGCGTTGACGGGGAGGAGCTGGTGATTGACGCCGAGGCGATAACGATGGGCGTCCGGGTAGGCGAAGATGCGCGCCTGGAGAACCTTGTCGGGCGAATGGCCGATGCCGGGCACGACGTTGGCGGGAGAGAGGGCGGCCTGCTCGACCTCGGCGTGGTAATTGCGCGGGTTGCGGTTGAGCTCGAGGATGCCGACATCGATGAGCGGGTAGTCGGCGTGGGGCCAGACCTTGGTGAGGTCGAAGGGATTCACACGATAGCCGGCGGCGGCGGCCTCGGGCATGATCTGCACGGCGAAGCGCCAGCGGGGAAAGTTGCCGTCGGCGATGGCGTGGAAGAGGTCGGCCTGCGCACTCTCGCGGTCGCGGCCGACGAGCTCGGCCGCCTCGGCGTCGGTGTAGTGGGCGTGCCCCTGGAGGGTCTTGAAGTGGAACTTCACCCAAAAGCGTTCGCCGATCGCGTTGACGAACGAATAAGTGTGCGAGCCGAAGCCATCGATCTGGCGGTAGTTTCGCGGAAGGCCCCGGTCGCTGAAAAGGATGGTGACCTGGTGGAGCGACTCCGGGGAGAGCGACCAGAAGTCCCAGGCGGCGGTGGGATTGCGCAAATTGGTCCGCGGATCGCGCTTTTGGGTGTGGATAAAATCGGGGAACTTGAGCGGATCGCGGATGAAGAAGACCGGCGTGTTGTTGCCGACGAGGTCCCAGTTGCCCTCCTCGGTATAGACGCGCAGGGCGAAGCCGCGCACGTCGCGCTCGGCGTCGGCCGCGCCGCGCTCGCCGGCGACGGTGGAGAAGCGGAGGAAGATCTCGTGCTCGCCGCCGACCCTGGCGAAGAGCTTCGCTTTCGAGTAGCGCGAGATGTCGTGGGTGATGCGGAGCGTACCGTAGGCGCCCGAGCCCTTGGCGTGGACGACGCGCTCGGGGATGCGCTCGCGGTTGAAGTGGGCGAGTTTTTCGAGAAGCCAGAAATCCTGCATCAACACCGGGCCGCGCGGGCCGGCGGTGAGGCTGTGCTGGTTGTCGGCGACGGGGGCGCCGGAGGCGGTGGTGAGGCCGGGAAAGGGCGCGGAGGCGGACGGAGTGGGCGAGGGCGTTTGCATGGTGGTCGAAGCCGCGATCTTAGCCGTTCTTTTTATAGCCAGGAAATATTAGTTGCCGCTAGCTATGATAGGTCATGGCTATGATGGGACCATGGAGATTCACCAACTTCGCTATTTTCTCGCGGTCGCCCGCGCCTGCAATTTCAGCCGGGCGGCCGAGCAATGCCGCGTGGCGCAGCCCTCGTTGAGCCAGCAGATCATGAAGCTGGAGGACGAGCTGGGGGAACGGCTCTTCGAGCGCACGAAGCGCGGCGTGACGCTGACGCCGGCCGGCGCGCGGCTGCGGGCGCACGCGGAGCGGGTGCTGGACGAATTGGAGCAGGCACGGGAAAACGTGCGCGAGGCGGGCGCGATGGTGCGCGGGCGGGTGGAGCTCGGCGCGCTGCCGACGGTGGCGCCGTATTACCTGCCCTCGCGCCTGCGGGCTTTCGCGGAGAGCCATCCCGGGGTGGAGGTGGTGGTGCACGAGGATACGACGGCGCAGCTCGCGGGCGCGGTGCTGGCCAAGGAGCTCGACCTGGCGCTGGTCAGCCTGCCCGTGGAGCGGCGCGGGCTGAAGACGGAAGCCTTGTTCGAGGAAGCCCTGCTGGCCGCGCTGCCGACGGCGCATGCGCTGGCGAAAAAGCGCCGGCTGGCGCTGGCCGACCTGGAGGCGGAACCGTTCATCCTGATGAAGGAAGGGCACTGCCTGGCCGGGCAGGCCCTGGCCCTTTGCCGGAGGGAAGGGTTTGCGCCGCACGTGAGTTTCCGCAGCGCCCAAATCGAGACGGTGCGGGCCTTCGTGGCGGCGGGCTGGGGCGTCTCGATCGTGCCGAAGATGGCCTGCCCGGCCACGGGGGCGGCCGAAGCGGCCGTGCGTTACCGTCCGGTGGGCGAGATGCGCCGGACGATCGGGATGATCGCCAACGAGCAACGTTCGCCCAGCCGCGCGGCGGCGGCGCTGGCGGAATTTTTGAGGACGGCGGAGTGAACGGAGGAAGGAAGGGGCCCAGGCCCTGTCGCCGGCGGATTCGGCACGGCAAGGCCCGGGTGGGGGGACCACAGACAAAAATGTCTGTGTCACGGTCAGGCTCCGGCGCCGACCCGACGGACCGGGAAATCCCCGGGGCATTTGCGCGTGGCAGGCGGGAGGATCCGGCTAGGATGCGGCCGACCGTTTCCGGCACCGGCCGGGGCGCCGCGTTTTCGACCATGAAGAAGATCCGCATCGACCACCACACGCGCTATACCTACAGCGAGCCGGTCACGCTGCTGCCGCACCGGCTGCTTCTGCGCCCGCGTGCGGGCCACGACATCCGCATCGAGACGGCCGAACTGGAGATTTCGCCGCCGCACGAGCTTTTGTGGCAGCGCGATATCTACGGGAACTCGGTGGGCCTGGTCACTTTTTCCGAGCCGGTGACGGAGCTCTCGATCCGCAGCGAAGTGCTCCTGCAGAACTTCGAGGCGCAGCCGCTCAACTTCCTCGTGGATGAGCGGGCTGTGATGTTTCCGTTCCACTTCGATCTTTCGGAACGGGTGGAAATGATCCCGTACCAGATGCCCTGCTTCCCGAGCGACAGCGCGGTGGTGCGCGACTGGGTGAGCGAATTCTGGCGGCCCGGGCAGATGATCGAGACCTACGCGCTGCTCTACGACATGAGCCAGGCGATCGCGAAGCGCTTCGCCTACGGCCGGCGGGAGGAGCCAGGGGTGCAGCGCCCGGCGGAAACCCTGCAGCGGCAGGCGGGCTCGTGCCGCGATTTCGCGACCCTGTTCATCGAGGCCTGCCGTTTCTTCGGCCTGGCGGCGCGTTTCGTGAGCGGCTACCTGCACTCGCCCTCCACGGCGCTCGGCGACGGATCCACGCATGCCTGGGCGGAAGTGTACCTGCCCGGCGCGGGCTGGAAGGGTTTCGATCTCACGAGCGGCCTGCTGGCGGGCGACGACCATATTCCGGCCGCAGTCACCCGTCACCCGGCCGACGCACCTCCGATCGCGGGCAGCTTCATCGGCAGCCCCGGCTGCCAGACCTCGATGCGCGTGAAGGTGAGCGTGCGAGAGTGGTAAAAGAAAAAGTCGGGGCGGTCTGTATGCTCGCGCCGCTTGCGTAGCCTTGTTCTCTTCCCGCCCATGCGATTTTCCCCTCGCTTTCGACTGTCCCGGTTCCGGACTTTGATCGGGTTTGCCCTGGTCGCCAGCGTGCTCCACGCGATGCCGCCCGGGACGTTTTCGCCGCGGTTTCATGTGGACCAATTCGGTTACCTGCCGGACGCGACGAAAGTCGCCGTGCTGAGCGATCCGCAGACGGGGTTCAACGCCGCCGAGAGCTACACCCCCGCGGCCACGCTCGAGCTTCGTCGCGCGGACACGCAGGCGGTCGTCTGGTCGGGCGCACCGCAGGCCTGGAACGGCGGCGCCACGCACGCGCAGTCGGGCGACCGGCTCTGGTGGGTGGATTTCTCCGGCGTCACGCGCTGGGGCGAGTATTACCTCTACGATCCCGCGGCCGACCTGCGGTCGGGCTATTTCCGCATCGATGAACGCGTCTACGTCGAGGTGCTGCGCCAGGCGACGCGGGTCTTTTTCTACCAGCGTCGAGGCCAGGCGAAACCGCTGCCCTTCGCCGAGGAAAAATGGACCGACGGCGCCAGCCACCTGCGGGCCAATCAGGATCCTGCGGCCCGCCTCGTGACGACGCCGGGCGACGCCGGCTCCGCGCGGGATTTACGCGGCGGGTGGTACGATGCCGGCGACCTCAACAAGTACGTCGGTTTCACCACCGGCGTGCTTTCCGACCTCCTGTTCGCCTACCGTCACAATCCGGCGATCTGGACCGACGATTTTGGCCTGCCCGAAAGCGGCAACGGCGTCCCCGACCTCCTCGACGAGGTCCGCTGGGAACTCGACTGGCTGCGCCGCATGCAGGGCACCGGCGGCGCGGTGCTGAGCAAGGTGGGTGTGACGGGTTTCGAGAGCGCATCGCCGCCGAGCGCCGATACCGCTCCGGTTTACTACGGCGCCGCGAGCACCTCGGCGACGCTCTCGGCCGCGGCGAGCTTCGCGCATAGCGCGCTGGCGTTCTCGCAGGCCGGCCAGGCGGACTATGCCGCCACTCTGCGTACGGCCGCGCTCGCGGCGTGGGACTGGGCCGACGCCAATCCGGGCGTCGTTTTCAGCAACACCGGCTTCTCGAGCGCCAATCCCGAGACCGATGCCTACGGCCGCGCAATGCTCAAGCTCGGCGCCGCCGTGTTTCTTTACGAGCTGACCGGCGAGGCGCGTTTCAAAACCCACGTCGAGTCGAACTACCTCACGGCCCACGCGATGGAGTGGTGGTATTGGTATCCTTTCGAGACGACGATACAGGATGCCCTGCTCCATTATTCGTCGCTGCCTGGCGCGACCCCTTCGGTCGCGAGCGAGATTCGCAACCGCAAGCACAGTTCCATGCAGGGCGGCGAATATCTCGGCGCGATCAACGCGTCTACCGACGGCTATCGCGCCTACGTGAAGGACCAGGACCTCGTCTGGGGCAGCAACCAGGTGAAGGCGAAGGTCGGCCTGATCTTCGACGCCCATGCGCGTGCCGGCATCGATGCGGCCAACGCCGCGGTCTATCGCCGGGCTGCCGCGGGTTATCTGCACTACCTCCACGGCGTGAATCCCCTCGGAGTCGTCTTTCTCACCAACATGGGGCGTTTCGGCGCCGAGCTGAGTGTGAACCAGATGTATCACACCTGGTTCACCGACGGCTCGGATTGGGATCATGCCCTGCTCTCGCCGAAGGGGCCGGCGCCCGGCTACGTCGTCGGCGGCGTGAACGTGCAATACGCGCCCGATCCTTCCTACTCCGGCCCGCCGCTCTCGCCTCCCCAGGGACAGCCGCCGCTGAAGAGTTTTCTCGACTGGAACTCGAACGACTGGCGACAGGCCTCCTGGCAGATCGCCGAGCCCGCGATCTATTATCAAGCAGCCTATCTCGCGCTGCTCGCCCGCTTCGTGCGCCCGGCGAGCTTCGCGAGCTGGGCGGCTGGCCATGGCCTCGCGGGAACCGACGCAGACGGGGCCGCCGATCCGGATGGCGACGGCAGGCCCAACCGCCTCGAGTTCGCGGTCGGCGGCGATCCGGCGACCGCAGACCGGGCGGGCGAAACGAGCATCGCGACCGTCGAAGGCGAGAGCGCCGCGTTGGAGGTGCGTTTCGAACGCGGGCTTGGCCTCAGTGCGCCGACGCTGCGCGTACAGGGCTCGGCGGACCTCATCACCTGGACGGAACTCGGCATGATCGAGCCCGACGGCCGCGTGCAGGCAAGTGGGGGAGCGGCGACTTTCACGCCGGAGTGGCACCAAGACGAGGCTCCCTTCCGCCGCACCCTGCGCGTGCGCGTGCCGGCCGGCGCGACAAGCCAGTTCCTGCGCCTGCAGGCGGACGCGCCGTAGGGCGGCTCCGCTTCGCGCGAGGCGACGGCGCGAAACGGCTGGCTGCGATTGACTACCATAATGAAAAGCCGAGGAATTGATATATGCACTATATGATGCCATTGCCTTGATTCTAAAACTGGGGTGCGGAGTATCCGGAGTGATGGGGCCTTGCCCATTCGTGTGCTTTGCCTTGATTCTAAAACTGGGGTGCGGAGTATCAATTCGGCTGCGCGTTGGGGCCAGAACTCGGCTTTGCCTTGATTCTAAAACTGGGGTGCGGAGTATCACTTTGCCGAAACGACCGAAGTCGTTAACAGCTTTGCCGTGATTCTAAAACTGGGGTGCGGAGTATCTCACTATACTGTTTGCCCTCCTTGTACATGGCTTTGCCTTGATTCTAAAACTGGGGTGCGGAGTATCAAGCTCGAGGTGGTGGGGCCCAATGGCTACGCTTTGCCTTGATTCTAAAACTGGGGTGCGGAGTATCTGCCGAGGGCGTGTTTGAAGTTGCCGTCGGCTTTGCCTTGATTCTAAAACTGGGGTGCGGAGTATCTCGCCGACCTCTGCATTACATCCTCCGTCCGCTTTGCCTTGATTCTAAAACTGGGGTGCGGAGTATCCAGCGCCCGCAACATCGTCGCCACCCGCCTGCTTTGCCTTGATTCTAAAACTGGGGTGCGGAGTATCCGGATCTGCGCGAGCTCTGCCGCCTCGAGAGCTTTGCCTTGATTCTAAAACTGGGGTGCGGAGTATCCTTCTTGATCGGCAGCGCGACCTGTCCCGAAGCTTTGCCTTGATTCTAAAACTGGGGTGCGGAGTATCCAAATCTCCAAGCTCGTAAAGCAAGGCTGCGCTTTGCCTTGATTCTAAAACTGGGGTGCGGAGTATCCTGCTTGCGGAGCAGGCCAAGGCTGCCAAGGCTTTGCCTTGATTCTAAAACTGGGGTGCGGAGTATCGTGCCTGTCAATGTTGTTATCTGCATCTCCGCTTTGCCTTGATTCTAAAACTGGGGTGCGGAGTATCTGGGACCAGCAAATACCGAGCTGATTCGTGGCTTTGCCTTGATTCTAAAACTGGGGTGCGGAGTATCACTACGACAAACCTGACCCAGTCATCACGCGCTTTGCCTTGATTCTAAAACTGGGGTGCGGAGTATCGCCAGCGCCGCGCGCAGTTTCTCCGGTGGCGCTTTGCCTTGATTCTAAAACTGGGGTGCGGAGTATCCCCGGGCTTCACCGGCGGCGGCAGGAGGCAGCTTTGCCTTGATTCTAAAACTGGGGTGCGGAGTATCCCCATCGAGTGAATTTGCGCCGAAAATGAGCTTTGCCTTGATTCTAAAACTGGGGTGCGGAGTATCGCCAGGTCGTTGCGGAGCATGGCGTCCACGGCTTTGCCTTGATTCTAAAACTGGGGTGCGGAGTATCTTTAGGAAGGCCGGATAGGGCCGGGCCTTGGCTTTGCCTTGATTCTAAAACTGGGGTGCGGAGTATCCGAAAGTTTCCAGCCAGGGGTAGTGCTCCGCTTTGCCTTGATTCTAAAACTGGGGTGCGGAGTATCGGTGAAGCGCTACTACGAGCAGGTGCTGGAGCTTTGCCTTGATTCTAAAACTGGGGTGCGGAGTATCGTCGTCGGCGTGCACCTGGTAGTTGTCCAGGCTTTGCCTTGATTCTAAAACTGGGGTGCGGAGTATCATTCGCTTCGCGCTCGCCGCTACCCAGTGGGGCTTTGCCTTGATTCTAAAACTGGGGTGCGGAGTATCTCTATGTCTTGAATCTCGGCGGTGGTGTGTGCTTTGCCTTGATTCTAAAACTGGGGTGCGGAGTATCCACCCAGGCCGACGCCAAAACCCGCCGGGCGCTTTGCCTTGATTCTAAAACTGGGGTGCGGAGTATCGCTAAGCCCGCGGTGTCAATGGCAGTTGGTGCTTTGCCTTGATTCTAAAACTGGGGTGCGGAGTATCGTCGGCGAGCCGGCAGTGTTTCAGGCGACAGCTTTGCCTTGATTCTAAAACTGGGGTGCGGAGTATCCCCTTGACCATGCTTGTGCGGGCCGCCGCCGCTTTGCCTTGATTCTAAAACTGGGGTGCGGAGTATCTTCCTCCCTTGTTCGGACGCCCGGTGCGCGGCTTTGCCTTGATTCTAAAACTGGGGTGCGGAGTATCACGTTGACCGTTTCGGACGCCACGGTGGGCAGCTTTGCCTTGATTCTAAAACTGGGGTGCGGAGTATCAACTTTCCCCGATTGGCGGCGAGATTTTCGGCTTTGCCTTGATTCTAAAACTGGGGTGCGGAGTATCCACATCCGCCGCGCCGCCTGGGCGTTTCTCGCTTTGCCTTGATTCTAAAACTGGGGTGCGGAGTATCATTCACGATCGCGCGCGGGCCATGTGGCGGCTTTGCCTTGATTCTAAAACTGGGGTGCGGAGTATCCGCGGGGGCCGGCGGGGTGGCGGTTTTCGGGCTTTGCCTTGATTCTAAAACTGGGGTGCGGAGTATCCGCACCGATTAAGCCCCTCCGCTGGAGGGGCTTAATTCGTTTACCAGAGTTGAATTTGCTCCGGCATTTCCTCTGCGGGAACCTCTTTTCCGGGCGATCCGTAGATGATGAAGGCCTTCTCCCACTGGGCTCGGGTAACGAAGAAGGCCCGCACTTTGCCTTCTGGTGGGATGGATTTTTTCACGCGGTCGAGATGAGTCTCCTGCCGAGCGAAACTCACGCAGGGGCGGGCGTAGACGCTGAACTGGATCATCTGGAAGCCGTCATCGATGAGAAACTCCCGGAAGCCAGTGGCGGCTTTCCGCTGCGTCTTCGTGCCGACCGGCAGGTCGAAAGCTACGACGAGCCATCCCATTTTGAATTTTTCCACGTCCATGGCCGGTAGTGACGTGCGCTTTCCGCGGCGACGGCCTGGCGGAAACTCCGCGTTACGCCTTCGATTACGCCACGGATATCCAGATCAAGCCCCAGATAGTCCACCTGGTCCAACGAGAACCCGGTGACCCAGCGACGAAACTCGGTGGTGACGACAAAAGCCTCTTCGTGCGGCCTATCTTTCACCCACTGGTAGATTCTCCAGTCCACGCAGGGGCGAAAGGGCTCCATCAGGTCGTAGGCTAGGGGGGCGCTGCGTTCGCGGATTGCGTGCGAGATGCCCACGGTCGGATCCAGCCCGAAACCATAGAGTTTTTGCAGCACGGTCGAGAGCAGCACGGCATAGCCGTAGTTGAGGAGATCGTTCAGGCCACCCAGCTTCCGGCCGCGCGCAAAGCCCTCGATGCGCAGGCCCTCGGTAAACGCGTCCCAAAAGAGCTTGGCGCAACCGCCCTCCTTGCGCGCGGATTTGGCACGGGCGGCTATGGCAAGGTCGCGTGTGGCTGTGGAGTTTGGCGCGATGCGTTCGGCGAGGGTGAACTGATTGGCGCACTTGGCATCGATGGTTTTTTCCCACAGCCGTGTCCGAACCGAAGTGGAAAGAGTCAGATGACGGCGCGTCAGCAGGGTGTCGGCCGCCCGGCAGGCGGGCAGAAGCAGGCTGACCGGCTGGAAACGCTCACAGATGATGAGCGCGACGCCTTGGCGCGCAGCCTCGAGAAAAAGGTGACTGTGGATGCGTGCCGAAAAACTGGTGATGACAATCGCGGCGATGTCCTCAAGCGGGAGGCGTCGGGTTTCGGCACCGCCTTTGGAAAGGCAGACCAGTTGTCCATCCCGACAAGTCAGATCGGCCTCTGGGGCGTCGATACTGACGATGTGGTAGGACATGGTAGCGTGAATCCTATGCTATGGCGCTTCCCAGATAATTGGTGCGTCGTAGTCGCGCACCAGATTTTACCAGACTGGTGAGACGTGGTTTACTCTCGATTTCATCCGAATCGGGAAGCGCTAGTTTTATGATGATCCCATCGCGTTCTTCCTCTGAAACACTGACGATTTTCCGTGTTTCACCGTTTGGCAGTTTAACGACACAACCGTTTCGCCATAGCGCCGGGGGTTGGCCGCCGTTGACGTTCCGTAATTTTTGCAAAGTGCGATAAATTTGATTATGCGGAATGACGATAAACCGCTGGTCGATGGGTAAGGTGCTATCGTGCAAGACTGCTACGCCGTAGTTCTTATCGATCAATCTCACTCCCTTTTGGGCGAGAAGTTTACCACGCTCCAAGCCGAACGCTTTGTTTGGAGCGATGACCTTTTCTTTTTGGAGATTTCCTTCTTCGTCTCGGCCGGGCTTCAACACGATCTTACCATCGGGCCGGTTGATGTATCCACGTGTGTTTTGTTTGGTTCTGAGTCCGCTTTGATCGGCTGGCACGTGCTGAACCACGCGGCGTTCGGCGAGACGTGCACGGATTTGACGATCGATGGCGGGGTGGTTTTCGAGCAGGCCGCGCAGACGCCAACGGCCTTCGGCGTCGAGGTCCACGGGGAGTGTATTTTGGAAAAATTCGCGCTGGACGACGGGGATTTTCCGCAAGGAGAGAAGTTGCCAGATCGATCCGTTGTTCGGAAGCAACGCGGTAGCGTAGCCGAGAGTAACAGCGTCGAGGGTGTGATGGAGATGGGTGATGCCGCGAATGTCGTCCTTGGGACGAAGTTTGCCGTCCGGGCCGATGATTTCGGGCGAAACACTGGCGAGACAGCCCATGAGATTCCAAGCTTTGCGGACTGCGCCGGTGACGCTGCCGGGCAGCGCGACAAAATCGTGGTCGGCGAGGTGAGGTAGGTGGCGGCGCACCGCGATGCGAGCCAAGCGAGTGAGTTGTGAGGTTTGCGTGAGTTGGCCAGGGGTAAAGTCGCGTTCTTTTTCCTCATAGCGTTCGAGTAGGAGGAACTCTTTGCGGCGGCGCTTGCGGCGGGCGTCGTCGTCGTGGCCGCGAGTGTCGAGACCGAGGACGAATTTCTTGAAATGCTCGGGAGTGGCAATGGTGAGGCCTTTCGGATCTCCTGGCTGGAGAAATTCACGCGGTACACTCTGGCCGCCGCATTCTTGAATGAACTGCCAAGCAGTGCGTTTATCCTTCCAACGATTGACTGCCGGAAAGGTGAGTACGAGCGAGTCGAGAGAATCGGAAGGGCGGAAAGAGCGCGGGATTATGTGATCTAGGTCCACTCCGCCGTCGCGGATTTGGGAGCCTTCGAAGATGTGCCCAGTGTAAGGGCAGGTGAGTCCGAGATCGAGGGCGACACGGGCCTTGCGGATGAGAGAGCCGGTTGGTTCAAGGCCGTAGGCTTCGAGCCACTCAACGGCTTTGGTGTGGGAGCTGAGGCGAAGGCCGAGGTCTTTCGCGATATCCTGGGCCGTGAGGCCAGCGTGATCGCGCAACTCGCGATTTACCTCGATGGTCACGCGGGTGAAGCGGAGGGCGTCGCCGGCACCATAGGCGGGATCGGCGATGAGGTCGCGAATCAAGCGTTCGAGGACTAGCAGGCGATGGCGGAGCAGGTGGTTGTTGGTTTGCTGGTCGAATGGGCGGCCTTCGCGGTAGGCGCGCACGGCCTCAGTCTCTTCCAGACAACCCTCCTTGGACTTGGGATCGCCGCCGGCGATAACTTCGGCGAAGGCTTTTGCTAGCAGGGGGCGGGCGTAGGGGGCTCGGCCGCTGAGGGTGCGAAGTGTCTTGCGGATGTGCAGGGGCTCGACGAGCGGGTTGGTCGGCGGGGTGTCGGTGGCGGAGGCCTTGGCGGCGGCTTTGGATCGGGCGCGCGGCTTGGTTTTGGGTGTAGCGCTTTGGGCGGCTGCAAGTGCGGCGTCGAAGGCGGTGACGTCGCCGCCGTGGGCGGACAGCTCAGCGCGCAGGGCGGCGAGGGTAGTGGCGTGGGCGCAGCCGGTGAGGGAATCGACGCGCCACCAGCGCTTGCGCGTTCGGTTTTGGAGGCAGACGGGTAGGACGGGCCAGACTGCGGCAAGCAGCCGGTTGCTAGCGATGAGATCGGTGACGGGGTCGAGCAGGAGGGCTTTGTCAGCGTCGGGGTGGAGGAAGAGTTGATCGAAACTATCGCGTTGCCAGCCGGGGATGGCGCGGACCGCGGCCTTGAGTTCGGTTTTAGTCATGCGGCCGGCGGCGAGCATACAACGGTGCAACTCGACGCGTTCAGCGACATTGAGCGGGCGGAGTTCGCCTGTATCGGCGGTGGCTATACGCAGGTTGGCGAGGAGCATGCCCCAGCGGTAGTTCAGGAACTCGGGGCTTTTCTTGGCCGGTACCTTGGCGTCACGGTCGGCGAGGCGGCGGGCTTCGATCTCGGATTTGCCCTCGGCGCGGTGGCGGGCAAACAGGGCGGCGGCGGTGTGGACGCAGCGGGAGATGATACGGTTGTCGTACCGCATCTGGAGGCGACCGAAGAGCAGACCGCCTCGGTAGCGGAGAGGAAGCTTGATGGTGGGGCAGGGGATGGCGCGGGCGTCGTCCATCAGCGCGGTGACGAAGGCGTCGTCGAGCCGGGTGAGTTTGCCCAGATGCGCCTCCAAAATCCGTCGAACTTCCATGCGCACGATCTCGCGTGGAAATGCGGCTTTTTGCTGGCGGAGGTTTTTGGCGGGATCGTGGGAGAAGCGGATTGGGCCTGTGGGTTCGATGCCGAGCCAACGGCAGACGGTCTCGGCCATGCTGGACGTGCCGTAGTGGGCAAGGGCGGCGCGGGCTGTCTTTTCTTTTTCTGTATCGTCGGCTTGGTCGGGGTCGTTCTCGTCGGTTTCTCCCCATGGCTCGTAGCCCCGATTATGGGCATACCAGCGTAGGACGGCCCAGAGTTCAGGCCAGGTGAGAGGGGCGGCTCCTTTCGTCACAAGTACGCTGGCGGCGAGTTGCCATGGGGCTGGATGGCCGGAGCCAGGGCCGTGGCGGGCGGCGATTTCTTGAGGAGAAAGCGCACCGATATGCTCAATCAATCGTTCTAGTCGGGCGATACGCGTACGGGTAGCGCGGACGTGGCGGCGTTGCTGACGATAGCCTCGCCGTTGAATAGCGAGTGCGCTGTCCTTCTCGAAAAGAACCACGCCGCAGCCGGCGAGGTCTGGGGGCGTCGCTGGGATGGTGCTTTCGGTAAGAACGGCCCAGCCGATGGAGCTATGGCCAACATCCAGCGCGAGTTGTAGCTTCATTAATTTTTCATTGCGGAAACTGCGTAGAAGCGGCAACGCTGAAGTTCAGAATCAAGACAAAGTAGTGGGCGCAGGCCTGTTCCCTGCCTTCATCTGGCACATCGGCATAACCAGCGCTTTTTGGAAAAGCGGCCTTCGGGCCGCTTTTCTTTTTAGTCCAAAAGAAGAAAGCCCGACCGGGATGGTCGGGCTTGGGCGGGTGAGGTGATGCTTGGCTATGGTTTCACACCGCGTGGATCGCGCTTTTGCTGACGGCGAGGGCGGCTTCTTTGACGGCTTCGCTCATCGTGGGGTGGGCGTGGATGGTGCGGGCGAGGTCTTCGGCGCTGCCGCCGTATTCCATGTGGGTCACGATCTCGCTGATCAGCTCGCCGGCGTTTTTGCCGAGGATCTGGGCGCCGAGGATTTTGTCGGTCTTGGCGTCGGCGACGATCTTCACGTAGCCGTCGGCCCCGTCGTTCGCCACAGCGCGGGCGTTGGCGGCGAAGTTGAACTTGCCGACGTTCACCGCGAGGCCCTTCGCCTTCGCCGCGTCTTCGCCCAGGCCGACGGACGCGACCTCGGGCTCGGTGTAGATGATGGCGGGCATGAGGTCCCAGTTGATGTGGCCGTGCTTGCCGGCGATCCACTCGGCGACGGCGGCGCCGTCCTCCTCGGCCTTGTGGGCGAGCATCGGGCCGTCGATCACGTCGCCGATCGCCCAGACGCCGGGGGCGGTGGTGCGGAGGTGGCCGTCCACCTTGATGCGCTTCTTGTCGGTGAGCTCGACGCCGGCCTTTTCGAGGGCGAGACCGTCGGCGTAGGGGCGGCGGCCGACGGCGACGAGGACCTTGTCGGCGGGGAATTCGAGGACCTTGCCTTCGCGCTCGGCGGTGAGGACGCCGTTTTTAAAGCCGGTGACCTTCGCGCCGCATTCGATCTTCAGGCCCTGCTTCTGGAGCAGGCGGGTGAAGTTGCGGACGATGTCGTCGTCGTTGGCCGCGGCGATCTTGGGGAGGAACTCGACCACGGTGACCTCGGCGCCGAGGCGGGCCCAGACGGAGCCGAGCTCGAGACCGATGGCGCCGCCGCCGACGACCACGAGCTTCTTCGGGACGGCGGGCAGGGCGATGGCGTGGTCGCTGGAGATGATCGTCTCGCCGTCGAACTTGAGGAAGGGCAGCTCGACCGGGGCGGAACCGGTGGCGATGACGATGTTTTTGGCGGTGAGGGTTTGGGCCGGGTCGCTGGCGCTTCCCGCTACACTGATCGTGTTGGCGGAGACGAACTGGGCGGCGCCGGCGAGGACGGTGACCTTGCGGGCCTTGGCGAGCAGGGCGATGCCGCCGGTCATCTTGGCGACGACGGAGTCCTTCTTCTTGAGCATGGCGGCGACGTCGATCGTGACCTCGCCGGTCTTGATGCCGTGCTCGGCGGCGTGGGCCTTGGCGAACACGAAGTGCTCGGAGGAGGCGAGGAGGGCCTTGCTCGGGATGCAGCCGACGTTGAGGCAGGTGCCGCCGAGGGTGGCGCGTTTATCGATGAGGGCGACCTTGAGACCGAGCTGCGCGGCACGGAAGGCGCACACGTAGCCGCCGGGGCCGGCGCCGATGACGATGAGGTCGAAGGAGGAAGGAGAAGACATTTTTTAAACCGCGAAGAACGCGAAGGGGCGCGAAGGAACGGAGGGATCGGACTTGGCGATCCTTCGCGGTTAATTTTTAGACGCTGAGGAGGAGTCGGGCGGGGTCCTCGATAGCCTGTTTGACCTTTACGAGGAAGGTGACGGCTTCCTTGCCGTCGACGAGGCGGTGGTCGTAGCTGAGGGCGAGGTACATCATCGGGCGGATGACGACCTGGCCGTTGACCGCCACGGGACGTTCGTTAATGGCGTGCAGGCCGAGAATGGCGCTCTGGGGGGCGTTGATGATCGGCGTGGAGAGCATCGAGCCGAAGATGCCGCCATTGGTGATGGTGAAGCAGCCGCCCTCGAAGTCGGGCAGGCCGAGTTTGCCGTCGCGGGCCTTCTTGGCGACCTCGCCGATGGCTTTCTCGATGCCGGCCATGTCGAGCTTGTCGCAGTCGCGCACCACGGGGACGACGAGGCCCTTGTCGGTGGAGACGGCCATGCTGATGTCGTAGTAGTGGTTTTGGATGACCTCGTCGCCGTCGAGCTGGGCGTTGATGGCGGGGACTTCCTTGAGGGCGTGGACGACGGCCTTGGTGAAAAAGGACATGAAGCCCAGCTTCACGCCGTTTTTCTTCACGAAGTCGTCCTGGTATTTTTTCCGCAGCTCCATGACGGCGGACATGTCGACCTCGTTGAAGGTGGTGAGCATGGCGGCCTCGTGCTGGGCTTGGACCAGACGCTTGGCGATGGTCAGGCGCAGCTTGCTCATCTTGGTGCGGGTGCGCTTGCCGGCGGGCGCGGCGGAGATGACCGGAGCGGAGGCGGGAACGGCGCCGGCGGGGGCGGCGGCCACGGCGGCGGCGACCTCCTTGGGCGACACGGCGGCGGCGAGCATGTCGCCCTTGGTAACGCGGCCGCCTTTGCCGGTGCCGGCAACGGTGGCGGGATCGATGCCGGTGTCGGCGGCGACGCGGCGGACGGCGGGAGACACGGGGGCTTCGCCGCCGGATTTGGCGTCTTTCTTCTCGACGCTGACGGCATGGGCGGAGGGCGGGGGCTCGGCGCCGGAGGTGATGGCGGAGGGATCGAGGGTGGCGACGACCTCGCCGATCTTCACCTCGGCGCCGGCGGCGGCCTTGAGGGTGATGACGCCGGCGGACTCGGCGATGCCTTCGGAGGTAATCTTGTCGGTCTCGAGTTCGAAGAGCGGCTGGTCCTTTTTGACGGTGTCACCGGATTTGACGTGCCACTTGGCGAGCACGCCGGAGCTGATGGATTCGCCGAGGGGCGGGATTTTGACTTCGAGGAGGGCCATGAGAGGGAGTGAGGGAGTAAGGGAGTGAGGGGTTTTAAACCGCGAAGGGCGCAAAGAAACGCGAAGAACGGAAGGATCGACTTCGCGGCCCTTCGCGTACTTCGCGGTTCAATAATCAGGCTTTGAAGGCGGCGGTGAGGAAATCGGTGAGCTCGATCTTGTGCAGGGCGAGGGCGCCGACGGCGGGGGAGGCGGCGGCTTCGCGGCCGACGTAGGCGGCCTTGCGGCCGAAGATCGTCTCCAGCTCCGGGGCGATGTAGCCCCAGGCGCCCATGTTCTGGGGCTCCTCCTGGCACCAGACGAGCTTCGCCTTGCCGTAGGATTTGGCGATCTCGGCCAGCTTCTCCTTGTGGAGCGGATAGAGCTGCTCGACGCGCACGATGGCGGTGTCGTCGAGGTCGTTGGTGACGCGGTAGTGGTGCAGGTCGTAGTAAACCTTGCCGGAGCAGACGATGAGGCGCTTGGCCTTCTTCGGCTCGGAGTGGTGGGCGTCGGGGATGATTTCCTGGAAGGCGCCGCCGGTGAAGTCCTCGAGCTTCGAGACGGCGAGCGGGTTGCGCAGCATGCTCTTGGGGGCCATAACGACGAGCGGCTTGCGGAGATCGCTCTTCATCTGGCGGCGGAGCAGATGGAAGTAATTGGACGGGGTGGTGGGCGCGGCGACCTGGATGTTGTCCTCGGCGCAGAGTTGGAGAAAACGCTCGAGGCGGGCGGAGGAGTGCTCGGGGCCCTGGCCTTCGTAGCCGTGGGGCAGGAGGAGGACGATGCCGGAGACACGCTGCCACTTGGATTCGCCGGAGACGATGAACTGGTCGATGACGACCTGGGCGCCGTTGGCGAAGTCGCCGAACTGGGCTTCCCAGATGCAGAGCATCTGGGGGTAGTCGAGCGAGTAGCCGTAGTCGAAGCCGA
>CBINGR010000012.1:0-107540 GCA_966250295.1 uncultured Akkermansia sp. | reverse complement strand
CGTCCTTGGGGAGGGCGGACAATGAAAATCATACTCCGCCCGACAAGTTCTTTTTCTTTTTTTTCCATAACAGATGTCGTGTCAGTCTCTAATGATGTATTTTCGTCCGGATTGCTCCGCGCGCGTGTGCCTTCCCGCTACGCACGCCCTTTGCTCCTGCCCGGGCGGCCCGATACTGTCGCTTCGCCACCACAGGGAGCCGCCTTATCTTCGTGTCCTCGCCGGATTCCTAGCTAATCGCCTCAACGCAGGAAAAGCGCCTCCAGACCGGCTTGGAACCCGGCACCGATGGAGTTGAAATGATTCTTGCCGGGAAACCGTGCCCGGCTGATCACGAGTTCCGGAAATGGCCTCGCGGACAGCTGAGCTTCAAGAAGATCCAAATCGGCGCACATTGATTCGCTGTCCCGCTCCCCGACTCCAAGAAAAACCCGCGCGGCCAGTACCGCCCCTTTCGCGTGCAGCGCATCGGCCTCCGCGAGGATGGCACGGTCGCCCCACCAGATCGATGGGGCGCTGGCCAGCACCCGGTTGAAAAAGAGACCCGGCTTAAAGAGCGCGTGCAGCCCGAAAAGCGCTCCAAGCGAGTGCCCGGCGATGCCGCGAATGTCGCGATTTACCGGATACCGTCGGACGAGTTCAGGCCAAACTGCGGAACTTAGGAATTCAAGGAACGCGTCGGCCCCACCTCCGTCCGCGCCGCCCACAATGGGACAGGGCGTGTAGTCCCGCAGCCGCCGATTGGCGGGCTCACGGTAGCCGGCGCCGTAGCCGATGCCCACGAGTAGAATTTCCGGGAACCCGGGTCGTCCGGCCAGGCCGGTTCGGGCGGCGCACAGGGTATCGAACTGATCGTCCCCATCCAGACAAAGCACGACCGGCCACAAGGAGCAGTCCATCCCGGTTCCTTCCCGGGATGGCACAGGCGCTTCGACATACAGCGAGTAACGAGTGCCGAGACCCTCCAGAAAAAACGCCGGGGTCGAACGGGACAGCTGCATGCTCAGGACAAGCTGCCGAGGTAAAGTTTCGTGGTGTAACGGAACGCCACCGAATCTTCCTCCGCATGGCGGTGAAAAATCGTCTCCAGATCGCCGAGCATCGGCTCATGCCCTGGATGCCCCGCGTTCGGCGCATAGGAGGAGGAAAGCAGCCGCCCTTTCAGGCCCTCGAAGTCAAAGCGCTGCTCGCTTGGAAACTCGGCCAGAATAAAACCCTCCGACGCGTAAAAGGCTGCGATCGCGGCCGTATCGAGGTTGGCGTGGTTGACCTGCGCATAATCCGTGGCGTGACGACGCAGCAAGGCTTCGTAGTCGACGAGGAACGGCGTCGCATCGACGAGTCGCTCGTTCCAGATCAGCGCGACGTTTCCTTTCGGCCGCAGGATACGCGCGAACTCACGACGACAGGCGGAGACATCGAACCAGTGAAAGGCCTGCGCGGCGGTAACGAGATCGACGGAAGCGTCGGGCAGGCCAGTTGCCTCGGCGGTGCCGGCGAGGCTGACGAATCGTGCGTCTCCGCCAAGCGACTGCTCGCCTGCCGCACGCATGGCAGCGTTGGGCTCGACCCCAAACACCCGGGCGGCATGAGGCAGAAGCAAAGCAGCGAAAATTCCGGTGCCGGAGCCGATGTCGGCTACGCATGCATCGGAATTCAGACCCGCTTTCCTTTGCAGGACGTCTATTACCTGCGGGGGATATGAAGGGCGGAAACGGACATAGTTTCCGACCCGGTCGGAAAAACGTTGGGTCGCGCGCAAGGACGAGTCGGAGCTCATAGGGCCAGGACTGCATCCAAACGCAGGGCTCCGACAGAGCAAATCGTTCGTCCTCGTTTCCCATGAAGGTCCGGGCGAACGCAAAGGCCGGCTTGGATGCGCCGAGTTGTCTTTGCGCCCGGCTTCGATCCGTTGCCGAATGCGTTTTGCGGCCGATCTCCATCTGCATTCCCGGTATGCCGCCAAGGTTTCGCCGGCGATGACCTTGCCGAGCATCGCCCGGACCGCCCTGTTCAAGGGCGTCGATCTGCTCGGCACCGGCGACGGCCTGCATGCGGGATGGCTGGACGAATTGGGGCATCACCTGGAGGAGGCGGAACCAGGCTGGTATGCGCTCAACTCGGCAGCTCAGGCCGAAGTCGGGCGGGACGTGCCGGAGTGCCTGCGAAAGCCGCTGCGCTTCGTCGTCAGCGTGGAGGTCTCCTGCGCGCCTCCAGGCACTCCGCGGCTGGGCGGGCTGCATCATCTCATCTACTTTCCCTCGCTCCGCAGCGCCCGGACTTTCCGGACGCGCCTGTTGCGCTACGGCGACTTGATGGATGGCCGCCCGGCATTGGCGTTGACCTCGCGCGAACTGCTGGCGGAAGTCCGGGCGCATGACGCGGAATGCCACCTCGCCCCGGCGCATGTTTTGAATCCGTGGTATTCCACACTGGGTTCGGTGAGCGGCAAACGGACCATCGAGGAGCTTTTCGGTGAAGATGCACCGCACCTGCTGGCGCTCGAAACGGGGCTGACCTCTACTCCGGCGATGTGCCGGCGCCTGTCCGGGCTGGACCGGCATGGATTGTTTTCCAACTCCGACGCGCACTCGCTCGAAAACATCGGCCGCGAATGCACTCTGCTAGAAATCGAACCAGGCTACCGGACTCTTTTTGCCGCGTTGCACGAGGGACGATCCGATCAGGTGCTCGGCACGATCAAGTTCCCGCTGGAACGCACGCGCTATTTTCGTAATCGCTGCGCACGGTGTGAAGAGTCGTTCGATGAAACGCGGTGTCCGCACTGCGGGCAGAGGTTGGCCATGGGCTCGCGTGATCGCCTGGAGCTCATCGCCGACCGCGCGGAGCCGGTATATCCGCCGCGATCGCCGCCTTTCCTGCAAATACTGCCCCTGGCTTACGTGATCGCGGACCTGCTGCAAGTCGCGCGCGACAGCAAGGCCGTGCGCGCCTGGCAGGAGCGCTTGGTGGCGACGCTCGGTCACGAACGCCATGTGCTGACCGAGGCGACCGAAGACCGGATTGCGGAACTCGCCACCGCGCAACTGGCCCGCGCGATCATCGCGCAGCGGACAAGCCCGCCCGGACGCCTGGCGAAAGCCGGACGGGAAAAACGACTCCACGGCGGACAGCTCGGTCTCTTCGAAACGCGCTAGGCGGTCAAATGCTCACGATCATGCGGCCTCGCCAGGTCGAGCAGCGGGCCAAGCGGCACGATGCCGGTCGGATTTATCTTGGTGTGCGTGATGTAATAGTGCCGCTTGATGTGATCCAGATTCACGGTGTCGGCGATTCCCGGCTGCTGATAGAGATCGCGCAGGTAGGCATGCAGGTTCGGGTAATCGACGATGCGCCGGAGGTTGCACTTGAAATGCCCATGGTAGACGGCGTCGAAGCGTACGAGCGTGCAAAAAAGACGCCAGTCGGTCTCGACCACCTCAGCGCCGAAGAGGAAACGTCTCGTGGCAAGGCGCACCTCCAACTCGTCGAGTGTGGTGAAGAGAGCGCGCACCGCCCGCTCGTAGGCCTTTTGGGAGGTGGCGAAACCGGCGCGATAAACGCCGTTGTTGACCGTCTCGTAGATGTGCCCGCTCAGCGCAGCCTGGTCGGCAGCGATCGCGTCGGGGAAGAGATCGGGCGCGGTCTCCGTCGACGCGAAGACCGAGTTGAACATGCGGCAAATGTCGTCCTCCGAGTTGTTGACAATGCGGCCCGTGACTTTGTCCCAGAGCACCGGAACGGTCCAGCGTCCCTGGAAATCGGGCTTGGTGGCGAGGTAGGCCTCCCGGAGGAAACGAAAACCCTCCACTGGATCGGCGGAGTGGCCGGGGCCATCGCGAAAAGCCCAGCCGCGCTCATCTCGCACCGGATCGGCGACGGTGACCCCAAGGATCTCGTGAAGCTTTTTTAGCTCGCGGACAATAAGTGTGCGGTGCGCCCAGGGGCAGGCGAGCGAGACATAAAGGTGGTAGCGACCCGGCGTGGCGGGCCAGGGCGTGGAGCCGTCGGCTGAGACGAAATCGCGAAAGGCATCTTCCTGGCGCGTGAACTCGCCCTCCGCGTTCTCTTCCTCGGCAAACTGGGCTCCGGACGCGTTCATGCCCGAAACTAAACGCGGGGGAGAGCGTCGCAAACGCGGCGCCAAAATCCTTCATGGTCGCGGCTCGCGGTGGCGGGGGGCTTTGGCTTTGGTCTCTGCACCTTATGACCAACCCGGCCGACCTGTTGTCCAAGATCATCGAGCTCGCCCGCGAAGCGGGCGAAATCGCGCTCCGCCACTTCGCGGCGCCGATCCCGACGATGTCGAAGACCAGCCGCATCGACATCGTGACGGCGGCCGACACCGAAGTGGAAGGCTATCTCGTAAAGGAGCTGCGCCAGCTCTTTCCCTCGCACCACATCGTCGGCGAGGAAGGCGGCGGGCAGGGTGCGGCGGCGGAAGGTGCGGCGTATCACTGGTTCGTCGATCCGATCGACGGCACGGTGAATTTCGCGAGCAAGCTGCCGCATTTCTGCACCAGCATCGCCCTCGCCACGGCGGACCGTCAGCCCCTGCTCGGCGTGGTTTACGATCCGACGCGCCGTGAACTGTTCACGGCTACGCGCGGCGGCGGCGCGTTTCTCAATGGAAATCCGATCCGGGTGACACAAACGGCCGAGTTGGTGGACGCGGTGATCACGAGCGGCTTCCCCTATGACAAGCACAGCAATCCCGACAACAACCTGCGCGAGTGGGGCGCCTTTCTGGTTAAAATCCGCGGCGAACGCCGGCTCGGCAGTGCCGCTCTTGATTTCTGTTACGTGGGGGCCGGACGGCTCGACGGTTATTGGGAAAAGGACCTGAAGCCCTACGATGCGATGGCCGGCATGCTCATCGCCCGCGAGGCGGGCGGCACGGTGACGGACTATGCCGGTGGCGAATTCCCGCAGCGCCTCGACCGCGGCCGTTATGTCGCGAGCAACGGCCGCATCCACGCGGAAATGTTGGGCGTGCTGGCAACGACGCGCTGAGACCTATTTCTATCCGGCTGCCGGCCGGTTCCGCCCGCGAGCCCGCAACGCCTTGTATCCGAGGGCGCCGAGCGCCAGCCCCGCGCCGACATACAGTGCCACGGTTTCCGCGTCCACCGTTCCGGGCACCGCACCGCAGAGCTCCGGGCCACCGACTCCCAGCAGAGTGCCGAGACCAAGCCAGACCGCGAGGCACAGCAGGCATTTCGGCGCGGCAGCGAAGAGGGCAAGCGCGACAAAGCTCCGCCACCAGCCGCGACGACCCGCCTCGGACTCAACTCTTCGTGAGGACATCGGCAGGCTGTTCATAGCTGTCGTGGTAGCGTACCCAGCTCATCGTCGCTTCCGGATCCTCGTCGCGGCCCTTGGGCACGAAGTCGAGAATGGCGTAGGTGCTGATGAGGGCTTCGAGCCCACGGCCGTAAGTCGAGTAGGTATGAAAAACGGTGCCGGCGGGATCCTTGGCAAACACGCTGAGACCCGGCGCCTCCTCGACTGGGAAAGCCTGCAGCTCGTAATTGTAGTCCACCTTGCCGCTCGCCATCTCCTCGGGTGTGAAGGAAACGCGGTAGTCGTGATTGAAATCGGAGCCGTGCGAGGAAACCCAGGTGAAGTCCCAGCCGAGGCGTTTTTTGAAGGGTGCGAACTCCGCCAGCGGCGCATGCGAGATCGCGGCGAAGGCGACATCCCGCGCCTTCAGGTGCACCACGGCAGGGGCCAGATGATCCGCCACATAGGAACAGCTCTTGCAGCCCTCCTCCCAGCCGGGGCCGAACATGAAGTGATAGACGGCGAGCTGGCGGCGGCCTTGGAACAAGTCGGCGAGCGTCACGGGCCCGGCAGGAGACTCGAAAACGTAATGCTTTTCCACTTTGACCCAAGGCAGGGCGCGACGGCGGATGGCCAGGCGGTCGTGTTGACGGGTAAGTTCCTTTTCCTCGCGCAGCAATTCACGGCGCGCGGCAAGCCATTGCTCACGGGAGACAACGACGGGATTTTCAAACGAGTTGGTTTTCATGGGAGGTACGTTACGAGGTACTATGATACAACGAATGAGGGTGGGAAATTTGGACAAAGCTCCGCCCGGGAACGCCGGCGGCGCGGTATGTTTGTTGCGTCGGGAAGCCGGTGCCGGCTCAGGACCGGCTCGAAATGCACCCGGTGCCGGGCGAAGTGGAACTCATCCGGCAGTAAAGGGGTTTCAGCCGGGCATGCTCGCTCCAGAAGGGAGGGCGCGGCGCGTTTTCCAGCAAGGCGATGAGCAACGCGAAATGGATGTGCCAACCGGAGGCAAAGCTGCCCACCTCGGCGAGATCGGGACCGGATGCGCGGTGGGTCAAAACCAGCCGTACTTTGTCGCCCTCGGGCTTCAGGTCGAAGGTGACGACCGAGTCGTCGCCACCAAAGGTGAACACCAGCAGGCGGGGAGCTTCGCACTGGAGCACGCGGCCCTCGAAGGTCACCCCCGGATCCTGTACCTTCGCGTATTCGGCGGGGGGCGTCTCACCCGGCGCGAGGTTCTTGTGGTGCATGGCGAAGACGAAGCGGCCGCCAGGCTTCTGCTCGAGCAAACCGCCGCAAAACCAGCGGGCGCGTTTTTCCGGATCGGTGATGAAGTCCCACACGCGTTCGATGGGACCGGGAAGCAGGCGCACCAGTCGCACCTCCCCGGGCACGGGGAATTGGGCGAGGGATTCGTTGTCGGAGGACGATGTTTTCATGGGTTGCGGTGGTTAGGAATGGAATGGGCTACCGCGACGGGCTTGGGCGAAGCGCGGTTTCGAGCGCGGCGAGCATCCGGGTCCAGGAAGCGGCCGCCTGGTCGGTGAAGGCCTCCCAGCCGGGAGCCATCTCGTGGACGAGCTTGAGCGTGCAGCCGTCCGCCGTCGGCGTGGTCTCGACTGTCACGCGGCTGGTCTCGGGCAGCTTGTCGCGCATGCCCCAGGTGAAAACGAGCCGCCGCGGGCGATCGATCTCGAGGTATTCGCCCACGTGGTCGATCTCGGCGCCCTGGCGCTCCACCAGGAAGGAAAACGAGCCGCCGGTCCTGACGTCGGTCTGCAACCGAACGATGCGTTCGTCGCGCACGGCGGGACCGAACATCCAGCGTCCGAGCATCGCAGGGTCGAGCCAGGCGTCGAACACGCGTTCGGCGGGGGCCGGAAAAGGCCGCAACACGACGGCCTGGGCAGGCGCGGGCGAACTCATGGCGTTTTCCCTCGTTTCTTCGCCGCAGCCTTCTGCCGCGCGTCGTCGGCACGCAGTTCGCGCTCGAGGGCGTCGAGGCGGGAGGACCAGACCGAGCGGGTCTTTTCGAGCCAGGCCTCGAGTTCGGCGAAACCGTCGGGGTTGAGCGACTGGATGCGTGTCTGCCCCTCGGCGCGGGTGAGGACGAGGCCAGCCTCACGAAGGACCTTCAGGTGCTGGGAAATTGCCGGCGCGCTGAGGTCGAATTCCCCGACCAGCTCGCCCGCGCTGCGCTCGCGCTCGGCAAGCAGCTCGACGATGCGCCGGCGGGTGGGATCGGCAATGGCGGCAAGACTCTGCATGCCGACATTAATTAAGTTAAATCTTAATTAAGCAACAACGAAATCAGCGGAAACCATCCTAGGTAAGATTCCGATGGGATTACGCCGGATCGTAATCCAGATACGGCCCCAGCCACTTCTCCGCCTCCGCCACGCCGATGCTTTTGCGGGTGGCATAGTCGGTGATCTGATCCTGGCCGATCTTGCCCACGCCGAAGTACTTCGAGTCGGGGTGGTTGAAATACCAGCCGCTGACGGAACTCGCCGGATGCATCGCGCAGCTTTCGGTCAGTTGGATGCCGGTGGCGGCGGTCACATCGAGAAGCTCGAAGAGGATCGGTTTCTCCGTGTGATCCGGGCAGGCGGGATAACCGGGCGCGGGGCGGATGCCGCGGTAGCGCTCGCGGATCAGGTCTTCGTAGCTCAGGGTCTCGGTCTTGCCGAAGCCGCAAGCCTCGCGAGCGCGCTTGTGAAACATCTCCGCCATCGCCTCGGCCAGGCGGTCGCCGAGAGCCTGCGCCATGATCGCATGGTAGTCGTCGTGCTTCGCCTTGAACTCGGCCGCCAGCTCCTCGACGCCGTGGCCGGCCGTGACCGCGAAGCCACCCAGATAGTCGAGGCGGCCGCTCTCACGTGGGGCGACGTAGTCGGCCAGGCAGTGGTTAAATTGGTCGGCAGGCTTTTCCATCTGCTGGCGGAGCTGGTGGAAGGTGGCGAGCACACGGCTGCGTTGCTCGTCGGCGTAGACCTCGATGTCGTCGCCGACCGCGTTGCAGGGCCAGAAGCCGATGATCGCCTTCGCGGTGAAACGTTTCTCCGTCACAATGCGGGCGAGGAGCTTTTGCGCGTCACCGAAAAGGCGCGTGGCCTCGGCGCCGACGATCTCGTCGCTCAAGATCTGGGGGTAGCGGCCGTGCAGTTCCCAGGCGCTGAAAAAAGGACCCCAGTCGATGAAAGGCACGATTTCATCGAGCGATAAGGGATGAGTGCCGAGCGACGAGCGGTCGGCGGGAGCAGAGGAGTAGACACGCGTGCCGAAGAACTCGGGGCGGGGAATGTCGATCGCGGCCCAGTCGAACTTCGGCGCACGGGCGCGGGCCTCGGCGAGGGGCAGGAGAGGCTTGCGCGCACGGCGGGCGGCGAAGTCGTTGCGGGACTGTTCCTGCTTGGCGCGAATCTCGGCCACGAAGGCGGGTTTGTTTTCGGCGCTGAGCAGTTGCGAAACCACGCCGATGACCCGCGAGGCGTCGAGAACGTGGATGACCGGCTCGCTGTAATGCGGAGCGATCTTCACCGCGGTGTGCGCGGCCGAGGTCGTGGCGCCGCCGATGAGGAGCGGGATCTTGAAGCCCTGGCGCTCCATTTCCCTGGCGTTGTTCACCATCTCGTCGAGCGAAGGCGTGATGAGGCCGGAAAAACCGATGATGTCGGCCTTCTTCTCCCGGGCGGCCGCGAGAATCTTCTCGCAGGACACCATCACGCCGAGATCGATCACTTCGTAATTATTACAGGCCAGGACGACACCGACGATGTTCTTGCCGATGTCGTGCACGTCGCCCTTGACCGTGGCCATGACGATCCGGCCCTGGGCCTTGGCGGTGCCGCCGGCCGCGAGAAGCGCCGCCTTCTCGGCTTCCATGTAAGGTTGCAGGTAGGCGACGGCCTTCTTCATGACGCGGGCCGATTTCACCACCTGCGGCAGAAACATTTTTCCGGCCCCGAAGAGGTCGCCGACGACTCGCATGCCGTCCATGAGCGGGCCTTCGATGATGGCGAGGGGCTTGCCGTACTTCTGGCGGGCCTCCTCGGTGTCCTGGTCGATCCACGCGTCGATGCCCTTCACGAGGGCGTGCGAGAGGCGTTCCTCGACCGTGCCCTGGCGCCAAGCCTCGAGGACCTCGATATTGGCCTTCTGGTCGGCGACGGAGCCGGAAGCCTTGAGTTTTTCGCCGAACTCGACGAGCCGCTCGGTGGCGTCGGGGCGGCGGTTGAGGAGAACATCCTCAACGAGGACGAGCAGCTCCCTGTCCACCTCTTCGTAGACCTCGAGCATGGATGGATTGACGATACCCATGTCCATGCCGGCCTTGATGGCGTGGTAGAGAAACGCGGCGTGCATCGCTTCGCGCACGGGGTTGTTGCCGCGGAAGCTGAAGGAGACGTTGGAGACGCCGCCGCTGACCTTGGCGTGAGGCAGGTTGGCTTTGATCCAGCGGGTGGCCTCGATGAAATCGACGGCGTAATTGTTGTGCTCCTCGATGCCGGTGCCGACGGTGAGAATGTTGGGATCGAAGATGATGTCCTCGGGCGGGAAGCCGACCTGGTCGACGAGCAGGCGGTAGGCACGTTCGCAGATACGGATTTTTTCGGCGTAGGAAGCGGCCTGGCCGTTTTCGTCGAAAGCCATGACGACCACGGCGGCGCCATAGCGGAGGATGGTGCGCGCCTGTTCGAGGAATTTCGTTTCGCCCTCCTTGAGCGAGATGGAGTTTACGATACCCTTGCCCTGAAGACATTTCAGGCCGGCCTCGATGACTTCCCATTTCGAGGAGTCCACCATGACCGGAACCTTGGCGATCTCGGGCTCGGAGCCGATGAGCTGGAGGAAACGCGTCATGGCAGCGGCGCCGTCGATGAGGCCGTCGTCCATGCAGACGTCGATGACGTTGGCGCCGTTTTCCACCTGCTGGCGGGCGACGGAGACGGCCTCCTCGTAGTTGCCCGCCTTGACCAGCTTGGCGAACTTGGGGGAACCGGCGACGTTGGTGCGCTCGCCGACCATCACGTAGGTGCCGGGCTGCTGGATAAAGGGGAGCGAGCCGGAAAGACGCAGCGAAAGGGCCGGGAGCGAGGCGTTGATCGCGGCAAGGTCGGAGACGGAGGCGCCCGCCGCGGGGGCGGCCGGTTCCGCCGGCTTGGCGGCGGGCGGAGGCGTGACGCGCGTAGCGGTGGGTTTGCGCGGCGCTTTGGGAACGAGGGTACGGGCGATCGCGGCGATGTGCTCGGGAGTGTTGCCGCAGCAGCCGCCGGCGATGTTGCACAAGTGGCTGTCGGCGAATTCGCCCATGTAGCGTGCCATGTCGTCCGGCCCGAGATCGAAGCCGGTCGGCGTGAGCGGATTGGGGAGGCCGGCGTTCGGGTAGGCGGAGATGAAGGTGTCGGGGGCCTTCTCGGACAACTCGGCAAGAAACGGCCGCATGAGGTCGGGGCCGATCGAGCAGTTGAGGCCGATGGAAAGCGGCCGGTGGTTGCGCACGGCGTACCACAGCGCTTCGACAGTCTGCGCGGAGATCATCGTCTCGCCGCCGCGGCCGACGGCAGCCGAGATCATGATCGGGAGGCGGACCTTGTCCTCGGCGAAGACCTCCTCGATGGCGACGAGGGCGGCCTTGGCGTTGAGAGAATCGAAGATGGTCTCGACGAGCAACAGATCGGAGCCGCCGGCGATGAGGGAGCGGATCTGCCGGCGGTAGTCGGCCTTGACCTGGTCGAAGGTGATGACGCGAAAGCCGGCGTCGTCGGCGTCGGGCGAGTTGGAAAGCGAGACGGTGAGCGGCCCGATGGCGCCGGCGACGTAACGGCGGCGCCCCGTGGCGTTGGCGATGCGATCGGCCCATTCGCGGCACTGGCGCGCGGACTGGAAATTGATGTCGTGGGCCAGCTCCTGGAGAAACCTGTTCTCGATAACCCCCTGGTAGAAGGCGGGGTCTTTGCGGCCACCGCGCTCGCGTGGATCGTCGATGAAAAATTCGCTCTGGCCGATGCTGGTGGCCGAAAAGGTATTGGTCTCGATGATGTCGGCACCGGCCTCGAGGAAGCGGCGGTGAATGTCGCCTATCTCGGCCGGACGGGTGAGCGAGTAGATGTCTCCGTTGTTCTTCAGGTCCTTCGGGGCATCCTTGAAGCGCTCACCGCGGGCCTGTTGTTCGGAGAGGTTGTAAGTACGGATGGTCGTACCCATCGCGCCGTCGATGATCGCAACGCGCTCGGCCAGCAGGCGGCGAAGCTCGATTTCAGCAGCGGACATTTCGGGTGCGGCGAACGACATGGCGGAAGGGTTTGGCGAAGAAATGGGAATGCAAAGGCGTCAATGCCGGCAAGCAACATATCTACATATATAAATTTATTGATGCGTTTTTTTAAAAGGGGCTTGCGCCCGCGGTGGCGCATCGCAGGGTCTGCCCGGTCCAGCCGTTCTTTTTTCCAACTTTGCAGAGATGGGGAAGGCCGTGAAAACCGGCCACAGTTGCGCTGCGGTAACGCATCAAACCAAACCTTCATCCCGCGCTGGCGGGAACAAAGCCAATCGGGACGCGAGTCCCGGTGAAGGCGAGAGGCGAGGATGCACGCTGCGTGCGAATTTCGGATTTGAACTTTCAAATCTCGGATTCGTGCGCGGCGCGCACGACATGCGGAGTCCGAACACCCTCTTTGCCGAGACTCACCCGTCCCCTGCGATTGCGCGCATCGGGACATTTCCTTCATCGCAAAAATGAAGCGTGAGAGCATGGCCCACCGCGTTCGCCCGCCGGACGCGGCGTCTGCTCGCACTCCGATCAGACCATCCCACACCATGCCCAGCCTGTTCTCCTCCGGCGGCCGCTTCGCGCGCCGTTTCCGCACCTTGGTCGCCGCCCTGGCGGCTCCGCTCTTCCTGGCCTCCGCGCTGCCCGCGCTCACGGTCGGATTCGAGGATCTTTCCCTCGCCACCCCACCCGCCCAGTCCGGTTTCGGGGGGATATATTACAACGGTTCCGACAATGCCGGCGGTTGGTCCTCGGGCGGCGTCGGCTTCAACAACAGCTTCACGGACTTCGGCGGCGGCTACACCACCTGGGGCGGCTTCGCCTACTCGACCACGACCGATACCACGACCGCCGGATTCACCAACCAATACAGCGCCATCGCCGGCGGCGGGGCGGACGGCTCCGGCACCTACGCGGTCGCCTATTACGACAGCTTCGCCCCGGTGGTCCCAGCCGTCGCCTTCGGCCAAGCGGTCGCGCCGCAGACGGTCAGCGTGACGAACGTCGCCTACGCCTTCTATTCCCTGCGGGACGGGGACGCGTTCTCCAAAAAGTTCGGCGGTGCCTCTGGCGACGATCCCGATTTCTTTTCCGTCACCTTCACCGGCTACGATGCCGGCCACGTCCAGACCGGCCAAGTGACCTTCCTCCTCGCCGACTTCCGCTTCGCCGACAACAATCTCGACTACATCGTGGACGAATGGACCACGGTCGATCTCACCGCCCTCGGCATCGACGTGTTCGGGATCGAGCTCAGCTTCGCCTCCAGCGACGCAGGGGCCTTCGGCATCAACACTCCGGTCTACGTCGCACTGGATCAACTCGCCGTCTCGACCATCCCCGAGCCCGCCGCCTGCACCACAATCGTCGGCGGCGTTTTGTTTGGCCTCGCCGCGTTGCGGCGCCGGCGTCAGGCCCCCCGCTCCTGATGCGCACATCCGCCGTCACTGCCTTCCTGGCGGCCGCGAGCCTGTTCCTCCCGCCCGTTCTCGCCGGCCCCTACCCCGGCGCAGCGGGCACCCCCGGCTCCGACGCGGTGGCTTTGGACGATCCGGGAATCGTCGCCTGGGCCAGCGGCGTCGCCGAACTCGTCCGAGGGCCCGCCAACATCACCGATCCCTCGAAGGGCTATGCATCCTTCGGGGCCGCCGCCAATGCCCTCGGCCCCGTGCTCAGCGGCAACCCCGACGACGTCTACGACACCGTGAGCCTCGGCGACGGCGGCTCCATCACCCTGACCTTCGACCGGCCGATCCGCGACGGCGAAGGCTGGGATTTCGCCGTGTTCGAGAACGGCTTCATGCAAAATGGGCAGTCCACCGGCTTCTTCGAACTCGCCTTCGTCGAGGTCAGTTCCAACGGCACCGATTTTTTCCGCTTCCCCGCCGTTTCTCTCACCCAGACCGACACGCAGGTTGCCGGCTTCGCATGGATCGATCCCACCGATCTGCACAACCTGGCCGGTAAACAAGTCCAGGGCTGGGGCACGCCCTTCGACCTCTCCGCACTGGCCGGCGCCGGACCGCTGCTCGACCTCAACGCCATCACCCACGTGCGCATCATGGACGCGGTGGGCATCCTGAACTCGCCCTTCACGCGCCACGACTCGCTGGGCAATCCGATCAACGAACCCTGGTCCACTCCCTTCTCCACCGGTGGCTTCGACCTCGACGCCGTCGCGGTGCGCCACGTCGCCCCCGCCGCCGGCTACGCCGCCTGGAAAGACGCGAATTTCACCGCGGCCCAGCTCGCCGACCCGGCCTTCGTCGCCGATGCGGCCGACCCGGACGGAGACGGACGGGCCAACCTGCTCGAATACGCGTTTGGCTGCTCTCCGGTCGTCGCCGACGCCGACGCCAACCCGCCCGAGCTCGCGCTCTCGGACGGCCACCTGACCCTAGCCTGGCTGCGGCCCGCCGGCCGCGACGATCTGAGCTACATCGCGGAGTGGTCGGCCGACCTGTCCACCTGGTATTCGTCCGCCGACTACCTCTCGACGCTCCCTTCCGTCCCCGCGCCGGGCGGGGAGCTCGCCTCGGCCCGTGCCGTCGCCCCGGCCGGCTCGCCCGCCGGCCAGTTCCTTCGGCTGCGGGTCGAAGCCATCGCCCCATGAACGCGTCCTGCCGCCGCCCCGCCTTCACGCTGGTCGAGTTGCTGGCGGTCGTCGCCATCGTGGGCGTGCTCGCCGCGATCCTCGTGCCGGTGACGCGGGCGGTGCGTCTTTCGGCCCGGGCCTCGGTCAGCGCGAGCAACCTGCGCCAGCTCGCGGCCGCGACCCATGCCTACATCGCCGACAACAAAGGCGTGTTTCCGCCCAGCATGTCGTCGGACAACAAGATCCGCTGGCATGGAGCACGCGCTTCCCTGTCCGCGCCCTTCGATCCGACGAAAGGCTGGCTCGGCCCTTACCTCGGCCGGGACGGAGGGGTGAAGATGTGTCCGCAATTCGCGGTCATGGCGCGGGCGCCGGATTCGGCCAGCTTCGAGGCCGGCGCCGGCGGCTACGGCTACAACTGGACCTACCTCGCGGGACCGGTCGCGGCGGGCACCGCGGAAGATCCGTTCCGGCCGGAACGCTTCGAACGCCTGCCGAACCCTTCCCGCACGGTGATGTTCGCCACCACCGCGTTTGCCCATCGGCAGGGGCTGGTCGAATACCCCTTCACCGAACCGCCGCGGTCGCTCAACCCCGCCGGCCGGCCGGAGACCGACAAGCAGCCAAGCACACACTTTCGCTTCGGCGGCAAGGCGCTGGTTGCCTGGTGCGACGGCCGCGTGAGCGCGGAAAAACCGAATCGCGGCGCCTGGCCGGGACCCAACTTTTACGGCGGCGACAATGCGAAGGCCGCGGTCGGCTGGTTCGGCCCGCTTGAAGCCAACGGCTACTGGAATCCCTTTTATCCGAACGAAACTCCGTGAATGGTTCCCAAAGGTAAGGCGAGACCGCTGGGCCCGCCGCGAATTCCTTCCGGCCACGAACGCCCAACCCAAGCTTTGCGATTGCTGACGCGGCCCGCCGCCGCCATCGGCTTGCGAATGAGAAAAACGCTGGCCTGCCTTGCCTTTTTGCTCTGGACGGTCGCCGGAGCCGCCGCCGGCATCCGCGAGGGAATGAGTCGTGCCGAAGTGGAGGCTGAACTCGGCAAACCGCTCTCGGTGATGACGCAGGGCGACACTGCTGTCCTCAGTTATCCGAACCGCGGCCGCGTGGAGCTGGTGAAAGACCGGGTGACCGACATCGTGCGTGTGCGCCGCCAGGACGATCCGCCCACGCCCGAGGAAGCGGCGGCCGCCGCCGCGGCGAAGGCGGAAGAGGAGGCTCGCGCCGCGCTCGCCGCCGAGGCGGCGGAAGCGGCCAAAGCCGAGAAGGAAGCCGCTGCGGCCGAAGCCGCGTGGGCGAAACAAAACGCGGACGCACAGCGGAAGATGGAAGCGGCGGTGGAGAGTCTTTCCGCCGAGCACGGGAATCCGGGAGCGGGGATCGCCGCAGGTGATCTGATGCCCCAATCCTCCCCGGCGCATTTCTGGCTCGAGCTGGCGGTGAGCCTGGCCGTGCAGACCGGTGTCGGCATGGTGATTCTCAAACTCGCCTTCAAATGGGCCGACGTGCACGCAGACTGGGATCAGATGCTGTGGCCGGCGCTGGCCGCAGCGTGCGCCGGCGCGGCGGTGCGGGCCGCCGTCTACGCGGCCTGGAACACCACCGAGTGCTTCCACGTGGACGACGCCATCTCCTATTTCGCGCTGCTGATAACCTTGTTGAAGGCCACCCATGCCTGCACTTGGCAGCGCGCGGTCGGCGTAGCCGCGGCGGCCAAGCTGATGTCGATCGTCGTCTGGGTCTTCCTCAGCGTGGCGATCTCGCGGATGCTGTTCGCGTGATGCCAACCCCGGTCAGGCGGAGTTTGACGCAAAGACGCCAAAAACGATCCGAAAGAACGCAAAGTCCAAGCTGCCAATCGTAGCACTGCCTTACTTCGCGCTCTTTGCCCTTCTTCGCGCTTTCTCGTTAAAAATCCCGCATGATCTAGGCGCTGTCTTCGAAATAATCCAGCGCTCTGCTGAAGCCCTGCGGGTGGTCGGGAAATCAGGCTGGGCCGGCGTTGGCCTCGGTGGCACGGGCCTCCGGCCCGCCTCCACCTCGGCCGCCTTGGCCGAGCCTGGTTTCCCGACCACGGAGCACCGGTCTATTTCGAAGACAGCGCCTAGATTTCAGTCGTTGAAGCTCTGGCGCGGATTCGTCTCCAGGAACTGCTCGATGAAGCGCCCAAAGGTGGAGCCGAACTCCTCGCGTTTTTTTTCGCCCATGCCGAAAATGCCGAGCATCTCCTGCTCGCGGACCGGATATTGGCGTGCCATCTGGCGCAAGGTCTTGTCGCCGAAAATCACATACGCGGGCACTTCGCGCTCGTCGGCCAGGCGCTTGCGCAGCTTCTTCAGCTCGCCGAGCAGGATCTCGTCGCAGGCTACGTCGCCGTCGCGGCGCACCGGCACGCGCTTGGCCTTGGGTGAGAAGTCGGGCACCTTGGTCAGGGTGACGGAGCGGCGGCTCTTCAGCACCTCCATCCCCTCGGCGGTGAGTTCCAGGGTGGGATATTCTCCCTCGCCCGGCGCGACATAGCCGAGGCGCTGCAGCTCGCGCCCGATGGCGGCCCACTGCGGGCGGGTGGCCTCCTTGCCGATGCCATACGTGGAGAGGCGCTCGTGGCCCCAGCGACGGATCTTCTCGGTATCGGCGCCGACCAGGACCTCGGTGATGTGATTGAGCCCCACACCGAAGCGCGAGGCCTGGCGGCAGCGGAAAACGCAGGAGAGGAACTTTTGCGCGAGCACCGTGCCGTCGTAGGTTTCACGCGGCTCCAGACAGTTGTCGCAGGCGCCGCAGTTATCCACCGGGAAGGCTTCCGCGAAGTAGGCGAGCAGTTCGCGCCGTCGGCAGCCGGTGCTCTCCGCATAATGCGCCATCAGACGGAGTTGGTTGCGCGCGCGCTCCCGCTCGGCGGCGTCGGTCATCTCGTCGAGGAAATGCGTCTGTTTGGCGATGTCGCCCGCGCTGAAGAGAAGAAGGCAATCGCCGGGCAGACCGTCGCGGCCGGCGCGACCGGTCTCCTGGTAGTAGCCCTCGATATTCTTCGGCAGGTCGTAGTGGATGACCCAGCGGACATTCGGTTTGTTGATGCCCATGCCGAAGGCGATGGTGGCGCAGATGATCTTGGTCTCGTCGCGCAGGAACAGCTCCTGGTTGCGTGCCCGCTCGGCGGCGTCGAGACCGGCGTGGTAAGGCCGGGCGGCATAGCCGCGGCCGGCGAGGGCCTCGGCAACGCGCTCGGCGGTGGCGCGCGAGGCGCAGTAGACGATACCGCTCTCGTCCTCGCGTTTCTTCACCCAGTCGACGATCTGCTTCGCGGGCTCGTCCTTCGCGAGGACCTTGTAGGTGAGGTTGGGACGGTTGAAAGACGCGACGAAGGTAGCAGGCCGGCGCAGGCCCAGGTGCTTCACGATATCCTCGCGCACCCGCTCGGTGGCGGTGGCGGTGAGCGCGATGACCGGGACCTCGGGCAGAAGGTCGCGGAGCTGTGCGATCTGGCGAAACTCGGGACGAAAATCGTGGCCCCATTCGGAGACGCAGTGGGCCTCGTCGATGGCGAGACAGGCGACGTTCCAGGCGCGCAGGTTCTCCTTCCAGTTGTCCAGCATGAGGCGCTCGGGCGCGACGTAGAGGAGGCGAAACTCGCCGCGATGCAGGCCGGCGAGGCGCGAACGGGCGGCGGCGGAATCGAGCGAGGAGTTCAGGTAGGTGGCGGCGACGCCGGCGGCCTGGAGCTGGTCCACCTGGTCCTTCATCAACGCGATGAGGGGCGAGACAACGACGGTCAGCCCCTGGCGGTGGAGGGCGGGGAGCTGAAAACACATCGACTTTCCGCCGCCGGTGGGCAGCAGGGCGAAGACGTCGCGGCCGGCCAACGTGGTCTCGATGATCTCGCGCTGGAGCGGGCGGAACGCATCGTAACCGAAGATGCTGCGAAGGGTGTGGAGAAGCTCGGGCATGTGGCGCGCGGATGCAACCACCCCGGGGGCCCCGCCTCCAATCCAGAAAATACGCCTGCGACGAACGGCGCCGGGCTTTCGCTCGGCAGGTAGAGCGTGAGCTCAATCAATGGCTTCGGCTCACACCCAAGCCTGGTTCAGGCCATCCTTGCCTTCAGGCGGTCCGCTGACGGATGGGCGCGAGCCACTTGGCGTCCAGCCCGCGGACGAGTTCGACCAGCTGGAGGGTGGAGGCGGGCTTCAGCAGATAGTCGCTGGCGCCGAGGGCGCGGGCCCTTTCCCGGTCCTCCGTGCGACCGGAAGAGGAAAATATCACCACCGGAATGTTGGCGAGGCCGGGCTGCCGCCGCAGCCACTCGAGCACCTCGAAGCCCGAGCGTACGGGCAGGTTGAGGTCGAGCAGGACGAGGTCGGGAAGCTCGCGGCCGGCGTAGGGCGGCTCGCCGGCCAGGTAAGAAATGGCCTTGCCTCCGTCGCACACCGACTGGAAGCGGACGGCCACCTTGGCCCGTGTCAGCGCGCGTTGCAGGAAAAAAACATCGTTCTCCTCGTCCTCTACGTAGAACAGGGCGGGGGGCGGGGGAGAGCCGTTCATGCCTTTTTCAATTCGATCCAAAAGCGGCTGCCCACGCCGGGCTCCGACTCCACCCCCACGCCGCCGCCCATGCGCTCCACTACCTTGCGGACCAGGGCGAGACCTATGCCGGTGCCCTCGTAGTCCTTGCACAAACGTTGGAACATGCCGAAGACCCGAGCCTGCATCTCGGGTGCGATGCCTATGCCATTGTCTTCAAACCAGAGGCGGACGAGCGAATCACGTTGTTCAGCGCGGATGGTCACTTGGGGAGTCCGGCCTTTCTCGACAAACTTCACGGCATTGCCCAGCAAATTGGAAAAACATTGGGTGAGCCCCGCTTCGTTGGCGAGGACCCGCGGCAAGGAGCCGGCGATGCGAATGCAAGCCTTGGGCATCTGAAAGCCTGGATAGGAGTCGATCATGCCGGCAAGGAGCGCGGCCGGGTCCTGCGGCGTCACGGGCATCTCGTGCCGCATGACCTTGCTGAAGCTGAGCGCGTCGGTGATGAGCCGGTCCATGCGGGTGGCGGAGGTGACGATGCGCCGCAGGTAATCCCGGCCGGCTTCGTTCAGCATGGGGGCGCACTCCTCGGTCAGCAGCTCGGAGAATCCATGCATCGCGCGCAGCGGGGCCCGCAGGTCGTGAGTGATGGTGTAGGAAAAATGCTCGAGTTCGTTGACCATCTCCTGGAGCTCGGCGGTGCGCTCCTTGACCAGACGATCCAAGTCCGCGTTGGCGCGCAGCAGCTGGGAATGGAGCCGGCGCACCTCCACGATCAGGGAACAGTGGGCGGCGACCCACTCGATGATCCTGAAATGCTGACTCGTCCACTGCCGGGGCTCCGCGGAGTAGACCTCCACCGTGCCGATCGGCATCCCGTCCAGACGCAGCGGCGTGGCGAGGATTGAACGCAAGGCGGCGCCGGCGGCACGAGGAACCAGCAGGTCGGGCCGAACCCCGAGATCGGCCACGAAAGCGGTACGGTCCTGACCCACGATGACTGCGGAGAAGGACCGGGAAAATTCCCCGCCATCCAGGCCGGGCTCGTCCAGCCCGGCCTGGGCGAGCACGAGGAGCTCGTCGCCGGATCTTTCCAGGATGGCGGCCGCCGCGACCGGCTCGCCGAAGAGCGTGCGAAGCAGGCGGCAGATGCGGGCCGGCAGCTCCGAATCGCCATCGCCCGCCTCCAGGGTCCCGAGCAGCGTTTCCAGCAGGGCGTGGCGCCGGCCAAGCTCGGCGTTTAGCGCCTGCAGCTCCTCCGTCTGGACCTGCAGCTCCCCGGCCTGCCTCCGCATCTCTTCCGCCTGGTGCTGGATCTCTTCGTTTTGCTGGGCGAGCTCCTCGGTCTGGGCCTGAAGTTCCTCGTTCTGCCGGCCGATCTCCTCTTCCCGCGCCGTCAACTCGCGGTTGGCCTTCTCGAGCTCCGCTTTTTGGGCGGAGAGGGCATCCACCAGGTCGATCACCAAGTGGATTCCCACAGCAACGACGACGATATTGAGCACCTGTACGGGCCACGTCGTCGCCTCCGCCTCCACGCCTTCCTCGGGCAAAAGCATGAAGGTCTTCCAAGCCGCCATGGCCACGAAGGCTCCCGTCATCGCCCAAAGCAGCCGCCGGTCGGGATACCAAACGCAGATCAGCAAGGGGAGACCATAGCTGATCGAAACGATCCGGTCGCTGGAAACATACAGGAGCAACCAACCCATCACGGCGACACAGATGAGGAAGACGAGCAGCGAGGCGGCCGGCCGGGGCCGGAGGCGCGTCCGATGAAGAAGCGGCGGGAGAAGGCTCATGGGGCGGCTTTCCGGTAGATCGACGGGGCGATGCGCAACAGACCAAGCGACGCCGGCAGCGCCTCCGCCTGGCCCGTGACTAAGACACCCCCGGGCGCGAGCCGGGCCGCGAGTCGTTCCCAGGCCCGCACGGCGTGCGCGGCGTCGAAATAGATCGCGACGTTGCGAAAAAGGATCAGGTCCCACGGGCCTTCGCCGCCGAAAGAAAAGAGATCGGCGCGCTCGCAGCGGACTCCGCGCCGGAGTTCCGGCCGGATTCGCCAGCAGCCGTTTTCCCTGCGGAAAAAGCGCTCGCGCCGTCCGGGTGCCACTCCAGCCATCTCCTCGGGCCGGAATTCCGCCCTCGCGGCCCGGGCTACCGCACCCTCCCGGCAGTCGACGCCCGTCAGCTCGCTTCCGGCCAATCCGTCCAGCTCCGCCAGCAGCATGGCCACGGAATAAAGCTCCTGCCCGCCGGAGACGCCCACGCTGCAAACCCGAAGTCCCTGCCTCTCCCGCAAAAGCTCGGGCAGGACCGCGGCCTCCAGTTGTCCGAACACCGGGGCGTCGCGGAAAAAATCGCTCACCCCGATCAGGATCGCATCGAGCGCCGAAGCCAGCAGCTCGGGCCTTCGCTCCAACAGTTCCCGGGCCGATTCCGGACAGGCGACGCGCAGTTGGCGGAAGCAGGCCGGCAGGCGCCGCTGCAAGACGGAAGACCGGTAGACACGCACATCCAGCCCTGCCTTTTGGAGCATCCAGCCCACCAAGGGATGCGCCTCGACAGTCTGTTCCGGCCTGAGCGGCACCGAAGGCCGCGAACCGGGCGAGAGGGACCGGTGCCAGCCGCCGCCCCGGTAGCCGGTGTCGCCCGGCAAGGGATCCACGCCTTGAAAGAAAATATGGCTGAGATCGTGCACGCCGGAAGAAATTCTCCCGCAGGAAAAAGGACGCTTCTTGAGCGGTAAAGATGTTCCAACTCTTTGCACATGGGGGATTTCCCGAATGGATTCATCGGCTCGCTTCCCGGCCCGAGATCGTCGAGAACGGATTCTCCGTGGCCGTGCGTGACCGGGCGGGGCGAGCTCGCCGGCAATCGGCGGCTCAGGGTCCCGCCACGGGAACTGGGATGGGCGGACGCACGGAGAGACGGCTCTCGGTCGGAAAATCTTCGGGGACGGATGCCGTGACCTCGCGGCGGGCGAGCCATTGCAGTGTGCGCACCACCAGGGTCTGTACCCCGGCGCAGCGCATGCGCTCCGGCTGGGTATCGCCCTTCCACACGTGGCCGAAAACGGAGGTGTACACGCGCCCCTCGCCATAGTTCACCACCCACTCGAGCGGCCAGTTGAGCCGGGTGACGGGGTCGAAACCGTAGGAGAGCACGGTAAGATTTTCCGCCGGCCCGCGGCAGTGGTGATACACCTCGATGTCGGGTGTGAGCCAGGCTCGCGGCAAACCCGCGTGGATGGGATGGTCGCCCAGCCGGCGGACCACGGTGTCGAGGCGCGGGCCGTGGCCGGAATCGCGTCCCTCGCCGGCCGGGATGCGGACGAGCACACCGGAATCGTCGAGCGCGAGTGCCGGGCCGAAGTCTTTTTTGCGCCAGCCGAGGCCGATCATGAGGTTGTAGGCGGGCCAGTCCACGAAGGCGTTGTTGGCGGAGTGCCAGATGTAAACGCCGCCTCCGCCGCGCACGAAGGTCTCGAAATCCTCGCGGACTTCGCGCGGCCAGGCGGGGCCGCCGCCGTAATCGTTGCAATTTTGGATGACGACATCGTGGTCGCGAAAGGCCGGACGCCAGGTTTCCCAACCGGGGGCGTCGGCCTTGGGCGGGGCGGTGGATACGGTCACGGTGAACAACCCCGTCGGCTCGAGGATGCCGCGCAAGAGCGCGGTGGTCAGCCGCCAGTCGTGGTTGCTGTAGCCGTCGACGATGAGCACGCGGATGGGCCGGGCTGCGGACGCCGGCTCCGATGCAGGCCTGGCGGCGGGACCGTCACTGCGAAATGGAGGAGCGGGCAGGCCCGCGGCGTTGAAGAGATTGCCGTCGGCGGTGTTTGCCCAGCCGTAGCGCACCGCCGCCGGCGCAGAGACGGCAGGCGAGGAAACGATCACGGTCTCGCCCGCGATTTCCGCCTGCGCCGGCTGAAAAACGCCATCGACGCCCGCCAGGGTGAAGCCGCGCAGCGGACCGTCCTTGGCCAGGAGCCTGCCGCCGAGATGAGTGAAGCTCAGAACCGCGCGGTCCCCGTCGACCCGCAGGCGCTCGAAGACGGGACCGGAATACTCGATCGTCTCCCCATAGGCGAGGGCCCGCGCGGCGAGCGCGAGGCGGGCGCCGACGGGGGCCTTGTTGGCGGGATGAATGTCGTTGGCGTCGCCGACATCGATCGTGGCGATCATCGCGGTGTTTTTCGTTTCCCGCCAGGCGAGCGTCTGCGCCTCCCGGATCTCGGGCGGCATGTCCTTGAAGGGCGCGATCTGCACGAACAGAAAGGGAAAATCGCCCTGGCCCCAGCTCCGGCGCCAGTCGGCAATCAAGGCGGGCAGGAGGGCGCGGTATTCGGCGGCGCGCCCCGCGTTGGCCTCGCCTTGGTAGAACGCGACGCCGCGGATGGCATAGGGCGCGAGCGGAGCGATCATGGCATTGTAGAGCGCCGTCGGGGTGGACGGGGCCTTGCCGGGCTCGACGGGCGGCGGGTCGGACCAGTCGAACGCGGCGCCGAAGCGGGCCAGCCAGGGGCCCGCGAGCGGCAGCGGCGCGCCGGAGTCGGCGGCGGACGCGAGCTCGAAGGGCAAGGCCGGATTCCAGATGCCGCCGTTGCCGGCGGTGTCGAGCACCCGCACCGCGATCACGTTGCCCGTGGCGTGCAGCGCCGCGGCCGGCACGCGATACGCACGGGGCCGGCTCCAGCCGCTGCCGGCGCCGACTTCGACGCCGTTCACCCAGGTCGTATCGGCGTCGTCCACGGCGCTGAGCCGCAGCTCCACATCGCGGCCTTCCCAGCCCCTGGGCAAATCGAAGGTCCTGCGGAACCAGACTATGCCGTCGAAACCGGAATGCCCGGCGGTCTCCCAGGCGGCGGGCAGGGTCATCGTCTCCCAGCCGCCCGTGTCGAGCTCCGGCGACTGCCAGCCCGGCTCGCCGGCGCCGGCATCGTGGCGACGATACCAGAGGTCGAGCTTTTCCAGGTAGGCGCGTCGCGCGGTCTCCGGATCCGCCATGAGGCGGCGCAGCGCGTCGAGGGGCCCGGCAAAAGCCGGGAAAGCCGCCAGCCCCGCTTCGCTGGTCCAGGCCTCGGCGGGCGTGCCGCCCCAGGAACTGTGCAGAATCCCCACCGGCACGCCCAACTCGGCATGGAGATCGCGGGCGAAGAAATAACCGACGGCGGTGAAATCGACCACGGTTTCCGGCGAGCAGACGGTCCAGATCGCGGGCACGCTTTCCTGCGGCGTGGCGGCAAGAGACTGCTGCACCTGGAGTTGGCGGATGTGCGGGAAGCGGGCGGCGGCGGCTTCGGTCCGCCAGTGAAGGATATCGGGCTGCGGAGGACGGGGACCGAGCTGGCGCTCCATGTTGGACTGCCCGCCGCAAAGCCAGACCTCGCCGACCAGCACGTCACGGAGCGTGAGAGGAGGCGTGGCATCGCCGCCCTTGACCGTGAACTCGCGCGCTTCGGCCGAGGCGGTGAGCGCGGCGAGCTTTAGCCGCCAGCGGCCGGTGGCGTCGGCCGTGGTGGAAACCGCCTGGCCGGCAAACTCGACGGTGACGCGCTCGCCGGCCGCCGCCGTGCCCCAAACCGGCACGGCTTGCCCACGCTGCAGGACCATGTGATCGCCGAAGGGGCTGGCGAGTTGCACGGCGAAGGCGAACGAACCGGACAGGAACGCGAATACCGCGAGAAAACGAAAGAGATTCATGGGGATTCGATTTAACGAAAAATCGATTATTGCGGGAATGCCAAGGACGCAGGGGCTCCCTGTTCGGGGAGTCAATCGCGGTGGCGGCGCGGCCGATTGCCGGGGACGCGCAGCCGGGTTTCCGCCGGCAGCCAGCGATCGAGCGATTCCAGGCGAGGAATGGACTCGCCGGCCGCGCCTCCGCCGTCGAGCCAGACGGCGAAGGTCAGCCGACCGTCCGGCGATGCCGCGGCATGGACGACGAGCAGGCGGCGGCCGGGATTGGCTTCGTTAAAGCCGTCGTCGGGCGGCTCCGCGGGAATCACCGCCAGATGCGCCGCAGCGGGGGCGAGCAGACGTACCTCGAGATGGCGATCTCCTTCGGCCAGGACTGCCCGGGCTCCGTCCCCGACGATCGTTACTTCCGCGCCCGTGGCCATGGCCCAACGCACATCCGCGCCGGGCTTCAAACCGGACAGCTCGTCTTGCACGAGCACGGCACGGTCGGACCACACGCGGAAACCGCGACGTACGCGGCCGGCCTGGCCGGCGAATACCGGCGTGAGATCCAGGATGGCGCACGGATTCTCGTCCGCGGCGGAAAACCCGGTGATGCGTGCCACGCCGGCGACGCGATGCGCACGTCCGTCGATGGTGAGCGTATTGTGGCTGAGATGATTGAGGCGAAAGACCCGCCAGCGCGCCGAGTCCTGCTCGCGATTCCACAGATCGATGCCCTTCGACTCGAGGGAATGGTAGGCCTGCCGGCCGAGATCGCGGGCCCAGCGCACGCCGTCGCATTCGAACACGAATGAACCCGCGTCCATGTGCCCGTGGGAGAGCCCGGCCGAGCCGCCCTTGAGCCCGAGGTAAAAGGCGTCGGCGCTCGTCCACGAACTCCGAAAAACCGCGACCGGGTTGGGCCCGTCCCCGTGCCAGCGCAAAGGCAGCGTCGGCGCGGCCGGCTCCACCGCGGGCCCGGGCCACCAGAGTGCGGCCAGGGGAAGCAGCCGGCTGGATTCGCCGGGCAGGCCAGCCAGGTCGGGCCGGACGGCCAGACCCGGGAGGGCGTCGAGCTGGGCCCGGATCAGGCCGGGGTCGCGGAGGCGGCGGGCGAACCAGAAGAGGACGGGCTCGAACGAACCCGTTTCCGGACAGTCGGAAAAATTGAACCAGATCCCGCTCGGAGCCGTCAGCTGGAGGAAGGCGCCGGCGCTCGCCAGGAAACCGGGCGTTTCGGACACCCGCCAGTCGGTGCCGAGAGCGCTCTCCAGCGCGGCGACCATCAGGACGCTGTAGCTGGTGCCGAAGGACCAGTAGCCCGGCCCCTCAGGAAAGACGCCGTCGGGGGCGTAGGCGGCCAAGCCGCGCGCGACCCGGGAACGGGCCAGGGCCAGGATGCGCCCGGCGGTTTCCGGCTCCTCGTCCCCGAGCGCCAGCGCGCCGAGGACGAGGCCTCCGAAGCAAACCTGGTTCCAGTTATTCGTTGCGTGCTGCCAGCCGTTGTGCGGCGACCCGGCGTCGAGGGCGGGCCGGAGGCATTTTTCGACGAGAGCGGCGCGCAGCCGCGTCCGCACCCCGGAAGCAAGCCCCGCATAAAGCCAGTCATAGCCGAGCGCGAAGGCAGCGCCCATCTCCGCCGCGTCGAGAAAATGCGAGGGGTTCCAGTCCGGGAAAGCGGCCGCCGCGAGCAATTCGTCCTCCGCCCGGCGGAGGAAAGCCGTCTCCCCGGTCAGCCGGTAGGCCGTCGCCAGCACCAGCACCCGCCGCTCGACCAGCCGGGAAATGGAAAGGAGCCGGCGGCCGGTCATGCGATATTCGGCCGGCGGCCGGGCGAGCAGGTCGCGCGCATCCCGCTCGATCGCGGACAGGAGGACCTCCAGCCGAGGGTCGGTCAGGCGCCGGGCGCGCAACTGGTCCCAGGCGACGGATCCGGCGATCAGTCGGGGGTGGGCCGGACGCAGGCCGGCGAGTTCGGGAAATACGTCGGGCCGCGCGGCAAACGCGAGCGGGCCCGCAAAAAAAGCGATCAGGAGAAAAAACCGCCTCATGGCCGCACCCTGGCAGATCGGCCAGGGGCGGCACGTCTTTACGGCGGCGGAGCGAAGGATGATTTGCCGTCGCTCACGCCGCCCGGGCTAAAAAAAGCCCGCGGGGCCGCGGGGCGGGCGAACGGCCGCCGGAGCGCTGACCGTAGGCCAGGCGGGTCGCGGCCTCGCGCATCCGCTGACCACCCTCGAGAATCAGCCCGCAGACCCGGTCGAGCACCACCGGATCGCGTCGATCCACGACGGCACCCCGCTTCACGCTTTCGCGCCAGACCTCCCGGTCGATGAGCTCGCGGACCATGGTGGAAAGGTGGAAAACGACGGGATCGAAGATAGGCATCGGAAACTCTCCTTTTTCTGTCCCCAACCATCTCCCAAAAAGGCATCGGGCACAACCGGGGCACCCCCCGGTAATTTCCCGCCCCCTCTCCTACGCAGCCGGTCGGGCCCGCTGCGTAGGAAGACGCCGCGGGGCCTACCAATCCTTCGCTGTCTCGAGACCGAAGTAGGCGGCGGCGTTGGCGTAACAGACGTCGCGTACAAGCGCGTCGAGCGCGGCCGCGTCGTCGGGGATCAGGCCCGCCTCCACATCCTCGCCGAGCAGCCGGCACAGGAGGCGGCGGAAGTATTCGTGCCGTGGATACGAAAGGAAACTGCGCGAGTCGGTGAGCATACCGACGAAGCGGGAGAGCAGGCCGAGGGAGCTGAGGGCGTTGATCTGCCACTCCATGCCCTCCTTCTGGTCGAGGAACCACCAGCCGCTGCCGAACTGGATCTTGCCGGCTGCGGAGCCGTCCTGGAAATTTCCCGCCATCGTGGCGAAGACGTAGTTGTCGGCCGGATTCAGATTGTAGAGCACGACCTTCGGCAACGCATTCTCGCGGTCGAGGGTGTCGAGATAGCGGGAGAGCGCGCGGGCCTGCGGAAAGTCGCCGATGCTGTCCACGCCGGCGTCGGCGCCCAGGCGCCTGAGCAGGCGGCTGTTGTTGTTGCGCAGCGCGCCGAGGTGAAGCTGCTTAGTCCAGCCGCGCTTCGCGTCGAGGCGGCCGAGGAAGACCATGGCATACCACACCCACTTGGCGGCCTGCTCGGGGGTGGCGGCCCGGCCCCCGCGCGTCTGCGCGAAGATGGCGGCAGCCTCGGCCTCGGTGCAGTCGGCATCGGGGATGTATTCGATGCCGTGATCGGAGAGGCGGCCGCCGAGCGAGTGGAAGAACGCGTGACGCCGGTCCAGGGCCTCGAGCAGCGCGGGCAGGTCCTTCACCTCCACGTCCGCGCGGGCTCCGAGCTGGTCGCACCAGGCATTGAAGACCGCCGGTGCGCCCACGGCCATGAGCTTGTCGGCGCGGTAGGTCGGGTAGACGCGGGTCTTCAGGCCGCCTTTCGCGATGGCGACATGGTGCTCGAGCGAGTCGGCCGGATCATCGGTGGTGCACACGACCGAGACCCGGTTGGAGCTCAGAATGCCGCGGGCGGTGAAGGCGGGCGTGGCGAGCTTCGCGTTGGCGAGTTCCCAGATTTTGGGGGCGTTGGCCTCGTTGATCAGCAGGTCGATGCCGAAATAACGGCGCAGTTCGAGGTGGGACCAGTGGTGGAGCGGGTTGCGCACGAGCTGCGGCACGACGCGGCAGTAGGCGAGGAACTTGTCGTAGTCGGAGCTGGCGGAGCCCGTGATCAGGTCCTCGTTCACGCCGGCGGTGCGCATCGCGCGCCACTTGTAGTGGTCCCCGCCGAGCCAGATTTCCGCGAGGTTGCGGAACTGCTTGTTCGCCGCGATCTGGTCGGGCGGAAGATGGCAGTGGTAGTCGTAGATCGGCTGGGCCTTCGCCACCTCGTGGTAAAGGCGGCGGGCGGTCGCGGTGCTGAGCAGGAAGTCGTCGTGGAGGAAGGCGGGCATGGGATGGGGTAATTCAGACCTGGCCACAGAGAACACAGAGCGCGGACACAGAGAGCACCGAGGATTGAGCAATCATTCTCACAGGCCGGCGGCGGACGGTCCTCTCCCGGGAAACCCGGTATCCGGACTCGGTGCCTCCCGCGCCAAAAGTCGGCCGAATATCAGGCCACCAAGTGTGCCTTGATGTAGGCGAAGCTCTGCCGGATCGACTCGAAGGGATCGCCCGGGCAGGTGTCCTGTTCGACGATGAACCATTCGCAGCCGCCGGTCTCGGCCTCGGCGATGATGCGGGCGAAGGGCAGGGTGCCGGCGCCGATCTCGCAGAAGGCCGGCTCGCCGGCCGGGTCCACCTTGTAGTCCTTGAGGTGAATGAAGGGCTGGCGGCCGCGCAAGCGGCGCACCCATTCGACGACATCGCCGCCGCCGCGCTGCACCCAATAGGTGTCCAGCTCGGCGACCAGGTTTTGCGGCGACGTCTCGTGGAAGATGCGGTCGAGCACGGTGGGGCCACCGGCGACGGGGCGATGGAATTCGTTCGCGTGGTTGTGGTAGCCCAGCCTCATCCCGGCGGCGCGGAGCTTCGCACCGGCGGCGTCGAGCTTGCGGATGAGGGTGTCGATCTGGGCGGGATCGGTGAAATCGATCCCGGCGGGATACGGGTAGGCGGTGAGCTTCGTATCCAGGACGTGGAGACGGGCGATGACCGCGTCGGTCTCGTCGAGGATCATCCGGCCGGGCTCGTGGGTGGCGCAAACCCGGAGACCCTCGCCCCGGAAGATGGCGGCGAGCTCGGCCTCGGGGATGGGGCCAACCCCGCTGATCTGGACGGCCTCGTAGCCGATGGCGCGCACCTTTTTCGCGGTGGCGGCGAGCTCGGCGGCGGTTTTGCAAAAATCGCGAAGGGTGTAGAGCTGGATGGCGACCTGGGAGAGTTTCATGGGAGTTTGGCTTTTTTGGGGGGCCGGGGACCCGGCAACGCCGGACCGGCCTTCACCCGGCGAAGGACTTCGCAAAGTCCGTGGGCGCAAGCTCCGACACACTCTTCTTTTTTCCCTTCCGGACGGAGCCGGCGATCTTCGCCTTGAGCAGGCGCTCGTATTTCCGGCCGTCGATGGGCAGGCTCACCGGCTTCGCGGTCCAGGCGGAAAGTAGCATGGCGTTGGCCAGCTCGACGGAGTGGATGCCCTCGGGTGCGGGCGCAATGAGCGGCGTACCGTCGAGGATCGCGTCGGTGAAGTTCTGCAATACCTCGTTATGCTGGCCGCCGTGGCCGGCGGCGGGAATGGAGACGTCCCAGGTCGGCGGCCGGGCGAAGGATTCCCGGGTGGCACGGGAAAACTCGCTCATCGGAACCTCGTTCCGGGTGTAGCGGAGCTGGCTGTTCTCGTAGACCAGCTTGCCGCGCTCGGCGGCGATCTCGAGGCGGTTCGTCCCCGGGGCCTCGCCGGTGGAGGTGATGAACACTCCCGTCGCGCCGTTCGCGAACTCCATGGTGGCGGTGACGTCGTCCTCGACCTCGATGTCGTGGTAGCGTCCGAAGGAGCAGCGGGCGGAAAGCTTCACCGGCATGCCGAACAGCCACTGGAAGAGGTCCAGGTTGTGCGGGCACTGGTTGAGCAGCACGCCACCGCCCTCGCCGGCCCAGGTGGCGCGCCAGCCGCCGGAGGCGTAGTAGGCGTGGGTGCGGAACCAGTCGGTAATAATCCAGTTCACGCGGCGGATCTCGCCCAGTTCGTCGCTCTGGATGAGATCGCGGATCTTTCGATAAAACCGGTCGGTGCGCTGGTTGAACATCGCGGCGAAAACCTGCTTTCCCTCGCGGCCCCGGTGGGCGGCAATCAGGCGCTCGCAGTCGGCGCGGTGCACGGAAATGGGCTTCTCCACCATCACATGCAGGCCCGCCTTGAGCGCGGCGATGCCGATCGTGGTGTGGTCGTAATGCGGGGTGGCGACGAGGATCGCGTCGATGAGGCCCGAGGCCATCATCTCGGCGACGGTCTTGAAACCCTTCACCTGCGGCACACGAGCCAGCTTGGAGGGGTTCACGTCGGCCACTGCGGCCAGCTCGAGCCGGTTGATCTTGCCGGCCAGGATCTGCTGGGCGTGCGAAAAACCCATGTTGCCGAGGCCGACAATGCCGATGCGGACTTTGGTCATGATGAAGACGATTGGGAGGGGCGGCCCCATCAAAATGCCTGGCCCCGTCCACGCGAAGGCGCTTGCCTGCAAACTGTTTCAGCGGCTTGGCTTTCCCCGTCCGTCCCGCCCTTCCGCGCATGAACGATTCCCGCGTCACCCTCAAGCAAGTCGCCGTCCGCGCCGGCGTGCATGTGTCCACCGCGTGGCGCGCCCTGAAGAACGATACCTACGTCGAGCCGGCCAAGCGCGCGCGCATTCGGGCGCTGGCGAAAGAACTCGGCTACGCGCCCGATCCCATGCTGACGGCGCTGAGCAACTACCGCCGCAAGCAGGCGCCGGTGGCTTTTCAGTCCACACTGGCCTGGATCAACAATTTTCCGGTCCGCGCCGAGGGGAGGGAGCTGATCAACATCGCCGGTTACCACGAGGGTGCGCTGCGTTTCGCGACCCAGATGGGCTTCAAGCTCGAGGAGTTTTGGCTGGCCGAACCGGGCATGTCGCCGAAACGCGCCCGCGAGGTGTTGCTGGCGCGCGGCATCCGCGGGCTCGTGTTTCCGCCGCAGCCGCTCTCGGGCACGGAACTGGAAATCGACGTCGAGTCCTTCGCGAGCGTCGCCATCGGCTACTCGCTGGCCGCGCCCCGGCTCCACGTCGTGGCCCCGCACCAGCATAACGCCACCCTGAGCGCCCTGCGCGAGCTGGCGAAGCTCGGCCACGTGCGCATCGGCATGGTCGCGGCCACGGAGACCCTGCGCCGCGCCAACCACAGCTTCGAGTCGCCCTATCATTTTTTCCAGGCGGTGCAGGACGAGGCGCACCGCGTGCCGCTCCTCGCCATCCCGGGGCGCGACGAGCCGCGCAACCTGGCCGGTGCGCGCGACACCTTTCTGGGCTGGTACAAGCGACACCGCCCCACCGCCATCGTGAGCCACGTGGGCGAGGTGCGCACGTGGCTGGAGGCGGCCGGCCGGTCGATCCCGGAGGACGTCTCGCTCGCCACGCTCTCTCGGGTTTTCGACCGGGACTGGTCCGGCATCGATCAACAGGAATCGGAAATCGGCCGGCGGGCGCTGGAGCTGCTGGTCAGCCTGTTCCAGAGCGGGGAACGCGGCGCGCCGGCCACCCCGCTGCGCCTGCTGGTCGAGGGCCACTGGATCGAAGGCGAAACCACCCGCCGCGTCGGCCCGCCGGCGGAGGCGCTGCTGGCGCGGCTGAGCTGAAGTCACGAACCTGGTCCATTCCGCCTGAATCCTCGGCCAATGCTCCCGTTCGTGCGAACACAGCTCGTTCTCGCGCGGCCGATCGGTTTTTCGGAACCACCCCAGCCCGAAACGGAACCACGCCCCCCCTTTTTTCCCATGTTCATCCACCTCCGTCGTTTCGCCCTGTTGCTCGCGTCCTCGCTCGTCGCCTCCGCCCAAGGCTACCTTTTCGTCACCTTCAAAGGGGAGCAGACCCCGCTGAGCGAACAGGTCTATTTCGCGGTGAGCGCGGATGGGAGGGCCTGGCAGGCCCTCCAGGGCGGCACGCCCGTGCTGGTGAGCCCGCTCGGCGAAAAAGGCGTGCGCGATCCCTACCTCCTGCGCGCCCACGGCGGGGGCAGGTTCTATCTCATCGCGACCGACCTCTCCATCCATCTCAACCCGGAGTGGCGCCGCGCCGCGCAGGAAGGCAGCCGCTCGATCCTCGTCTGGGAGTCGGCCGACCTCGTGAAATGGTCGGAACCCCGCTTGGTCCGCGTCGCGGCCGACGATGCCGGCTGCACCTGGGCTCCCGAGGCCGTCTACGACGAGGAAAACGGCGACTACCTCGTTTTCTGGGCCTCGACCAACAAGAGCGACGACTTCGCGAAGTTCCGCATCTGGGCGGCACGCACCAAGGACTTCTCCGCCTTCGGCGCACCCTTCGTCTACATCGAACGCGAGTTCCCGGTCATCGACACCACGATCGTGCGCGAAGGCGGCCGTTACCACCGCTTCACCAAGAACGAGCGCCGCCGGAGCATCTATCTCGAGACCGGCGAGCGGCTCGACGGACCCTGGACGGAGGTGCCTGGTTTCTCGCTCGCCGGTCTAAGCGGCTACGAGGGGCCCGAGGCCTACCTGCTGGAGCCCCCGACCGAAGGCCGGCCCGCAGTCTGGAGCCTGATCCTCGATCACTACGCCCGGGGCGCGGGTTACCAGCCCTATGTCAGCCACGATATCTCGGAGGGGAAATTCGAACCCGGTGCGGGATTCTCCTTCCCCTTCCGTTTTCGACACGGCTCGGTGCTGCGCCTCGAGGCCGGGGAGCTCGAGCGCCTGCAGGCCGCCTACGGCGAAGCGGCGGCCGCAGCAGCGACGGCAAAATAATCCGGGGCGAACCGCGGGATCTTTATGGAGTGCGGCCACACGTCGCCGCCTTGGATGAGCCGACGCGTCGGCTCGCCTCTCCAGCCGGAAGCTGGCGTTGCGGGCGGCGAGGAGCGACGAGCCCAGGCTCGTCGTCAAAAGCGGCGACATGTCGCCGCACTCCATAGCAAAAAAAAGCCGCGCCCCGATGGGCGCGGCTCGAAATGGCTCCCGTTCAGACCTTCGGGCCGCCCTGGGCGAGCTTGCGGGCGCGCAGGCGCAGGCCGTTGAGACGGATGAAACCCGTGGCGTCGCTCTGGTTGTACCAGCTCTTCACGCCTTCCATGGACGCGATCTTGTCGTCGTAGAGTGAATACTTCGACTTCCGGCCGCAGGTGACGATGTTGCCCTTGTAGAGCTTCAGGCGGACGGTGCCGGTCACGAACTTCTGGCTCTCGTCCACCATCGCCTGGAGCATCTCGCGCTCGGGCGCGAACCAGAAGCCGTTGTAGACGAGTTCGGCGTATTTCGGGATGAAGCCGTCGCGCAGGTGCAGCACCTCGCGGTCGAGAGTAAGCGACTCCACCTGACGATGGGCCTGCATGAGAATGGCGCCGCCCGGGGTCTCATAGACGCCGCGGCTCTTCATGCCGACGAAGCGGTTCTCGACGAGGTCCACGCGGCCGATGCCATGTTTGCCGCCGAGCTTGTTGAGGGCCTTCATCACGCCGCCGGGGGTGAGCTTCTTGCCGTTCACGGCGACGGCGTTGCCCTGCTCGAAATCGATCTCGACGTATTCAGGCTTGTCCGGCGCGTCCTCGGGAGCGACGGAGAGCTTGAACATGGCCTTGTTCTCCTTGGTCGTCGGATCGAACCACGGATCCTCCAGGATGCCGGCCTCGTAAGAAATGTGCAGAAGGTTGCGGTCCATCGAGTAAGGTTTCTTGAGCGAGGCCTCGACGGGAATCTTGTGCTTGGCGCAGTAGGCGATCATCTCGGCGCGGCCGGGGAAGAGCTCGCGGTACGCCTCGATCTTCCACGGGGCGATGATCTGGAGGTCAGGGGCGAGCGCCATGTAGGTGAGCTCGAAACGGCACTGGTCGTTGCCCTTGCCGGTGGCGCCGTGCGCGACGGTGTCGGCCTTTTCCTTGCGGGCGATGTCCACCTGGGCCTTGGCGATGAGGGGACGGGCGATCGAGGTGCCGAGGTAATACTGGCTCTCGTAGATCGCGTTGGCGCGAACCATGGGGAAGATGTAGTCGCGCGCGAATTCCTCGACCAGGTCGAGGGTGTAATGCTTCGAGGCCCCGGTGGCCTTGGCCTTCTTGTCGAGGCCCTTGAGCTCCTCCTCCTGGCCGACGTCGGCCGCGAAGGTGACGATCTCGGCGTCGTAGGTCTCCTTGAGCCACTTGACGATGACGGAGGTGTCGAGACCACCGGAGTAAGCGAGGACGATTTTCATGGGAAAAGGGAACGTTTCTGGGGACCGGGCTCTCGCACGCAAGGAAATCGCCAAAGGCGTGTTTCGTAGAACCCCGGGGTGGTCGCCAAAAGCGAGGGAAGAACCCGGAGGAGAACGGACCCAGCCCGATCAGGCCGTACAGGAATTACCCATCTGCAAGTTATTGCTAAATCGACGTAAAGTTTGTCATGGGGTTATCACCTTAAAATCAACCCGAGAAAGCCCCATGTCAGCGAATCGTTTTACCCCCAGTTACGTTCACCGGCGAACCGAGGTCTTCCGCGTTTCCCGGGGCTTTACGTTGATCGAAATCATGATCGCGGTGGTCCTGGTCGGCATTCTGGCCGCGCTGGCCGTCCCGGCGATCAAACATCTGGCGACCCGGGCGAATGACACGCTTTTCCTGAACGACCTGCGGGTGGCGAGCCATTCGCTCGAACGTTATGCGATGGAAAAGGGCGACTGGCCGCCGGACGGCGCGGGTGGCTGGCCGCCGGAAATGGACGGTTACCTGCCGCCGCCTGCTCGCTGGCACCAGCCGACGCCGCTGGGCGGATCCTGGTCTTGGGCCCGCGACAACGACGGCATCAACGCCGCGTTGCGCGTCACCGGCTTTACAGGCGGCGAGGCCCGGGCGCTCCGCATCGACAAAATGTTGGACGACGGCGATCTCGCCGCCGGTTATCTGCGCGGCACCGCCGCGAATCTGGTTTACGTGATGCAGTATTGAGGAGCCGCCGCCGAGGTAGGGCGCGACCGCTGGGCGCGCCGGTTTGGAATGTGTGATCGGAGGAATTCGCGGCGGGCCCAGCGGTCCCGCCCTACCCTTGGCACAATTTCGGCCGCGCCTTCTCAGGCCCTCGACACCGGTCTGGCCAGCATGGTCATGATGGCTTTTTGCACGTGGAGACGGTTTTCCGCCTGGTCGAAGATGATCGAACGGGGATTGTCGAGGACCGCCTGCTGCACCTCCTCGCCGGGGTGGGCCGGCAGGCAATGCATGAAGAAGGCATCGGGCTGGGCGGCGGCGAAGACGTCAGCCGTGACGCTGTAAGGCGCCATGAGGGCGAGGCGTTCTTTTTTTTCCTCCTCCTTGCCCATGCTGACCCACACGTCCGTGTAAACCACGTCGGCGTCCTTCACCGCTTCGAAGGGATCGGTGGTGAACTGGTAGCCGCCGGCGAAACCTTCCTGAGCGAGCACCGCGTTGAACTCGGCCGAGGGCTCGAAGCCCTTCGGGCCAGCCAGGGATATCTTCATGCCGAAGAGGTTCGCGCCGAGAATCCAGGAGTTGGCCATGTTGCATGCCGTGTCGCCGAGAAAGGCGATCTTGCGGCCCTTCAGGGAGGCGAACAGATCGCCTCCCTCGGGGGCCCAGCGCTCGGCCATGGTAAAGGCGTCCGTGTAGATCTGGCAGGGATGCAGGAAATCGGTGAGCGCATTGATGACCGGGATCGTGCCGGCGGCGGCGAGGCACTCGACCTCGGATTGGTCATAGGTGCGCACGATCAGGCCATGGACGAAACGCGAGAGCACCCGTGCCGTGTCTTCGATCGACTCCCCGCGGCCGAGCTGGATGTCGTTCTTGTTGAGGAAAAGCGGATTGCCGCCCAGTTCGTGGATGCCGACCTCGAAGGATACGCGGGTGCGGGTGGACGATTTGGAAAAGATCATCGCCCAGGTCTGGCGTTTGAGCACGGTGCCGTCGTTCTGGCCACGCTCGGCCTTGAGTTTGCGGGCGAGGGCAAAAGTCTCCGCGACTTCGTGGGGTTGGAAGTCGGTCTCTTTGAGGAAGTGCTTCATGTCTTTCGAGTGAAGCGAACCTGCATAAAACGCGCCGCCGCCGCCGGGCGAGGGTAAACTGGGGCGCGGCACGAAAACGTGGCCGGGCCGGGCCGCTTCAAGCCCCCGCCTTTGCGGCGAAGACCTTGCGCAGGATGTCCACCGATTCCGCCAGCTCGCCCTCGGTGGCGATGAGCGGCGGAAGCAGGCGGATGACGTTGCCGCCGGCGATCGGTGCCAGCAGTCCCGCCTCACGCAGGGCGGCGATGTAGGGTGCTGGGTCGCTGGTCAGCTGGAGGCCGACCATAAAACCGAGCCCGCGCAGGCCGCTGAGCTGGGCGGGAAATTCGGCCGCGAGCCGGGCCAGCGCCGTATGCCAGGGGCCGCTCACACGAGTGATGTGCTCGCAGAGTTTTTCGTCGCGGATGATGTCGAGCGTGGCCAGCGCGGCGGCGCAGGCCAGCGGCGTGCCGCCGAAAGTCGTGCCGTGCATGCCGGGCTGGAACAGGTCCGCGGCGCTCTCGCCGATCCAGATCGCACCGATGGGAAAACCGCCGCCGAGCCCCTTGGCCATGCCGATGGCGTCGGGCCGCACGCCCGCATGTTCGAAGGCATAGAACTTGCCGGTGCGCCCCAGGCCGCATTGCACCTCATCGAGCATGAGCAGGAGGTTATGCCGGTTGCAGAGCTGACGCAGACCGAGGAGGAACTCGGTGGTGGCCGGCGTGACGCCGCTTTCGCCCTGGATGGTTTCGATGAAGATCGCCGCGGTCTGCTCGTCGATCAACGCCTCGAAGGAGGCGAGGTTGTTGAGCTCGCCGAAGGCGAAGCCCGGCACCAGCGGACGGAAGCCCTTCTGGATCTTTTCCTGGGGCGTGGCACTCATGCCGCCGAAGGTGCGCCCATGAAAGGCGTTCTTCGCCGCGATGACCTTGAAACACTTTCCTTCGTCGCCGCTTTTCCGTACGCCGTGCAGACGGGCGAGCTTGAGCAGGCCTTCGTTGGCCTCGGCGCCGGAGTTGCAGAAAAACACCCGGCCCGGGCCGGCATGCGCGACAAGCCGCTTCGCCAGCTCGCCCTGGAGCGGGTTGCGGTAAAGGTTGCTGACGTGGACCAGCGTGGCGGCCTGCTCGGAGACCGCCTTCACCCAGCGCGGATGGCAGTGGCCGACGGCGTTTACCGCGATGCCCGAGGCGAAATCGAGGTAGCGCCGGCCGGAGTCGTCCCACACGCGGCAACCCTCGCCGCGCGCGAGCGTGATGGCGGGGCGTGCGTAGTTACGCAGCACATACGAGTCGTAGGCGGCTTCGGCGGCGGTCCGGGCGATCTGGGTCGGATTCATGGATGATGTTCGATGGACGATGTTTGATGGAACGATCCGGACGAAGGTGCCGCAGAGCACGACACCATCATACATCACACATCGCTCATCATACATTGCACGGCCTCAGCCGTGCACGATTTCCGTGCCGATGCCTTTGTCGGTGAAGATTTCCAGCAGCAGCGAATGAGGCAGGCGGCCGTCGATGAAATGGACGCGCTGCACGCCCTCGTTGAGCGCCCGGACCGCGCTCATGACCTTCGGGCGCATGCCCTTGTCGATGACGCCGCGCTTCTTGAGCTCGTCTACTTGGGAAACCTTGAGCGTGGAGATGAGCGTGTCGGCGTCGGGCGGCGAAGCGAGCAGGCCCGGAACGTCGCTCATGTAAACCAGGCGGCGGGCGCGCAGCGCGGAGGCCACGCGGCCGGCGACGAGGTCGGCATTGACGTTGTAGGGCTTGCCGTCACGGCCCTCGGCCACGGGCGAGATCACGGGGATGTAGCCCTCGGCGATCTCCTTCTTGATGAGCTTCACCTTCACCTCGACGACCTCGCCGACGTAGCCGAGATCCACCGGCTGGTCGTTGTCGTCCACGGTAAGTTTTTCGCAGACGAGCACGGTGTCGCCGGCAAGGCCCTTGGGCTTCGCGCGGGCGAGCGAGACGGCCTCGCACACATCCTTGTTCACGATTTCGTCCAAGGTCTTTTTCACGATTTGGACGGTGGCCTCGTCGGTGATGCGCATGCCGTTCGGCGCGAACTGCGACTTCAGGCCGGACTGCTCCATCGCCTTGGTGATGGCCTTGCCGCCGCCGTGGACGACCACGACGTTGATCCCGCAGGCGGCGAGGAAGGCGAGATCGTAGGCGACACGGTTGCGCACCGCGGGATCGGGATCGTCCATGAAGCTGCCGCCGTATTTGACGACGAAGGTGGAGCCGCGGAAGTCCTGGATATAGGGCAGGGCCTCAAGGAGGACCCTCGCCTTGGCGGTGATGTCGGAAACGTTCATTAAAGGTGTGCCGGAAGCGTCGGGTAAATCACCACGCGCCGGCTTTTCCATCACAATCTGGGTGACAAAAAGCCGGAGGTGTCTCTCCGGCTTTTTCCCACGCGGAGTCCGGGCACGTCGGGCCTAGGAGCCGCCGGCGGGCGCCGCCGGTTTCGCCCGGCTGGCGGCCGGCACGCCGTCGCCCGGGCCGCCGGCGCCGGAATCGAGGCCAACGAGCCAGTTGAAGTAGTCCTCGATGTTCGGATAACCGTCGCCATCGCGATCGCCGTTGTGGTCCGCCACCGCGGGATCGAGGCCGTTGGCAACCTCGAAGGAATCGGGCATGCCGTCGTTGTCGGCATCGGCGGGCGCGGTGCCGCCGGCCACCGGCCCCGGACCGCCGATCGGAGCATCGTTCTCGTCGGCCAGGATCTGGCCGAGCGTGCCGTAAGAAAGCAGCTCGGCGATGTAACGCCGGTCCACGCGGTCGCGGGCGGGCTTGGTCGCGCCGGCGTTGGCCGCCACGTGCGCGACGGCCTCCCCGGCGGTCATCAGCCCCGAGACCGCCGGGTAGGCATGGGGCTCGGTCATCCAGGTGACGGTGCCGTAGGCCGCCCGGTCGAGCAGCCTGCCACCGAGTTCGCCGTCGCGGTCGGCGTCCTGGTAGTTGCCCGAAGCGTGGAGGTGGAAGTTGGCGTTGCCGCGGCTGAAAGCCGGGGCTTTGGACTGCGGACCGTTGATGAAGTAGTTGTTGATGACGTTAACGTTCGAGACGCCGGCCGAGTCGCCCTCGATGTAGCCTCCTCCGCCGCCCCAGTTGTAGACGACATTGTTAACGAACTCGTTCTTCCCCTTCACCTTCGGGTTGCGGGTATGATTGTCGACGTAGAGGGTGCGCAGGATGCTCACGCCGCCGTCGGTCTGCATCAGGCCGCCGCAGGAGTGGGTCTGGAGGCCCATGGCGATCATGCAGTCCTGGAGGGTGATGTTGCTGGCGGTGCCGTTGATCGAGAAGGTCTCGTCGCGTCCCCAAGACGTGGATACGTGATCGAACATCATGAGCCTGCCCTCGGCGATGCCCAGGCAATCCTTGCCCTTGTCGCCAGCCGCGCCCATGCGATAGCGGAGGTGGCGGGTGACGGTGTCGTTGGCGTTCGAATAGGAGACGCCGTTGCCGTACAGGGTGATGCCCTCGCCCGGCGCGGTCTGGCCGGCGATATAGACGTCGCGCGATACGATCACGCGGGTGTTTATTTTGATGATCCCGCCGACGCGAAAAACCACGTAGCGGCCAGGCACGCTGACGGCATCGCGGAAGGAACCCGGGCCGCTGTCGTCAAGGTTCGTGACCGCATAAACCGCGGCGTCAGAACCGCGCGGACCGGAGGCCTCGGCCCCGAAGCCCTGTGCGCCGGGAAACGCGGGTACGGCGTGAAGCGGAGCGGCGACAAAGCAGGTGGGGACAAGCAGGACGGCGCTCAGGAAACGGCGGCGGAGCGAACGGGCGGGGCTTCGACGGAGTTTGGGAAAGGCGGGCAGGTTCATGGGGCGGACACGACCGCGGGCACATCGGGCGTAAGAGACGTGCGCCGCGCGTCGCGGGTTTTGTCGGGATAGAGGGCGGAGGTGGAATGGGGCCGGAAAAGGTCGGGCCGGCACGAGTCTGTCGCCTCCCGCGGCGGGCATCCGCAATGAGACGCCCTTCAGACAGTCCGGGATACCGCTCTTCCCCGAAACCGAAGTCCGGAAGGCGAACCCGCACCGTTACCTGCCGGCCGGTCCCGCGGAATCGTCCGGTGCGCCGCGGAGGCGCCACCGAAAATCCCCTTCACTTCGCGGCGCGCGGCCTCACATATCCGCGCGTGCCCAGCACTCAAAACACCTTCCCTTCCCGCGACGCGCACCGCGCCTGGCTCGCGAGCCAGGCTGCCCTCCCGCGGGGCTTCCGCGTCGGCTCCGCGCGCTTCGAATTCGTTCCGAAGGAGGCTCCCAAGCCCTCGCGCATGACGCTCACGCTCATCGCGCTCGACCGCCCCACGCCGGACTTCGCGGCCGTGTTTACCAAGAACGCCTTCCCCGGCGCGCCCGTGATCGTCGGCCGCCGCCGCCTGGCGGAGCCGCGCCTCGGGGCGATTTTGGTCAACAACAAGATCTCGAACGTGTGCGCCCCGGGTGGCGTCGAGGCCAGCGAGACGGTATCCGCTGCCGCCGCCGGCCTGCTCGGCCTCGCTCCGACCGAGATCCTTCCCTGCTCCACCGGCGTCATCGGCTGGGGCCTGCCGGTGGAGCCGATGGTCGCGGCACTCCCGCAGGCGAAGGCCGCGCTCGCCGCCGGCTCCATCCTGCCCGCCGCCGAAGGTATCGTCACCACCGACCTCTACCCGAAGATCCGCCGGGCCGACCTCGCAGGCAGTTCCATCGTCGGCATCGCCAAGGGCGCGGGCATGATCGAGCCCAACCTCGCCACCATGCTCGTCTACCTGGTCACCGACCTCGCGGTACCGCGCGACGCGCTCCGCGCCATGCTCTTCCGCGTGGCGGGGGGGACCTTCAACCGTATCTCGATCGACAGCGACACCAGCACCTCCGACACCGTCGTCGCCGTTTCCTCCGGTCTCGTGCCCTGCCCCGATCTGGCCGCCTTCGAGGCTGCGTTGCACGGCGTTTGCTCCGACCTGGCGGAGGACGTGGTGCGCAACGGCGAAGGCGTGCGCCACGTCCTGCGCGTGCAGGTCGCCGGCGCACCCGACGCCGCCACGGCCTGCGCCTTGGGCAAGGCCATCGTCAACGCTCCGCTTTTCAAATGTGCCATGGCGGGCAACGACCCCAACGTCGGCCGCCTCGTGCAGGCCATCGGCAAGCATGTCGGTGCCGCCGGCCTGGCGCTGGACCTTTCCCGCCTGCGCGCCCGCATCGGCGGCCAGGAAATCTTCGCTGGAGGAGCCTTCCGCCTGGACTACGTCAAGGAAGCCGCGCTGGTCGCCCACCTGAAATCGGCCGAGCTTTATCAAAGCAAGCCCACCGCCGACGGGGCCTTTGCTCCGCCGGTGGACTACCCGCCCCACGAACGCTGCGTCGAGATCGAGATCGACCTGGGCGCGGGTGCGGCCGGGGCCACCATCCTTGGCGGCGACCTCACACACGAATACGTGAGCGAGAACGCCGATTACCGGAGTTGATGCCGCGCATCCGCCGTGCCGGGCGGATACGCAGGGCCGGTCAGGGGGCGGCGGCCCCTCCGTCGGCGAGCAGGGAATCGTCGGCCGCAAAAAGCTGCGCCGAGACGCTGCCCTCTTTGGTCAACTGGAGTTCCACACGATAGCTCACTGCCGCCGTGCCCTTGCCTCGGTGCAGCACACAGCCCGCCTGGGCGGCAGACCGTGTCGTTTGCAGTACAAAAAGCCCCGGCTGCTCCCTGTCGGGAACAAGCACACCGGTGAAGCTGAAGGGTTTTCCGCCGCTTGGCAGGGCAAGGTGCGCGGTGAGCCCGCCGGTTTTGCCCACTTTCAGCCGAAGCTGGCCGGCACCGCCGGCGCCCGAATCGCCGGGGGTCAGCACCACGGTGCGCACCCCCTGCTGCCGGGAGGTGAAAGGCACGACGAAGAGGCGCAATTCAGTCAGGTGGCCGGATGCCAGGTTGCGGTATTTGACGGTGAAAGTCCCGGTCTGCGTCGCGCGTCCGTAGATGCGCTTCGCCGCCTTGTCGTAACGCAGGCCGGGCGGCAACGCGCCGATCCTGTAGCCCTTCTCGCCCAAGTCGGGCAGTTCGATATCTACCCAGCCGCCGATCGTGAGAGTCTCGCCGGTCAGAAGGGGGGCGTAGAGCGAAACAACGCAGGTGGTGACCACCCCGTCTTTGCGACCGGAGCCCATGATCGTGTAGGTGTTGTCCTCCGAATCGTAACCCAAACCATAAAACTCCCCTGCGGTGAAATCCCAGCCCGCCGCGGTAGCGTGGACATCCAACCCAGAGATCAGCGCCGACATGGAGAGCAGTTTCCCGTTCACCAGGTTCCAAAGCCACAGTCCCATATTCGGTCGCGCCAAGGCCAGTTTGCCATTCCCGGTCAGGGCGTCGGTGAAGTCGGAATTCTCTTTTTTCGATCCCGCCGAGAGGATGCTCCAGTTTCCGCTTTCGGTCTTCTTCCACGCGATCCGCACGGGAAGCCGGTCATCGGCGCGATCCGCCGTGCCTATGGCCACGTCGCCCGCGTCGGAAATCTCCCAAGGGTCGGACAAACCCTGGCGCGCGAGTTCCGGAAGCCGGCTCCATTGCCAGGCCGATCCATCGAAGCTCCAAACAAAGCGTCCGACCGAATACAAGGCCGTGGGTGCAAGCATGTGTCCCAAAATGCTTCGTCCATCGCGGGACAAATCGCTGATCCGGCTGTTCGCCGCGATGGTGTTGTCGACCGGGAGGAACGACATGTCCCAACCGCTTTCGATCCATCGCCAGATCACTCCACGAGTCCGATAGGGGGGCGTCTGCGTATAGGTGTATCCGACCAACACCCTGCCATCCGCCGACATCTGCATCACCCTCACGACCTCCTGCGCATCCGGCCTGGGCAAAGCGGTCCGCACCCAGGTTCCCTCGGTCGATTCCCAAACGCAGGGGCCGTCCCAGCCGTTGCCTTCGCCCGCCCAACCGGCCACCACCCGGCCATCGGCCGACATGGCCGCCACCTCACTGCGAGGAGCATCGGGCGCAAGATCCGTTCGCGTCCAGCCATCCGCATCCTTGGTCCACACCGCAGCGTGATAGATTGGGCTATACGGCCCGAACATACCCGCGATGACCTGACCCTCGGAAGAAACCGCTCCGGGAACGACGACCTTTTCGAAATCCGTTTCGAAATAAGCTCGCTGCCATTCACCCCCGCTCCAGGTGCGCACCACGCCGCGTTCGGAGCTTGGAACCCCTACGCCATCCATCTCCTCGTGCCCGACCAAGACCTTTCCGTTTGCCGAAATGAGCGAGTACCAGGCGGTATCGCCGACGAAGCCACTAAAGACAGAGGGGCCGGCATTCGTGGCCGAAACCCATCGGGCAAAAGACGACGCCAGTACAAGAAACAGCCACCCGCGGAATTTCATCGGCCGCAGTTCAGGTCCGCCCCCGCTGGATTCCAAGCAAACATCGGGGTCGCAGGCGGCAGGATCCGCGGACCACAAGGTGCCGCGAAAGCGACCCGCGCTTGCCTGCCGCCTCCCCCTCGCGCATCGTTTTTCGCATCATGCCCGCCGCCGCTCTGATCCTCGTCGTCCTCGCCGCCGCCTATCGCCTGCTCGCGGTTCACGAACCTTCGCTGCTGAACTTCGCCCCGCTCATGGCCCTGGCCTTCTGTTCGGCGATCTACGCGAAGGACCGGCGCTGGTGGGTGGTGCCCTTCGCCGCGCTCGCGCTTTCGGACCTGTACCTGAACCACTACTACGCCACCCGCTACGGCGACACCTGGCACGCCGGCTCCATCCTGGTAAATCTCGCCTGCTATGCGTCGGCCCTCGGCCTCGGGGCGCTGGTGGCGAAACGCCGTTCCTGGCTGAACCTCCTCTCCGGCTCGCTCGCCAGCGCCATACTTTTCTATCTCGCAACCAACTCCGCCGCCTGGCTCGCCGACACCTTCTACGCCAAGACTGCCGCCGGCTGGTGGCAGGCGATGACGGTGGGCCGTCCCGAGTTTCCCCCCACCCTCTGGTTCTTCCGCAACACCCTGCTGGGCGACCTGCTCTTCACGGGCGTCTTCGCGCTCGCTCTCGAGTGGCGCGCCCGTCGCGCGGGCGAAACCAGCCTGCTGGGCGGAAGCACTTCCGCCACCCCCGTCGCCGGAGCCTGAGTCAGCGCGGCCCGCGCTGGGGTTTGGTCCTGGTGCCGCCTGAGGAAGCTTCGCCCGTGTCCGCCGTCGCATAGGGCCGGCCGTACTGGTCCACCTCGATCTCAACCGGTACCCGAATCGTCCGGCCATCCGAGGTCACCTCGGTGCGCCAGGTGCGCACCACTCGGCGGTCGCCGTCGAAGGCAGTGCTGGCCGCGCCCGTGAAACCCTCGCCCGCACCCACCACCGCGCCCGCCGCGTTGCCCGCCACGGCGCCGGCTGCCATGCCCACGCCTGTGCCGATGGCCGGGCCGGGCTGACGCGTGTTCACCACCCGCCCGTCCCGTTTGGTGGCGCAGCCACCGAGGGCCAGAGCGCCCGAGATTATCGCCGCCATCGCTGCCAAAGAGGTTTTCATCAGGTCAAAAGGACCTCTGAGGCTGCCGCGCGTTCCGCGGGGAGGCAATCGCCGAGCACCCTTTCAGCCTGCCCAGGCCAGGATCAGGGCCAGCACCACCGCCGATGCCGCCGTGCTCCCCACCACCGTCTGCGCGGCCATCGCCTCGTCGCCCCCCATCGCCCCCGCCATCGTGTAGGATGCCACCGCCGTGGGACAGGCCAACGACACCAGCAGGATCAGCCGATCCAGACCTGTGATTCCGAAGGCTGCCGCCAGCGCCCAGCCCACCAGCGGTGATGCCACCGCCTTCCCCGCCATGGCCGCCCAGGCCGCGCCGCACCAAGCCCCCGTCGGCAGACTGGTCAGCACCGCCCCGATCGTCACCAAAGCCAGCGGCACCGCGGTCTTGCCCAGCAGCCCCACCGTCTCGCCCAAAGGCTCCGGCAGTGTCCATCCGCGCGCATAGGCCACTCCGCCCAGCACGCTCGCCCAGATGATCGGGTTGCGCAGCCACTCGCCCACCACGGTCCGAAGGATCGCCCAGCCCAACCCGTGCCGGCTCGTCACCAGCAAGGCTACGGCCAGCAGGTTGTAGAGCACCATCATCGGTGCCAGCAGGAGCAGCACCCGCGTCGCTTCCAGGCCGGGGACCTTGAGCAGGATGGGCAGCCCCACGAAGGCCAGGTTTCCACGGAAAAACGCCTGGGCGAAAGTCCCCCGCGCCTCCCGCCGGACCCTCAACGCCAGGGCCGTGCCCCAGCCCAGCGCCACCACCGCCAGGGTCGCCGCGACCATCAAGCCCAGCAGCTCGCCACCCCACACGGTATCCGCCCCGACGAGCCCGGTCCCGCCCCGGGTCAGGCTGCTGACAATCAAGGCCGGAAGCGCGACCCAGTAGCAAATCTTGTTCAAACCCGCCACCACGCCCGCGCCGAAAAAACCCCCGCGCTCCAGCGCCGCCCCCAGGAGCACCAGCAGGAAAATCGGGCCGATCAACTCAAGCACCTCGCGCATTGTCGAGCCACGCTCCCTGGCTTCCCGCCACCGTGCAATCGTCGACCTCCGGCAAACACTCTCGCCGGCCTCCGCCGCAAGCCTCCCCTTGCCGCGCCCCCGCTCCGCCCCGGCGCCAAGGCAACGCTCCACCCCGATTTTGTCACCCATTGGGTTACAATCTGCGATAGAGACCGCATTTTTTTCTCCGTGCCCCACCGGGGATACTTGTAACCCAAGGGGTGACAAAATCGGGCAGATCCTCGGGAGGGCCCCTACTTTGGGCTTTTTTCCCTGCGTCCCGCCGGCCACCGTGCGCATCCCATGTCCTCCCTCGCCACCCAGTTCGACGGCGTCACCGTCCTCACCAAGGCCAACGTGTATTTCGACGGCAACGTCGTCTCCCACACCGTCCTTTTCCCCGACAAGTCGAAGAAGACCCTCGGTCTCATCCGCCCCGGCTCCTACTTCTTCGGCACCGGCGCCGCCGAGCGCATGGAAATCGTCGCCGGCTCCTGCCAAGTCACCCTCAAGGGGCAGACCACGGTCGCCACCTATGCCGCCGGCACCTACTTCGACGTTCCGGCCAATTCCGGCTTCACCATCGAGGTGGGCTCCGGCCTCTGCGAATATATCTGCTCCTTCCTGCCCTGAGCGGTAAACGCGCGCCGGCCGGTCCGCCCCCGGCGCGCCTCGGGTTCGCACATGCGCTCTTTTTTTGTCCTTCTCGGCCTCGGCGTCGCCTTGCTCACCGTCGCCATCGTGGTGCGCAGCGGGATCTTCATGCGTGCCAATCCCGGCGAGCCCATCAATGCCGCCATGCGCCAGGCCCTTGCCGGCGTAGCCTACCAGTGGCCGGAGGCCGACGCCGCCCGCCTCGCCCGCGACTTCCCCGGCGCGAATGAGACGCCCGGCGGCGCCCGCTACCTCGTCACCCGACCGGGCAGCGGCGAAACCAGCCCACACAAAGGCCAGACCGTCTCCGTCGACTACACCGCCCGCCTCTTCGCCACGGGGAAAAAAATCGACGCCTCCGCCGACCATGGCGGCCCGTATAACTTCGTCCTCGGCCAGAACACCGTCCTCCCTGGCTGGAACGATATCCTCGGGCAAATGCGCAAGGGCGAGCGCCGCACCGTGGTCCTTCCCTACTGGCTCGCCTACGGCGAAAAGGGCCGGCGCGGCCAGATCCCTGGCAAGGCCTCGATCCTGCTCGAGCTCGAGTTGATCGATTTCAAGTAAGCGGGGTCCCGCTCCCCGCGGTCCGGTCTCCGGCGGGATCGTTCCCCCCGGCGAAAACCGCTCCGCCATCCCCGGAGTGCAGCACCCGCCACAGCGCCGCTCCGCCCGCCAGCACATAAAGGTGATAGGTCGCCACCCGCCAGATCAGCAGCGCCGGCCCCACCAGCGCCGCCGGCGCGAACAGCGGCAGCACCGCGCCCGAAAGCAGTTCCACGCTTCCGCCGCCGCCCGGAGCCACCACGAGCAGCGAAAGCAAAAACAGGCTGCCCTGCAGCAGCATCAGGGGCAGCACCGGCACCTCCACGCCGAGCGCGTGGAAGGTCAGCGGCAGGACTCCGTAGCGACAGGTCCACTGCACCGCCGCCACCGCCAGGCTCCCCGCGAAACGCACTTTCCCGCGTCGCCAGAACAAAGCCACGTTACCCGCCGTCCGCCGCGCCGAGCCCGCGATTTTTTCCAACCGTCCACCCGGCCTCCTCAGGCCCCAGGCGCGCCATGCCAACACCGCCAGCAGGCCCGCCACGGCAGCCCCGCCGGCCAGCCAGGCCGCCGGGTGCGCCGCCCGCCAGCCCTCGGCAAACCGCGCGCCCAGGCCGGAACGCGCCAGCAGCCCCGCGACCGCCACCGCGGCGAAGGGCCACAGCAGGGCGAAAAACACCAGATCCGCCGCCACATCGGCCGCCATGATCGCCAGCGAGGCCTCGGGCGGGATGCCCAGCCGGCGCGAAAGCGCCACCCGCACCGGCACCCCGCCCACCCCGCCCGGCGTCGCGGCCAGCGCAAACTCGACCGACAGGGTCACGCCCAGCGCATCGCGGTAGCGTATCGGCTTCGCCACTACCGGTGCGAGCAGCCAGGTCCGCGCACCGTTGCACGCCCAGGCCAGCGCAACCGCCGCCGGCACCAGCAACAGCACGCCCCAACGCGCCTCCGCCAGCCGCGCCCAGGTGTCGGGCTTCACCGTCCAGAAAAACACCGCCGTCCCCGCCGCCATGGCGAGCACGACGCCGCTCAGCGCCCTGCGCATCCACGCGGCGGGCAACAGGCCCGCGCTCAAGCCGCCCACCTCCCGAGCGGCCGCACCTGCCCCGTCACCCGGCCGGGCGGCGGCACGCCCGCCAGCTCGCGATACAGGGCGGTCAGCCGTTCATAGGTGCTCCACCACGCGAAGCCGCCCTTTACCGCCGCGTGCCGCGCCGTCCGCGCCGGAGGAGCCACGCCCGCCGCCAGCGCGGTATGGATGGCCGCGATCCAGGCAGCCTCGTCCCCCGCGCCCACCAGGGTGTTGCCGGCCAGCGGCAGCAAAGTGTCGTCCAACCCGCTGCCGGCCGAGGCCACGGCTGGCAGGCCGCAGGACTGCGCCTCCAGCAGGCTCAGCCCGAAAGTCTCGCCCAGGCCCGCATGCACAAACACGTCCGCCGCCGAATAGGCCCCGGCCAGCGCGTCCCCCGAATGCAGGTAGGGCCGCCAGTGGATGCGCCCGGCGGAAGCGTCCGCCCAGGCCCGCACCCGGCCGCGCCATTCGCCGTCGCCCACCAACACGAGATGCAAGCGCGGATCGGATGCCCGGAGACGTTCGAAGACCCGCACCAGCCAGTCGATGCGCTTCTCGCGCGCCAGCCGCCCGACGAAAAGCAGCACCCGCGCTTCCTCCGGCAGCGCCCACTCCGTCCGCGTGCGCAACGCCTCCTCCCGGCCGCGCGGATAAAAGCGCCCGGTGTCCACGCCGAGCGGGATGCGCCTCACGTGTCTCAGGCCGCGCCCGCGCCACATCGCGTCCAGGGGCGGCGTCGCCACCACGAGCGCGTCCATGCGGCTGTAGAGCTTTTTCAGGTAGGCCGCCACGACGCGTTCGAAGTTCCGGCCCGCCCAGTCTCCGCAAAAACGGCCTACGGTGCGGTGCCAGGCGCGCGGGTAGTCCGAATGATAAAAACCGACCAGCCGCGCCGGCAGCTCCTCCGCCAGGCGCCGCCCGATCCAGGCGGTGAGATAGGGGTCGCCCACCTCGATGACATGGGGCCGGAACGCACCCACGATCCGCCGGATGCCCGCGCGGTCGCGCAGTACGCGGTAGCTGGCCGAGCCGACCAACCGCGGCGAGGCGACAGTGTGCACCCGGCTGTTCGCCCAGCGGTCCTCGCCATGCGCCTCGCCCGGCACCACCACGCAGTGCTCCACGTCGGGGACGGTTTCGAAATAGCGGCACTTGTCCTCGATGAAGCGCTTCACCCCGCCGCTGATCGGCGAATGAAACTGTACGAGGTCCACCACGCGCAGCCGTTCCCCGGGCCGGGGCGGGAGGAAGCTGGGAGGTGGCGTGAGCATGCGAATCGTTCGTAGATCTCAGAGAAACCAGCCGCGGCGCCCCCACCACTCCAAAAACACCTGGTCATTCCCCGGTCGCACCGGAAACGGCGTTCTACAGGCCCAGCATCGAGCCGTTGCGCTTCAGCCAGGCCTCGGCCTCGCGCCAGGGCGGGCAGACCTCCTCGACCCGCCGCCAGAAGCGGTCCGAGTGGTTCATTTCCTTCAGGTGCATCAGCTCATGGTAAATCACGTAGTCGCGCACGCTCTCCGGGGCCTGAATCAGCCGCCAGTTAAGCGAGATCACGCCGCCCGTCGTGCACGAGCCCCAACGGGTGCGCTGGTTGCGGACCATGACTTCCTTCACCTCCATCGCCGTCTCCGCCGCCAGTTCCCAGGTGCGCGCGGCGACCTCGATCCTGGCCTTGCGAAGGAAATGCGCCTCCAGGGTCGGCCGCAGGTCGCCTTCGAAATGCGGCACGCGAAACACGTCCGCCGCCAGGCACACGCAGGGTTTGTCGCCCTCGGCCGCCTTCCGGATCTCTGTCAGCTCGCCCCGCCAAAGCACGTGCGTGCCCAGCGTCCACACCGTGGCCGCGCGGGGTTTCAGGCGCTGCCGGGCGCGGGCGCGCTCCAGCCAGTCGCGATGTTGCTCCACGAAGGCCCGCGCCTCCCGCTCGTTGCCGCGCAGGGGAATGGTGGCGACGGCCACGCCGTCCTTGCGCAGGGTCAGGCGATAACGCTCGGCGCGCGCGCTGCGCTCGAAGACCACATCGGGTTTTTCCGCCTCGTCCTCGCCGGCCCGGGCGTAACCGGACGGAGGAGCGGGCGCCCGCGCCACCGGCGGCGCGGGCGAGGCGTCCGTCGGCGCGAGGAAATCCAGAAAACCTTGGATCATTCCGGGCGTCACGTGGCGGGATGATCCGAGTGAACACGCCCGCGCCGGGCGCGCCAGCGGGATTTTTCGGAAAGGCGGTCCCGGGGCTGCGGTATAAGTTCAACCCGGGCTTCCGCGCAGCGCCGCGCTAGGATCCAAGGCCCTGGTCGGGGAACCGCAGCGCCGTGCGCACGGCGGAATTGATCCGCGCCACCGCCGCCTCGGCGTCCGGGGATGTTTTCGGCCCCGCGGGAGACGTCTCGACCTCCCGCGCCAGTTCGTGAAGCAGGGCAAACTGCGAGGCGAAGCGAGCGCAGACGCCGCATACCGCACCGTGCATACCCAGGCGCAAACGCTCGGCGACCGTGAGCGGACGGTCGAGCCGCGCGACGGCCAGGCGCGCGAACTCACGGCAGCTCAGGCCGACGAGGTTAAGGACCGGGCCCTCCACCCGCTGCATGGCGCGATAACGGGGCGGCGGCGGCGGCCGGGAATCCCCTTCATCCGGTGGGGGGATGTTCATGACGGAGAGGAGAGACGTTGTTGCAGGCAGTCGCGCAGGCGCAGGCGCGCGCGCGTGAGCAGCACCGGGGCGCTGGCGACGGATACGCCGGCGAGCGCGGCCGCCTCGCCGGTCCCGAGCTGGTCGAGCTCGCGCAGCGCAAAAAGCCGGCGGAGCGTGCCGGGAAGCCCCTCCAGGCAAAGGCGCAGCAAGCCGCGCAGCTCGGCCCGCAGCTCGGAGTCGCGGGGGCTCTCGGCCAGCGCGGCCATGGCGTGGGTGGGATCGATCCGCCAGGAGCCGTTGGCGTCGAAACAAGCCTCGAGCGGGTCGTGACCGTCGTCGTCGGACGGCGCCGGGGCGGCGGGATCGGGCCGGTCGGGCCGGCGCCGCCGCGCGCGGAGGCGGTCGAGGAGCTTGTGGCGAAGGATGCCGACCAGCCAGGTGCGCAGGGCGGAGCGGCCGGCGAAGGCATCGCGCTGGTTCCAGGCCGCGAGCAGGCAGTCCTGCACCGCCTCCTCCGCCTCGTGGTGGTCGTGCAGGCGGGCGCGGGCGTAGGCGAGCAGCATGGGCGTCTCGGCGAGGAGCGTCTCGAGCAGCAAGGAAGGGCCTTCGTCCATGGCGGGAAGATCAGCGCGCGCCGGCTTCGCTCTGGCAAGCGCGGGCCGCACAACGCGCGAACACGGTGTCGAGGGCGAAGCGGCCGGGGCCGGTGACGAGGAGAACGACCGTCGCGACCAGGTAGGGAAAGGGCGCGGCGGCAAACAGGCCGTCGAGCCCGTCCGCGAGGAGTTCGGCGCGATGCGCGGTGGCCAGCGCCACGATCATGGTGCCTGCGAGGAGCGTCGAGAATACACGCGTGCCGGCGCCGGCGACGAGCAGCAGACCCCCGGCGCACTCGAGCAGGCCGATGCCGAGGGCATGCGCGCCGGGAGCGGGGAGGTGGAGCGAGGAGAAAAACTCGGCGGTGCGGTCGAGGTGTAGAAGCTTGCCGCGACCGGCGAGGAAGAACTGCCAGCCGAACAGGACGCGCAAGCCGAGGGCGAGGACGTCACGAGCGGGGACCTGGAGGCGGTCGCGAAGCGCGGCGGCGCGACGAAGGAGAGCGGAGAGACAGGGCATGGGCATGGTGGAGGAAAAGCGGCGGGAATCAGGCGGCGCGGGCGGAAGCGGCGGCGGGCGCGAGCGCGAGCCAGCCGAAGGCGCGCCAACGGGCGAAGGCCGCCTCGATGAGCGCGGGAGGCGGCAGCGGACGCGCGGAGGCGAGGAGGGTATCCAGCGCGCCGCCCCGCCGGAGGCTTTGCAGCAGCGGCAGCAAGACGAGCGGCTCGCGGCGGGCGCGCAGCGCATGCTCCGCGGTGCGCCATACGACCTGGAGTTCGCGTCGCGGCCGAAGGGAAAGCACGGCGGCGGGCGAGCGAGCGGAGTTCTTGGTGAGCAAGCGCGAGATCGGACGCTCGACGGGCACGAGCGCCACGCCGGGCTGGAGCGTGAGCGCGCGCGACGCCAGGTCGGCGTCGGCCGGCGCCGGCAAAGCGGCCGCCTCGAAGATTTCCATGTGGGCATAGTCGTAGGCGGCGAACGCGGCGGCCCAGGGGCGGAGGAACGCGGGAATCGCGGCGTCGGCGCGAAGATGATCGGCGAAACCCGCGCCTAGGTGGCGGAGCGTCCAGCAGCCGGGCGGCCGGGCGCGCAGATAACGCTCGAACGCGGCGAAAGACGTCTCGCCGCCCAGGAAATCGCGCACCCGGGGAAAATCCTCGGCCAGCGAATCGAGGAGGCGAAACCAGTATTGCCGATGGTAAAGGCCGAGGCGTTCGCGGGCGGGCACGGCGTCGGTCGAGCGGAGGAGCTCGTCGGCGGCCGCGTGAAACGCGGCGGTGGGCGCCGCGGCGCCGGGTGGGAGCGCGGCGAGCGCGCGGTTTTCCCCGGCAAGTGGCTCGAGCAGGGCACCGAGGAAACGGCGCTGGGCGGCGAGGAGCATAGGAAAAGACGGTGACGGATTTTCAGACGTGGAGGGCAAGAGCCAGACACCGGGGACACAGAGTTTGGACTATGGCCTGTTAAAACCGGTTCGAGGTAGGGCGCGACCGCTGGGCGCGCCGGTTTGGGCTGCGTGGTCAGAGGGAATCCGCGGCGGGCCCAGCGGTCCCGCCCTACCGCTTCGCCCGCTTCGTCGGCTAGAGTTTAGCAGGCTCAGGCGGCACGCACGGCGGCGGCGTGGTTCCAGTAGCGGCGGGCTTTTTGGGCCTCGTTCCATACCTCGTCGAAGGAGGGGATGCGGGCGTCCCACTCGAGGAGGGTCGCGACCGGGCCGCAACGCTCGATGGCGCGGGCGTAGAGCCCCCATACCGGGTCCACGACGGGATGGTCGTGGGTATCGATGATAAAACGCTCGTAGCGCGAGTGTCCGGCGATGTGCATCTGCGCGACGCGTTCGGCGGGCACGGCATCGACGTAGGCAAGCGGATCGAAGCCGTGATTGATGGAGGAGACGTAGATGTTGTTCACGTCGAGCAGCACGCCCACGTCGGCGGCATGGACGACCTCGTTGAGAAAATCCCACTCGGTCATCTCGTTGACCTTGAATTCGGCGTAGCTGGAGACGTTCTCCACCGCCAGGGGCACCTCCAGAAAGTCCTGGGCGATGCGAAGGTTCTCGGCGACGCGCGCGACGGCCTCGCGGGTGTAAGGCAGGGGCAGGAGATCGTGGCTGAAGGTGCCGTCCACGCTGCCCCAGCAGAGGTGGTCGGCGAACCAGGGCGCGCGAGTGCGGCGCAGGAGTTTTTTGAGACGGCGCAAATGGTCCCGATCGAGGCCGGCGTTGCCGGGATAGAGGCCGACGCCGTGGACGACGACCTGGTATTGCTCCAGGATGGCCTCGAGCACGGCGAGCGGACGGCCGCCCTCGACCAGGTAATTTTCGGCGATGATCTCGAACCAGCCGGCGGCGGGACGCTCGGAGAGGATGTGATCGTAGTGCGGGACACGGAGCCCGATGCCGACGCCGAGGCTGCGGGTGGCGGGAAAGCGCCGCGCGATGGGCGGCAGGGAGGCGGAAAAGGCGTTCATGGCGGAAAACCGAAGGGCGGTGGAAGACGGACGAGACGGAAAGCGGCGGGCGGTGCGGAAAAAGAGGGGGGCAAGGGCGGAAAGCCCCCACCCCCCGGTGCCGGTGGGCGCTCAGGATTTGGCTTTGTCCTTATCCTTGGCGCCGCAGCCCTCCTTGCCGGCGCAAGCGGCCTTTTCCTTGTCGGCCGGCTTATCCTTGCCGGCGCAGCCTTCCTTGCCGGAGCAGGAGGCCTTCTCCTTGTCGGTGGCTTTGTCCTTGGCGTTGCAACCGGACTTGCCGGCGCAGGAGGACTTGTCCTTGGCGGAGCAGCCTTCCTTGCCGGAACAGCCGTGCTTTTCGGCGGCGGGTTTGTCCGTGGCAGGAGCGGAGCCTTCGGCCTGGGCGGTGGAGGCGGAGAGCAAACCGGCGAGGGCGGCGGCGAGGGCGAGACTTTGGCGTTTCATGATGAGGAGGTGAGGTCTTGGGTTATGGTTGGCCGGGCACGAAGCGCCCGACGCCTCCTGAGTCGCCGATGCCGGGGTGATCATTAACAACCCGCGCGAATTTTTTTCGCGGCAGGCGAGGCCCTAGTCGGACACGCCGGGGGTGGTTCGGAAAAGGCCGGCACCCACACGATGCGCTCCCCGCCGGCCGACGGGGGGTCCCTGCAATGACCTCCGTTGTCCGTGGGGAAGTTTCCACGTCTCGCCGCATTCGCGCTGCGGTTTCCCTGTCGGGCCACTCTGCAGCTACGCCTTGCCGGGCGCAGTCCCGCCAATGCGGGGCCGTCCATGTCAGCCGGGCGCCGACTGGCGGGCCAGGAGCGCAGCGCACGGACCATGTGACGGCGACGGCGCGGGGCCTGAGGAAGTGCCGCTTCCACGCGCGACTCCTCGCGCGTGGCCGGCCCGGCGGGCAGGACTCTTGCGGACGGAGCACGCCCCGCGTGCGGAGGAGCAAGCAGGGCTCGTGACAGATCGGAGGCTCGGCGGAGAGCTGGCGCGAGACGTGCCGCTGGTTGCGGCGACGTTATGTTTTCTCGGACGACGTCTTTTTAAACAAAGTAATGACTCCGTAGGCTGCGGTTAGAACGACCCACGTTATAAAAAAGCACTGAAGCGCAAACCGCTGGTTTGAGCCCATCCCGCGTGAGGTGGGTTCAGGATCAAAAACATAAGCGATAAATGCGAGTGTCGCAGGCGCTGGGAAGCCCACCATTCCCGCACCAATTACAGTCGGGCTGAAGAGGTAGGCGAAGGCAAACGCACGACCGATGACCGCCATACAGCAAGCTTCTCCACGAGACACACGAGGGGCAGGCAAAAAGCGAAACACTACCCAAAACACGATAACGACCGAAACGAGCCATCCGAGTATCAAAAGTCCAATAAACATGTTGGAGGCCTTGGCTATTGTTGCGACGGGCGGATTTCCTTTCCGTATTCGTATTCCAAGTTCCGGCTGCCCGACGGATTGATCCACGCTTCGACGGCAAAGCCTGCTGGCTCAAAGCGCCCATCGGCAAACCTCTCAGTAGGCGGGTGCAGCCTGAGCCGCACTCGACCAAATTGGGTTCCATCGCGCATCTTTACCCAAAACATCACCTCTTTGTGACCGTGCCATACTTCGCGAGTCTCGGAGGATCGAGCGTCGAGCTCTTGGCCGGATGGCTGCGTGATTTCGATGACTCGCTGGTAACCCTCGACCGGGGCCAGATTGTAGAAGTCGAGATCGGGGGCGAGGATGAGACCACCTTTAGGCACCCCGATTTGCGCGGACCAGCCAAAGCCAGGCACTAACGACGGGCCATCGTCTCGGCGGAAGCGCACCACAAGATCGGGATCGGTGGGCGCTGCTTTACCGGTTTCCAAGTTTACCCCTAACGGCGAGCCGTCGGCGGGGATCTTGAAACGACGCCATTCGTAATGCACCAGCGGCTCCGCGCCTTGCTTTTTCCACATCACGAAGACGACAGGGTTCTTGGCGTCGGGGATGTGGCGTTTGTGGTCCGCCTCGAAGTAGGTGTAGGAAAAAAGCTTCGCGCGGGTGCTAAACTCATAGCCCGGTTTCGAGATGACCATGGTGAGGTCCTGTCCCGCGAGGTCGATAAAGCTGAAGTAGCCTTGCCGGTCGGTGCTCGTCCGGGCCTTGCGCACGCCGCCGGTCGTGCCGGTGTTGACCATCACGGATGCCTCCACGCCGGCCGAGGCGACCGGCTCGCCATACTGATCGACCGCCCGGCCATAAAACTCGATGGGATTATGGTTCAGTGTCTTGAAGCTCTCCAAAAGCCCCTTGCTGGGCTTCTGCGTGGGGGGCGCCTCGGGCGGCGATGACGAACCGGGTTGCTGAGCTGGTGTCGCCGGCGACGCTTCGGCGTGCGCTGGCGGCGGCGCCGTGTCCGGTCGCTGCGCCGATTTCGGCGCAGACGAGCGAAGGAACCAGAACAAGAGGAGTGCCAGTAGGACAACCACGCCCGCGGCCAATACCCAACGGTTGCGGGAGGTTTTCATCGTAGTTCGGTAAACGGCAGATTGAACCCATTTTCATCCAGCAACGCCGCCCAATAGGTCCGTTGATATTGGATGTAATTTCGGAACTGGCCGCTGTGCCAGCGGTGCGTGCGGTGATTTTGGCCGCGCGGATCGGCTCCCCAGATTGCTTGTAGATCGACGCCATCAGAGATTGGCCCTTGCCGCACGTTATCCGTCGCACCGAGCGCCTTTACCTGGGACTCGGCGGCGAAGGCCATGATCTCGTAGCGGTCTTTGACGTCGGCCGCGCTGCCCTGGTCCAAGACCTTCGAGGGGACGAGATCGCCAAACTCGTCAAAATAATTCCCGCGCGCGAAGCTGGAGTAGGTGTTGGGCGGCGCGCCCAAGCCCGACACGTAGCCATAAATCCAAGGCTGATCGTTGTTCGGGTCCGGCCAGTCTGGTTTGGTCAGCTGGTTAAACTGCCAGACCGGGGCGGAGAGCGCCCAGTCGTTGCGATTATAAAAGTTCTTTATCTGTCCGACCGCCTTGCTGCCCCCGCTGCCGCCGCTGAGCACCGCCCCATGCCAATCGCCATAAATGTTGGGCGTGTGCGGGCCGTAATTGGCGTTCCCGTTGGGCAAGGCGGGATGATTATAGATCCACTGAAGGGCGTTCGGCGAACCGGCAGCCGGGCTCAACGTGGCGTCATAAGTGTGCGCCGAGAGCGCCGCCTGGCTGGGGACGTAAGTTTTTATGATCTGCCCGCCGCCGGCCTGGCTTTGCAGCCGGAGCGCCTCGCTTACGACGATGCCGCCCATGCTGTGGGAGAAGACATAGAGTTCGCCGTTGTAAGCGCCGGTGAGGGTTTGCAGGAGCTGGCGCAGCGGCGCGCCGCTGCGCCACGCCGTCCACTCGCCCCGGTCGAAGTGGGTGCCGTTGCCAAGGCCCATGACTCCGCTGCTGATCGCGCGCGCCGCGGCCCAGGTGGATTGGCTGCCGCCAAAGCCATAGGTGGCGGGCCAGGTGAAGACGCCGAAGCGGCCCTTGTAACCCTGCCACCAGAGGCGCTTGTAAGCGGTTTCGGCGAAGCGCTCCTTTTCCCAAGGGTCCATGTTCCAGCCGTGGACGTAGAGGATGTATTTCTTTTCCTCAGGGCTGGGCGTGGGGTTGTCGTAACGGAAGGCGGTGCCGGAGCCGGTAAGCGATGGGATGCGGGCGGCGATGGCGTCCGGCGGGCCGCCGTTGCCGTGGCCGACCGACCATTGCTCATACATGTCGCCGATCTTCTTAAAATCGAACCACACGCCGGGGCCGTCGCCGATCTCGGTGTAAGCGCCGTTTTCCGGTTTGAGGATGACGAGCTTGAGCTGGCCTTTGCCCGGTGTGCAGACCTCGAAGAGGAAGTGCCGCTTGATCGAACCGGCGGGCAGGCCGTTCCAGAGCGCGGCGGGCAAAACAAAGGTTTCGGTGCCGTCGATCTTGGTTCGCGTGGTGGTCGCCGGGTCTTCGCCGGGATACTTGGCGTTGATGATCGCCTGTTCCGGCAGCTGCATTTGGGCGTCGTAGTCGCTCGTTAGATACCCCAGGTCGCCGCTTGTTTTATACTGCTTGTATAGTTTTATCGCGGGCGTGGTGCCGTTCGTGTCCGACCATTTCAGGCCTAGATATAGCGTGCCGTTTTTGAACGCGTCATCGAGGCCGCCGACGCTCAGAACGAGGCGGTTAAAGTCCTCTAAGTCGCGGCGGGAGTTGGCGACGTTGTCTTTCCAATCCTCCTGCAAGTTGTCTTCCGCAGCTTCCTGCGGCCCTATGTCGTCTTCTTCATATTCGTTCTCGTCGCCCATCGTGTCGGGGTTCGAGTCGTAGAACGTGTGGTGCCTATCAATATCCTCATTGGCCCAGAACCTGAAGGGGGCGGCTTGCGAATTCAGGCTCATGTCGCGGTCGGTTATGGAGCCGTCGCGGTCGCCGTCAACGGTCAAGGAGGAGGGGATCAGCAGGATGGGTTCGGAAACCTGCTGCGCGGATGGGATGGGCTGGCCGGTGGCGTCCAAGCTGTGTACTCCGTAACCCAGCATGACGCCTTGGGAATTAATGTCCGAGGAGTAAACTCCGTTCCATCCGTTCCCAACGAGTGACGATAGCCTTTGAACCACTCCATTCCGCACGATTACTGGGTGTCCTGTGCTTGCAATCACTCCTACCATCTCAAGCCGTTCGTTGACCTCAGGCGGTTGTAACGCAGAGCGCAACGAGACCATTTGCGCGATGTCGTTGTCCCAGGCCTGGAGGGATTCGCGGGACCAAGTCATGTCGCCCGGGTTCCGTATTGCCCACCAAAGGTCGTCAAATCCGCCGGTCGCCCTTTGATGGCCAAATGCAATACAGGGGGTGCCGCCGGTAAGAAAAAAAATCGATCCCTCGCCGAGTTCGGTAAAAGAGTTTCCGTCGAGAATTCCGGCTTGAGCGGGGCCGGACAGATCTTCCGGAATTCGTTGCGAATTTTTGTCGATCGTCTGGCGCATAGCGCCCATCAAACCTTGGTCATTGATTGCGGTGGGAACGATCAAGGTTCCGGCGGTTACCCATGGCCCCTTTGTGACCTTGACTCCCCCGAGCCAAGAAGAGGCGCTAAAGTCCCAGCCGCCATAATAAAGATAAATATCATTTATTTCCTCTTCATCCCTGTAGGCAGCGCCGACGGTCCGGCCGCTGGCGTTTACGGCCATGGCGGCACCGGCGTAGTATAATTCATCGGGAAACTCTAACTCGGCGGAACCTACCTGCCCGCTTTTCCATTTTCCGGGATTGTAATAATGGCCCGCGCTGCCTGTCACCTCTCCATTCGGACTCAGATTGGAATAAATCCTGGCTATACCTACCTGCGGGTACGCCGCATCGCCATGCAGGCCGGTCGCTTCGATCTGACCGAGGGCGGAGTTCCAATAGAAAAATTGGGTGCTGCCGTCGCTGCAAAGGACATTATTATGATCATCCAATTCCCGCGGATAATAATCTGTCGAGACTCCCAATGGACGCAGGGAGATAACCGCGTAGCGAACGTCGGGCAAGGGTTCGGGGGCTAACTTCGCATGTCGGGGCCAGCCATCCATCGGATCAAGCACGGCGTCGCCGTCGCTGTCGGGATTATTGGAATTGGTGCCGCGGACGAGCTCTTCGGCGTTGATCAGACCGTCATCGTCGGAATCCGCGGAAGGATCGGCTGATACGACAGGCGAAGGCGGGGTGAGGGCTGCAAGCGCGGCACTTTGATTCAACGCGAGGGCAAAGGCGCAGGCTAAAAATCGCCAAGCCAAGGAGGACATGGTCAGTACACTCCTTTCACGCGGTAGGAATAGGCGGTGCCGGAAAGGGCCTGGGTGTCGTCGTAGCTGGTGGTGTTGCCGGCGGTGAAGCCAATCAGCGCCCAAGTGACGTTGTCCGTGCTGCGTTCGATGAGGTAGCCGAGCAGCGGAGTGCTATCGCCGGGGCTCCAAGTGAGGCGAAAGGAGGTCGGGGAAAGTTCCTCAACGGTAGGTTGGCCAGGAGCTGCCGGCGTGGGACCGGAGGACGGACGCGAGACGTCGGCCACCTTGGGATCGGTGTTCTCCAAGAATTCCTGGGCGGTGGAGCGGTCGTCGCTGTCCGGATCGGCCAGGGCGTCGGCGGGGTTGCGGGGGTCGAGGCCGTGGGAGACCTCCCAGGCGTCGGGCAGTTTGTCGCGGTCGGTGTCGGTGGAGAACAGATCGGTGCGCAGATCGATCTCTTGCTGATTGGTCAGGCCGTCGCCGTCGGAATCCGCCGCGTAGGGGTTGGGGCCGGAAGCCGGTTCGTGGACGAGCCGGACGAAGACCTGCGGGGCGGGGTCGATAAAACTGTAGCTCACGACCGCGTCTTGGCCGGGCTCGATCACGGGGAAATACTGCCAGCTGAGAAGGTCCCAGCTCCGGGCCAGGTAGTAGTCGCGGCCCGTCACGCCCCAGTAGCGTAGCTCAAATGCGCCGGGAACGGCGGGATCGTGCACCATACGAAAGCCCGACTCGGGATCGCCGGGGCCTTGAGCCCGGAGCGGGACCGGACTGGAGGCGAAGAGGAGCGGAGGGAGGAGGACGGGGGCGAGGCGGCGAAGGCGAAGCATGGAGGAGGAAGGGAGGGAGGAGACCTGAGACGGCGATGAGGGCGGAAACCTGAGACCTGAAGCTAAAGACTGGAGCGGAGATTCATTCGGATTTTTGACGCAAAGGGCGCGAAGAGCTCGCAAAGGGCGCAAAGGCGGAAGAAGCACGGCGCTGACCCTTCCCGGTCTTTCTTCGCGTCCTTGGCGACCTTTGCGTTAAAAAGTCTGATGCTGGATGGCTGGGGGAGTTGTTGCATGGAGGGGGACGGAGGCGCCGGCTGAAAGCCGGCGCTCCCAGGGGACCTATTCGTTCTTCCAGAAGTAGATCGTGGTGGACTGCGGTTTCGACGAGGCCTCGGCGGCCTGGCGGGCGAGTTCGGCGGCGAGGGCTTCGCGGCGGGCCTGCTCGGCGAGCAGGGCCTCGCGGTGCAGGTCGTGGTAGGCGAGAAGCGCGTCGAGCGGGGCGAGATCGGCTTCGTGATCGGCGAGGTCGGCGGCGGTGGCTTCGACCACGTATTCGGCCGGGCCGGGAACGAGGTTGAGCTCGGCGGGGCGAAGGTCGTCCTCGGCGCCGACTTCGGTGACGATCGGGAAACCCACGAACACAGTGGACGCGTTCTCCCACTGGCTGATCGAGGCCAGGACGCGGAAATCGACATTGGTCCAGACGGTGACCGGGCGGCCGGCGACTTGGAAATGCAGCTCGCTCACCACCGGCGGGCGCAGGTGTACGATCACGGGGGTTGCCAGTCCACGCAGGCCTTGGCCGCGAGGCGGGCCTCCTCGGCGAGCGTGGCGGCGTCCGGCGCGGGAACTGGTTCGGACGTAGAGGCGGGGGCGGCCGGCAGAGCCGGAGGACGGATACGCACAAAGGTCGTGGTGCGGCCGCCTTCCTCCACCGTGCTCCGCGCCAGCACCTCCACCGGCACGCCGTTCAGCGTCTCGGTTTCCGCGGCGAGCACGGATGGCAGGCTCGGCAAAAGAACGAGCAGGAGCGCGGAGGCGAGGGCGCGAGTTGAGCGGGAGGACACGGGAAAAAGAGAAGCGGCTAGGGAGATCACACGCGAAGAACCGAAATATTACAAAAAAGTGCGAAGCACGGAAAAGAGGATGCGATCAAATCCTTTTGAAAGGCAATTCAAAACGCCCCATTGGGTCGTGTTGCCCACGACGGAAAAACGCGGTAATAGGGCGTGCCAAAACGCCCTACATCCCCCCGACGCGACCCGTGGTTGGTCGCGGTTGGACACCGGATCAAACAGGAGCGCGGGCAGGCCGGCCTCACGCAGGAGCAACTGGCGGAGAAAGCCGACCTTGCACCCCGGACGGTGCAGAAAATCGAGGCCGGCCAAATAACCATCCTCATCTCCACCCTGCGCCGCATCCGGCGCGCCATCGGCTGCGAATATCACCGCCTGCTGGGCGATTGACGCACGGATTCCGGTTTCGTCGGGTTTTCGGCCCGGACCGGCTGTCCGCGAGAGGCGGAACAGCGGCGCGGAGAGGCCGAATGTGGGTCTCCTCCGCCCGCTTCCTACAGCCAAAGCCGAGCCGGCTCTCCGCAAGCCACTTAAAAATCGCCGCTTCCGTCACAGATCTTTTGCCGCCGAGTCTTGGGATACGCTTGACGAGCTTTCGGCAAATATGAGTAGTTACGCCCATTATAAAATACGTATTAACCCCAGAAGAGGCCCGGACGCCGCTTGTGCGGTCGCGTAACCCGCCCGCTCTCGCCGTTGCCGTTGCGGCTGTCCTTCTCTCGGCCGCTCCAGCCCTCGCCCAGACAGCGGCGGCCAAGGTTCCGCGAATATCGCTCGTCACCCAGATCGCCGAGGTCGAGCCCCTTCTCTCCGCGCACCGGCCGGCCGAAGCCGCCGCCGTTCTCGACGAGATCGTCGCCCGCGCCCAGGCGGGTGAGCCTCTCCCTGGCGGCCTTACTTTCGAACGTCTCCTGCTAACCGCCGCCCACACCCATTTCCAGACGCAGAATTTTCCCCGTGCCGCCGCGCTCGCCGAAGCGGTTGAAAAACTGCCCGCCACGGCTCCCGCCGCCCTCGGCGAGGCCCGCATGATCCGCGGCCTCTCCCTTGCCCTCCAAAAACAGTATCTCGCCGCCCTGCCGGTCTTCCAAGCGGCCGAGGAAGCGCCTGCCCAGCGCGACAAAGCCCTCCTGTACGGTGCCCTCGCCGCTCGCGAGGCCGGCCGACTGCCGCTCGCCATCGCGGCTTACAACCGCCTCCTCGCCACCTCCGCGCGCGATCGCGACTGGGCCGACGCCGCCCTGGCCCTCGTCGATCTCCATCTCCAGGCCGAAAATTTCGCCGACGCCCGCCGCGGCCTCGTCCTCCTCCGCGGCCAGCTGGCGCTGGTGGATAACCTCGCCGGCCTGAACCTGCTCTCCCTCCGGCTCGGCGACGCCTTGCTGAAATCCGGCGATCCCGCCGGGGCTCTCGCGGTTTTCCGCAATGTCACTGCCCGCGAGGCCCTCCTTGCGGAGCAGCAGAAACGCAACGCCACCCTCGAGCGCGCCCTGGGCCGTTACCGCGCCCTCGCCCGCCCCACGTCGCTGGATTCCGATGCCATCCGCCGCCTGGACTCCCGTCTCGCCCAGGCTCGGGCCGCCCTGGAAGAAGTGGAAAACCTGCCCGCCTTCGACGCTACCCTCCGCCAGCGCCTGGCCCACGCCTTCCAGGAACGCGGTGGCGTCTGGGAAGCCGCGCTCCTCCTCGAGGATCTTCTCGCCCGCCACCCGGATTTTCCCGATCGCGAAGCCGCCTGGGTCGCCTTGGTCCGGGCCTACGCCGACGCCGGCCGTTTCGAGAAAGTCCGCGACGCCGTCGACCGCTTCCTGACCGCCCATCCCGGATCCGCCCTCGGTCCGCGTGCGCTCTACCTCGCGGCGGAGGCGGCCGGCCGGCAAAACGACCACGAAGGCCAGCTCGCCTTCCTCGACCTCGCCGAGCAGCGCTTCGCGCCCAACGAGCTCACCCAGCCCATCCGGCTCCTCCGCGCCAACGCCCTCTTCGCCCTCACCCGCTACGCCGAAGCCCGGGAAGCCGTCCTCGCCTACGACCGCGAGTTTCCCAAGGGGAAGTACACCGAGGAGGCCCGCTACCTCGCCGCGATGGCCGACCTGGCCGAGGGCCGCGCCACCGAGGCGGAAAAGCTCATCTTCGCCTACCTGAAAAAGTTCCCCAAGGGGCGCTTTGTGGCCGACGCCCGCTACCGCCTGGCCGCCACCGCGTATTCGAGGGAGGACTACGAATCCTGCGCCCGGCTCTGCGCGAAGTGGCTCGCCGACTTTCCCGCCGACGAGTCCCAGCGCGGCGAGGTCCACTCCCTGCATGCCGACGCGCTCGCCGGTCTCGGCGACATCCCCGCCGCCATTGCCGCCTACTGCGAGGCCCTCGCCCTCGCACTCTCCGACGAGCAGCTCGGCTACGTCCTCGACGAGCTCACCCGCCATTATCAGGCCCGTCGCGAATACGATGCTGCCGTGGCGCTCTGGGAGCGGTTCGCCGAGGAAAGGCCCGATCATCCCTTCGTCATCAACGCCGCCTACTGGATCAGCCGCATTCGCACCCGCGAAGGCCGCCCGGACGATGCCCTCGATCTGGTCGGCCGCATCGCCCGCCGTCACCTGCACGACCCCGCCCGCGCCGACGTCGAGCGCCTCCTCGTCGAGCTCGCCGCCACCCTCGCCCGCCCGCCTCGGGGCCACGTCGGCGAGCCCAAACCCGAACCCGTCGCCGACCAGGTGCTCTTCGACCGGGCCGACCAGCTCCTGCTCGATGCCCAAACCCACGACCGGCCCACCGCCCAGGCGCGCGCTCTCTTCGTCCACGCCGAGATCGCAGCCGCCCGGGGCAACGCTGCTCTCCAGGAGGAACTCCTCGCCAAGATCGCCGCAACCTGCGCTCCGGACCAACTTCCCGCCGGCATCCTCGGCAAAGTCGGCGATGCCCTCCTCGCCCGCGGCCAGCCGGATCTGGCCCACATCTTCTACGAACGCATCGTCACCGCTTATCCCCGCTCTGTCTTCGCCGACTTCGGCCATGTCGGCCTCGGGGAAATCGCCCTCCGCGAGGGCCGGCCCGGGGAAGCGCTCGGCCGCTTCGACGCCGCCATCGACGACGCGGGCGCCCGCTTCAAGCTCAAGGAAGCGACCCTCGGCCGCGCCCGCGCTCGTCTCGCCCTCGGCCAGCCGGAGGCCGCCCGCGAGCTTTTCGAGCAGGTCGCCGCCAATCGCGCCTGGCGCGGCGAGGCCACCGCCGAAGCCCTGTTTCAACTCGGCGAGATCGCCGCCCGGCGCGGCACGCCCGATGATCTCGCCAAGGCTCAGGCGCACTACCAGCGGGTCTATCTTTCCTACAAACGTTTCCCCGCCTGGACCGCCCGAGCCTACCTGCGTTCCGCCGAGACCTTCGAGGCGCTCGGCCGAAAACAGGAAGCCGTCGATACCCTCAACCGCATGCTCACCTTCGAGGTACTCCGCGCCCTGCCCGAGGCCGGCCGCGCCCGCGAACGGCTCCGCAAGCTCAGCGCCTGATCCACCATGCACCGCCCCGGCTTTGGTTTTTCCGGACCACTCGGTCTTCGTCCCTGGTCCTTCGCCCTTGCGGCGGCAGCCGTGGCCGCCTCGTCCCCCGTGTATTCGCAACGCTACCTCCTCGCCAACGGCACCATCCTCCAGGCGGCCGACGTCACCCTTTCCGCCGACGCCCTGATACAGACCGTGCAACTCCCCGGCAGCGAGAGTTACGAGCGGCGCTTTCCCGTGGCCGATATCGCCCGCCTCGATTTTCCCGAACCCGAGGGGCTCGAGGAGGCAGAGATGCTGCTCGCTTCCGGCCAGGCCGAAACCGCCCTGAAACTCCTCGATCCAATCCACCGCCAGTTCGCAGCCTTTGCCCGTACCCCCGGCTCGCCCTGGCCACGCGCCGCCTCGCTTCGGCTCCAAGCCCTCCTCCCCGGCAACGACGGCCCCGCCATCACCGCCGCCGCTCGCGAGCTCATGCAACCTGGCCTCGGTCCCGAAGTCGCCGGCCTCGCCAAACTCGCGCTCGCCCAGCTCGACGTCCGCGCCGGCCACGAATCCCTCGCCCGCCTCATGCTCGAGGAGATCGTCAAGGACGCCCCACCCGCTGTCGAGGCTCGCGCCTGGCTCCTGCGCGGCGACCTCGCCGCGGCCCGGGCCGCCCACGCCGAGGCCCTGGAATGTTACCTCCGCATCCCCGCATTTTTCGGCACCCTGGACGAGCTCATGCCCGCCGCCCTACTCGGAGCCGCCCGCGCCTATCGCGGCCACGGCGACACCGATCGCGCCGAACGTTCCGCCCTCGAGCTCGTCGATGCCTATCCGGCGACCGCCCAGGCCCAAACCGCCAGGGCGGAATTCAACCTGTAACCAAAAAATCGCTACAAATTCGGCGTCTTCACGCTCCTTTGCGTTCTTCGCGGTTAAAAACTTTCCGCCCCCCTTCCGCCTTCCCGTTCCAACATGAAACGTCCCGCCCTCGCCCTGCTTCTCGCCTCCATTCCGGCCATCCTGTTCGCGGAATCCTCCGCCGCCGCGCCCGCCGCCCGGTCCACCAGCCTGCTGCACGAACTTTCCTCGCCGTTCATTCTGCCGCTCTGGTTCTGCTCCGCGTTCATCGTCTACCTCGTCATCGATCTCTACCAGTCCACCGCATCGAAACGTTTTCTCCCCGCCGCCCAGCTCGAAGCGCTCCGCACCTTTTTCCGCACCGGCGATTACCGTGGCGCCTACGCCTGGGCCGCCGGGACGAAGGGCGCCTTCCCCGCCGCCGTCCATGCCGGCCTGAAACACGCTCCCGCTGGCAAGGCCGCCGCCGAGGACGCCATCGCCGCCACCATCGTCGGCGAGAATGCCCACTTCCAGTCCCGCATCGCCTACCTCTCGGTCATCGGCGTCATCGCACCCATGGTCGGCCTCACCGGCACCGTCGTCGGCATGATTCAGGCCTTCGCTGCCATGGGTCAGGCCGGCGCCGCCGATCCGTCCAAGCTTTCGGGCGCCATCGGCCACGTCTTGCACGCCACCGCCTCCGGCCTCGCCGTCGCCATCCCGGCATTCGTTTTTTACTACCTCCTGCGCAACCGCGTCGCCCATCAGGTCCACGTCCTTTCCCTTCTCCTCAACGACTACTTCCGAGGCTTCCCCTACGCCCAGCTCGAGGACGTCGTGTTCGAAGGCGGGGAACAAATCGCCGCCACCCCCGACTGGCTCGTCACGCCCGTCCCCGCGCCTTCGGACGCCGCCCTCCCCGCTCCCGCCCAGGCCTGATGCCGCCACGGTTCTTCACCTTAAAAGTTCATCCTTAACCTTCTAGCATCATGGCCGGCAGCGCAGGCGGGGGCGACGGCGAGCCCGAGTTCCAGATCGCGCCGATGATCGACGTGTTGCTCGTGTTGCTTATCTTCTTCATGAGCATCGCGACTTCCTCGGTCGCGCGTTACGATCCTTCGATCCAGGTGCCGCTCGCTCCGGAGGCGGCCAAAAAGGACGATTCCGAGGGCGAGCAGGTCTTTAACATCGCCTGGCACGCCGTCGACCGCTGCGCGATCATCACCTATGAGGAACGGGTTGTCGTCCCCGCCGACACCATTCCCCTCCTCGCCGCGCGAAAAAAGACCAACCCGGCCGCCCGCGTTCTCATCCGGGCCGATGCCCCCACCCCGGTCCGCCACGTCCAAGCCATCGTCGAGGCCGCCGCCAAGGCCGGCATCACCGACGTCACCTTCGCGACCGTGGCGCGTTAGCCACCTCAAGTCTCAGGTTTTCAGGTCTCCGCCCTCCTCCTTCGCTTCTCCGTCCCGCCCATGAAATTGCCCGTTCAGGCCACCAATCCCGATGTCGGCTTCCAGATCGCGCCGATGATCGACGTGGTCTTCGTCATCCTCGTGTTCTTCATGGCGCTAGCCGCGCAGATCCGCATCGAGCAGATCCTCCAGACCCGGCTCCCCGGCGTGGCCGTCGCCGGTTCGCCCACCGAGTTTTTCGACGAGCAGATCCTCCAGGTCGCCGAGGACGGCGAGGTCACCCTCAACGACGAGATCTTCGATTCTCCCGGGGCCCGCGATCTGCCCCAGCTCACCAACACCCTCGGCCAGCTTCAGGCCTCCAGCGAGGCGGCGAAAACCAAACTCGTCGTCACCCTCATCAGCCATCCGGATTCCCCCTACGAACGCACGATCGATGTCCTCAACGCCCTCGCCGCGGCCGGCGTGACCAACGTCACCCTCACCGCCCCGTCGGAGGACGAGCTCTGAGCGCCCGCCATGTCCGCCACCGCCGCCTCGTCCGTCTCCTCCGGTTCCGCCGCGACCGCCCCCACTCGCCCCACCGGCCTGCGCCAACGCCTCGGCCGGGGCATGCCGCTGCTCGTCACCGTGCTCCTCCACGTCGTGCTCGGCCTCGCCGCCGCCGCCATCGTGGTGCACCAAGCCAGCGCGGGTAAAAAGCGAGCTTTCGAAGCCGCGCCGATCCCCACGCCCGCTGCCGCCAAACAGGTCGAACATCGCCTCCAGGTCGCACGCCGCGGCGGGGCCTCCGGCGCCGCGGCCTCGCCCGTCTCCGCCAGCCGCATCTTTTCCACTTCGGCCAGTGCCCTCGCCCTGCCCGAGCTTCCCGATCTGCCGTCGCTCAACACCGGCGGCTTCGGCGGTTTCGGTTCCACCGGCTCCGGCGTCGGCCTCGGGGCCGGCACCGGGCTCGCCACTTCCCTCGGGGCGGGCGTCGGCCTCGGCGGACGCGGCTTCATGTCGCTCAGCTTCCTCGGCGCCACCACCCCGAATCCCAGCCAGATCGTTTTCGTGGTGGACACCGGCACGGCCATCATGGCTCCCGCCAAAGGCGGCTTCCGCGCCTTCGCCATCATCCGCGAGGAAATCATGAGCCTCGTCGGCCGCCTGCCGCCCAACTGCCGCTTCAACGTCATCCTTTTCCGCGCCGGCGGCGACGAAGAGGCTGGCGCCGAGCTCAACCTCTTCCAACCCGCGCTCGTCCCCGCCTCCACCGAGCAGAAAAAGGATTTCTTCGCCTGGATGAGCCCGGTGAACGCCAAACTCGGCGCCTTCGGCCCCGGCTCCGCCACCCGCCAGACCGGCTGGACGCGCAAACCCCTTCCGCCCAACGCCGGGGTCGATCCGCTGCTTTATCCGCCGGTCTGGTCCCGCGCCGTTCATGCCGCACTCGAGCAACAGCCCACCACGGTTTTCGTCATCACCGCCACCGACGGAGTCGTCCGCCGCACCGTAGATGAAGCCACCGCCGCCAGGCGTCGGGCCGGGGTGGAGAAAAGCCGCGCCGCCTTCCTCGCCGAGCTCGCCAAGGAGGGGCTCACGCTCGAGGGCGTCACCGCCGCCCGCGACCGCGCCTACCGCAAGGCTGGCCGCGAACTCGCCGCCGCCAATCAGAAGCTCATCTCCGCCGGCAAGGATCCCATCATCGTGCAGAGTAATCCGCAGATCTTCACCGCCTCCGTGCAGGCCGAGCTGAAACGCCACGGCATCGTCATCACCCTCGACACCGCCGGCTGGTCCCACGCCGATGGCACGCCGGTCAAGATTCCCGAGCTCGCCGTCGCGAGCCTCGAAGGAGCCACCTGGAACGATTTTCATGCCCATCTCGGACGCCTGCAAAAGGCGCTGCTCCCCGAGCGTGCCGTGCTGAACCTGTTCCTCTTCGTCGGCCCGAACGACAAGGCCGAAAGCGCCACCGAAAACCTCACCGCAGTCGCCAAGCGCAACGGCGGCAGTTTCCAGCTCCTCACCGCCCAGCGCCTCGAAGATCTTCACGCCGCCTCCGCCGCGGACAAATGACCGGCTCCCGCGCCTGACTACTACCCCGATTCCCGGAATCCGCCTCCCGCCAGGGGGTTCGCCTCAGCTAGGGAAGGCGGGCGACGCTTGTCGCGGCCAGGTCCACGGCATTTCGGGCCTAACCCAAGATACCCGGGTCGCCGGGACCATTGGTCGTTCGACATTCGCCCGTGCCCCTTTAAGGTCGCCAAACCATGCCGACCGTCACCCGCTTGCTCCACACCCGCTACCGCGTGAACGACCTCGCTGCTTCGGTGCAGTTCTACACCCGGGCCCTCGGCCTCACCGTCTCCCGCGAACACATCTCGCCGCGTGGTGCCCGGCTCGTGTTTCTGGCCACGCCGAATTCCACCGAGGAGATCGAGCTCTGCCAGATGCCTCCCGGCGCCGAGCCGGTCAAGGTGCAGGCCGACCTCACGCACCTCGCGTTCGAAGTCGAGGACCTGGAAAAATTCGCCGTCGATGCCGCCGCCAAAGGCTATCCGCTGAGCGACGGCCCGACCAAAACCGGCAGCGGCAGCCTCATCGCCTTCCTCGACGCCCCGGAAGGCTACGAAATCGAGCTGATCCAGCGCGCCAAGGTGGCGTAAGGCCGGTCTCCCCGGCGCGCTCGCCGGCCGGCTGCTTTCTTTCTCCATGCCCGCCCGCTCCGCCTCCGTCGCGTCCGTATCCGCTCCGCCACGACGCGGAAAGAAGTCGTGGCGCGAAAAACTCGCCGACGACAAGGATCTCCCGAAGGTCGTCCGGCTCGATGCCACCGCCGCGGCCCGCTGGGGCGGCCCGACGCTCGCCATCCCCGCGCCGCGCGAGGTGGATGCGCTCATGCGACGCGTGCCCCGCGGCCGGCTCGTCACGATCAACGAGCTGCGCGCCGCCGTGGCCGAAAAGCATCAGGCCGCCGCGGGCTGCCCGATCACGACGGGAATTTTCTCCTGGATGGCCGCCCATGCCTCCGCCGAGGCCGCCGCGGCGGGTGAAACTGCGATCACGCCCTACTGGCGCACCCTGAAGGGGAAGGGCGAGCTCAACCCCAAATATCCCGGCGGCATCCCCGCCCTCTCCGCGCGCCTCGAGGCCGAAGGCCATCACGTGGTGAAAAAGGGCAAACGCTTCTTCGTCGCCGATTACGAAAAGGCCCTCGCACGGCTCTGAGCGCAGATCGGGCTACCGGCGCGAACGTCTGCGCTGAATCCGCCGCCGCTTCGGGATTGGCGGCGGAGCCTCGCTCCCGGATGGTCACGGACTTCGCCCTCGCATGTCCGCCGCCGCTTCTCCGCTTCGCGCCTCCCTCCTCGCCGCCCGCGCCAATCTCGGGCCCGGCTTCGTTCTCCAGGGCATCGCGGGCGCGATCGTCGCCGGTTATTACCTGCATGACCCGACTCAGACCGCCCTCGAAAAACTCGCCGCCTTCCGCACCGAGGTCGGCCTGCCCTTCGCGCTCGTTTCCACCTCGCTCTTCGGTGCCGTCGTTCCCTTCGCCGTCCTTCGCTTTAGCGAGGCCACTCGCGCCCGCTACACGTTTCGCCAGATGGCGGCCCTCACTCTCTTCTGGGCCTACAAGGGGCTGGAGGTATCGGTCTTCTACGCGCTTCAGGCCCGGCTCTTCGGCGAAGGCCGTTCCTTGAGCGTCATCGCCACCAAGACCGCCGTGGACCAGTTCATCTACGGCCCCCTGCTCGCCGCGCCCTTGACCTGGCTCGTCTATGCATGGGTGGAGCTGGGCTTCGACACCTCCGCCCTCCTCGCCGAACTTCACCGCCCCGGGCTTTATGCCCGCAGCATCCTGCCCCTGCTGGTCGCCAGCTGGGGCGTCTGGGTACCGACCGTGATCATCATCTATCTGCTTCCCACGGCACTCCAACTGCCGCTGCAGAACATCGTCTGCTGCTTTTTCACCTTGATCGTCATCTACATGACCCGCCGGCCCGGCACCGCCTGAGATAGGAGCGGCGAAAGTCGGATGCACCGACGGTGCGAATAGTGACTAACCCGTTACCTTAATCTGACCGCGTCCGGGGAGTCCTTGGGCTTGAAATACGGTCGCGCCATCAGCGTCCGCTTCCATGCCCGCCGTCCCTCCCCTTCCGGCCCCCGCCGCCGTTCCGCGTCTCCGTCTCCCGCGCGGCGTTTTGCCCCTTTCCCTGCTTTCGCTGCTCGCCGCGCGCAGCCATGCCGAGTCCTCCCTCACCTTCAAAAACCAGTCCTGGCAGGAGGAGGACGAACGCATCCGGGTGGACTCCCAATATGCCCTGCTCGACGCGGAGCTAAGCGCCGAGGCGCGGCTGAAGGTCATGGGGCTCATCGACACGATCGCCGGCGCCACGCCGACCGGCGAAAAACCCGGCGCCGACGGAGAACTTCCGATCGCGCGCATGGAGGACAAACGCAAGGCCTGGAACGCCGATCTGGCCTGGCAGTTCTCCCGCGTGAACGTCTCCGCGGGCCATGGGCTCAGCCGCGAGAGCGACTACGTTTCCCACGGTTACTCGCTCAACGTCCTCGCCGACTTTAACCAAAAAAACACGCTCCTGCGCGCCGGCTGGGGCCACACCGACGACCGCCTCATGCAGTCTTTCTGGTCGAAGGACCGCGAGAAGACCGGCGACGACCTCATCCTCGGCGTCACCCAGCTCGTCTCCCCGGTCTTTGCCGTCACCGTGAATCTCGCCTACGGCCACGCCGAAGGTTTCCTCAGCGACCCCTACAAGATCGTCTCCACCACCCGCCTCGCGCTCGATCCCGGCACCTACTACACGCCTCCCGAAAACCGCCCGCGGGAAAAGGATCGCGGCAGCCTCTTTCTCGGTACCAACCGTCGCTTCGAAGGCCTCGATGCGGCGCTCGACGGCTCGTATCGATTTTATCACGACAATTTCGGCATCGACAGCCACACCGTGGAACTGAAGTGGCTGCAGCGCGCCGGCGCCCACCTGATCCTCGAACCTTCCGTGCGCTACTACCGGCAGAGCGCGGCCGACTTCTATTATCACGATCTGGACGCGGCCGGCATCGTCACGAACTACGATTCTCTCCTCGAGACCGGCACCGGCCGGGGGCCCTTTTATTCGTCCGACCACCGGCTCTCCGAAATGGAAACGATCACGCTCGGCCTGAAAGCCACGTGGATTTTCAATCCGTACTGTTCGGTCGATTTCTCCTTCGAGCGTTACCTCATGCAGGGGCTCGACGAGGTCACGCCCTCCGCCGCCTACAGCGACGCCAACGTCATCACCCTCGGCTTGAAACTCAGCCGTTGATCCGGCCCCGCCCCTCCCATGTGCCTTTCCCTGTCCGTCGCACCCGCCCCGTCTCCCGCCGCCGGCCCCGCGGCCGGTGCGACGGCACCCTTGCGCCGTCATCGCTGGGCCGCTTTGGGCACGACTTGCGAGCTTCAGTTCGCCTGCGAGAACGAGACGCTCGCCCGTCACTTCGTCGGCGAAGCCGTCGCTTGGGTGACGGCTTTCGAGGCACGCTACTCCCGTTTTCGACCCGACAGCCTGATCGGCCGCATCAATGCCGCCGCCGGCCGCACCTGGGTGGAGGTGGACCAGGAGATGGACGGATTTCTCGATTTCTGCGGAGCCCTGCACCTCCTCAGCCGGGGCACCCTCGACGTCACGGCCGCGCCGGTGTTGCGGCTCTGGGACTATAAGGCCGCCAACCCGCGCATCCCCGCCGAGACCGAGATCGCGGAAGCGCTCCGTCTTGTCGGCTGGGCCAAGGTGCAACGCACTCCCGGCCGCGTCTTTCTGCCCGAGCCGGGCATGGCCCTCGACTTCGGCGGCTGGGGCAAGGAATACGCGGTGGACGCCGTCGCCGCCCTCGCCCGCTCCTTCGGCCTCGACCATGCCCTGATCGATTTCGGCCACGACCTGTACGCGGTCGGCGCCGCGCCCGGAAAACCCGGCTGGCACATCGGTCTCGAAGATCCCGCCAAGCCCGGCGGCGCCTGTCGCGGCAGTCTCGCCGTCGCCGATCTCGGCGTGGCGAGCTCCGGCGACTACCTCCGCGCCTTCACCGTCGGCGACAAACGTTACGGTCACATCGTCGATCCCCGCAGCGGCCGGCCCGTCGCCAACGGCTGCCGCCAGGTGACCGTCGTCGCGGCCACTTGTCTCCAGGCCGGCGCGCTTTCGACCGCCGCCTTCATCCTCGGGCCCGAGGCCGGCCTTGCCCTCGTCGCGCAAACCATGGGCGCCGAGGCCCGAATCATCACCGATCGCGCCCTTCACCAGACCCGGGGATTTTTTCGCCATGTCGTCTCCTGAAGTACCGTCTCTCCTCCGCCTGGCCGCCGGCCTGCTTCTCGGCCTGGCTCTCATCGCGATCCCCTCAGGGGCACGCGCCGAAGTCCGGGTCGGCGCCCCCTTCCCCGAGCTTTCCGCCCACGCCCTCGAAGGCACGCTTCCGTCCCGTGCCGGTCAGGTCGTGCTGGTGGATTTCTGGGCCACTTGGTGCGCCCCCTGCAAAGCGGCCTTTCCCGCCTACGACGCGTTTCAGGCCGAGTTCGCCCTCCGCGGCTTCACCGTGATCGGCGTCAGCGTGGACAAAAAAGCCGCGCCCTATGCCGAGTTCCTCAAACGCCTGGCCCCCTCCTTCCCGACCGTGCGCGACGGCACACAAAGCCTCGCCGCCGAAGTCCGCCCGCCGGCCATGCCCACCTGCTATTTGCTGGATAGGAAAGGCGTCCTTCGCCTCGTGCACAGTGGTTTCCGGGGCGACGCCGACCGCGCCCTGCTCCGTGCCGAAATCCTCCGGCTCCTCGACGAAACCCCATGAACCGTCGCATCCTTCTCCCCGTCCTCCTCGTCCTCTGCGCCTTCGCCGGGGGCTGCTCCTCCGCTCGACTGACCCGCGTGCAGCCCTGGGAACGCGCCGATCTCGCCGACTATACGATGCGCCCGGACCGCGACCCGCTCCAGGCCGCCATGAGCGAGCACATTTATTTTTCCCGAGAAGCCGCCGCCGGCGGGCGCGGGGTCGGCGGCAGCGGTTGCGGTTGCAACTAGGCCGTTCGTCGGCCGCGACCCGTCGCATTCGCCGTTTTTCATTCGTTCCTCCCCGATGCATCTCGCCCTTCTGTTTTACCGGCTCCGCTGGCTGCACGCGCCTGCGGCGATCCTCCTGGTGCTCCTGCAACGCACCCCCGTGCTGCGCGTGCTCGCCGGCGCGTCGCCCGGCTTCGCCTTTCAATCCGGAGAGCTGCTGAAATCCGCCTTCGCGCTCGGCGCCCTTGGTGCGTACCATTCCGTCGCCGGGGCCACCTCCTTCAACGCCACCGTCGTTTCCCCCACCACCGTCAGCCCCGCCAGCGGTGGCGTCGGGACCACCTTCACGGCCGGCGGCAATGTCAACGCCGCCTTCAGCGTCGCCTTCAACGTCACCGGCGCACCCGCGACGGCCAAATCCTGGAAGGTCACCGGCACCTTTCCGCCCGGCCTCACTGTCGCCGGTGGCACTGCCGTCACCGGAGGTTTCCGGATCAATAGTCTCAAGGTCACGATCTCCGGCACTCCCACCGCCGCCGCCAGCCAGGCCCTCACCGTCACGGCCTACGACACCCTCAACGCACCCGCCACCGCGAATCAGGGCAGCGTCACCTGCGTGATCAACATCGTCGGGGCCAATGCACCGCCGTCCTTTACCACCCACCCCTCTTCGCAGACCGTCAATGCCGGGGCCAACGTAACCTTCACCGCGGCCGTCACCGGCACGCCCGCCCCGACGCTCCAGTGGTTCAAGGGCACCGCCCCGCTTTCAGGCAAAACCTCCTCCACCCTCCAGCTCACTGGCGTCACCGCCGCCGATGCCGGCGACTACAAGGTTGTCGCCACCAATTCCTCTGCCCCAACCGGGGTCCCTTCCAATGTCGCGACCCTCACGGTCAATACTCCGCCGGCCATCACCAGCGCCGCGACCGCCTTGTTCCAAGCCCTCCAAACTGGCCAGAAATTCACCATCACCGCCACGGGCACGCCGGCGCCGACGTTCTCCGCCACCGGCCTGCCTCCCTGGGCCACGCTCGATCCAAACACCGGCGTGATCAGCGGCACGCCGGCCACCGCCCAGGCCGGCACCACCGTCGTCACCCTTACCGCGGGCAATGGCGTCGCCCCCGCCGCCAGCCAGAGTCTTTCGCTCGTGGTGAAAACGGCGGTGCGCCTCTGGCAGGAAGCCCACTTCACCGCCGCCGAGCTTACCGATCCGGCGGTCTCCGGCCATGCCGTCGTCCTCGCCCCCGACGGCCTGCCCAACCTGGTCCATTATGCCCTGGGCTACGGTCCGCGTGAAACCGTTCCGGCCTCCGCCTTGGTGTTTTCCCGGGTCGGCTCGGATTGGGATCTCGCCTACACACGCCCAAGCACCCGCCTGGGCGTGGCCTACGCCGTGGAAAGCTCCACCGACCTCGTCACCTGGAGCACCGCCGGCGTCAACCACCGGCTCGCCGCCTCCATCGAGGGCATGGACACCTGGCGCGGTTCGGTGGCCGTCGGCCCTTCGCGGGTGTTTCTCCGCCTCAAGGTCGCCGAGCAATAAGTTGGGCCACCGTCGCGTCCTGTCGTGGCGCAACGTTTTCGCCGAGGGCCGCACGCCTCTTCCACCGATGACTTTCCTGATTTCGCTTCATCGCCTCCGCTGGCTCCACGCGCCCACGGTCCTCCTCGTGCTGTTTCTCCAACGCGGGCCCGGACCGCGGCTGGCCGCCGCTCTCGCCTCGCCCGACTTCGCGCTCCGCTGCGGCGATCTCCTCAGGTCCGCCTTCGCCCTCGCCGCCCTCGGAGCGTTCGACTCGGTCGCTGGCGCCACCACCGCTCACGCCAGCCCGGTTCCTCCGACCACCGCCGCCCCGACCAGCGCCGGAGTGGGCAAGACTTTCAACGTCACGGGGGCCATCGACGATCCTTTCGGCGTTTCCTTCACCGTTTCCGGCGCCCCGCGCACGGTCCATTCCTGGAAAGTCTCCGGGGCCATGCCGCCTGGCGTGAGCGTTGCCGATGGCTTCGTCTCCGCGTCCGGCGCCTTCGTCGTCAACGGCCTCAGGCTTTCGTTGACCGGCATCCCCGGAACCGCGGGCTCCTATCCGCTGACCTTGAGCGCCTACGAAAACAACAACGCGGGTGGGCGCAGCGCCAGCGTCACCTGCCGCATCACGATCGCCGGGCCGTCTCCTCCCGCCTTCATCATCCCTCCGCTTTCCCAAACCGTCATCGCCGGCGGCTCCGTCACGTTCACCGCCGAGCTCAGCGGTAGCCCCGTGCCCAGCTTGCAATGGTTCAAAGGCGACACCGCGCTCGACGGCGAGACCTCCGCCGCCTTGGTGCTCACCGACGTGCAGCCGGCCGATGCCGGCGACTATGCCCTCGTCGCGACCAATCCCTCCGCTCCCGAAGGCGTGCGCTCCCCCTCCGGCACCCTGACCGTGCACGTCGCCCCGGTCCTCACCGCCGCGCCCGCCGCGACCCTCACCGCCTCCGTTGGCGAATCGCTCGCGCTTGCCGTGACCGCCAGCGGCAATCCCGCGCCCACCTACCAATGGCGCAAGGGCTCCGTCGTTCTCTCCGGCGAAACCGGCCCCGAGCTCGCCCTTGGCCCGCTCACCTTCGCCGACGCGGGCACCTATACCGTCGTCGTTGCCAACGCCGCGGGCACCCGCTCCGCCGCCACCCGTCTTCTCGTCCCTCTCCCCGCGCCTGCGGAGATAGTCGATCCCGGCACGCTGAAAACCGGCAGCGCGGTCACCTTTGACCTCTCCGGAGGCCAGCCTGTCCCGGCCGGCCTTACTTACAAAGCCTCCGGTCTGCCCGCCGGCCTCGCCCTCGATCCGGCCACCGGACTCATCACCGGTGTCATCAAGGCCCGGCCCGGCCCCGTGAAAATCGTCACCTCGGTCCAGGCGGGCGCGCTCAAGGGCCCTGTCAGAACGGCCTCCCTCACGATCGGAGCCTTTCCCGCCGCCCTCGTCGGCAAATACGAGGCCCTGCTGGAGACCCCGGCCGAGCCTCCGCTTCCCGCCGGCAAGCTCACCGTCGCCGTCTCCGCCGCCGGCACCTTCAGCGGCACGCTCCTTACCGAGGACCGGCCGGGCCGGGCCGTGAAAGGAAGGCTCGTCCTCGGCCCCGATAACACCTGGGCCACGGCGTCCCTCAGCATCCCCCGCCCTGCCCCGCTTCCCGCCTATGCCCTCACGTTTCGCCTCGGTGCGACCGATCCCGTTTTTGTCGCCACCCTCGCCACCGACATCGGTCCCCTCGCTTCCGCCGACGATGGCGCCCGCTTGCTTGTCGCCCTCCCGGCCAGCACCACAGGCCGCCACACCATGCTCCTCAGCCCCTCGATCGATCTCGGCGCCACCGAGGCTCCGCTCGGTATTACCCATGCCACCGCGATCCTCAGCGCCAAGGGGGCCCTCACCTTTGCCGGCAAGCAGGCCGACGGCACGAAACTCACGGCGTCCCTCGCTCTCGGCACCGACCGCGTCGCCCGTCTCTATCTGAAGCCTTACAAACTTGCCGGCGGCTACCTCGCCGGTCCGCTGCCCTTTACCTCGCGCGCCGACGACCCCGCGCGCTGGCACGTTTCCGCCCTCGACGGTGCCGGCCTCTTTTGGCGCAAGCCCATTCCTGCCGCCGCCACGACCAACTACCCCGAGGGCTTCGGTCCCCTTGCCCTCATCGCCCGGATCGAGCCCTGGACCAAACCCAGCCTTTCCACGCCGCTGCCTCCGCTCCTCGGCCTCGGTCCCAGCGGCGAATTCGGACTCGCCCTCGTTGCCGAGGGCCTGGTTAACGTCGAGGGCAACCCCGACGGCCTGCCTCTCGTCTTGCGTTTCGATGCGACGAAAAACCGCTTCACCGCCCCGGGCGCAGACCCTTCCGCCTTCAGCGCCCGGCTCAACGCCGCCACCGGCGCCCTCGACGGCAGCTTCACCCTGAAAGCCCAGCCTCCCGCCACCACCCCGCGCAAAGTGACCTTCACCGGCGTCGTCCTCCAGCCCGCTCCCGCCGACCTGCCCGGCCTCTTCGCGGGCGGCTTCTTCCTGCTTTCCGCCCCGGCCAAAGGCGGCCCCGCGCTCTCCGGCCAGGTCGGCTTCTCGACTCCCTAGCTCCGACTTAACCGCAGATGGCGCAGATGCTCGCGGATACACAGAGATCCAAACCGATGCCCTTGGTTCTCTGCCCTTATCTGCGCTATTTGCGTAATCTGCAGTCGATCCGGGCCGTCTGGAACGATTTCCCGGCGAACTTTTTGCCGTCCGCGCGTATCCCAGTTAACTCGCCCCTCTCATGCCCGTTCTCGCCTCCACCTTCCGCCTCCTCCGCCCGCTTGCCCTCGCCGTTCTTTGCGTGCTGCCCCTGGGCAACGCCGCCCGCGGCCAGGTCGAGGCCTCGCTGGTCGCGCTCAAGGCGACGTTCCCGGCCGACGCCCGTGAGGTCGTCGTCGGCCTTCGGCTCGCCCATCAGCCCCACTGGCACAGCTACTGGATTGCTCCGGGCACCGGTTTTCCCACCAGCCTCACTTGGCAGCTGCCCCCGGGCTGGAGCGCCGGCCCGATCCGCTGGCCCGCCCCCAAACGTGTCTACGACACCTCCAAGAACCTCGCCGGCAACGGCTACGAGAACGTGGTCACTCTGCCGGTCGACCTGACCCCGCCTCGCGGCCTCCCACCCGGCCAGCCGGTCACGCTCCGCGCCAAAGCCGAGTGGCTCATGTGCAAGGATGTGTGTATCCCCGGTGAGGCCGAGCTGAGCTTGGTTCTCACGCCGACCGATCCCGGCGCCATGACCACCGCCAACGTCACGGATTCCGACGCAGGCGAGCACCTCCTCGCCACCCTCTCGGCCCTGCCCGTCCCGCTGCCCGCCGTCTGGACCGCCACCGCCACCCGGATCGCCGCCACCGGGCCGAAAAGCAAAACCCTCCGCCTCACTCTGCGGGCGGCCGATGGAAAAACGCCCATTCCCGCCGAGCCCTGGTTTTTCGCCGAGGATGGCGCCGTCTCCTACGACGCGCCCCAGGTCCGCGCCACCGGGCTGCCTGCCCACGAGTTCGCCGCCGATCTCCTCGTGCCCGACCACGTCAATCCCCCGCCCGCCCGCCTGCGAGGCGTGCTCACTTTCGCCTCCGGCCCCGCCTGGCTCCTCGACCTGCCCATCGCCACCGCGCCCGACGCCACGGGGGATCAGCCGCCCCCCCGTCCGGAAACCCCGACCGACTCCGCATCCGCGGACAAGGCCACGCCGCTCGCCGCGGTGCTCGGCCTCGCCTTCGTCGGTGGCCTTATCCTCAATCTCATGCCCTGCGTTTTCCCCGTGCTCGGCCTGAAGGTGCTCGGCTTCGTGCAGCAGGCCGGCGCCGACCGCAAAAAAATCACCGCTCATGGGCTCATCTTCACCCTCGGCGTGCTGCTTTCCTTCTGGGCCCTCGCCGGCCTGCTGACGATCCTGCGTGCCGGCGGCGAGCAACTCGGCTGGGGTTTTCAGCTTCAGGAGCCCGGCTTCGTCTTCGCCATGGCCGTGGTGTTGCTCGCCTTCGCGCTGAACATGTCGGGCGCTTTCGAATTCGCCCTGCGGGCCACCGCGATCGGCGGCGGGCTCCAGCAAAAGCAGGGCCTGGCCGGCTCCTTCTTCACCGGCGTGCTCGCCACCGTGGTCGCCACGCCGTGCAGCGCTCCCTTCCTCGCGCCCGCGCTGGGTGCCGCCCTCGCCCTGCCCACGGCGGCGAGTTTCGCCGTCTTCACCGCCATCGCCCTCGGCCTTTCCGCTCCCTATCTCGTGCTCGCGCTTTTCCCCGGCGCCGTGCGCGCCCTGCCCCGCCCCGGCCCCTGGATGGAGACCTTCAAGCAAGGCATGGCTTTCCTGCTCTACGCCACCGTCGGCGTCCTGTTCTGGATCCTCGCCGGCCAGCTCGAATCCGACGCGCAGCTCAACGCCGTCCTCGCCCTCGCCATCCTCGCCTTCGCGCTCTGGCTCTACGGCCGCGGCACCGCACCCGCGGCCCGCCCGACCGCTGCGCGCAAGATTTCCGTTTTCGTCGCCCTCGGCCTCGCCTTTGCCGCGGTGGCCTGGGGCTGGCCGCGTGCCGCCGCGCCGAGCGACGTCGTGTGGGAGCCCTGGAGCGCCGAGCGCGTGGCCGAACTGCGGAAGGAGGGCCGCCCCATCTACGTCGATTTCACCGCCCGCTGGTGTTTTACCTGCCAGACCAACAAGAAGGCGGTTTTCCACGGCCCCGGGTCCGGCGAAGTCCTGAAGGCCTTCCGCAACCAAAAGGTCGCCACGCTGCGCGGCGACTGGACCAACCGCGACCCGCTCATCAGCGCCGAGCTGAAGCGCTGGAATCGCGCCGCCGTGCCCTTCAACCTCCTCTACCTCCCCGGCCGGCCCGAACCGAAGGTCTTGCCCGAACTTCTGACGCCCGGAACTGTCCTCGAGGCTCTCCAGGCCTCGCCTTGAACATCGCCCCCGCCTCTCGCCTCCTCACCGGCCTGCTCGTCGCCTCGCTCCTCGGCAACGCCGCGCTGCTGTTTGTCCTGAAGCGCCGCCCGGCCGCGACGGTCACGCCGGCTTCCGATACGCCCGCCGTCGTTCTCCTCGGCGCCGCGCCGGCGGTCCGGCATGCCGACGCCGAGTCCGCCCCCGGCGAAGTCGTCACGGCCGAGGCTGCAGCCGTTTTCAAGAGCTTGGATGCCGGACGCCTGAACGCCCTTCTACTCGCGGCCGGCGTCGACTCGGAGCTCCGTATCCAGTTTGTCCAGATTCTCCTGTGGAAAAAATACGATATGCGGCACCGCGCGATCGATTCCGACCAGGGCGAAGAGACCCTCGCGGTCTGGTGGAAGGAGCCCGGTGGACGTGACCGCTTCGGTTCTCCCGAAGAGCGTGAACGCAATCTCGCCTATTCCCGCCTCAACGAGGAAATGGCCGCCGAGCTCAAAAGCGTCACCGGCATCGACCCCGATGCCTTCGAGCCGGAAAAAAACGCCTGGCTCGCCCGCGAGTACGGAGGCCTGCCCCGCGAAAAGGCGGCGGCGCTTTTCCGCATCGGCCGCGACTACGACGCCCTGGAAAACGAGCTTCGGAACGAGAGCGGCGATTTCGAGCTGCCCGAGGACGAGGCCAAGCTGCAGCTGCTGAAAAACGAACGGGAACGGGATATCGCCGCCCTGCTCACGCCGGAGGAGCGCACGGAATGGGAACTGCGCAACTCCGACACCGCCAGCCAGCTCCGCCAGCGGATGACCCAGCTCGACGCGAGCGAGGAGGAGTATCGCCGCATCTATACGCTGCAAAAGGCTTTCGACGCCGAGTTCTCCCTGGCAAAGACCGCCGAACTCATCTCGGGACCCGATGGAGTCGGCGCCGAGTTTTGGGAGCGCCAGGAAGCCGCACGGGCGGTGCTCGAAGACGAAATCCGCGCCATCGTCGGCGAGGAGCGCTACGCCGCGGCCGCTTTGGAAAACGACCCTGATTTCACCCACGCTCGCTCCGCCGCCGGGCGCCTGGGCCTTCCCGCCGACACCGCCCGGCGCCTCCTCGCGCTACGTGAGCCGGCCGCCGCGGAGTCCCGTCGCATCGCCGCCGACTCCAGCCTGAACCTCGATCAAAAAAAGGCCGCCCTCGCCCGCATCGCCGCCGATACCCGCGCCCAAGTCGTTGAGACGCTCGGGCCTGCTGCGGAGCCTTATTTCAAACGCGGCGCCATGAACTGGCTCGACCATCTCGAGCGCGGAACCCCGATCCGCTTCAAATCCCAGGGCGGTTACGAAACGATCGATTCCGAGCCGTAGCTAGCGCTCACGGCTGCGCGTGCAGGCGGGCGAAGAGACGCGTCTGCGCGCCGGCGGGCTGGTCGGAGCGCCAGCGCTCGGTCACGGTGCCGTTGCCGTTGGGCGTGGATTCGAGCAGCACCCCGCCAGGTGACCAAGTCTGCAGATCGGTCGAAAATTCCGGCGTAAACGCCAGGTCGCCGCTCTCCGCCGTGCGGGTGCAGGAGAACACAAAATACGGCTCGGCCGGCGCGCCCCCGACCACGAGCGTCTCGAGCGCGGCCTGCTGCGGCGGCGCGTGGTCCGCGACCAGCGGCAAGGTGCCGAACGCGTATTCCGCCAGGTTGTTGCGGCCGTCGCCGTCGGGATCGTCGCCCGCCGCGCCGAGACCGGGGTGGCGCGCCGCCCATTCCGCGTAGTTGATGGGGTCCGGTCCGCCCGGAGTGCCGGCGCTGGCCAGGCTGGCCCGCCAACTCGCGGGCAAGGCGTGATTCGGAGCCGATGCGGGGTTGATGAGCACGAGGCTGGGGCCGTTGCCATCGGGCGTCGCCGGCCAGGGATCGCTGCCCACCGGATGGGAGCCGTCGGAATAGGAGAAATCCAGCACGGCCTGCCCGTCGAAACTGAGCACGACGCGCTCGCCGCTGTTGTCCAGGCTGCCGCTATATTCGCCCGCCACGCGACCGGAGAGCAGGCCGGTGGAGCCGTAGCGCGCGGCGAGGGCGGTGGCGTTTTTGGCGACAAGGACGCGCTCGCCCACGGGAAGCGTCAGGATCGCCGGGAAGGTATAGGCGATGCCGGTGGTGAAAGCCAGGCCCTCCAGGTCGAGCGGCCTCCCGCTGATGTTGAGCAATTCGATGTACTCGAAGAGCTGTTTGTCGGTGTAGCCGGCGCCGGTCTCAGCGGCGCTGAGCGCAGGCGGATTGTACATGATCTCGCTGATCGCGATGTCCGTCGCGGTGATCGGCACGCGGGCGGCGGCAGGGACGAACTGCACCGCCTCGGACCAGCGGCTCCAGCGGCCGGTCGCATCCAGGTGCCGCACCCGCACCCGGTAAGTGTGGCCGACCTGCAGGGCGGAGGAGGGAAGGGTGATGGTGTCCTTGGTGTTGCCGGTCCGCAGTTCCGAACGCCAGACATCGGTAACCTCGTAGATGCGCGGCTTGGACGGATCGTGCAGCGGGATGCCCGGGGCGGAAAGCTCCCCCACCCGCCACTGGATGGCGGCGAAGGCGTTCGTGCCGACATAGCCGCTGCAGTCGAAACGGAGATCGTTGATGGGATGGCCGGAGGCGCCGAGGTAGGTGACGGTCGGGCGCTGGGGCACCGTCGCATCGGCGGCCTCGGCCGCGAGGTAACGGTAGCCATAGCCGCGCTGATCGCCGTTGTTGACCGTCCAGGTGGAGCCGGAGGGGAACGTGTCCGTCGCGTAGTCGACGAGGTATTTCATCGAGCCGGCAAAGTCCGCGGTGGCGAGCGTACGCGTCCAGGTGCCGCCGATGCGGCTGTCGAAGTAGGGCGTGACGTGGAAATTACCGCGATGGTTCGTCTGCGCGTTGGAATTGGAGGTGGTGCGCGGATTCATGTTCCACATCGCGGCGTCGAGGTCGGCCCAGCTGGGCGAGGCCCCGGCGGGCTTCACCATCTGGGCATACTCGTCAATGAGCTGGCCGATCTGGCCGCCGGCCGCGCCGGGGTCCGCGCAGAGCAGGTCGAGCAGCTCGCGGGCGCGGTTCTTGAACTCGAGCTGGAGAGCCGGCAGCGAGAGGCAATTGTTCTGGTCGATGAGGCCGCTCCAGTGGGTCTTGGGGATGAACATCATGTCGAGATCCCAGGGTAGGACGACCCAGCGGCCGTCGGGAGCGTGATAAAAGCAGTGATTGAAGCCCTGGCGCAGGTCGATGTTGCCCACGATGCGGTTGCCGGCGTGGAAATTGTAGTAAGCGTCGAGGTTCAGGTTGGCGCGCCACCACGTCTCGGTCTGGGTGGCCTTGCTGGCGGCCAGAAAGGCATTCCAGTCCGAACCGTCGGAGGGCTGGCCGTCGCCATGGTGCTTCTGGTCGCCGGTGCTCGACTCGATCTTGTAAATGTTGCCGTCCGCCAGCCCGCGCTCGTCGAGGAAGGACCCGTCGGGGTGTTCGACCGCGAGATAGAGGCCCCAGAGATCGCCGCCGTTCACGCCGGCGGGGTCACCGCCCTGGAACTGGGTGGCGCCCGTTTCGGAGGCATCGTCGATTACACGGAAATGGAGGTAGTGGGTTTTCGACGAAGCCATGCCGAGCAGCTCGTAGAGTCGCAACGAAACGGCCTCCTCCACGCCGGCCATGCCGCGGTGCACGGCCGCCCAGGGGCTGGCGCAGGCGTTGAGGTTCAGCTCGTCCCAGGTCTCGGCGTAGGGCCGCCCCCAATTGTCGCGCGCGTCCAGGTCGCGGGCGGTATTGAAGTGGAAACGCCACTTGTTCTTGCCCGAGACGTAGGTCGAGGCCTCGCCGCGGTTGTTGAACTGAATGTGGTCGTGGACGACGCCGTTATACACCAGCGTGCCGAGGAAACGCTGGCCGTTGTAGGAGGAGTTGTACTGGCTGTTCGTCACGTCCGTGGCGTTCGCAATCAGGTGGTAGGTCGGCAGCGAGGCCTGAAGCCCGGGCGAGTACACGACGGGGGCGGTGATGCCGGGCTTGAAGGCGCCCGACCAGGCCGGCACGCCGTCGTAAACGAAGTAGGCGAAGTTTGGGCTGCCGTCGTCGGCATAGGGAACGGTGATGGAGCGGGCGGTTGTATCCGTGGCCAGGATACGGTATCGAATCAGCCGGCGGTGCGTCTGCACGGAGGCGGGAACGAGCGCGGCGTAAATTCCGTCGGCCGCGGCCGCGTCGCCGTGGGTGCCGTCGTCGTACATGGGCAGACTGGTCCAAGCCGTGGCGTAGAAGGCGTCGGTCTTGCGGACATAGGCGCCGGGCGCGACGATCTGGTAAGCGCAGGAGACCGAGGCGACACCGTCGGGATCGGTGATTTTCGCGGTGATGGTGACGGCCTCGCCGCCCGCCGGCTGGAGCGGCGAGTGGCCGACCTGGCGGATGGCGGGCGGGGCGTTCGAGGCCGCGCAGGAATTGGCGGCCCCCGGTGTGGGCGCGGTGGCGGCGCCGGCAAGCGATTCCTCCAGCGAGACGTCGATGGTGAAATCGGTGCTGCCCACGCTGGAATTGAAGGCCTGCACCGCGACGACGTTGTCACCCTCGACGAGGTAGGCGGCGGCGCCGGCGAGCGTCACCTCCTCGAAGGCCACGACGTCGGCCTCGTGGTTGTCGGCCAGGGAATTGTAGGCGGGCACGAGCGCGGCGGGCACGTGCAGGCGGGCGACCTCCTGGCCGTTGATCCACACGATGCAGCCATCGTCGACCCGCGCGCGGAGCTTGAGGGCGGCGGGCTTCGCGCCGGGCGCGATGGTGAAGGTCCGACGCAGGAAGAGCGAGGTGTAGGCCCCCGCCATGTCGGAAATGATCGTGTTGTCGTCGTTGTCGCCGAAACCGACCGAGGTCTGCCCCACGAACCAGGTGGCGTCTTCGGTGAAGCCCGGCGCGCGCCAGGCGCTTGTCGGCGCGGAGGCCTCGCTCGTGCCTTTGCGGTAGTGCCAGGCAACGTCGTTGATCGGCACATAGACCTGCGCGACGCCGGCCCCGGCGGGTTGGCCGGAGGAGCGCCAGGAACCGCCGAGATCGTTGTCGAGCGCGGGATTGATCAGCTCCATCGACGAACCTTCGCCACGCGCGGCGGTGGGCCAGGGGAAGCCGGCGCCGTAGGTCACGCTGTCGGCGACCGCATCGGCGGCGTCACGCAGACGCACGCGTTCGCCGTCGTTGCTCAACTTGCCCGCCCAAGGACCGAGGGGAGTGAAACCCCAGCGCGCGGCGAAGGCGGCGGGCTGCCCGGAAATAACCAGGTAACCGTGGGCCGGCAGGGCCGTGCCGGCGGGGAAGACGTAGTCGATGCCCGAGTCGAATTTCCACCCCGAGAGGTCGAGCGCGGAGTCGCCGGGATTGTGCAGCTCGATGAACTCGGCCGGGTTGGTGGAATCGGTCGGCGCGTAGTCGATCTCGTTGATGATCGCAGCCGGGACCTGGGCCCGGGCGATGGGGACCGCGAGTACGGGCAAAAGCCACCTGAGCGAAAAAATGGCGCGCACCGCGGCGCGCCGGGCAAAACGGGCAGGGGAAGACGACATGGAGAACTTGGGAGACGGATCGGCCGCATCCGAAAAGGGGCGTTATACGACCGGAGGGATAGGGGAAAAGGCGGTTCGAGGCCTATCGCCTGCCGCGCGGTACCACAAGCCTTGGGGACTGGTTACCCAGGAAACAGAGTCCCACGCCGGAAGCGCAGGCGTACAACCGGCTTCCAAGGGATCCTCGCCGCTCTCGGCGCCCCGCACCGCACCCCGGCAGCGCATTCTTTCGGCGGATGATTTCGAGAGGCTAGGCCCTTCCGTCGAGAACGACATCGAGGTCCGTAAGCAGCTCCTGCCCCTCCCGCCGTACCTGTGCGCCGCGCTGGACGCGCCCCAGCTCGGCCAACTGACGCAGCTGGCCGGCGGTAAACGGGCCCTTTTCCCCCGCGCCTACGACGAGATAGTACTCCGCCGTTTCCTCCTCGGCCGGAGCCGGCGCCACAGCGGCCTGCGGGGGTTCGTCCCCGGTTGTTTTCGGCTCGTGAGCGTAAAACCGCATGCCCTTTCGCCGAAAACACTCGGGCAGGGGTTCCACGGCCTTTTCAAAGGCGCGCTTGGAAGAGAAGGCGGTTTCCGCGCAGGCCGGGCAGACCACGTGAAAAGTGCTGAACGCGGAATGAAGGCTGTTGTTTTGCCACGAGATCACGCCCAGTCCGAGGAATAGCGCCACGTGCTTCGCGTTCACCTCCCGCGTCATGAGGTATTCGAATTCCCAGTCCACCTGGGCCTGGCGGTCGGCCAACGCGCCGCAATGGCAGTGGGTCCGGGAATCGGCGCGCGCCCCGGAGTATTCATGCGCCAAACCGTCCGCCACGTCGCACAGCGCGGTGGCGGTGTCGGCCTTGGAACCCGAGCCGAGGAAACGGCGGGCAGATTCCCGCTCTTTTCGAGTGAGCGGTTGCTTGAAGGGCGTCGCCGTGCGGTTTGCCTCGGCCTGGTCGGCGCGCTGCTTAGCCTCCGCCGCCTCCCAGTCCAGCTCCCCTTCGCGCATCGCCGCACCGCAGTAGCCACAGCGTGGCGAGGCAAGGGACAACGGCGGCCGCCCGCATTTGGGACATGGTTTCATGGCGACTGGACAGGCCTCGTGAGCAGTTCAAGCCCGGACATAGTCGACCCAGGCGACCTCCTCCTGGTCCGTCCGCCCGTCGGGCCCCGTGCGAACGACGCGGTAAACCGGCCGAGGCTGGCCCGGCGGCATCGTCGGCTGGGCTTGGAAAAGCACCGGACCGTTGGTGCCGTCGAGCGTGGTGGGGATCAGGTCCGTCGTGCTGGGCACGGGGGACCATACGCCGTCGACGAGATATTCCAGGGTATAACGATAGGTGCGCTGGGTGTAGCAGATTACCTGATACACCTCCGATGTCGGGGCAACCGCATCACCCCAGGCATTGGTCACGGTTTTTGCCCTTGGCTTCATCGCCACGGGCGGAATCGGCCTCGGGTCGGCGGCCAGTACGCCGTCGGTGAGCGCCCGCGCGAGCAATGCCTTCAGCTCCGCGCGCTTCTTCTTTTCGGCGGGCGTCACGGCCCAGGGCGCACCCTGCCGCTTGGCCCACTCGGATTTGTTTTTGAGCTCCACGGCCTGGCCGGTACCCGGATCGATGTCGGTGGCGAGATTGTAGAATTCCTCCTGCGTCCGCTTGGAGGTGTTCCCATTCATCATCGTGCCGCCGTAGTAAAAGGCGTACTTGAAGTGGGCGTCGCGGACCATCGCGAGGTTGTTGGGCGGCAGGGCGGCCTCCCGGATGGCCTGGCCGGCCTTCACGTCGGTGTTGATGAAATAGGTGTAGTCTTGGATTTTCCCGGCCGGGTCGGCGAAAAGGGAACTGTAGTCGCGACCCTGCATGCCGTAACGGGACAAATCCCGAATCCCGCAGAATGAGGCGAGGGTCGGCAGCAGATCGACGAGAGAGACGAGCGCATCGGAAACCCTCGGCTCCGGAAAAAGGACCGGGTTCGACCACACGAGGGGGACCTTGATGGACTCCTGATAGGCGTTGAACCACTTTTGCCGCGAGCCGCCGTGGGTAAGGCCCATTTCGCCGTGATCCGAGGTGCGGATGATCATCGTGTCCTCCCACAAATGACGGCCCTTCGGGGCGCGAAGGAGATCCAGCACCTGCATGATCTGCCCGTCGACGAGCTTCATCAGATTGCCGTAGAAATTGAGGTAGTTCTCGCGCTGCGGCCCTCGCAACGAGCCCATGAGGGTGAGCCAGTTCTGCTGGCTGGTGGGCTTGTAGTTCTTGCGGAGATTCTCGTTGATGGTGGGCGGCAGGCCGATGCGGCCGCGCAGGTCCGTCGCCTGGTAGCCGCCGTTGTCGGTCGGGCTTATCCAGTTATTGGGATAGCCCAGTACGTCGTGCGGGTTCACCAGCGAAAAGATGAGGCAGAAGGGCTTCTTGTACCGTTCCGGGTGATCGATTCGCTCCCGAAGAAAGGCCAGCGCGTCGTTGAGGAAGCGGCCATCGTTGTCGGCATTGCCACCGCCGTAGTTTACCGTCTGCGCGTCCTGCCCGGCGTCCGGCGGGTCCCACTGCTGGAAACCGTAGCGGGCCGTATCCGGCTCGTAGAGGTAATTGTCGTAGCCGAGCACGCCTTTGCTGAGGTGGTACTTACCCTTGTAGAAGGTTTCGTAACCGGCGTCCGCGAGGATGGTCGCCAAATTTGGCAGCGTTTGGTCGAGCTGGATTTCACTAGCCGAAAGCGGCGCCGGGTAGGGCCCGGCGGTCGGCGTGTTCGTGTTATCCTCTTCAGGAACGTTATAGGGCGTGGCCGTCGTGTTGGTGGTGAGCGTTCCGGAACTATCCGTGCCGTAAAAAAATTCCGTGAGCGTGAAGTTCGAATAATTCCGCGAGGGGTAAGTGCCCGTAAAGATACAAACCCGCGAGGGAGTGCAGGCACAGGTGTTGTTCACCGCCTGGGGAAAGGAGATGCCATGCTGCTTGAGAAAGGTCATCGCGGGCAGATTTCGCCGTTCCCAACCCTTCGGAAACCACTGCACGGTCCGCTGCTGGTCGGTGAGAATGAGGATGATGTTCTTCCGGGGAGAAGCGCCGGCGACAAATTTGCCGGAACGGGCAGCGGCAGAAGCACCCGGTTTGGAGTCTGGTTTCGACGTGCGAGAAGTTAGGGGGCGGGGCATGTTGCAAGCCGCTATAGAAAAGTGGCTTGTCGACAAGCCTATTGCACAACCATAGCACAAGCAACGCGAGTTGTTGTCTTCCGGCAGCGGATAACCACTTGGGCTGGGCGGCAGGCTTTTTGAGTGGTCGAAAATTTAGCCGCGCGAACGACGCGCCTCCAGCAAGACCATCAACACGCTGATGTCGGCAGGGTTAACTCCACTAATACGGCTGGCTTGGCCAAGATTGACCGGCCGGATCGCCATGAGCTTGGCCAAACTTTCGGCCCGAAGACCACGAACGTTCTGGTAATCGAAATCAGCCGGGATCTTGATACGCTCCACATCGGCCAAGCGAGCGATCTGGCGTTCTTCCCGTTCCAAATAGCCCGCATAGGTAACACGATAAAGCACCTCGTCCCGCTCGGCTGAAGGCAGAGCGGAAAATTCCGGTGGAACCGGCAGATGGCGCGAGTCCGCTCCCCTACCCTGCGCTGGTCCCGGGATGGAGGCCTGGGGCTCGGTGGCGTCGACGACGGATGCCGAAGCCGAACTGTGCCCGGCCTGCGCCCGACGCAGAAGATCGGCCCAAGTCCCCTGCCCCAACCCGCTTCCCGGCCCCGGACGGGTTTTCTCCAACCGCTCGATCCAAGCGTGAATGCGGGCGGCCTTGGCGTCGATGCGAGCCAGCCGGGAAGCCGACAAAAGGCCGCAGGCGCGGGCATGGTGCACGAGACGCAGCTCTGCGCTTCCATGATTGAAGAGTAGCCGGTGCTCCGCCCGGCTGGTGAACATCCGGTAAGGCTCGCGCGTGCCCTTGGTGACGAGATCGTCGATAAGCACCCCGATATAGCCCTCGTGCCGCCCGATCAAAAGCGGCGCTTCTCCCCTGCCCTTCCTGGCGGCATTCACACCCGCGACGAGGCCCTGGCAAGCCGCCTCTTCGTAACCCGAGGTCCCGTTAATTTGGCCCGCAAAAAAGAGGTTCTCCACCTTCTTCGATTCCAACGACGGATACAGTTGGGTCGGCGGCGCAAAATCGTACTCCACGGCGTAAGCCGGCCGAAGCAATTCGGCCCGCTCCAAACCCGGAATACTGCGTACCATCTCCACCTGCACCGCAAAAGGTAAGGACGTGGAGAGCCCATTGATATAAAACTCGTTGGTCGCCCGCCCTTCCGGTTCGAGAAAAAGCAGATGCCGGGGTTTATCGGCGAAACGCACGAACTTGTCCTCGATCGAAGGACAATAACGCGGCCCCACCCCTTCGATCTCACCGGAATACATCGCCGAGAGATGCAGATTGTCGCGAACCAGCTGTGCGGTCCGCTCGGTGGTGTAGGTCATCCAACAGGGAACTTGGCTGCGGCCGGCTTCCCAACCCAGGCGCTCCTCGCGCAAGGAGAAGCCATTTCCCCGGAATCCCCCGGGCGACGAGGACTCGCCGATTGCATGTTCCACGTGGAACAGAGGCTCCGGGTCGCGGGTATCGTGAAAAGCAAACAAGGTCGGCGCCGCGTCTCCGTATTGCGGCTCCATCTTGGAAAAATTGATCGAGCGTCCGGACAAGCGCGGGGGCGTCCCGGTCTTCAGGCGTTGCAGCTCGATGCCTGCCTCCAGAAAACTGCCCGAAAGGGTCTTCGCGCTGAAATCGCCGAGCCGGCCCCCCTCGTTTTTATTCTGCCCGATGTGCATCAGCCCGCGCAAAAAAGTGCCGGTGGTGACCACTACGGTGCGGCCGTGAAATTCCAGATCGAGGTTGGTTCGCACCCCGGCCACCTTCCGGCCGTCCGGGCTGTCCTGGAAAACCAGACCCGTCACGGTCGCTTGGAAGAGCCAGAGATTGGCCTGGAGTTCCAAGGTGTGTTTGAGCCGAAACTGATAGGCTTTCTTGTCGCACTGGGCGCGGGGCGACTGGACGGCAGGTCCCTTGGACTCGTTCAGCAGCCGAAACTGGATACCGGTCAAATCGGTGTTAATTGCCATTTCGCCGCCAAGGGCGTCGATTTCCCGCACAATCTGGCCCTTGGCCTGGCCACCGATTGCCGGATTACAGCTCATCTGGGCGACGGTATCGAGGTTACCGGTCAGCAGCAGCGTGCGCGCTCCGGTGCGCGCGGCCGCCAGTGCGGCCTCGCAACCGGCATGACCGGCACCGCAGACAATCACATCGTAGGGCAGGGGAGGGGAGACAGACATGAACGACAGGGAAAAATGGCCGCAAGAAGGCGCACGAAGCGCAAAACAGAAAACCCCGGCGGAAGGGGGTTCCGAGCCCGATTACTTCCCGATACAAAAAGTCGCGAACAAGGCATCGAGCATGCGCTCGTTATCCACCCTGCCAGCGATCTCACCCAGCGCATCGAGAGCCCCCCGCACATCCCCCGACACCAGCTCCATCGGAACCGGGGGTGTCCCAGCAAGCCCGGCGGAGGCCTGCCGCAGCGCGTCTTCTGCCCGGCGAAGCGCGTCGGCGTGCCGGGCGTTTACCGCGATCTGCTCTTCGGCAAAAAGATCCGGCCGCAAACCATCCGCCAGCTCCACGATCGCGTCCCGCAAACGGTCGATGCCGGCACCAGTCAGTGCCGAAACCTCCAAGCGTCGCAGCCCGGCACCGGTCGGAAGCACCGCCTTGGAGGATGGAAGATCACTCTTGTTCGCCACCAGCAGCGTCTTCCCCGGAGCCAGATGGCTCGCGAAGGCTTCGGACAAGGGCGGGGCAGGATGGAGAGCGGACCCATCCACTACCCAGAGCACCAAGTCTGCCTCGGCCAGACGCTCCACCGTCTTGGCGATGCCCAAACGTTCGATTTCTCCGGGTTGAGGATTGAGCCCGGCGGTATCGATCAAGCGGAGCAAATGAGGGCCCACTTGGAGACGCTCCTCGATAAAATCGCGCGTCGTGCCTGGCTCGGCGCTGACCAGCGCGCGTTCCCGACCGACCAAGGCGTTCAATAGGCTGCTCTTGCCGGCGTTCGGGGCGCCCAAGAGGACGGTTTTGAGACCGTCGCGAAGGAGATCGCCATAGCGATGGGTCGCCAAAAGACGCATTGTTCCACGTAGAACATCGTCGAGTTCGACCACCACCTGACGCCGGTTCTCCGGCGGCAGGTCTTCGTCGGGGAAATCGATGTAGACTTCGATTTGTGCCAGCACAGCCAGAAGTCCACCGATCAACTTCTCCAAGTGGCGGCCCAGCTCGCCTTGGAGCTGGCGTTGCGCGGCGGCCAGGGCCCGTTCGCTACGGGCATGGATCAGGTCAACGACCGCTTCCGCCTGGGTCAGCTCCATCTTGCCGTTCAGGAAGGCGCGCCGGGTGAACTCGCCAGGTTCGGCCGGGCGGCACCCCCGCGCAAGCAAGTCGGCCAAAATCAGTTGCACTATCAGCGGGTTACCGTGGCAACTCAGCTCCAGCGTGTCGTCCCCGGTAGCCGTCGCGGGCCCGGCGGCGAAGACCCAGACAAGATCGTCAAGCGTCCGACCGTCGCCAGCGGCACGATAGCTCCCGTGGCTGGCCCGACGAATCGGAAGAGTCTCCGGCGGGCGTCCAAAGATTTGCGCCGCCAGCGGCCTTGACTGCGGCCCGCTTACGCGAATGAGCGCCAGCGCGGACGTGCCGGACGGCGTGGCAAGCGCGGCGATGGTGTCGCCGCCATCCGCTCGCGTGGCGGACAAAGCCACCGGAGCGGAGAAAACGACAGGAGTGACGGAGGTCTGCACGCCTCGCTTGTAAGAGGGCCTCCGGTCGTCGTCCAGAACACGCGCACAGACGAAGCGACGGCGGCCTCGAGGCCGTTACCGCAGGCTGGCGAGCGCCCGCCCCAGCGGAATGGGATGACGCCGGCGATCGAGGAAGATGTTGACCTCGTCGTAGCCCGCCTCGCGCAGAAGCCCGAGCGCGGTCGCGTAGCCGTCGCCCACGCGGGCGGGACGGTGCGCGTCTGCGCCGATCACCACGGGAATTCCTCGTTCGCGCATCATCGCGAGCTGCGCCGGCCCGGGATTCATTTCGGGCAGCGATTTCAGGAGGCCGCTGGTGTTGATTTCCATGGCGACACCGGTGGCGGCAATGCGGTCCAGGGCCTTCTCGATGAAAGGCCGGATGCGCGGAAAATGCCATTCGATCGGCGCCTCGTTCTTGATGAGATCGGGATGGCTCAGGGTATCGAAGAGTCCGCTCTCGGCCGCGAGCGCGAGGTGTTCGTAGTAGGTCTGTTGATACGCGAAGATGTCGCCGGTGAAATACCGCTCGCGGTAGAAGGCCATCTGGTAATGCACGCTGCCCAGCACGTGGTGCAGCGGCACGCGGCGGTGCAGTGCGTCCAGCCAGGGCTCCAGGCCGGGCATAAAATCGCTCTCGATCCCGAGACGCACGTCGAGCGTGCCGGCGAATTTTTCCCGCGCCCGTTCCACCATGGCCACGTAGGCCGGATACTCCCCGTCGGCCATGCGCACCTCCGCGGACCAGCCATTCGGCAAGGGAGCATGGCAGGTGAAAATGATCCCGCGCAGGCCGCGGCGCAACGCATGGTGGCAGTACTCCTCGGGATCGCCGACCGCGTGTTTGCACAAGGGGGTGTGGCAATGGGACTCGTAGAGGATGGGCGCAGAGGACACGGGCATTCGCGTAAGGTGGGGCAAGGGAGAGCCCGCGCGCAAAACCGAAGCGCGCCCGCGAACTGCTTAGGTGCGCAACCGCCTCAGCGCGCCGGGTCGGACCGGGCGACTTCAGGCCGGGGCTCAGCGCGCCCTCATCACCAACAACGCGCGGTCGTCATGACGCGGCGCAAGGGTGCAGAACTGTCGAAGGTAGCGATCGAAACGGCGCAGGATCTCGGCCAGCGGCTCCTTCTGGTGGCGGCGCAGGGTGTCCACCAGCCGGTCGCGGCCGAATTCCTCTCCGGAGGCGTTGCATGCCTCGTTCACGCCGTCGGTGTGGAGCGCGAGAAGGTCACCCGGGCCGAGCACCACGCGTCCCTCGTCGAGCGTGGCTTCGAAAAGCTCGTCCGGCGCCATGCCGAGCGCCATGCCTCCGTCGCCCAGCAGCACGGGCGGACCGCCTCCCGCGCGCAAAAGCAGGCCCGCCTCGTGGCCGGCGCGACAAAAGCGCAGGGCCAGCGTATCCGTATTCAGAATACCATAGAACAGCGTGATGTACATTCCCGGCGGCATGTCGGGCTGCAGGGCGCGGTTCACGCGGCGCAGCACCGCCGCCGGGGAAAGCTCGCCGGGGGCGCAAAGCCGCAGGCTGGCGCGGCAGGCTGCCATCATCAACGCCGCCGGAGCTCCCTTGCCGGAAACGTCGGCGATAACGAAGCCATGGTGGCGATCGTCGACTGCAAGCACATCGTAATAGTCGCCGCCAAGCTGCTGGGACGGCTGGGAAAGCACCTCAACCTCGATGCGACCGAGGGGGGGAAAACGGCTCGGCAGGAGGTGCTGCTGCACATCGCGCGCGAGAGCGAGCTCCCGCTCCTGCACGTCACGGGCCCGGGCCTCGGCCGCCTTCCGCTCGGTTACATCTGTTATAAGCCCTTCGTGGTGAGTGACTTTACCGCCATCGTCGAAACGGACGATGGTGTGATCGTCCACCCAGCGCACCGAGCCGTCGGCGCACTGGATGCGGTATTCCTGATTGTATTCACGGTGACCGGCGGCGGCATGCGCTTCCACCTCGGCTCCGACGCGCTCGCGGTCATCCCGGTGGGTGATCTCCCGGAAACTGAGCCCGCCACCCATCAGGTCCTCCGGCGTGTAGCCGAACTGGCGGATGCTGGCGGACACGAACTCCACCGGCCACGCGCCGGCCTCGGCGCGCCAGAGCACCACGACGGACGGGGAACGGTCGATGATGCGCGCCATTTCCTCCAGACGGCTGAGCGCGTTGCGCAGCTCCTGCTGGGCCTGGCGGCGGATCGAGATGTCGCGGCCCACGCCGAAAAAGGCGCGGCGTTTGTCGCGATCGGTGTAGGCGGAGGCCGTCGAGGCGTGCCAAACCCAGCGGCCGTCGCGATGACGTACGCGGTATTCGATGCCATCGCCGTCCCCGCCGGTGACCAGCGTGTGCTGGAAGAAGGTCTCCCACAGCGGAATGTCCTCGGGGTGCAGGTAATTCTGGAAAGGTTTGTCGATGACCTCCTCGACCGGGTAGCCCAGCTTGGTGGTCCAGGCCTGGGAGACGAACTTGAAGCGGCCCTCGGGCGTGAGGGCATAAAGAATCTCGCTCGCGGTCTGGATGTAGGTCCGCCAGCGGGACTCGGTACGCCGCAGCTCTTCTTCAGCCTGATGACGCGCGGTGATGTCCTCCAGCATTGCGAAGTGGTGCGTTACCCGGCCGTCCGGCTCGCGCACCACCACGACGGTGAGGATGGCCCAGACAGTCTCTCCGTCGGGACGCATATACCGTTTCTCTATCGTGAACGAATCCCGCTTTCCCGCGTAGATCTCGGCGTTCAGCTCGGCCTGCCGCCGCCAGTCGTCCGGATGGGTGACGCGTTCCACGTTGGCCAGATCGCTGGCCTCTTCCCGGCTTAGGCCGACCAGCTCGCAAAACCGCTGGTTCACGTGGTTGATGCCGGGCTTTCCAGTACCGTCGAATTCCCGCCAGCTCAGGCCGATGGGACAATGGTCGAAGAGCAGCTGCAGCTCCCGGGTCTTGAGCTGCAGTTCCCGTTCGGCCTGCACCAGGCGGGTGACTTCGGTCCGGAGGGAAAGGTAGCCGAGCGTACGGCCGGCGAGGCCGAGCAGCGGGATGATCGTCGTCTGCACCCAGTAGAGCGAGCCGTCCTTCGCCCGGTTGCAGATCGCGCCACGCCAGACCTCGCCCTCGGTGATCGTGGTCCAGAGCCGGGCATAAAACGAATCCGGGTGATGGCCGGACTTCAGCAGGCGGTGGTTCTGCCCGAGCAATTCCTCTTCGGTGTAGCCGGAGATATCGCAAAAGCGCCGGTTAACGAAGCGGATCGTGCCCTCGGGGTCGGTCAACGCCACGATGTCGTGCTCGTCGAGCCCCTGCCTCAACCAGGCGAGTAACATGGGTTCGTAGGCATCAAGCGTGGCGTGGAGCGACGGCGCGGGGGCGGGCATGGGAGAAGCAGATGCGCGAAGGGTAGGGGAGTGCCCCGGCGCGTCCAGCCTGAGCGACAAGCCGGAGCCGGCTCAGCCCTTGACCGCGCCGGCCGTGATACCCCGCACGAGGTGACCTTGTAGAAAAACGTAGATCGCCAGGATCGGCACCGTGACGATCACGATCCCTGCGAACAACAGACCCTGGTCGCTGCGGTATTGCGCGGTGATGGCCAGGTTGGCCAGGCCGAGTGGAAGCGTCTTGGCGCCCCCGTCCCCGCCGCCCACCAGCATGAAGGCGAAAAAATATTCCTTCCAGATGCCGATGAACTGGAAAATCGCCACCGTCACGAGCCCCGGCCGTGCCAGCGGCAGCATGACATGCCAGAACGCGGACGCCTCCGAGCAGCCGTCCACCACCGCCGCCTCGTAGAGCGTGCGCGGCAGGCCGCGGAAAAAACCCGCGAGGATAAACACCGCGAAAGGCAGGCCGTTGGCGGTGTAGACCAGGATCAGCCCGGCCTTCGAATCGAGCAACCCGAGCGCCCGCAGCTCGAAAAACAACGGCACCATCGCGAGCTGGGCCGGAATCATGAGCCCCGCCAGAAAAAGGGTGTAGGCAACCCGGCCCAGCGGATGGTGAAAGCGGGAAAGCGCATAAGCGGCCATCGAGCCGAGCAGCAGGATCAGCGCGACGGATGCGGTTGTGATCAGCGTCGAGTTCAGGAAATAGTCCCCGAGCCGCGCACCTTCCCAGGCCCTCGCATAGGCGTCACCATCCAGATCCGCCCAGGCCGGCGGGGCCAGCGGCGCGCGCAGGATCGCGGTGTCGTCCTTGAACGATGAATACGCCACCCAAACCATGGGAAACACGACCCAGGCCAGGTAGCCGGCCAGCGCAGCGCCCACGAACAGCCGCGGTATGCTGACGTGCCCGGCGCGGCGCCGGGTGGGGCGATACGGCGACCCGTTCACAACTCGACCGGCTCCTTCCGCGCCGCACGCAGGACCGCCAGGCTCGCGACCAGCACCATCAGGAACAGCACCACGGCGATCGCCGCCGCCCGGCCCACCTGGAACTCCGTGAACAGGGCGCCCACCATGAAGGTGCCCAGCGTGTGCACGCCCGCCGACGGGTCCTGCGAGGTGAGCAGCCAGACCAGCTCGAAGGCGTTGAGGCCGCCGATCACCAGGAAAACCGCCGAGATGACCAGCACCTCGCGGATGAGCGGCAGCGTGATCGTGAAAAATTGCCGCGCCGGAGAGGCACCATCCAGCTCGGCCGCCTCGTACAGATCCTCGGGGACGCCCTGCATCGCGGCGAGATACAGCACCAGGTTGAAGCCGCAGGCCATCCAGAGGTAGATCGGCACCAGCGACCAGTAGAGGTTAGCCTGCGAAAGCCAGGCCCGGCCATGAAAGCCGTGCAGCCAGTTTTCCGCCGCGCGCGGCGCGCCGAGCAGCTCCGCCAGGTCGCCCGCCGCCACAAAGGCCGCATTGACGAAGCCGCTGGTCGGCTCGTAAGCCGCCAGCCAGATAAGCGACGCGGCGATGCCTCCGAGAAGATTCGGGAAGAGCAGCACCACGCGGAAAAGACCTGCGCCCCGCCCCCCCCGGTGGATGAAGGCCGCCATTCCCAGCGCCACCGGCACCACCGCCAGCGGCGGCACCAGCATGAGGAAAAGATTATTCTTCAGCGCCGACCAAAACACGTCGCTTTCCAGCAGCAGCCAGCGGAAGTTGAAGCGGCCCGCCCAGCTCAGATCGCCGAAGCCGTCCCACCGGACGAAGGCCCAGCCGAAGGCCACGAGGCCGGGCAGGAGCACGAAGGCGGCGTAAAGGGCGAAGGCCGGTCCCACGAAACCGGCGCCGAAGCGCCCGGGCAGCCGCCCGAAATGTTCCGCCGCGAGGGTGGGAGCACGGCGCCGGCCCGGTGTCGGAGCGGAAGACGCGTCGGGGCTTTTTTTTCTCACGCCCTCCCGGCCGAGCCAGACGACCGCGGCGACGAGCAACGCGGCCAGCACCGCGGCCTTGCCCCGATGACGCGGCTCCACGTAGTCCGGCTGCGCGGCACGGGCCCGCTCCACCGCCGCGGCAGCCTCGAGTCCTTCGCCGAACTGCTGCTCGGTGATCCCTCCAGTCATCAGCTGGTAGCGCAGGTCGGTAAGCGCCTGGGCAAGGGTCGCCTGCGCGGCGGACGCGCGCGCAGGCGCAGCGTCGAAGGCGGCGGGGCTCCGCGCGAGCAGCGCGGCGGTGTCGGCCATGCGCGGCGAGTAGTCGGCGGGCGTCGCCGAGGCCAGCGCCACCGGCGCGTCGGCCAGGGCAGCGAAGCGCTTCACCCGCTCGCGCGAGGTCATGAAGCGGAAAAAGTCCGTGGTCGCGCGCTCACGCTCCGCATCTCCGGTGCGAAAGAGGAAATAGTAGCCGCTCTGGGCCTGGACGGTGTCTGCCGGCGTGATGCCGTCGGCGAAGACCGGAAGATTCATCGCGCCCAATTCGAAGTCCGTCGGCAGGCGGTCGCGCATCTCGTTGGCGAACCATGAAGCCGAAAGCGTCATCGCGCATCGCCCTTCGATAAAAGCCAGCTGCGCGGCGGTGTGCGTCATGCCTTCCCAGCCCCGCACGAGGTGGCGGGTCGCCACGCGGCGCAGCACCCCGGCGGCGCGGATGAAGCGCGGGTCGCTGCGGGTGCCCGGCACGAGCGCATGGTATGCGGCGTAACCCTCCGGGCCGACGAGGTTGTAGTGGGCCGCGCGCAGGATGGCGTCGCCATAGCGCATAGTTACCCCGGGCAGGGAAAGCGGAGCCAGGCCGGCCGCCTCCATCGCCTCGCAAAGCGTGAAAAACTCGTCCCATGTGCGCGGCACCTTCCAATCGTGGCGACGGAAAAGGGCCTTATCGTAAAAGATCGTCCAGATCGCGTGAGCGAAAGGAACGCCGTAAACCGCGCCCGCGGCGGAGCCATTTTCCGGCATGGCCCCGGCCGGATCGGCCATCGACCATCGGTCCAACACGCCCGGGCGAAAGGTGTCCCGCCAGCGGGCGTCGCCCTCCCAGTTCGGCCCATCCAGCGCGGGGGCCAGGTCGAGGAGGCGGCCGGCCGCGATGAGACGGGGATAGAGCAGCACCGCGTCGGTGGCGTCAGGCCACTCGCCGGCCATGACCCGAGTGCGTACCTGATCGTTGATCCGCGGGTCGCCATAAAGCCGCACCCGCAGTCCCGGCCGAAGTTTTTCGAATTCCCGCGCGGTCTCCTCGAAAAATTCGGCGCCGTAGCCGGCGACCAGCACCGGGATATCGAGCGTGAGCAGCCGGCCGTCGGCCGCTGCGTCCGGGATTGTCGCTTCCCCTGCCGCCTGCACGGTCCGCCCCGCTCCAAAAAGAAGCAGGCAGAGCAGAAAAAGGATGCGAAACGCGGGCATGGCGGTGGCGAAGGTGTTGGAGGACCGACCGGATGCGGCAACGTCCAAAGCTCGGGCGCTTGCCATGCGACCCGGCCCGGACTTGGTTGGCGCGTTATGTTTCAGGTCACGTTTTCCGCCCAGGCCCTGGGCGAACTCAAGAAGCTGGACCCGCTGGCCCAGCTTTCCGCGGTCGAGCCGGTCGGCAACCTCCGCGCGGACGATCTCGCCCATCCGCGCGAGCCGCTGGGACGTTTCGCCCGCGGCGGCAAGACCCTCTACCGTCTCCGTGCCGGCGAGCTGCGCTATTATTTCGAAACCCAGGGCGAGGAAGTCCTTCACGTGCTGTATATCCTGCACCACCATTCGCTGGAGGATTTTCTCCTGCGCAACCGCCTGCCGGTCTCCGAGGACCAACTGATCGAGCAACATTCCAAATTTTGGAAGTACCTCGAGTCCCTCACCAAATAAACACGCGCTGCTCCGCCCGCGCCCTTTTCCATCTACCACCATGGCCGCCCCCAACCGTCCGCCGCTGCTTGACGAGGATTACGAGCCGCCGCTCGATCCCACCGAGGCCAGCCGCATCTATTTTCTACCGAACCTGATGACGGCCGGAAATCTGTTCTGCGGTTTTGTCGCCGTGATCATGTGCATCCAGGCCCACTACGCCATGCGGGGTTCGGATATCATCACGGCCGAGGCCAGCGGTCTCTTTACCTGGGCGGTCTGGCTTATTTTTGGCGCGATGGCCTTCGACGCGCTCGACGGCCGGCTGGCCCGCATGGGCGGCAAGGAGTCCTTCTTCGGCGCAGAATTCGACTCGCTTGCCGATGTCGTCTCCTTCGGCCTCGCACCCGCGCTGATGGTGTTCTTCCTCATTCTGTCGCCTACCCAGGGCTATCCCGAATTCCGGAAGATCGGCTGGTTGCTCGGCTTCATCTACCTTCTCTGTGCGGCGATCCGGCTGGCGCGTTTCAACGTCATCACCCACCCGCTGCTGCAAAAGCCGGGAGTGCGCACGAACAAGGATTTCGTCGGCCTGCCGGTCCCCGCCGCCGCCGGCACCGTGGCCGCCCTCGTGCTTTTCCTGCTCAACCTCGCCAAACACGAGCGCGAACTCCAACGCTGGGCTCTCGTCCTGCCGGTGTTGATGCTGCTGATCGCCTTCCTGATGGTCAGCACCGTGCGCTACCCGAGCGGCAAGCAGATAGACCTCCAGACCAAAACCAAGCTGACCACGCTCGTGCTTTACGTCACCGTCGGCGCCGGGGTGGTCGTCTACAAGGAGTACGGGATGCTCGCCTGCTCTCTCAGCTACATCTTCTTCGGACTCATCCGGCACCTCCGCCGCAAGCCGGCACCGGCCGGCACTCCCGATTCGAACCCGCCCATGTGAGCGAGTCCGTGAACAAAGTTCCGAACAAGTTCCAACAACTCGTCCGCTGCGCGCAACCCCGGCCTTGCCGGCCGTATCCGGCGGCTTGTTCCCAGCCGGAAGCAGGAACGTTTTTCATAGGAGAGCCGGAGGGTTTGTTGGAGTTGTTCACGGCCCTTAAGAAGGAGGCTGATTTATTTAAATAGCTTGGGAATACATCCTCTCTTGCGCAAAACCCGCCAGCCTTTCGGCCCTACCCGCTTTTCCTCCTTTCCTCCCGCCCGCTCTACCCTTTCTTTTCGTCCCTCAAGCACGTTCCCCCTTCCCGGCACGCACCCGCCCTCCACTCCGCTTCCGCACCCTCCATGAAATTCAAGATCAACCGCGATCACTTCAGCAACGGCCTCGCCCAGGTGCTCAACGTCGTCGGCTCCAAGGCCACGATGCCCATTCTCAGCAACGTGCTGATCGAGGCGGAAAAGGATGGCATCACCCTCACCACGACGAACCTGGACCTTGGCATCCGCACCAAGATCAAGGCCGAGGTCAAGGAGACCGGCGCCGTCACCCTGCCGGTCAAGCGCCTCGCCGGCATCGTCCGCGAGCTGCCCCAGCTGGACGTCGCCTTCGACGCCGCCCCCAACCACCAGGTCAAGCTTTCCTCCGGCGGTTCCGTCTTCCGCATCATGGGCATCGGCAAAGAAGAGTTCCCGCCCCTGCCCGATTTCGGCGACGACAAGACCTTCACCCTCGAGCAGGCGGAGCTCATCGGCATGCTCAAGAGCGTGGCCTACGCCCAGTCGACGGACGAGACGCGCTACATCCTGAACGGCGTGTATTTCAATTTCCGCGACGGCAAACTCTCCCTTGTCGCCACCGACGGCCGTCGTCTCGCGCTCGTCAGCAAGGAACTCGAGGTCCCCGCCGAAAAAGCCGGCTCGATCATCCTCCCCGCCAAGACCGTCGGCGAGCTGCTCCGCATGCTCGACAAGGGCGAAAAACTGAAGATCTCCTTCAACGAGCGCCGCGCCGCCTTCCAAATCCACGCCGACAACCCCGACACCGGGCTGGTCGACTCGATCTACCTCTACAGCAAGGTCGTCGAAGGCAACTACCCGAATTACCAGCAGGTCATCCCCAAGGAGACCCACCAGCGCATCAAGCTGGAACGCGAACTCCTCGTCGAGTGTGTGCACCGCGCCGCCCTCGTGTGCTCCGACAAGAGCAATTCGGTGAAACTGAAGCTCACCAGCAATCATCTCGAAATCAGCGCCAGCAGTCCCGACTTCGGTGAAGCCCACGAGACCATGGCGATCGCCTACAGCGGCCCCGATCTCCAGGTCGCCTTCAACCCGCAGTTCATCATCGATCCGCTCCGCGCCCTGACCAAGGACGAGGTGTATTTCGAGCTCAAGGACGAGGTGAGCCCCGGTGTGCTCAAGACCGACGCGAATTTCGTCTGCGTGGTGATGCCCGTACGCATCAGCTGACGCGGCTGCCGGGCCGGATCTCCTCTTCGCGGCCGAATTTCGCGGCCGATCCGTCACAAGCTCCTGAATATATCTGCCAGCGGGCTGCGCCGAACGCAGCCGCTCCGCCCATGTTTCCCGTCCTTTTTCTCGTTCCGGCGATGGTCCTGTCGCTGCTTCTGCTGAAGCTCAACCAGCATTACGCCTCCCCGGTCCTCGCCATCGTGAACCGCTGGCTGCGCTGGGGCGTGATGGCCGGTGGCCTCGCCCAGATCTTTCTCCATTTCGAGTGGAGCACGCGATCGTTCAGCGCGCTTTTCGCGGCCTTTTTTATCGGCTGGTTCCTGCTCGACAGCATCTATCGCTGGATGGCCATTCACGCGATGAGCGTGAGCCCGCTGCCGCTCTTTCCCCGTTTCGCCATAAACCGCGCCGGCGACGAATGGCCGGTGCAGGGTCGCTTCCTGAAACTCCGCGATCAGCTCCGTGCTGCCGGGTTCAAGCAGGTGCAGGCCCTTCGCGCCGAGGTCGCCACGAGTCTCTACCTGCGCCTTTCCATCTACCAAAACGCGGACAACACCACCCGCCTCCAGGTCGCCTTCGTGCCCCAGCCGATGGGCAACGTGACCGTTTGCCTCCACCTCGCGACGCAGACCGCTGCCGGTCATCGCATCGTCACCGACAACCATTACCTGCCTTTCGCCGGGTTTTATCCTGAAAGCTGGCACGTCGAGCGCCGGCCCCGGATGCGGTCATTCTTGCGTCTGCTCGTCCGGCATCGGGATCGCGTGGCGGGCGCTGGGGCCGCTCCCGTTCCCTGGACCAGCGAACCGCTCGACGACCTGAACGCCCAGCAGTCCGAGCTCGAGCGCATCAACACCGAGCTCGGTTTTTTGCTTCCCCATGCCGAGCACGAGGAGCATGGCCGCATCAGCCACGAGGGCCGCTACCGCCTCTGGAAAGAAATGCTTTCGCTCAACTACTTCGGGCGCTCCGCGCGGTACGACTGACCGTTTTTCCCGAGTACGGCGCACGGCGGCTCAGAAGATCGGACCAAACGGCAACGCTTCAGACACCGAGCACGGGTGAACCGGGCCCTTCCCGGGGCGAGAGCGACGAGAGGGCCGCGCCGCCAACCGCCAGCCGGATGCTTTCCAGGTTTTCGCGGACCAGCGCGCCCATGGACTCGCATTTCAGGTAGGCGGCGCGTTTGTAGTGCTCGGCCAGCGATTCGCGCAGTTCGTGGACATGGGCCGACGGAGAAAGGGGATCGCCGGACATCGCGGTGAGCAGCAACGCCAGGCGGTCCTCCGTCACCGCTGCGCGCTGAAGCATGAGGACCTGTTCCTCGCGCTGGTATTGACGGGCGGTCTCGATGCGCAGGTGTTTCGCACAAAAAAGGGCGAGAGGGTTGTTGTCCTTGAAGAACTGCGGGCGGTAGAGGTTGAGCCGGCCCTCGTAACTCTGCTGGTCGAAGTCCATCGCGCGAACGCGGATCTGTGCGTCCTCGAAGTCGGGCGTCACGACCACGACGAAATTGTAGGCCCGCATGTCGCCGAGCAGCCGGACGAAGCAGCGCTCGTTGAATTTGACCAGTTCCTTGGCCAGGCGGATCGGACGGATTTCGGGGCTATGCAGCCAGCGCTCGATGAATTCGTTGCCCGGGATGCCCGCGATATGCTCCTCCACCAGCGTCGAGCCGCAAGTGAGGTAGTTGAGGCGGTTGGGCGAGAGAAGGTGCTCGAGTTCGAGGCCGTAGATGCGGGAGGCATCGCCGCGCTTCACATAGAAGTGATCGGGATTGTCGTTGTAGGCGTTGACGATGCGGATCCGAAAAGGCGCCGAGTTGCCGAAGGCGCAAAAGTCGATCCGGTCGATGTAGAGGTGCTGCATCACCGAGAGGTCGCCATCGACGCGCAAGATGGCGTAAACGCGTTTCAGATCATCGTGGAGCGGCTTCATTTCCAGGCGGTCGTAGAAGACGCTTTCCCAGAGGGTGGGGCGGCCGCGGCGGTCGGAGAGCGGCACGCTGTCGGAGAAACGGCGCAGGCGTTCGTAGGTCACGGGCAGCTCGCGTTCGCGCCGGGTGCGCCGCAGGTAGGAACGAAGCGCGTCCCCGATGGGGAAGGCGGGCTTCTTCAGCTGCTGGCGCGGGGCATCGGGATGTTCGCGTTCGTCGAGCATGGCGGCGACAGGCTAGGCGCAACGCCGGTGCGGCGAAAGGCGAAAGGCGCCGCGCACTGGCGTGGGCATCAGGGAGCCATGGCCGGCTGGGCAGGCAGCTCGAGTCGCAGGTAATCGTACATGACATGCGAGCTTTGGTCCGTGGCCGAGAAAAGGAACGTGAACGTGTTGCGCCCCCGTTTCAGGCGGGAGACGGGGATCGGAATGTTCACATGAGAATATTTGGCGTGAATGCCCTGACGGAGGAGGGCGTTGCCATCCTGGACCGGCGGTGCGATCCGGATGGACTGGCCGCCATTCACATGGAGCCATAGGCGCGCCTGGTGCGCGCTCGCGAAGGCGATCGTGAGCGTGGCATTGCCGGAGGGAGGCACGGCATCGAGATCGAAGTCCACCAGCCACCGCCAGTCGGAATAAGAAGCGACGCCGCTGCCGGTACTGCGGGGAAGAGCGCACTGAACGTAGTTCCAATCCCTTGCCGGCGTGCTGGTGCCGATGGTGTAAACCAGGGGATTCTCGAATTCAGTGCCGAATTTGTCCCAGAGATAGGGGTGAAAGTAGTCGCTACCATGGCGGAATTCGCGCGCGGTCCGATCAGCCACGCCGATCTCCCAGGCAATGCTCGCGCCGGCGTGCGGAACCTCCCAGGCGAGCGTGCCCTGGGCGTTGGTTTCGCCGGCCGCGACCGCGACAGCGGGCTTGGAGAACTCACCCACCACGCCGTCGTTGAAGGCATGGAGCGTATAAGCGCCCGGTCGTACTCCGGACAGGCTGAAGTTTCCGTCGGTGTCGGCGCGGGTCCAGTATTGGTATCCCTTGGCTTCGAACTGCCAGTCGCTGGCCCCGGCGGGAGCGAGCCCGACCTGCGCACCGGCGGCGCTGACGGACGGTTTTAAGGCGTCGGTGATGACGAGCCTGCCGGTCACTGTCCCGCGGTTCGCGGCGGCGGGATAGTCCTCGTTGACGAGCCATGCATAGGGCCAGGCGGCCTGTTCCGCCGCGACTTGGGCCCGGGCGTCGGCCCAGAGCGCCCCGCCGGGCTCGCTGAACGCGCTGGTGCGGTTGCAGTAGAGCAGAAAGGGGCCAAAGAGCTTGTGCCAGTGTTCTCCCGCGGTGACCCGGATGGGGGTGCCATTGTAGTGATTACGTCCGAAATGGAGCAGCAGGTAACTTTCCGAAAGGGTCAGGTCCTGCTTCGTCGGGCCGTCGTTGAAATAGTCCTGCCCCCCCAACACGATCCATGCCCCCTTGCGCAGGCTTTCGCTGGCCATGCCCCAGGTTCCGATTTCGGAGTAACGGGCGGAATAGGAATATTTGCCGTCGTATTCGCCCGCGAACTTACCGGTGGCGAGCCGGACGATCTCCGCAATGCCGGTCTGCGCCGCCTGCTTGTAGTCGAGCAACGAAGGCATCTCGCGGTTCCGAAGTTCGTCCACGTAAGCGTGGTCAAAAACGTATTTGGAACTCGAATACGGAAGCTTCCAGACCATGCGTAGCTCGCCCACCGAAGCGCCGGGATACGTAACGGGGTGGTCGAGGACGGCATAGGCGTAGAGCCCCGTGTCGCCCCGGCGGAGAACGTAATGCAGGTCTACGTCGAAGGCGTGTTTGTGCCCGGCCTTTTCATTCCAGTCGCGGCGGCAGGAAATCTCCACCATGTCGGTCGTCCGGGCCACGACCGAAAAAACGCAGCCCGAGGGCACCTCATAGTCTCTTCCTCCGTCCATGCTGTAGTAGACGTGGCTGCCGGGATCGACCATTTGGGTGCCGTCGAACACGTAGCTCACGATCTTGCCGGTGCTCTTCTCGATCACGGCCCGGATCACGCCGTTCGCCAGCGTGACGGTGTCGGCCGAGATCGCGAGGCTCACGTCCGCGCCCTGGCCGGGCTCGCCCCCGCCGGCGTCCTTCGCGGGAGCGGAGAGGCGAAGCCCGAGCAGGCACCCGACAAACACCAAGACTTTGCCGAAACGGCGCAGGCAACACATGGAACCAAGACACGTGGCGGAAACCATGGACGGGGTGGGGAAGTTAGCGCGGGCGGAAAGGCCTTCGAAGCGGCCACTGACATGACGATGTTTTTACGGCGGACAAGCGGCGAGTCTGCTTATCGCTGGCTTGGAGCATCGCCGCCGCGGCTAGCACAAAACCGGCTCATTAACCGGTTTCACCGTCGGCATGAGCACGTTTGCGGGAAAATGAGGTTGGTTCCTGAGGACCTCCCGCCTAGCGCTTGACCTTTTCCTTTTCCAACCATGCCCAAGACGCCCAAGACGCACTCCGACATCGGACTCATCGGCCTCGCCGTGATGGGTCAGAATCTCGCCCTGAACATCGCCGATCACGGCTTCCGGATCTCGGTCTACAACCGCACCACCGAAAAGACCGACAAGTTCGTCGCCGAGAACCCCAACACCCCGGGCGGCCTCGTCGCGACCAAGACCCTCGAGGAGTTCGCGCAGTCCCTCGCCAAGCCCCGCAAGGCCATCATCCTCGTCCAGGCAGGCAAGCCCACCGACGCGGTGATCGACGGCCTCACCGCCGTTTTCGAGCCGGGCGACATCATCATCGACGGCGGCAACGCCCTCTGGACCGACACCATCCGCCGCGAAAAGGCCCTCAAGGAAAAAGGCCTCCTCTTCATCGGTTCCGGCGTATCCGGCGGCGAAGAGGGTGCGCGTTTCGGCCCCTCCCTCATGCCCGGCGGCGACAAGGCTGCTTTTAAGCATCTCGAGCCCATCTGGAAGGCCGTCGCGGCCAAGGTCGACAAGAACACGGGCAAGCCGATCCTCGGCGCCAAGCCCGGCAAGCCCGTCAAGGGCGGCGTACCCTGCACCACCTACATCGGCGAAAACGGCGCCGGCCACTACGTGAAGATGGTGCACAACGGCATCGAGTACGGCGACATGCAACTGATCGCCGAAAGCTACGCCGTGCTGCGCCGCGTATTGGGCCTGTCGAACGCCGAGCT
>CBINGR010000011.1:0-108986 GCA_966250295.1 uncultured Akkermansia sp. | reverse complement strand
CGAGCCAGGTTTTGCTCCCACGCCGGCCTGATCTATTTCGACGACACCGCCTAGCCAAGTTGATAGACTTTGCCAAAGTTTGCATCCTGCGGCATGAATATCTCGCTCACTCCCGAGTTGGAGAAAATAGTCCAGGCCAAGGTCGCATCCGGACTCTACAACAACGCCAGCGAGGTCATTCGCGAAGCACTCCGGGCCTCGCTGCGCCAGGAAAGTGAAAACGACTGGCTCCGCGCCCAAGCCGCCATCGGCTACGCCCAGCTTGAAGCCGGAGAAGCCATCCCGGTTACCTCTAAAAAAGCCTTCGCCGCCCTTGTACGCGGGGAAAGGTGAAACTCGAGATCACGCCGGCCGCCCTGGCCGACCTACGTTCCATCCGAGCCTATACGCTTGAGCGATGGGGTCCCGCGCAGGAGACCGTCTATCTCGACCGCATGTGGGAGAAGTTCGAATCCATCCTCGCCAACCCCACGCCCTACCGATCCCGCCCCGATCTCTTCCCCGGCTGCAACTCGCCGTGGAGGGAAAGCACGTGATCCTGTTCCGAGTGTACAAATCAACACTCCAAATCGTGCGCGTTCTGCACAGCGCGATGGATTTCTCGCGTCACCTCAACCCGCTCTCCTGAAGCTAGGCCGGTTCGATCCTTTCCGGCTTAGCGTCCTTTAGGCGCTGTCTTCGAAATAGACCGGTGCTCCGTGGTCGGGAAACCAGGCTCGGCCAAGGCGGCCGAGGTGGAGGCGGGCCGGAGGCAGGTGCCACCGAGGCCAACGCCGGCCCAGCCTGATTTCCCGACCGCCCGCAGGGCTTCAGCAGAGCGCTGGATTATTTCGAAGACAGCGCCTAGCGCCATTTAGCGGTTTCTATATTTCCGATCTCAATAGGAACCACGCCGTAGGCATACCTCTGTCTCTTCTCCTGTGGCCCTCCCTGTCCTCCGTGGTTAACCCCCGGTCGTTTAGCGCTCTGTCTTCCGCCCCAACACGAAGCGTCCATACTCCACCATCCATCCCCCGCCATCGGAGAGCGTGAGGGCGCGCCACTGGCCCTCGCCGATCACGCCGCGCGCCTGGGTCACTCGTCCCTTCGCGTCCGTCCAGGTCACCTCGAGCCAGGTGCCCTCCCGACGCGCCTTCAGAGGCAGTCTACCGCCTGTCCGCATCTCTTACCCCTCGCCGTAGGTGGCGAGCAGCGCCTCGAGTTCCCGCTGGCGGGGAAGCAATACCCGGCGCTGATAAACGCGCAGCGCGACAAAGATCCCCAGCATCAGGGTGGGCAAAACCACGAAGGCCGGCACCAGGATTTCGTCGCCGGCCTTGCCCGCCGCCCGCAGTTGGTAGACGCACAGCGGCATCACCAGCACCACGGCCGCGCACAGCCGCCCCACCCACTTGTAGCGTTCGGACTCCACCCGGCTGTCGTCCAGCAGCGCCTCGACGCTCGCCCGGATGGAGCGTTCGGGCCGATCGTGCCGGGCGCGATGTTCGCGAAACTTCTTGTAGAACACGCCGAGGCACAGCCAGGGCAGCGCCAGCAAGGCCAGGCTTCCCCACTCCCGGGCGAGATCGGTGGGCGGTTTCGCGGGATCCGGCCGGACCAGATGGAGGACGAGACCGCCGGTCAGGACGGTGAGCACGACGAGGATCCAGATCATGAAGATGATCTCTCCCCGGTGGCGTTTGCGCAGGTCGTTTAGGAATTTCATTTTATCTTTTTCGAGTTGTGCCGCGGACGGCTGGTTGTGTGGCGAACGCCACGTTTTCTGAATGTCATCGAAGTTCATCCGAGACCTCCTTCATCGCGTCCGATAATTTTTGCTTCAGCCGGGTCAGACGCGCCCCGACATTGCCTTCACCGAGCCCGTGGATCGCCGCCATCTCGGCGTAGCTGACGCCGTCCAGTTGGAGCAGGACCAAGGAACGGTCCAGCGGCGGCAGCCGGCGGATCGCCTCGTAAAGCAGCTCCAGGGTCTCCCGTTCGCGCGACGAGGTCTCCGGCGCCACCTGCCGCTCGCGCAGCGGCGACGCGTCGAAGCCCTCGATGCGCTTCCGGTAGTTTTTTTGGGTACGCTTCCAGGTGAGCGCGGCGTTGTGCGCCACGCGATAGATGAACGTCGATGGCTTCGCGCTCGCGCGGAAGGCCGGCGCGGCCTTCCACACGGCGAGCAGCAGTTCCTGCATCAAATCGTCCCGGTCCGCGCCCGCCGCGAAACCGTTGGCGACGTGGTACAATACCGCGCTGTGGGCGTGGAGCCACTCCTCGAAGCAGGCCGTGTGGTCGTCGTTCATCACCGTGTTCGCATCATTAGATGCCGATGCCGTCCTTTTCTTACAAAGATTCCCGCCCACTTCGCCCCCGGCCGGCCACCGCCTTCCCCATTCCCTCACTCCCTTATTCCCTCCGCCTGCCCTGTGTTACTTTCCGTGCATTCCGCACAAACTCCCATTGACCGATTAAGACTGAGTCTCAATCTTCGATGGCTTCGATGCCCGCCGTCCTAGATCGCCTTCATCCCGAACCGCTCCCACTCTGCCAACTCCCGGCGGGCGAATCCGGCCGTGTATGTGCCCTCACCGGCGAGGTTTCTTTTTGCCAACGCATTCGTGAGATGGGCTTTGGAGAACGCGCCTTCGTCACCAAGATCGGCGGCAAGGGCCCCTTCATCTGCGTCGTGAACGGCTGCCGCCTCGCCCTCAGCCACGAGGCCGCCGCCCGGATTCTTGTCGAGCCCACCGGCCTGCGCGTCTGAGCGGGGCCTGGCTTCTCGACCCGCCCGGCGCGTCCCGGAGGACTTCGTTTTCACCTTCCAACTCCCCTCGTTTCGCCCATCGCATGTCCGCAACCAATCTCGCCCAGCTCCAACCCGGCGCCTCCGCGCTCATCAAGTCTTATCCGCAGATTGGCCCGGCCTTCATCCGCCTGCGCGAGATGGGCCTCCTCCCCGGCACGCGCGTCACGCTGGTCCGCGTGGCTCCGCTCGGCGATCCCATCGAGATCCAGGTCCGCGGCTACCGCCTCTCGCTCCGCAAGTCCGAGGCAGCCCTCGTGGAGGTCGCCGCCGACGGCGCGGCGCCGTCGGCGGAATGACGAATGACCAATGTCCAATGACCAATGGATGACGTCGTCGTGATGACCTCCCCTTCCCTCCAGCCTTTCCCTCTCGCCATGTATTCCTCATTCGCCCAGGAAGCCGCCCCCGCGTTTTCCCCATTGGTCATTGGTCATTCGTCATTGGTCATTACCGGGGCGCGCAAATGAGCCACCTTACCGCGCACCCGACCCACCGCGCCCCGGTCTACGCCCTCGTGGGCAATCCGAACTGCGGTAAATCCACCCTGTTCAACGCCCTCACCGGCCTTAAGCAGAAAATCGGCAACTACCCCGGCGTCACCGTCGAGCGCAAGGTCGGTACCGCCTACACCCAGCACGGCCAGCCGCTCACCCTGATCGACCTGCCCGGCGCCTACTCGCTCGCCGCCCGCTCCCCCGACGAGGCCGTCACCCGCGACGTGCTCCTCGGCCGCCGAGCCGACACGCCGATGCCGGATCGCATCGTGTGCATCGCCGACGCCACCAACCTCGAGCGTAACCTCTATCTCGTTCACCAGATCCTCGATCTGGGCCGGCCGGTCATCCTCGTGCTCAACATGATGGACCTCGCCTCCCAGGCCGGCCTCACCGTACGCACCGCCCGCCTCGAGCACGAACTCGGCATTCCGGTCATTCCCTGCGAGGCCGCCAACGGCAAGGGCATCCTCGAGCTCAAACTCGCCCTCTCCCGCCATGAGTTGCCGCTTCCGCGCCACGCCTGGGATATTCCCGCCCCCCTCGCCTCCGCCGTCGCCGAGTTGCAGGCTTCGCTCACCGCCAACGACGGCAAGGCTCCTCTCGTCGCGCGCGCCGAGGCCCTGCTTCTCCTCACCGATATCGATCCGGTCCGCGTCGCCGGCTCCACTCCGCTTTCCCCCGCCACCGGCCGCATCCTCGAAACGTGGAAGACTCGCTGGGCCGCCGACCAGGTCGACTGCTCCGGCCTGCTCGTTTCCGCCCGCTACGACGCCATCGGCCAGCTCGCCCGCGAAACCGTCCTTCATCCCGCCGGCGGCGTCCAGACGAGCGCCGGCTCCGTCCTCGCGCTCAGCGACAAGATCGACGCCGTGGTCACTCACCCGGTCTGGGGCTGGCTCATCTTCGGAGCGATCATGGCGACGATGTTCTTCGGCATCTTCACCCTGGCCGGCTACCCCATGGGCTGGATCGAAAGCCTGGTCGCCTTCGTGTCCGGACATGTCTCCAACTGGATTCCCCCGGGCGCCTTCCACGACCTCGTTATCGACGGCGCCATCGCCGGCGTCGAGGGCGTGATCATCTTCCTCCCGCAGATCCTGATCCTCTTCCTCTTCATCGGCCTGCTCGAGAGCACCGGTTACATGGCACGCGCCGCCTTCATCATGGATCGCGTCATGAGCAAGGTCGGCCTGAACGGCCGCTCCTTCATCCCGCTCCTCAGCTCCTACGCCTGCGCCATTCCCGGCATCATGGCCGCGCGCACCATCGAGGAGCCGAAGGACCGCCTCGCGACGATCCTGGTGGCGCCCTTCATGAGCTGCTCCGCACGTCTTCCGGTTTACCTGCTGCTCATCGCCGCGCTCGTCAGCGCCAACGAGGTCCCGGTCGGCACCCAGGTGGGGCTCATGCTCCTCATGTATTTCCTGGGGACCTTCGGCGCCTTTTTCTTCGCCTGGCTTTTCAAGAAGACGCTCCTGCGCGGCGCGCCTCCGCTCATGATCATGGAGCTGCCGCCCTACCGCCTGCCCCGCCTGCGCGATGTGCTGATCCAGATGTGGGAGCGCGGTTTTATCTTCGTGAAGCGAGCCGGCACGGTGATCCTCGCGCTCTCCATCGTGCTCTGGTTCCTCGCCAACTACCCCAAGCCGCCGGAAGGCCCCGAGGCTGCGCCGCGCCAACCCATAGTCGACACCGTCAGTCCCGGCCCCGATGTCCCCGTCACCGAGCCCGCGGTCGCGCCCGATGCCGTCACGACCGAGGACCCGCTCGCCTACAGCTACGCCGGCCGGGCCGGCCATCTGATCGAGCCTCTCATCGCACCGCTCGGTTTCGATTGGCGCATCGGCATCGGCCTCATCCAGTCCTTCGCCGCCCGCGAGGTGTTCAACAGCTCCATGGGCGTCATCTTCTCGGTCGAGGAGACCGGCGACGAGGAAGCGGACCAGACCAGCCTGCGCGACGCCATCCGTGCCGCCGAGCGCCCCGACGGCACGAAGCTCTTCACCCCGCTGATCTGCCTCAACCTGATGGTATTTTATGTCTTCGCCATGCAGTGCATCAGCACCATCGCGGTGGTGAAGCGCGAGACCAACGGCTGGAAATGGCCGCTCTTCCAACTCGCCTACATGACGGGCTTCGCCTGGCTCGCCTGCTTCGTCATCTACCAGGTCGGCCACGCGTTGGGTCATTGAGATTCATCCCATTCGACCGCGGATTGTGCAGGTAGACGCGGATAACCGGAATCCCTCAATTTGAACCGCGAATCTCACGGATGAACATGGGTAAGCAAGGTCTTGCAGGTTTGCGGTCCGTCCCGTCTCAGAAGGCGGGCGTTGGATTTGAATTCTCTGTATCCGTGCTCTCCGTGTAATCCGTGGTTAACTTCGTCGGGGAATCTGAAAATTAATCCATCTGTCTTTTATCCGCTCCCCTCCGCGCTACCCACGGTCAAAAACTCCCGCTCATACGCATGCCCGCCGACTGGCAAACTCCCCTCGCCTTCTTGACGGTGTTCCTCGCGGCGCTGGGCTTGCTGATCCCCGTCTGGCGCAAGCGCCGCCGTCGCGCTTCCGGCGGCTGCAGCTCCGAGGGCGAAGGCTGCGGCTGCTCCGCGGTGAAGAAAAATCTGCGTGCAAAGTAGGCCGCGCCCCCACCGGAGGCGCCGGCATCCTGCCGGGTTCGGCCCTGCTGCCGCTCAGCTTGGCAGATCGGTCGGCGGTTCGAAGCAGGCCGCCACCGCCCGCACCGCCTCTTGCTCATCGTCGCCGCTCGCCTCGATATCCACCGTGGCATTGAGCGTGGCGCACAAGATGACGAGGCTCAGGATGCTTCCCGCCTCGGCTACCCGTTCACCCAGCCGCAGGCGAACCTCGGAATGAAACCGGTGAGCCACCTCGACGATACGGGCGGCGGGCCGCAGATGCAGCCCCTCGGGCCACGGGATATGGACACGGATCGTTTTCATGCGCAGGGAAACTCAGACCGGCAGCCGTACCCAAAGTTTCGGGCAACGGATGGGTCCCGACCGGGCCGGAACGCGGCGCCCGGCTTATCCTCCGACATGCCTGGAATTTTAGCCGTAAACCAGCACGCTCCCGGCTCCCTCCATCCAATGTCCTTTATCTACAAAGAAGACCGTGATCTGCCGCTCGACCAGCTCCTCGCGCTTTACCGTGCAAACCTGTGGTCCTCCGCCGAAAAAGGTAAATTGCTGCAGAGCGCGCTGCTCGCCTCGCATTCGCTGATCACCGCTTGGTGCGGGGGACGTTTGGTCGGGCTGGGAAACGCCCTCTCGGACGGCTTCCTGGTCGTTTATTATCCGCACCTGGTCGTCCTGCCGGAGTTTCAAGGCCAGGGCATCGGCCGCGAAATCGTCCGCCGGATGACGGAAAAATACGCAGCCTTTCACCAGCAGCTGCTGGTCGCCGACGGCCGGGCGATCGGTTTTTATAAAAAATGCGGCTTCGAACGCGCCGGCAAAACCGAACCGATGTGGATCTACGCCGGCCACGACCACTGAGCGGAGCAATCGGCTGCCTCCACCATTCCTGAATGAGCTCCGCAAACAATCCGCCCCCGGAATCCTGGAACGGCTTGGCCATCGCCGCGGTGGCGTGGGTGGGCGGCCTCTTCTGCTGGCTTGGGCTGCTCGGACTCAATTCGTTTCTGTTTCTGATCCCTATCTCGGGAACCGGCGGAGGCAAAAAGTCGCTGCCTGTCAGCCTGCTCGACAGCCCCTTTCTGCACGGGTCGCTCTACGGGCTGTCTTTTTTCACGGCGGCCTACTTCGTCGGGAAGAGGAGCCGTGACAGGCGGGCTCCGCTCTACGTTTTTTATGGATACTCCTTTTTCCTGGCGCTGCTCCTTTTGCTCGATGGTCAAAGCAGGAAGACCCCGCCGGGGCCTGACCCGATCACCCTTTTCGTCCCCCTCTTCGCAGCCCCGCTCGGAGCCTGGCTAGCTTCGTTTCGTTGCCAGCCCCGGCCTACCTCCGCGTCACCTGCGCGGTGAACAGCGTGGAATCGAAGCTGTTCTCGCCGGCTTGGTTGACCGTGAAATCCACTTTGCTGCCGACAGCGATAGCGACATCGTCCACCACGTAGTCCTCCGAGCTGCCCGGAGGCAGGAACTTGCCGTAAACCCGGCGGCCATCCACGTAGATGCCCACGTTCACGCCGTCGCCGTTTTTGCCTCGGCTTACGCGGCCCGACAGGCTCACCGTCGCCGCCACGGAGCTGGTCCAGCGGCGCACCGCCCAGTTCGAACTCGGATGCATTTGCTCGACCGAAATGAAGTGATAACGGCCAGTCAGCCAGCACACGGCATCGCTCCCGCAATAATCCCAGCGCATCGCGGTGAAACGCGTCGGGTCATAGACCGCGGTGGAGGCCTGCGCGACATAGCCGTAGGTCCAGCCGAAGCCGCCCTGCATGGCGCCGTAGCCCGACGCCGAATCGGCGAGCAAGGGATTGTCGAACTCGATGACGGCATCCACCGGACCTTCCACGTACTGCGGGTTGCGGCCCAGCGTGAGACGTATCAGGCCGTCCACCGGCGCGAGGACCTTCGCCTCGCCCATGATGTCGGTGACGACCACCGATGAGGAGGTTTGCAACGTCACCGTGATGGGTTTCTCCGCCCAGAGCACGTTGACGCGGTCAGCCCCGCGCTGAAACCGAAACGCATAAGTCGAGGACGCCGTGCCTGCGAAACGCGACTGGTAGCTGCAGCCGTTAAGCTGGCGAATCAGGTTCGCATAGGCCACGTAGGCCGGATGCGGCGTGAAGGCGCCCCGCACATCGTTGGGCGAGCCCAGCAAGCCCCGGTACGGAAAGGACGCATCGTCGAGCGCGACGTAATAGTACATCCGCTCCACCCGCTGGCTGAGCAGCAGCGTACAAATCTGGGCCAGGTAGGTCGCGGCCTCGCCTTGCTCGGCCGCGTTTTTCACCTCCCGGCTGAATTCGGTGGCCCAGATCGGTTTTTCCACGCCGCCGTTGTTGCGTTTGATCAGCTCGCGCAGTTCGGCGATCTCGGTTTCCACGCCGGCCGGAGTCGTGCGGTAAGGGTGCACCGAGACCACGTCGAGGAAGGGCATCGCACCCTGCGCGAAAACGTCGCGGAGAAACCCGTGCGCGACCGGCACGGTGGCGCCGGCCACGATCTTCACGTCGGGCCGGGCGGCCTTGATGCGCAAACAAGCCTGCTCGAGCATGAGCTTGTAATAGGAAGGTTTGGCGGTGGTGGCCGGACCCGCGATGAAGGTGCCGGCGTTGTATTCGTTCCACACCTCCACGTATTTCAGCGCCGGATAATGGCGCACGAGTTCGGCGCCGTAGTTGGCGTAACCGAGCCGGCCGCTCTCGGTGTAGGGCGCGGTGAACATGCCCTGGCTGTAATCGTAGGAGGGATTGGCCCAGTCGAGGGTCATCAGAGGGGGCTGAAGCCCCGCTGCCGCAGCCGCGGCCATGAACGCCTCGAAGGTTTTCGGATACTGATAAGCCAGCGGCGCCGGCTCGACGCAGCTCCAATAATGCTCGTCACGGAAATGCGCGATTCCGGCTCGTGCCAGCAGGCCGTAGGCGGCCGGGCTGCCGCCTTGCGCGCCATGCGTCTGCACCCCGAAAGGCGAATCCGCCAGCGCCGCGACATCGATCGGCGCGAGAACCGCGAAGCTGGTGGTTTTTTCCGAGAGCACGGCGGCGCCGCATTTCTCGACCACGCGCAGGTCGAAATAGCCCCGGCGTCCGAGCTCGGGCAGGAGGACCGCGCCGCCCGCCGAGGGGACGACGCTCCACTGCCGCACGGTGGCCCCGGAGAAGTCCGTCACCGTGCACTCGAGACGGTCGCCATCGCAGGCAAGCGGGATGCCGACGGCTTCGTTGGCGGAAAAAATATTGCCGGGACTGGCCTGGCTGAAAGCGATGGCGGCGCGCGCAAGGGGCGCGGCCATCGCAAGACCGGCGAAGAACAGGACGAAACGAGATACAGAACGGGCAGGCATTGGAAAAAGGAAAGGGCGGCGACAAAGGCCCCGGAGGCCGTCGTCGCCGGAAAGCCGCCACTATGACCCATCCGCATTGGCAACGGTATCGGGCGGCCGGCTTTCATGCTCCTTTCACCGGCCTCCCTAAGAAGCCGGGGTTTTGCAGGTACTTGCGCAAGCTTAGCGGCGATTTTTCACAAAAGCCGGATCCTTTTTACACGATCGTATTAATGCCTAACGGCTTACACGTGGGGTGAAGACCCAACCCACTTTTGGGAAGCTGGAGTTTTTATAAAAAGGCCTCGGTGCGGTTGGAAAAAACTCAGCTCCCGCGTTTATCGTCCACGGCATCGCGCTCCGCGCCTCGACCGCGTCTCCCTTTCTCTCCTTTCTCCCCCGCCCCATGAAAATCACCTACTACGGCCACTCCTGTTTCCTCGTCGAGACCGCTACCGCGCGGATCGTGATCGATCCCTTTCTCACGGACAACTCGCTCGCCTCCATCAAGGCCTCCGAGGTGCGGTGCGACTATATCCTGCTATCGCATGGCCATGAGGACCACACCGGCGACGCGCTTGAGATCGCCAAGGCCAACAACGCCACCATCGTCGCCAACTTCGAGATCGCCGAGTATTTCGGCGCCAAGGGCGCCAAGACCCACGGGATGAATCCCGGCGGCGCTCACCGCTTCCCCTTCGGGCGCGTCAAGCTGACCATCGCCCACCACACCTCCTCGCTCAACGCGGGCCTCAATCCTATCTACCTGGGCGTGCCCTGCGGCATTCTCGTCGAGGCAGACGACCGGCGCCTCTATCACGCGGGCGACACCGGCCTCTTTCTCGACATGCAGCTCATCGGCAAGGGTGGCCTCGATGCCGCCCTGCTGCCCATCGGCGACAACTTCACGATGGGACCGGACGATGCCCTCGAAGCGCTCGACCTTCTCAAGCCCGACCTCGCCGTGCCCATGCACTATAACACCTGGCCGCCCATCGCGCAGGATCCCGATGCCTTCGCCAAGGCCGCCGCGGAGCGCGGCCACCGCGTGCAGGCGCTGCGCCCCGGCGACAGCCTGGCGCTGTAGCATCCCGGAATCGGATTTAACGCGAAGAAAGACCGGCACGCATCGGCGACGGATGCCTTCCTTTGCGACCTTTGCGGGCTTGGCTCCGCGCCTTCGCGTTAAAAATCCGACGTTTTGAACCGCCTCCTACTTCCCGCCTGGCTCCGCCGCCGCCGGCGCGCGCAGGACCTGGTTCAGGATGACGGCCAGGATCGCGCTCAAGGTGAGCGAGGATTGGAAAATCGGCCGCAGCCAGCCGGGGATCGAGCTGTAGAGCTGCGGCATGATGTCGAGGCTCAATCCAAAGAAGAGCGACACGCCGACGACGAAAAAGGTGCGCGGCTGCGGCTTGGCCGAGAGCAGGATCTGCAAGCCGGAGAGCATCATGAAGCAGGTGACGAAGGCCACGATCGCCCCCATCACCGGCTGGGGCATGAGCGAGAGCAGCATGGTCACTTTCGGCGAGAACCCGTAGAGCGCGAACAGGCCGCCGGCCGCAAAACCGATCGCGCGGCTCGTCGCCCCCGAAGCCTGGCTCAGGCCCACGTTGCTCGAGGAGGTGTCGGTAGCCATCCCGCCGAGCACGCCCGAAAGGATTACGCTCAGGGAGTCCGCGAAGATGCCCCGGGAGATTTTGGTCATGTCCGCCTCCTTCCAGTCCTCGTCGTTGGCTTTCTGCGCGGAGATGAGGTTGCCCATCGATTTCAGCGAGCCGCAGATCGACACGATCGCGAAGGGCAGGAGCAGCGACCACTCGAAACGCAGGTCGAAGAGACCGTGATGGAAGGGCAGCGCGAACCACGGCGCCTCACAAAGCTGCTCCCACTGGGCCGCGCCGAAGAGGCCGGTTGCGGCCGAGAGGCCGTAGCCGGCCACGAGCCCGATGAGCACGCTGTAGAGCTTCAGCCGCCGCCCGCCGCGGACGTTGATCGCCGCCATGGTGAAAAAGGTAGCCGCCGCCACCGCCAGCACCAGGGGCCGGATCGGGTCGCCCGCGTAGTCGATGCCGAGGAACTTCGAGGCCCCCACCGGCACCAGGCTCACGCCGACCATGAAGACCACCAGCCCCGTGACTTCGGTGGGAAAAAGGAATTTCACATGTTTGAGCAGCGGCGCGAGCAGCGTCTCGAAAAGCCCGGCCAAGATCGTCATGCCGCGCATCAGCGGCATCCCGCCCAGCCAGGCGGCCTCCGCCGAGGCGGCGAAAAAATTGGGTCCGCAGAGGTTGGGGCAAAGGTAGCCCGAACCGATGCGCCGGCTGGCCTGCAACACGGTGCCGAGCCCGGCCGCGATCATCGTCAGCCCCACCGCGTTGCGCACCTCCACCGGCCCGCCGCCCAACTCCGAGATAAGCACCACGGGCAGGAGCAGCGTGCTCGCCATTAGGAAATTGTGCTGCACCGCGAGCAGGAACAACACCCCGCGCGGCGGGCAATCGTCGGGACCGTAAAGGAGGGCGGCGGGTTTACGGGGCATGGAAAATTCGGCGGAGGCTTCGGGAATTTCTAACCACGGATCACACCGATAAACACAGATGACCAAACCCAGGGCTCTTATCTGTGCTCATCCGTGCAAATCTGTGGTTCAAGAGGATCGGTCCTGAGATCGATAAAGTTCGTGCTACAGCCGCATCCAAATCGGCGAGGCCATGAAGAAGTCCGAGCCCACGATCAGCTCGCCGTCCGGCAGCTTCACCTTGCGGATGTAGGCGACCTTGCGACTCGGCGTCCGGCTGCCCGGCTGCGGCCACTTGTATTGCACCCAGGCTTCGTCGGCGTCGCGCAATTTCTCGAGCATCTCCTGGACCACGAGGTGCCCCACCGAATCGCGAAAACCCAACAGGCTGCGTCCCTCCAGGCTCGGAAAGGCCGGGTCCACCAGAGCGCGTCCCTGCAGATCGAGCACGAAAATGTAGGTGTTGATAAAAACGAAACGCGAGGAGAGGTCGTTGAAGGCGCGAAACGCCGTCTCCCGTCCCTCGGCCAGCATCAGCTCGGCGGCGGCGTCCACCTGCCGGCGCACGAATTCCCGCTCGACGCGCAGATTATAGACGCCGCTGCCCACCAGCAGCACACGGCCGGCGGGCGTGATGGCCTTGCGCACGTAAGAGCTCTTCCACATCGGGAAAAACTGGGTGCCCTCCTCCCACAGGTAGAAAAACCACTCCGCCGCCGACGGCTCCGGCCGCGCCGCCAGCGCGGTCATGCGCTCGATGACCGGCTTGCGGTAAAAATCCCGGAAGCCGCTGAGATCCTGCCCCACCAGATGCGGCGACATCGGGTGAAAAACGCACACGCCCTTCGCGTCGTAGATGAAAAAGTAGTGCTGCTCGTTCAACCACCGCGAATCCGCCTTCGCGAAATCGTCGAAAGCGCGCTCCCCGCGCGCCTCCACCTGCGCTGCGGCCGCCTCGACCAACCGCACGAGCTGGCGTGTTTCCTCATACAGATACGGCGCTGCCGGATCGTCAGGCTCGGGCACTCCCGCGCACGCTGGCACAAAGACGAGGGCGGATAGCAACACGCACGCCAGGCCGCGGAGACGGGCCGAGCGCGTGGGCGAAAAGAGTCCCGGGGAGCGGACGCCGGAAAGCATGTCCTCATCTGCCGGTAAACCGTTTGCATGCGCAAAACGATTTTTGCCGGCTCCAAAGCCAAAGAGCCGATCGAATCCGGTCCCGCTCGGGCCTCGCCGCCCGCAACTCACCCCTTGCGCAACACGCACACGCCGGCGCCGTCGTGGCCGGCCTCCCAAGGCAGCGCCACCGTCGCGCTCTCCTGGCGGAAGCCCGCGCCCTCGGGGCGTTTCAAGAAGGCCGCGACCACACCCGCGTTTTCCTCCGCATCGATCGAGCAGGTGCTGTAAACCAGGCGGCCGCCGGGCTTGAGCCAGCGCGCCGCACCCGTGAGCAGTTCGATCTGCTGGTTCGCGTGTTTGCCGAAGTCCGCCGGCTGCAGGCGCCACTTCACATCCACGCGGTGGCGCATCACGCCCGAATTCGAGCAGGGCGCATCCACCAACACCGCGTCGAAGGTGCCCGGCGACATGCCCATGAGCGCCGTTGCGCGGCGCAGGTCGCCCTCGACCCGTTTCGCCGACACTCCCGTCGGGATGCGCTTCAAGTTCTCCGCCAAGCGCTCGTGGCGCGCGCCCGGGACGTCCAGCGCGACCAGCAGCCCCTCGCCCATCCGATCGGCCAGGGCGAGGCTCTTGCCGCCCGGCGCGGCGCAGGCGTCGATGATACGCTCGCCCGGCTGCGGCGCCGTCGCCTCGATAGCCAGGCGCGTGCCCGGATCGGCCAGGTAGATTTTTCCCTCGGAGAGGGCGCGCCCGACCTCCGTCCAGTGTCCGCTCTTCACCGTGTACCAACCCGTCCACGCGGTCGCCTCCAGCCACTCCGCCTCCGCCGCGCCCGGAGCCTCCTTGAGCCGCCAGCGCGCATGCATCGGGGCGGGTTTCAGGTTCCATTCCAGCAAAGCCCGAGTGCCCTCGGCACCGAACTGCGCAAGCCAGCGCTCCACCAACCACTCGGGTGTGGAAAAAAAGTCCCCCAAGGCCGCCGCCGTCGCGATGCGGCCCGGGGCGGTCTGCGCCGCCAGCGCCTCGGCCAGCTTGCGCACGACCGCGTTGACCAAACGTGCCTCGGATTCGCTCGCCAGTGCCTTGGTCTGCGACACTGCATGATGACCGACCTTCGCCGCGTGCCCCTCGCCGCCACCCTCGATCAGTTCGTAGCCGGCCAGCAGCAGAACCGCCATCACGCGGGTCCTTGGACGCAGCCGCACCAGCCGGGCGATCACATTCTCGATGCGTCCGTAGTGGCGGATCGCCCCGTAAAACAGGTTTTGGCAGCGCGCCCGGGCGCCGCCGCTGAGCTGCACCGTGTCTAGCAGGGCGTCGGCCCGGACCTCCTCATCGAGCCAGCGGACCAGCAGCCGCGCAGCGACCGGCCAGGCATCGGGAGAATTGGTCGCGGCGGCGACCGAGGCGGAATCAGGCGTCATAAAATAAGGTGCTTCGTTAAGGGGAGCGAACCCCACCAGCCCCCCTAGCCAACGCAATCTTCAAAACGAACCCACTCCCGCGCCCACACCGACCTCGGAGCCTGCCGGTTCGGGAAGCCTGAGCAGGCCCTGCAGCATGGCCAGTGTGTCTTGTCCGGCCGGGAAAGATGCACGGAAGAACCGCATTTCGCCCTGGCGCGCTCCCTGCTGCCCCTGCTGACCACGGGCCAACACCAAGCGGCCCGGGAAAACCAGAGACGCGGCTATCCCCTGATCCGGGGCAAGCGGGAATTTATCACCGCGGTGGCCTATCACGTGATCACCGGCCAGTTCACCGCCACGCTCAAAGGTCTTCGAGCGGCACGTCGGGGATCGCGCTCGATCCGCCGGCCAGTGATCGAGGAGGCCATGGCCCGCAAAGTGCGGGAATTGCCGGACTGAACCGCTCAGCTCAGAAGGCGGCACGCAGGCGGACCCTTGTCACCCCGCGCTCCACACCCGCCAGCGCCGCGCCCGCCGCACATCCCAGCGCGCCACCGCCGCCTCCGCCACCAGCACGAGCACCAGTCCGGCCAGCCACCACACCCGCAAACTGCGCGCCTCGATGCGGCGCGGCGCGTCCCAGACCGCCGCGAGGTCGAGGCGCTCGCCACCGCCGCTGCGTGTCGCCAGTTGGCGCAGTTCGCACAAGGCGTCACGGTCAAAGGCCCATTCCGCCGAACCCGTGGCCGCCACCGGCCCGAAGGGCAGCGCCGCGGCGCCCACCCGCACCACGCCGCGCGCAGCCTGCCCGGGTTCCAGTTTCACCGTGGCCCGGAAACGGCCCGGCTCGATTTTCTCCCAGGTCAACGGCCGGGCCCCGCCCTCGCCGGCCAGCGCCGCCACCGGAGGCGTTTGCGCGATCCGGCCGGCCCAGGAATCGTCGTGCAGGAGCTCCACCGTCAGCGTCTCGCCCGCGATGGCAGTCCGCACGGCCATGCCGGTCGGCGCGTCCTCACCCGCCAGCCAACGGCCGAGCGTTTGGGCGAAATCGCCGTAGTCCGGCCACATTCGCGCCTTGTTGGAATAGTTTCCGCCCAGCGGGAAGGACACCGCCGCCACCCGGCCCGCGCCGCGCGCCCAAGTCGCCACCAGCGGGGCCTGGTATTCGTCGGTGGTCACGAGCGAAGCCGTGGCGCCTTCGCGCAGATAGCTCAGGTTGTATCCGTCCACCGAGGACAGCCACTTCGGCGCCTTCGCCGCGACCTCCACCCAGCCGGGAGTGCCGGCCGCGCCGGTCGGCTCCTTTATGAAGGCCGAGCGCGCCACCGACACCGTCTCCTGCGCGAAAATCGCCGGCAGCTCGGCCGCATTCGAGTTGAAGAAAATCCGCCCGCCGCCCCTGGCCGCGATGTCTTCCAGCAGCTTCGCGTCCACGTCCGAGCGGCTGCCCAGCCCGATCACGCTCACCGTCACGCCCGCGGCGCGCATCTCCGCGAGGAGATTCACATAGTCCCCCGGCTCCTCCGAATCGTTCGCGTCGCTGAACAACACCAGGTGCCGCTGCCCCGTTTCGGCCTTCTGCAACTCGCGCCAGCCCGCTTTCAGGCCCTCGTAGACATAGATGCCGCCGCCCGTGCTCACGATGCGCCGTACCGATTGCAGCATGCGCTGGCGGTTCGGCCCCACCTGGGCCAGCCCGACGATTTCGTGCGGGGCCGAGTCCACCGCGTGCACCGACACCGCGTCGAAGTTGCCCAACAACTCGATTGCCCGCGCCGTGCCCGTGTTCGCGAGATCCATCTTGGTCTGCCCGCCGCCCGCGCTGGCCGCCATGCTGCCCGAACGGTCCAGGATGATCGCCATCGCGGTCGCCAGTTTCCGATGCTCCTTGCGCAGCTCCATCGAGACCGGCAGCAGCGGATCCACCGCCGAGGAAAAATACCCGCCCGAGCCGAAGCTGTTTTCGCCTCCCACCATCAGGAGTCCGCCACCCTGTTCGCGCACGAAAAAATCCAGCGCCGCCAGGAAATCCGTTGCCACCCGGTGCGCCGGCACGTTGTTCAGCACCACCAGCCGGGCCCCCGTGAGCGAGGCGGCGGTCAGCGTGCCCGGTTCCGCCGCCACTTCCACCCGCAGGCCCTGCTGGCCCAATAGCCGCGCCAGCGGATCGTCCGAATAGTTCGTCACGAGCAGCACCCGCGCCCCGCCGGCCACCTCCACCCAGGAGCCGGCGAGGTTGTTCTCCGAATGCGCATCCACTTTCGGCGCAATCCTCACCTCGTAGCGCACCGCACCCGTGCCGCCCAGGCGGTCGGTCAGCCGCACCCGCGCCGCGCCATTACTCAGCCGCGCCACGCCCGAGGCGGCCGCCTTGCCCCCGCGCCACACTTCCCACGGCACTTCGCCGTCACCGCGCCCGAGGAGCGAAAACTCCACCAGGAAGGCTTCCCCCGGCAGCACCCGCGCCGGGGTCTCCACCGCGCCCACCCGCACGTCCTCGGCCAGGCCCTCGCCCAGCAGCCGGTAGTCGAGCGGCACGCCGCGCCGCAGGACTTTTTCCGCCACCTCCGCCAGCGGCTCGGTGGCATAGCCGTCTCCGAGCAGCAGCAGCCGCGCCGGCCGCCCCTCCCCCATCTGGCCAAGCGCGAACTCGAGGGCGTTGGCCGTGTTGGTCCGGTGCGTGCCGCCCCGCAACACCGCGTCGCCTTGGTCCCTCCGCTGGGCGTCGACCGCGTAGTCGATGTAAAACACCCGGTCGTCGCGACCGCGGGTCTTCTCCAAGATCGCCGCCACCTCCGGCGCCTGGGTCGCCGCCGGACCCGCGACCGAGTCCGAGCGATCCACCAGAACCCATAGGTCCAGGCCGCCGCCGCCCACCCGCACCTGCGGATCGGCCAGCGCCAGGACCAGCAGGGCCAGCGCCACCACGCGCAGGGGCTCGCCCAGACGCAGCGTCTTCACCCGCCAGCCCAGGGCGACGAGGGCGGGCACCAAGAAGAACCACTCGGGCGCAGCCAAACCCACCTTCATGCGCGCACCTCCGTCCTCTTCTTTTCGGACTTCTTCGCGTCGCTTCGTGGGCCGATGCCCGGCCACCAGCTCCAGAGCAGCGCCGCGCCCGCCAGCGCGAGCCAGACCGCGGCCAGCGAATCGCCCTGGGTGTTGCGCGCCCGCGTCGCATCGGACTCGCCCGCAGGCGGCTCGCGGCGGAAGCGCCCCGCCTCCCGAAAATCCCCCTGCCGCGCGTCCGCGAACTGCGCCGCGCCGCGCACCAGCATCTCGTCGGCCCGGTGTACCTCAAAAAACCCCGCCTCCTCCGGCGCGCGCAGGACCACCAGCTCGGCCGCATCGACTCCGCGCCGCGCGCCCGCCGCCGTCACCATGCTCCACTCCGCGACCGCATGCGCCCCCGAGCGGTCCGCCTCCGCGATCTCCACCCGTCCATTGGCGTCGAAATTCGCCGCCCGGCTCCCCGGTTGCGCATCGCGCACCGTTTCCGCATAACGCCGCAACAGCAGCACGGTCGCGGGCAGGCGGCCCGCGTTGCCCGCCGCCCACTCCAGGTTGAGCACCAGTTGCCGGCGGCCCCCGGCGCCCGGACGCAGCCAGACCAGTGGGGTTTCCGCCTGCCACAGCAGACCCTCGTCGTCGGCCGCCATCTTCAAACCCGCCGCACCCGGCCCGAGCAGGCCCTGCCAGTTCAAGCCGTCCACCAAGGCATGGCGTTCGGCCACGACCGGCGCGCGCACCAGCTTGCGTTCCGCCGGCTCCGCTCCTTCCGCGCCAGTCTTGACCGCCGCGAGCACCACCGCCGGGCCCGGGGAGGTGGCCGCGGCCCCATCCTCCTCCACCACGCGCAGGGTAGCCGAGACCGAGGCCCCCACCTCCACGCCTTCGATGCCACGCAGCAGCCGGCGAAAAAACTCCCCCGTCTCGCCGCCCACGCCCACCCGGGCGCTCAGTCGCTTCGGCTCCGGCCGCACCAGCGGCAGCGCGTCATCCGCGTCGAAACCGTCCGGCTCCAGCCGCAGTACCGCGCGCTCCGCCTCCGCCGGCCAGGCGCCGCTCAGTTCCACCACCGCGTCAGGCCCCAGCTCGACCAGGCGCCGCTCGCTCGCGTTCGCCCCGGTCTCGATCCACCAGGCGCGTCGCTGCGCCTCGCCGGAGTGGTTTTTCACCACCGCCCGCCAGGTCCGGCCCCCGGTCTCCCCGCGCCGCACCTCGCCGCCGGCGAAACCCGCGTTGGCCAGCGCCCGGCCCACGCCAAGCGCCGCCTGGTCCGCCGGGACCTTGTTCTCGCGGTCGGTGATGAACCAGCACACGCCGCCTGCTCCCGCCAGGCCGCGGCCCAGCCGCAGCGCCGGCTCATAGTCGTGAGTGCCCAGCGCCGGCCGCCACGCCGCCAGCGCCGCCTCCACCCTTGCGCGATCGGGGCCGCGATAAAGCGCCGGACGACGCGGATCGCTCGTCATGAGCACCCACTCGGTCCGCGCCGCGCCCCGCGCGGTCTCGGCCATCAGCGCCCGCGTCGCGGCCCGCGCCTCGTCCGCCACCGCGCGCATCGCCACCGCGTCGTCGAGCACGAGCACCACCGTCTGAACCGAGTCCGCCCGCGCCCAACGCGGCTCCGCCAGCACCCAGACCGCGAGCGAGGCCGCCAGCACCTGCAGCCAGAACACCCGCGACGCGCGGAACCGTTCCCAGGTGCGCCCGCCCCGGCTTTCCGGATCCAGCAGGTCGACCAGAAACCGCGTGCTCAGCTCCACCCGCCGCGAGCGTTGTTGAAAAAAATGCACCGCCACCAACGCGGGCAGCGCGAGCAGCCCCCAGAGTGCCGCCGGGTTGGCCAGGGTGATCCCACCCAGGTTCATGCGCCGCTCTCCGCCTCGGCCGCCCGGAGCCGCACACACCAGACCATCCCGCGGTCCAGCCGCAACGTGAACCAGGCATAGGTCGCCGCCAGCGCCAGCCAGCAGCCCAAGCCCAGGAGATAGTAGCTCCGCCGGATCTGAGCCATCGTCCAACCGAAGTCGTCCATCAGGCGGTTCATGTCGCCGCCCGCGTCCTCCTCGCCGTGCAACAGGCTGCCGAAGGGGATTTCCTCCACCCCGCGATACACGTCCCGCCAAAGATCGGAGATATCCAGCAAGGTACTGGCACCCGCGAAAAACACCAGGTATCGGCACCAGCCCCATTTGAACCAGTCCGGCAGGGGCACAAAAAATGCGGCCATCATCAGGGCACCCAGGTAAAACTGCCCTCCCACCCCGCCGTAGATGTGCCAAAACTCCCGGGTGTGCGGCGGCAACCGCCAGGTCATCCAGGCCTGCAGCACCGCGCCCAGCACGGCCGCCGCCACCGCCGCGGGCCGGCTCTCGCGCCAGCCCGCCGCCGCGAGCACGCCGAACAAAAACAGCACGCCGAAATACACAAAAAGCGACTGCTCCCCCTCGATCGGAGTCCAGCCGATCGGCAATGGCGTGGCCTTGTAGCCGCTCAGCCAGGCCGCGCTCGAGTGGCCCAATTCGTGGGTCCACACGTGAAAGCCGGTCATGAAAAATTTCAGCGGGCTCGCGTTCACGCCCCAGGCCAGCGCGAGCAGCAGCAGCGGCGCGAAGACCCGCACCCGCCAATCGTCGAACGAAGCCGGCGAAAAGGGCTCCTGCCCCGTGTCGTCCCCGGTCCTCACGCCAGCACCTCCACCACTCCGCGGGCCCGGGCCTCGCCGGCCAGGGCTACACCCAGCGCGCCGGCGTCGCACGCGATCCGAGCGAAACCCGCCGCGGCCCGTTTCGCCGCCTCTTCCCAGAGCGCGAAATGCCGCACATAGGCCGCGCGATACCGCTCCGCGAGCGCATCGTCGATGCGCTGCCGCCGTGCCGCTCCGCCCTCGCGGTCCGCCAGCTCCACGTTGCCCCGCTCCGCCAGCGTGGCCTCCTCCGCCAGCACCGGCGCGAAGACCAGGGCACAGCCGCCGCCCGCGGCCATGGTCCGCAACACGGCGCCCGGCTCGCCCGGGAAAAGCAGGTCGCTGATCCAGATTTTCATCGCCCCGGCCCGCCAGGGCAGCAGGCCCGGCGCCTCCGCCCCGCCGGAAGCCCCTGCCGCGACCGACGGCTCCAGGGCGGCAAAAAAGCCCGCCGCCCGCACCCGGTCCGCCGCGATCACCCGCACCGCCCGCCCCTCCACCGCATGCAGCCGCACCGGCGCCCCCGCCCGCGCCGCGCTTTCCAAACAGAACGCCACCAAGGCCTCGGTGCGCGCCGCCCGCGCCGGCTCGCCGCGCATCGACGCCGACGCATCCACCACGAGGTCCACCAGCGGCGAGACCTCCGCGCGGTACAGTTTCATCGTGAGCTGTCCCGTGCGCGCATACGCCGCCCAGTGCAGGTGCCGGGGGTCGTCACCCGGCACGTAGTTGCGGTGATCCTGGAAATCGATCGAGCTGCCCGCCCCCGCCCCCTGCCAGCCGCCCGCCGCCCCGCGCCAGGCCTGCCGGCCAAAGGGCAGCCGATAACGCCGGGCCGCTTCCAATCCTTCGCGGCGCGCCTTCGCGACTGCGTTGTCCGCGCCTTCGTTCATTGCGCCGTGTCCGCTCGTTCCCGCGCTATCTGATGGCGCATGGCTCGCACTCGGTCCCAGTAGGGGCGCGCCTGCCACAACATCAACGCGAGCGTCACCGCCACGCCGACCGCTTGTCCGAAGCCGACCGCCGGCAGATCCGAAGGCTTTCCGATCTCGACCAACGCGTGCCAAAAACTCGTCGTCGGCACCGAGTGGGAGATCCAGTCCATGATCAGCATCGAGGTCGGCACCAGGCGGCTGAGGTCCGAGTTCCCCGCCATCGCCGCAAAAATCCCCAGGATGCCCTGCAGCGCGAAATACAGCACGCCCGCCACGCGGCCCACCGTCGGCACGAGCGAAACCAGCAAAATTGGGAAAACCAGCCCCGCCCAGCCCAGCACCGCGAGCCAGGCGAACTCCGGGAACTTCAGATCCTTCACGGACGCGAGATCCGCGACACTCCAGCCCGCGACCACCAGGACCGCCATTGCCGCCAGCCAGCCACAGGCGCTCGGCCAGCCGGGAAGAAACAAGGGACCGAGCGCGCTCCGCCAGCCGCCCCGCGCCATCCAGCCGCGCAAGTGGATCGTCATCACCTCGCGCGTGCCCGCCAGCTCGACCGCCGCCGCCATGCCGAGCCCGGCCAGCGCCACTCCCGTCTGCTCGGCGGCTTCGGTCACGAAGCCGGACATCGCCAGCACCGGAATGGGGGCAAGGAAACCCAGCGGGATCAGCCGCGGCAGGATCGCGTGGTTTTCCGCCGGCGGGGCGAACCAGCGCACCGCCAGCGCCAGGAAGTAAAGCAACACCAGCGCCGCTGCCCACAAGCACTGTAGCCAAGCGAGCCAGGCGGAGGTGGCGCCCCCCGAAAAGGACACGCTGCCATGGCGCATCATGCCGAACACGTTCACGCTGTAAAACATCGCGATCACGGCGACGATGGTCATCAGCACGCGCAGTACTCGCGGCAGGCCCGAGGCCCACAGGGCAACGGCGGTCAGGACCGCGCCGCCCGCCAGCAGGCCCGCGATCACCCCGAAATCCGTCACCAAGTCCACCGCGCCGAAAAAGTAGCGCACCACCGCGTAGGGCAGCAGCGTCACCGCCAGCAGCACCGTCTGGGTCATGAGCGAGACCCACTTGCCCCACACGATGCGCCAGGCATCGAGCCGGGTGAGCAGCAGCAAGTCCATCGTCCGCGAATCGAGTTCCGCGCTCAGCCCGGACAAGGCCCGCAGCGGCGCGGCGGTCAGCAAGACGAAGCCCATCATGGCCCAGAAGAAACCGTCGATCAGCGAGCGCGACGAGCCATTGCCGGACTCCATGACAAAGCCCCAGACGAATACGATCAGCAGGATCGCCTGCACCACGATCAGGCCGCCCACGAAGCCACGCTGGCGCAGCCCCTGACGCAGTTCCTTCACCAACATCGGCGGCAGCCAGGTGGGAAAATCGAAGCGCGGCGGAGGCGCATCCGGAGAAGCCGGCAGCCCCGTTCCGTTCGTCGTCGTCGCGGTTCCGTTCATGACCGGTCCTCCCCGGCCGCGCCCGCGGCCATCCCCGGCAGGGGCGGAGGCATGGCCGGTGGCGTGCGCCGCGCGGGAGCGAGCCCCGTGCGCAGGATGTCCACGAAGGCCTCCTCCAGGCGACGTTCCTCACGCTGGAAGCCCAGCAGGGGCAGGTCCGCCGCCAGCCGCCGAACTTCGGCCGCCACCGCCTCGGGCGCGCCGTCGTTGAACTCCGCCCGCGCGCCATCGCGCCGGCTCTCGACCAGGCGCCAGCCCGGCCGCATCTCCAGCCAGGCCGTGAGCGCCGCCGCCGGTCCGTGCACCGTGATCTCGAAAACCGGCCCGCCCGCGGCGTCGCGCCGCAGCAACTCGTCCTTGTCGCCATGGTGCACCACCCGGCCTCCGTCCATGAAGACCAGCGTGTCGCACATCTCGCCCAGCTCGGTGAGGATGTGCGAGCTGATGAGCAGCGTCTTGCCACGCTCGCGCAGGATGCGCACGAGGTTCTTGAACTCCAGCCGCGCCCGGGGATCGAGACCGGCCGCCGGCTCGTCGAGCAGCAGGAAATCCGGATCGTTCAGGAGCGTGCGCCCGAGGCAGAGCCGCTGGGTCTGGCCCTTGGACAGCTTGTCCATCGGCCGGGTCGCCAGCGGGGCGAGGTCGGTGAAGTCCATCACCTCCGTCACGCGCGCCGCCAGCTCTGCGCCTCGAAAGCCGTGCGCGCGTCCGAAAAAGTCGAGGTAGTCGCCGACCGTCATGTCGCGGTAGGGCTGGAAGTGATCGGGCATCCAGCCGATGCGGCGCCGCACGAGGTTCGGCTGCTGCACGATGTCGACGCCGGCGATGCGGACGAAACCGGTGTCCGGCAGGTCGAGCGAGGCGAGGATGCGCATCGCCGTGGTCTTGCCCGCGCCATTGGCGCCGATGAGCCCGACGACCTGGCCGCGCTCCAGCGTGAATGACACGCCCTTCAGCGCCTGCACGAAACCGAAGCGCCGGGTGATGTTGTGGACTTCTACGAGGGGAGAACTCATGGCGTGCGTGCTCCGGTCAAGGGGCCGGCGTAGAGAAACTCGGGCGCGTCCCAGCGGATCGAATCCAGAGTCGGGATGGGGGCCAGGCCCTCGGCCGCGCCGCCGAGCGCGGCGAAAAACCCCTGGGGCATGCCGGCGGACGAAGCTTCCGGACCGCGGCGGAGGGGCACCTTCACGCCCGGAGCCACCTCCGGCGCCGTCCAGAGCCGGCCCTCTCCATCGACGTAGCGGAAATCCCGCAGTACCGTACCGATGCTGGACTGCACCACCGGCGCAGCCCCGTCCCGTCCACCCGCGACCAGTTCCACCCGCGCGCGCGTGGGAACCAGCCGCCGGAGCGCCTGCTCCTGCACGCGGCGGCTCGCGAACCAGTCGCCGCCCGCCTCCGCTCCCGCGCGCAGGTAGGTTCCTGCCGGGGCATCGCCGCGGTAGGGCCCCTGTTTGGCCGTCAGCTGGGCCATTGCCACGTCCTCGGGCAGCCCGAAGCCGCCGCCCAGCAGCACTCCGGTACGCGCCACCTGATGCTGGCTGACCACCGCGCGGTTGCCTTCGGGCAGCAACAGGACGAGCCCGCGCTGCGAACCCTCGCCGCCGAAACCGTCCTTCACCACGATGTAGCCCGCCATCAGCGCGGAGGCCGCCAGCGAGATCAGCGGCACGGTGACGAAGAGACGCTGCCGCCGGTGCGCCGGCGCGAAAACGAAGAGATTGATCGGTCCCACCAAAATGCCGAAGCCGAGCAGGAAAAACGACAGGCCAAGCGCGCCGGTGCCGGGCTGCAGCGCCTTGCGCCGCTCGGGGGTGATTTCCGCGCCCCAGGCGTCCCGCATGGCGAAGCGCGGACCGGCATGGAGCTCCACCGCCGGATGCAGTGCGGCCTCCTCCTCGACGCTCGCCGCCAGCCGGCGGATGGCGCCGTGCCCGACCGGCTCCACCCCGGCTTCGCCTCGCCCGCGGGCCGGGTAAAGATCGAGCGTTCCTCCCATCGCCACCCAGTCGCGCAAGGCCGCGCGCCGCGCGCCGTCCAGCGCGGCGAACTCCGCGTCGGTGAGCACCACGCGCCGGAAGGGCGACCAGGTGCGCCAATCGGCCGGCCACCGCGCCGGGTCCACTGCGCTGATCTCGGTCTTCGGCCCGGGCGCGCCGTTTGTCGCGGCGAACAAGGCCGATTCCTGCGCCGGCGTCGTCGCCGTGATGAGGATCGGATCGGAGGTCGTATGGACAAACTGCCCGTAGCCGTAGGAAGTTCCTGGCCCTTCCGCCTCGACCCGCAGGGAAGCTCCGATCTGGTCGCCGGACGCGCCGCCCGGGACGAATACCACCGTCTCCGTGGTGCCGCCCGCCTCCGCCCCGACCGCGACCTCCTGCCGCACGGCCTCGCCGGTGTAGGCGCGGTCGGTCACGAAACGCAGCGTCCATTCCCGGGCCCGGTCGGAGTGATTCTCGATGCGCACGGTCACCGGCATGAACCCCTCCCCGCTCCAACGCTCGGCGACCGGGGTGATGCGGATCGTGGCCCGCACTTCCGGATCGAGGGATATTTCGGTCGAACCAGGCGTGCCGGCCGCGAGCGGCGCAAGTGCCAGCAGCCCGGCCAACAGCGAGGCGGTCGACAGATTTCGAGGACTCATGGGATCGGGTCGCGGGAAACGGGGACGTTTTTTCAGCGCACCTTGGCCGCCGAGAGCGACTGGGGCAGCGGGGTGGCCTGCACCGTCACCTCGGCGAGCAGTTTCTCGACCACCTGGCCGGGCGTGGCACCGTCCAGCCGCGCCGAATGGTCGAGGAGGATGCGGTGCGCCAGGACGGGCCGGGCCACCGCCTGCACGTCTTCGAAGCTCGCGTGCGGGCGCCCATGGCGCAGCCCGCGGGCCTTCGCCGCCGCCGCCAGCGCCAGGGCCGCGCGGGGGCTGGCGCCATAGCGCACGCCGGCCGAGGCGGCGGACTCCCCGGGATGCGTGGCATGGACGAGGCGCGCGATGTAGGCCGCCACGGTCTCGGGCACATGGACGCGCCGGGCCAAAGCCAGCAGCTCGGCGAATTCGGCCGCGTTCATCACCGCCGGCACGGCCGGCTCGACGCCGATCTCGCGCGCCTGCACGATGCGCTGCAGCACCTCGGGCGGGTTGCGCAGGACCTCGATCTTGAAGAGGAAACGATCGAGCTGCGCTTCCGGCAGCGGGTAAGTACCCTCGAGCTCGATCGGATTCTGCGTCGCCAGCACGAAGAAGGGCTCGGGCAGGGCATGGGTGTCGCCCCCGGCCGTGACGCGACGCTCCTGCATGGCCTCCAGCAAGGCGGACTGGGTCTTGGGCGAGGCACGGTTGATCTCGTCCGCGAGCAGGATGTTGGCGAAGATCGGTCCGCGTTGAAAAACGAAGACGCGCCGCCCGTCCACCTCCTGGAGCACCGGATTGCCGGTGATGTCGCCCGGCAGCAGGTCGGGCGTGAACTGCACGCGCCTCGCGTCGAGCGCCAGCGCACGGGCGAGCCCCTTCACCAGCTCGGTCTTCCCCAAGCCCGGCAGGCCCTCCAGCAGGATGTGGCCGCGGGCGACCACGCCGGTGACCACGAGCTCGATGAGCGCCCGCTGCCCGAAAAGGACGGTGTCGAGCGTGGCGAGCAGTTTCTCGAAACGCTCCTGCGCGGTGTGGAGTTCGGCGTCGTTCAGCGGGGCGGTAGGCATGTGTTCGCGGTCGGAATTTTTTGTATAGGTCTTATGAGTCCATGGGCCCTATAGGTCCTACATATCGGACAGGAGAAAGCCCCATCCCTCACTTGAAAAATTCCTTGAGCGCGGCGCGTTCCTGCGGGGTGAGATAATCCTTCCAGACCACCTCGCCGCCCTGGGCCTCGGCGGCGATGGCGCCGGCCGCGGTCGGACCGGAAGCTTTCTTCGGATCGAACTCATGCTCGCCGCGCTCCATGCCGAGCAGTTCGCCCAGCGCAGCACGCGAGAGGTCCTCCGCGCTCACCGTCTCGGTCACGCCCACGCCGGCGTCGCTCGCCTCGTCCCGGAAATAAAGCGGCGCGTGCCCCGGCCCGCGCGAAGGCGTCCCCGCGCCATGTTCGCAGCTGCCGTCGCAGGGCTGGCCGTTTTGCGAGGCCGTACAGTGGCCGTTGCATTTGCCTCCGAGCCGGGCCGGCGAATTCGGGTCGGCGGCCGCGACCTCGGCCCCCTGCCCCTGCGCGCCGAGCACGCCGGTAGCCGCGCGGCCGGCCTTCGCCAATTGCTGTTTCAAGGCCTTCGCCTGTTCGGGGGAGAGGCTGCGCAGACCGGCGGCGTTGGCGGCCGAGCCGAGCTTCTTCGTGAGTTCCTCGCGGGCCGAAAGCGGACCTTCCTGCAAACCGCGCAAGGCCTCGCCCAGGCGGGCGGCGACGGCGCCCAGTTCCTCGTCGCTCAACTGCCCCGCCGGCCGCTCCAAGGGCGCCAGCGCGGCCGCCGCCTCCTCCAGATTGGCGCCGAGGCCCCGGATGGCCTGCGCGGTCTGTGCGCGCAGGGTGTCGGCCGCCTCCAGCGCGGAGTGCGAGTAGCGCTCCTCCGGGGTGCGTTCGCCCAGGCCGCGCGCCTGCTCGGCGAGTTTTTCCACGTCTTCGGGCCGGGCGATTTCCTGCTGGGCAAGCTGTTCCAGCCAGGCCTCCGCCTCGGCGAGGGCGGGCGGCTTGCCGACATCCCGCGCATAGTCGAAAGGCGCCCGCGCCGGCACCGGGAGAATCGCGCCGGCAAGCCCAAGGGCGACGGCGCCGACGAGCCAGCCAAGGGTGGCGGGCGCGCGCCAGCGCAGGGTGGCCGGCAGCGGGCGAGGCGCGGGCCAGGCCGCCACCCCGGCGGCGGCGGCGCTCAGGGCCGAATCGAGCCCGAGACGATGCTCGAGCAAGGCGCGCGCGTCGACGGCCTGGAAGAAGGTGCGCCTCGACCGCCACCAGGCCCACGCTCCCGCGGCGAGCAGGCCCAGGCCCAACGCAAACCACCACCGCCCCCAGGCCGCGCCCCCGGACGGCGGAAGCCGGCGCAAGGCGTAGGCCGCAAAACCCGCGACGGTGCCGACGACAAAAAACGCCGGAGCGGCGCGATCGAGCCAGGCCGCCAGGTTCACGCGCCGCGCCAGGCCCCGGATGGCGGCTTCCCAATGGCGCTGAGCGGGGACTCGTGGCATGCGGCCACGGAGGCTTGGCGCCGGCCGTGGAGCGTGCAAGCCCGGCCACGCTGTTTTTTTGGGGACGTGTTGGTCAATAAGGCCGGCCCGGCGGAAGCGGGCCCGGCGACGGGCCGGTTTCTTGCCACACGCCCTAGGCGCTGTCTTCGAAATAGACCGGTGCTCCGTGGTCGGGAAACCAGGCTCGGCCAAGGCGGCCGAGGTGGAGGCGGGCCGGAGGCCCGTGCCACCGAGGCCAACGCCGGCCCAGCCTGATTTCCCGACCACCCGCAGGACTTCAGCAGAGCGCTGGATTATTTCGAAGACAGCGCCTAACTGGCCACGCCAGACCTCACTTCACCGCGAGCACGCCCTTCATCCCCAGCTGGAGATGAGACGGAAAGGTGCAGAGGAAAACATACTCACCCGGCTGCGCCGGCACGGTGAACACCACCGCGTCGCGCCCGCGGCCGCCGATCAGCCGGGTATGTGCGATCACATCCTCCGCGCGGTCGTCGGGAATGTAGTCCGTGGCCCTGGCTTTCAGCGCGGCGTTGGCGTAGGCGGTCGGATCCACGCCCGCCTTGAGCAAGACCCAGTTGTGGCCCATCGCGTCCTTCGGGGCGGAGCCGGTGTTGACAAGGAGAAGCCGCAGGGTTTCGCCCCCGCTCGCCTCGATGCGGATCAGGCTGAACTTCATGGCATCGCCGACCTCCACCCTGAGCTCGCGCGGCGCCTCGGGCGTGCCGGGCACAGCCGGGGCGGAGGCGGAAGGAGCGGATGGATCGCCGCCGGGGGCGGACGGCTCCCTCGCAGCGGGCCCGCAGCCGGTCAGCGCAGCCGACACCATCGCGAGAAGCCCCGCCGCGTAGAAAGATTTCATGCCTCGTCGATAATCCGGCCGCCGGCTCCCGCAAGTCCGCGACCTTCTTCCGTACCCCGCGTCGTCCCGAATCACGGTGCTGTTTAGTTTTCCTCACCGGTCCCTCGAGCCCGACTAATATCGTCGCTATCGCCACCCTCTGGACAAGATGTGCGTAGATGGGCGCCACTCGTGCATGAATATGGCTTGATTACCCCCCGCCGACTCCGAACCCTTCGCCCTTGGTGCCGTTTTGGCGCCCACCCGATTTTACGACCAACGACCATGCGTTTCAGCTCAGTCACCTCCCTGCGCCGCCCGCTTCTCACGCTAGCCGCCCTCGCGCTCCCGTTCCTCGTCGGCGGGTGCAAGTGGCTCAACTTGTCCGGCCCGCAGTCCACCTTCGACGTGAAGGGCCCGGTCGCGAAGCATCAACTGGATGTGTTCTACACCACGGTCTGGGTCGCGGTGATCATCTTCGTGATCGTCGCCTCGGTCCTCGCCTACGCCACGATCAAGTTCAAGGCGCGCAATTCCGACGACGAACACGCCCCGACCCCGCCCCAGGGCCACGGCAATCCCCTGATCGAGCTTTCTCTTATCGCCGCCTCCATCGGCGCGCTGGTCATCATCGCCATCCCCACCCTCCGGGGCATCTGGTACACCTACGACATCCCCGAGGAGCAGCGCGCCAACGCCTACGAGGTGAACGCCCGCGGCCTCCAGTGGTATTTCCAGTTCGAATATCCGTCCGAGCAGATCGAGGGCGCCGGCCCGGTCGTCACCGGCAATGAACTCGTCATCCCCGCCGGACGCCCCGTCCGTATCAACCTTCGCACCTCCGACGTCATCCACTCTTTCTGGGTTCCCAAGCTGGCCGGCAAGGTCGATATGATGCCCAACCGCGGCAACCATCTCTGGCTCCAGGCCGACGAACCCGGCTACTTCTGGGGCCAGTGCGCGGAATATTGCGGCGAATCCCATGCCGTCATGCGTTTCCGCGTCATCGCCCTCCCCGCCGACGATTTCGCCGCCTGGGTCGAGAACCAGAAAAAGCCCGCCCGCACCCTCCAGGCCGCCGGCCCCAAAGCCGAATTCGCCAGCTACGACATGACCCGGAAGAAGCGCAACGCCGGCGGTTACACAGAGCTGTTCGACGCCGATCCCATGAAGGCCTGGACCGAGGCCCAGTTCCCCGAAAAGGACGAAAACGCCGAACTCGTCACCGAGGGCCGCGCGCTCTTCAAGGCGAAGAACTGCATCACCTGCCACACGGTCCGCGGTCACGACGGCACCGGCGTGAACGCTCCCGATCTCACCCACTTCGGCGCCCGCACCACCGTCGCCGCCGGCCTCTTGGAAAACTCCAAGGAAAACCTCCACCGCTGGATCATGTACCCCAACGACGTGAAACCCGGCAACAAGATGTGGGTCGGCGTCAACGGCATGGCCGGCTACCTCGACATCGACCCCGCGACCAAGCTTCCCACCGGCAAGCGCCACATCGAGGTCAACGACCAGGAAGCCCGCGCCATCGTCGAATACCTTCACAGCCTCAAGTAAGCCGCGTCCGACCACGCCGAGCTCAACCGTATCCTTTTCACGATTCCGACCCGACCGCCGACCATCGCCATGGAAGCCGCCCTTAAGTCCGACTATTCTCCCGCCGACGCGAAAGCCAAACACGCCGCGCGCCCCTGGTTTTTCACCCGCCCCGCCGCCAAGACCGGCCTCGTCTCCTGGCTCACCACCGTGGACCACAAGCGCATCGGCCTGCTCTACGCCATCACCTCGCTGATCTTCTTCCTCGTCGGTGGCATCGAGGCGCTGATGATCCGCGTGCAGCTCGCGGTGCCCAACAACACCTTCATCAGCCACCAGCTCTACAACGAGCTCTTCACGATGCATGCGACGACGATGATCTTCCTCGCCGTCATGCCGCTCTCCGCGGCCTTCTTCAACTACATGATGCCGCTCCAGATCGGCGCGCGCGACGTGGCTTTCCCCCGCCTCAACGGCTTCGCCTTCTGGGTCTTCATGGCCGGCGCCGTCATCCTGAACGTCGGCTGGTTCACCAAGGCCGGTGCACCCGACGCGGGCTGGTTCGGCTACGCCCCGCTCACCTCGACCGCCTACTCCAACCAATTCGTCGGCGATTCCTCCACCGACCTCTGGGTCATGGGCCTCCAGATCCTCGGCGTATCCTCGGTCATCGGCTCGCTGAATTTCATCGTTACCATCATCAACATGCGCGCGCCCGGGCTCACCATGATGCGCCTGCCGGTGTTCACCTGGATGACGCTCTTCACCGCCTTCCTGATCATCCTCTCCTTCCCCGCCATCACCATCGCCCTGGTCGAGCTGATGATGGACCGCTCCTTCGGCACCAGCTTCTTCGAAATCGCCCGCGGCGGCATGCCCATCCTCTGGCAGCACCTCTTCTGGATCTTCGGCCACCCCGAGGTCTACATCCTCATCCTGCCCGCCATGGGCATCGTCTCGGAGATTCTGCCCTGCTTCTCCCGCAAGCCCCTCTTCGGCTACCCGATCGTCGTCTTCTCCGGCGCGGTCATCGGCTTCCTCGGCTTCGGCGTGTGGTCGCACCACATGTTCACCACCGGCATGGGCACCATGGCCACCGCGGCTTTCTCCCTGGCCACCATGGCGATCGCCGTGCCCACCGGCGTGAAGATCTTCAACTGGGTCGGCACCCTCTGGGGCGGTCACATCATGACCCGCACGCCCATGATGTTCGCCCTCGGCTTCATCTGGATGTTCATGATGGGCGGCTTCTCCGGCGTCATGCACTCCGCCGCCCCCGCGGATGCCCAGCAGCAGGACAGCTACTTCGTCGTCGCCCACTTCCACTACGTGCTCATCGGCGGCTCCATCTTCGCCCTCCTCGGCGGCATCCACTACTGGTTCCCCCTCGTCTTCGGCCGCATCGTTTCCGAATTCTGGGGAAAGCTCTCCTTCTGGGTGATCTTCGTCGGATTCAACACCACCTTCTTCCCGATGCACTTCCTCGGCCTCAACGGCATGCCCCGCCGCACCGCCGTTTACGACGGCAACATGGGCTGGAACGAGGGCAATCTCCTGGCCACCATCGGCGCCTTCATCCTGGCCATCGGCATCGGCATCTACTTCTGCGTTATCGTCTACACCTACTTCAAGGGCAAGAAGGCCACGGGCGACATCTGGGACGCGCGCACCCTCGAGTGGTCCGTGCCCACCACCCCGCCCCCCGAGCATAATTTCCACGTCACTCCGACCGTGCACGCCCGCGATGCCTTCTGGTACGAAAAGACTCACGCCAAGGAGATCGCCGCCGAAAAATCCAAACATGCGACGGAGGAGGAGTCCCATGGCGGCATCCACATGCCCAGCCAGTCCTGGTTCCCGATCGTCACCGCGACCGGCCTGCTCATCGGCGGCTTGTTCTTCGCCCACCACCACTACACCGGCGCCATCGCCGGCGGCTGCCTGCTTCTCCTGGGCGTTCTCGGCTGGGCCTTCGAGGCCCCGGGCGGCTACCACCTCCACATCCACAAGGACGGCACGGTCACCGGCGGCGAAGGCCAGGATGAAGGCGCGCACTGAAACGCGTGCGCGAAATCTTAAATCCTAAGCAGCTAAATCCTAAACCAGCCGCTAGACCCCTACCTTCGCGATCTTTGCGCTCCTTCGCGCCTTCGCGTTAAAAAAATCCTCCTCTCTTTCCCTGCATGAGCGCTCACGCCGGCACCATCGATCACCACCACGATCACACCACCACGACGGGCATTCCCAATAAGAAGCTCTTCATGTGGGCCTTCCTCGCCTCGGACTGCATGTTCTTCGGCGCGCTGATCTCGACCCACGTCATCTATCGGCTGCACCCCACGCCCGAAGGCGCCGATCCCACCAAGATCTTTTCGATCGAACTCACCTCGTTCTCCACCTTCATCCTCCTCATGTCCTCGCTGCTGATGGCTCTCGCCGTGGGCGCGAGCCAGAAGGGCAAGATCGAGGCCACCCGCAAGATGCTCCTCGGCACGATCTTCTTCGGCCTCATCTTCCTCGGCTGCCAGGTCTATGAGTTCACGCACTTCGTGCACCTCGGGCTGACGCTGAAGAGCGACATGTTCGGCTCGACCTTCTACACCCTCACGGGAACCCATGGCATCCACGTCGCCATCGGCGTCGTCTGGCTGACCTTCATGTATATCCGGAGCTTCAAGCCCGCCGATGCCACCAAGGCCTGGATCGCCCGTGCCGTGGTCCAGTTCGCCGCCTTCGCCATCGGCACCGTCGCCATGATGGCCGTCATGCTGGCGGTCACCCACGCCGGCTCCGAGCACGGCTACAATCTCGCCTCCATCGGCCATGGCCTGGCCCACAACCTCCTGGCTACCATCGCCTTCTTGGCCTCAGGCGGCGTGCTCCTCCTGCTTCACCGCTCCGGCTGGGCAGTGGATTTCGGCGAGGCCAACGCCATCGATGTCGAATCCATGGGCCTTTACTGGCACTTCGTGGACATCGTCTGGATCGTGATCTTCACCGTCGTCTACCTGCTGGAATACCTCTGACCGGCAGCGCCGGGTCAGAAATCCCAAATCCCTAACTAGGCCTGACCCCGCCCAACGTCGCCCCATTCCTATCGGGCCCTCCGGCCAATCATAAATCATAAATCCGATGTCCGTCCACGCCGCTACCACCCAGGACCACGCCCATCACGACGATGGCAAGTTCCATGTCTTCGTGCAGATCGCGATGATCCTCGCCGTCATCACCGGCGCCGAGATCGTGCTCATCTATCTACCGCTCGCGAAGTGGCTCGTGGTCTCCTCTCTGGTGATCCTCTCCGTGGTGAAGTTCTTGCTGGTTATCTTCTGGTTCATGCACCTGAAGTTCGACAAGGCCTTTTGCACCATCCTCTTCTTCATCGGCCTCGTCCTTGCCGGCAGCACGGTTGCCGCGCTCATGGCACTCTTTTCCGCCCACGACAGCGTGCCTCTGACCGCCCAGGCCATCTATGCCGAACGCGCGGCCGCCGCGAAGGAATAGCGCTGGAGAACGGAGCCTCGGCCCGCCGTCCCCTTCCCCACGGCATTCCCTTTCCCTCTTCAAGGCACCCCTTCCGGGTGCCTTTCTTTTTTGCGATTTTGGCGCCATTGGCGGCCAGTTTCCACAAACCCCGCATTTCCGATTGTCTCATGCTCGACTGGACCCACTGGCACAACGAACCCCACCTCGTGGGCGGGCTTATTCTCCTCGGCTGGCTCTATGCCCTCGCCACCGGTCCCTTCCGCCTCCGTCTGGCCCCCGTCGGCACGCCCTGGCCGCGCGGTCACGCGATCCGCTTCTACTCCGCCCTGGTGATCTTCTATCTGGCGGTCGGTTCGCCTCTCGACCAAGCCGGCGAGCGTTTCCTACTCAGCGCCCACATGGTGCAGCACCAGTTGATCATCTATCCCGCCGCCATTCTTTTTCTCACCGGCCTTCCGCCGTGGCTGGTTTCGCGGGTCACCGCCCGGCCCGGCGTTCGCCTCCCCTGCCGTCTCCTGCTCCAGCCCAAGACCTGCGCCCTGGCCTACACCGCGATCATCTCCCTCTGGCACCTTCCGGCGCTCTACGACTGGGCACTCCGGGAACGCACCGTGCACATTCTGGAACATGTCACTTTTTTCGTCGCCGCGCTGCTCTACTGGTGGCCGCTTCTGAGCCCAAGCCGTGAGTTTCCGCCCGCCCGGCATGCCCTCCAGATGCTTTACCTTTTGGCAGTCACCCTGCTGATGACACCGCTCTTTGCCTACCTCGCCTTCTCCCCGGAGGTACTATATCCCACGTACGAATTCGCGCCTCGCCTGATCGCCGGTTTCGATCCGGCCGAAGACCAATTGCTGGGCGCCGCAATCATGAAACTCGGCGGCATGTTCGTTAGTTTTCTCGCCTTGGTCTGGTCCTTCTACCGCTGGTACCAGAGCACCGAGCGCCCGGCCGCGGGCCAGCCGCACTGAATTCGCACGGGAATCACCCCCCGTTGGCTTCTTCCTCTTTCAACAAAGCGAGGGCCTGATCCTGCAGGTTCTCATCGGACAGCGCCGCGACCCAGCGCGCCGCAGCCTCCGGGTCGCGATGGCGCCAGATTCTTAACACTCCCTCCAGGGCCTGCTGGCGGGTGTGGCCCGCCGGCAGGCGGCTTACCCAAAGCCCTGCCGCCGCCGGTTCGCTCAGCGCCCACCGGCTCGCCACGTGGAAGGCCGCCCCGTCCAAAATAGGCCCTGGCGACACCGTTTCCGCCAGCCAGCGCGTCGCCTCCCATCCCGCGTCAGCCGAAGCCAGGCCTTCCGCGACCGCTCCGCACAAACGCTCCGCCCACTCCGTTCCCCCGCCCTCTCGCACCACCCATTCCGCAGCCGCGATCGCATCGTGCCGTGCCCATTCGCAGGTGGCCGCGAGCAGCCACCGATCCCGCTCCGCCCCCGCTTTCAGGTGACCGGCCCAGACCAAGGCCTCCGTCGGATCCTCCTGCAGCCGATCCTGAACGATCGCGCTCAAAACCGCCTGCCGCCAGCTCCCGGCGGGCAAGGCCAGGGCATAGTCGCGAAACGCCGCGCCGTCACTCCGCCGCCAGCCCGCCACCACGGTCAACAAATGACCGTCCCCGACCTCGCGGTGGGCCTGCATCCAGGCGATCACGGCACGCGGATCCGTTTCCATCAGCGCCCGCACGCAAGGTAAACCGAAGGCATAGTCCGCGAGCTGGGGCGGCAGCCCGGCCAGCAGGGCCAGGACGTCCGCCTCGCTCAACAGGGCATCGAGTCGCGCCATCCGGGCGGCACGCAGCTCCTCGTCGTCCCGAGCCTCCCATTCCCGCAGCTCGTCGGCCAGCACCTGAAGACGTCGAGCGAAATCACCGTTTTCGAAACCCGGCTCCCGGTCATCCGCAGCGAGGATCGGAACATCGTGGGGAACTGCGGGAAAAGGTCGCCTCGTCGCCGCCCAGGGCGAACGCAACGAATATTCAGCCGCTGCGACGAAATCCGGATCCGGGAGGAGCCACCCCACGAGCCCGCTTCCAAGCAACAGGACGATCCAAGGCCGGCGGCAATTCACTCGGGGAAAAAGCTGCTTTTCTTTGAAAGCCATGGGGCGAAACCCGTTTGGACCGTCTTCGCTCCGGCTCGCTGAAGACGCGAACCGGAGCGGGCAAGGAAAGTCCCTTATTTGCCCTTCTTGCCGGCGGTGCCGTAGGACTTCAGGTAATTGACCAAAGTCTGGTCATATGAATCGAGCGGCTGGCAACCGTAGCTGCCTGCCGCCGCCTTGCTGACCGCGGTCGCGGCGCTGTCGACCGTCACCGCCACCGGCGGAAAATGCTGCTTGCTCGTCAGGACCGTAACGCCCTTGGCCGTGAACTCCGACGCGGCAATCAAAGCGCCGTTCAGTGCGCCGTTTTTGTCCAAGTCCTTGTAATTTCCCGACTGATACCACTGGTCGTTGGCATTGCAATCCGTGGCCCAGTTGTCGTTGGCCGAGGTCGGGCCCTTGATGAAGTAATTATTGATGATATCGCTTTTCCAGGCGCCGGAGGAATGCCCGCCGATCAGGCCGCCGGTATCGCACCAGTTGTATACGACGTTATTGATATACTGGGCGTTCGCCTTGAGTTTCGGATTTCTCGTCTTGTTGTCTATCCATAGGTTGTGGGAAAACGTCATCCGGTTGCAGGCGTCCACGTTCGCGCCCGAATACTGCGACGCGATCGCCGCGCCGATGATGCAATATTGGATGGTAACATCATGCGAATTGCTGGTCAGCCCCAGGCAGTTCCACCGGCCCCACTCGATGGAGCAGTGATCCACGATGATGTTGTAACAATTGGAGCCCTGCAACGAATCCTTGTCGTCGGGCGCCGTGCTGTCTTCGCGGAACCGCAGATTGCGGATGATGATATTGTTCCGATTGCTGATGGACACATAGTACCCATGGATAGTCACGCTGCGACCGGTCCCGTTGAGCGTGGTGTTGTTCGGCACCGCCAGCACCGAGGCCAGCTCGATGGTACCGGAGACATTGAACGTGATGTTTCGTCCGCCGACGCTCAACGCGTCGCGCAGCGAACCCGAGCCGGAGTCGTTGAGATTCGTGACCACGAAGGACGTGGTCCCTCCGGTCGCATTGGCGCCGTAGCCCTCCGCACCCGGAAAAGCCAGGGCCGAAGCTTCGGGCACGGTCGACAACGCAGCCGCCGCAACCAGCGCGCAGCCGAGGATATTTTTGATATAGTTCATTTTGGGGTCATTTTTGGGGTTGGAGCGTGCAAAATACACGCGACATGCCCGAAACGTTTTGCTCCGGGCAAAGCAGTGGCTTGGGACAAGACCGCCACCGGGGCGCAAGCACCGGCGTCGGCCGAAAGAGGGGCTGGGGTATGGAGTAAAAACAGCCGCCATCGCCGCGCCGGGCCTGCTTATAGCAAGTCTGGCAGGGGAAGGGCAAAAACGGCCAAATTTCGCTAAGAACAAGCGATGCGTAGCTTACAGAAGCCCAGCGGACCGACCAGTATTTCTTCAGACAGTCCGACGGAAATCACACATCCGTGCCATCCATCTGTCGGCGGCGAAAGTGACTAGTCTATACGCGCGGCCTTCCCTCGTGCGGCGGAACAATTCCCGTGCAATACATAACCAGATTCAGGTAATTATGAAGTCGGGGTAAAACGGAACATGTACAATATAAATACCACCCTTTACTTGGGGAAAACTATCCCCGCCCATAAAAAAGCCCGGCGGAAACCGCCGGGCTGAAAAAAAACGGATTAAAATCCTGGCTCAGACCTTGGTCAGCAGCGCGTCGATGTTGTCGCTCTCGACATCCACGTCGGCGAACAGCCAGGAGGACAGGTAGCGCTCGGCGCAGGAAGGAACGATCGTGACGATCGTCTTGCCCTTGTTTTCCGGACGCTTGGCCAGCTCCAGCGCCGCCCAGATGGCCGCGCCGGACGAAATGCCAACCGGTACGCCGTCCTGCGTGTTCACCTGTTTCGAGATCGGCGCCGAATCGGCCTCTTTCACCTGAATGATCTCGTCGATCACCTTGGTATTCAGGACCGCCGGCACGAAACCGGCGCCGAGACCCTGCAACTTGTGCGGGCCAGGCGCGCCGCCGGAAAGTACCGGCGAACCCGCGGGCTCGACGGCCACCATCTTGATGCCGGGTTTCTTCTCCTTCAAAACCTCGCCCACACCGGTGATGGTGCCGCCCGTGCCCACGCCTGAGACGACGATGTCCACCTTGCCGTCCGTATCGTTCCAGATTTCCAGGGCCGTGGTACGGCGATGAATGGCCGGATTATCGGGGTTGGCGAATTGTTGGAGGATCACGCTGTTCGGGATCTTCGCATTCAACTCTTCGGCCTTCGCGATCGCGCCCTTCATGCCCTTGGGTCCTTCGGTCAGCACCAGCTTGGCGCCGAGGACCTTGAGCAGCTTGCGGCGCTCGAGCGACATCGTCTCGGGCATGGTCAGGATCAACTTAAGACCTTTGGCCGCCGCCACGAACGCCAACGCGATGCCGGTGTTTCCGGAGGTCGGCTCGATCAGGATCGTGTCCTTGTTGATCCGCCCGCTCTTCAGAGCCTCCTCGATCATCGCGTAGCCGATGCGGTCCTTCACGCTCGAAAGCGGGTTGAAGAACTCCAACTTGAGCAAAATCTCCGCCTGCGCCCCATGCGCGGCAGCGGTGCGGTTCAAGCGTACCAGCGGCGTGTTGCCGATCGTTTCGGTGATGTCGTTGTAGATGCGAGCCATGTTAGGTATGTGGGTTAACTTACTAAGGATTAAATCCTACCCCGTTGGGCGAGGCAACCCGATTCGTGTAAAAACCTAGGGCCCGATGCGTCGTTCCCTCCGGAAACTTCCGGATAGCCTTATTTTTCTCTCACTAACTAGAAATCTTAGTTGCACCTAATTCAGAAATACCCTTGGTTCCCTCCATGACTGCTCTTTTGCGCCGTCCCTTCCTGGCTTTCGTGTTCCTGGGCCTCCTGCCCCTCGCCTGCTCCGCCGCGGACTCCGGCAAACGTATCCGCGTTCTCACTACATTCACCATCATCGCCGACATGGCCCGCAACGTCGCCGGCTCGCACGCCGACGTCGAGTCCCTCACCAAACCCGGCGCCGAGATCCATGGCTACGAGCCCACGCCGCAGGACATCGTGCGGGCCTCCCGTGCCGATCTCGTGCTTTGGAACGGCATGAACCTCGAAGTCTGGTTCGAGAAGTTCTTCGCCAACGTGAAGGACGTCCCCTCCGTGGTGATCACCGCCGGCATCGAGCCGATGTCGATCACCGAGGGCCCCTACACCGGCAAGCCCAACCCGCACGCCTGGATGTCGCCCGCCAACGCCCTCATCTATGTCGAAAATATTCGCGCGGCCCTCGCCAAGGCCGACCCGGCGAACGCCGCCGGCTATGCCTCCAACGCCACCGTGTATGCGGAGAAAATCAAGGCCCTCGACGGACCCGTCCGCGCCCAGCTCGCCCGCATCCCCGCCGACCGGCGCACCCTGGTCACCAGCGAAGGGGCCTTTTCGTATTTGTGCCGCGATTACGGCCTGAAACAGCTCTATCTCTGGCCCATCAACGCCGACGCCCAGGGGACCCCACAGCAGGTCCGCGCCGTCATCGACGCGGTCCGCGCCGCCAAGATCCCCGTCGTCTTCAGCGAGAGCACGATCAGCCCCAAGCCCGCGCGCCAGGTCGCCCGCGAGACCGGCGCCCGCTACGGCGGCGTCCTCTACGTCGACTCCCTCACCGACGCCAAGGGCCCCGCCCCCACCTATCTCGCCCTCCTCGAAACCAACGCCCGCACCATCGTCGCCGGCTTCCTGGGCGAGGATCCGGCCAAATGAAGCCCTTGCGTGCGCGATCCGTCTAACTCCCTCGAAACATCCTCAGGCCCCTTCTTCATGCACCGCCTCCCGATCGCCAGCTTCCTGGCCGCCCTCTGCGCCTCCACCGCCTCGTCCGCACCGGACAAAGCCGTCTACACCGCCTTCAATCCGACCCCGCGCGATCAGATGCGCGAGCTCAGCACCGACCGTCCCGACCAGACCGAAAGCCCCTACACCGTGGACGCCGGCCACTGGCAGATCGAACTCGATTTCTTCAACTACACGCTCGATCGCGAGGACGGCATTCGCACCGAGACGCTCAACCTCGCTCCCGTCAACCTGAAGCTCGGCCTCACAAACACCACCGACCTTCAGATGATCTTCGACAGCTACACCGTCGAGAAGACGAAGACCGCCGGCACCCGCCTCCGGACTCACGACTGGGGCGATCTCACCTTCCGCCTCAAGCGCAACCTCTGGGGCAACGATCGCGCCGAACCCGCCCCGGGCGACACCAGCCTCGCCGCCATGCCCTTCGTCAAGTTGCCGCTCGAACAGGGCGACACCGGCAACCACTCCGTCGAGGCCGGCCTCATCCTTCCGCTCGCCATCGAACTCCCCGCCGGCTTCGGCCTTGGGCTCATGACCGAGTTCGACTGGGTCGCCGACGACACCGGCAACGATCTCCATCTCGAGTGGGTTAACTCCATCACGGTGAGCCACGATCTCGGCGCACGCCTCGGCGGCTATGTCGAGTTCTTCTCCCTGATCCCCGAAGGCGGCCGTTCCGACTGGGTCGGGCAGCTTGACCTCGGTTTGACCTATGCCGTCAGCGATGATATCCAACTCGACGCGGGCTGTAATTTCGGCGTGACCCGCTCCGCTCCCGACATCCAGCCCTTCGCCGGCCTTTCCCTCCGCTATTGATCCAGCTCCCTAACGCGACGCCATGAACGACGCCCCCCTTTCTCTCGCCGCGCATGGCGTCGCCGTCACCTACCCCAACGGTCACACCGCGCTCACCGATGCCACCTTTTCGCTCGATGGCGGCACCATCTGCGCCCTCGTCGGCGTGAACGGCTCCGGCAAGTCGACTCTTTTCAAGGCGCTCATGGGCTTCGTCACCCCCAGCGCCGGCCACGTCACCATCTCCGGCGGGCCGGTACGCGAGGCCCAGCGCCGCGGCTGGGTCGCCTATGTCCCTCAGACCGAGGAGGTGGACTGGACCTTCCCGGTCAGTGTTCACGACGTCGTCATGATGGGCCGTTACGGCTACATGAATTTCCTCCGCATCCCCCGGACGTCCGACCGCGAGGCTGTCGCCGACGCTCTGCGCCGCGTCGGCCTTTGGGATTTGCGCGACCGCCAGATCGGCGAGCTTTCCGGCGGGCAGAAGAAACGCGTCTTCGTCGCCCGCGCCCTCGCCCAGCAGGGCCGTGTCATCCTGCTCGACGAGCCTTTCACCGGTGTCGACGTGAAAACCGAGGAAGCCATCGTCACCCTGCTTCGCGAGCTCCGCGCCGAGGGCCGGCTTATCCTGGTGTCCACCCACAACCTCGGCTCCGTCCCAGAGTTTTGCGACCGCGTCGTACTCATCAACCGCACCGTTCTCGCCTACGGCCCCACGGCCGAGGTGTTCACCGCCGAGAACCTCCAACGCGCCTTTGGCGGCGCTCTTCGCCACTTCGATCTCGCCCGCTCGACTGTCGAGGCCCACGACGGCCGGCAAGTCACCGTACTCACCGACGACGAACGCCCGCTCGTCCTCGGCCAGGGCGGCCACCTCGAATACCTCGACCGCGCCGCCCACGAAACCCTCGTCGCCGAACGCGAGGCCCAGAAAGCCGGCGAGCCCAAACCATAGGTCCTATAAGTCCTATCGCGCCTATGAGTCCCGTCCCCCCTCGCGCCTTGCACGCATGAGCCTCGCCCACCTCCTGGAACCGTTCTCCTACGACTACATGCTGACCGCGCTCTGGGTCTGCGCGCTCATCGGCGCGGTCTGCGGCCTGCTCTCCGGCTTCATCACGCTGAAAGGCTGGTCGCTCATGGGCGACGCCCTCTCCCATGCAGTCGTACCGGGCGTGGCAATCGCCTACCTCGCCGGCTTTCCTTTCGCCCTCGGAGCCTTCACCAGCGGGCTGCTCGCCGCCGCCGCGATGTCCTTCGTCAAACTCAAGACCGCCGTGCGCGAGGATGCCGTCATCGGCGTCGTGTTCACCGCGTTCTTCGCCTTCGGCCTCCTGCTTATCTCCCTTTTCCCCTCCCAGCTCGACCTCAAGGCCATCGTCTTCGGCAACATTCTCGCCATCGCGCCGGAGGATGTGCGGCAACTCGTCCTCATCTCGGTCCTCTGCGTGCTCGTCCTCGCCTTGAAATGGCGCGACCTCTTGCTCTTCAGCTTCGACCCGGGACAGGCCCGCGCCCTCGGCCTGCCCGTGCGCCGCCTGCACCTCACGCTGCTGCTCCTTCTTTCCGCCACCACCGTGGCCGCCCTCCAGGCCGTCGGCGCGGTGCTCGTCGTCGCCATGCTCATCACCCCCGGCGCCACGGCCTACCTGCTCACCGACCGCTTCGGCCGCATGCTGGTCCTCGGCTCCGGCCTCGGCGCCCTCACCGCCTTCGCCGGAGCCTATGCCAGCTACTTCCTCGATGGCGCCACCGGCGGCTGCATCGTCGTGCTCCAGACCGGCCTGTTTCTCCTCGCCTTCGTCTTCGCCCCCAAACACGGCGTGCTCGCCGCCCGCCGCGCCCGCCGTCTCCTCTGCCCGGTGTCCGGTGCGATTTCGTCATGACCTTCGCCTCCCTGCCCGAGCTCCTGGCTTCGCCCTTTCATCACGGCTTCATGCTGCAGGCCTTCGCCCTCGGCGCGCTCGTCGCCGCCGTTTCGGCCACGCTCTCCTGTTTCCTCGTTCTGCGCGGCTGGTCGCTGATGGGCGACGCCGTCTCCCACGCCGTGCTTCCGGGCATCGTGCTCGCCTACATCGCCGGCCTGCCCCTTGCCGTCGGCGCCTTCGCCAGCGGGCTCTTCTGCGCCACCGGCACCGGCTGGATCAAACGCCACACGCGCGTGAAGGAGGACACCGTCATGGGAGTTGTCTTCACCGGCCTCTTCGCCCTCGGCCTGGTCCTGCACGTCAAGACCCCCAGCGAGCTTCATCTCGACCACGTGCTCTTCGGCAACCTCCTCGGCATCGAGCCCGGCCAGCTCCGCCAGACCGCCCTGCTCTCGCTCGCCGTACTCGGCTGCGTCGTCGCCCTGAGGCGCAGCCTGCTGCTCGCCACCTTCGATCCCGCCCACGCCCGGGTGCTCGGTTTTCGTGTCCGCCTGCTCGACACCACGCTCCTGATCCTGCTTTCCCTCTCCATCGTCGCCGCCTTGCAGGCGGTGGGCATCATCCTTGTCGTGGCGATGCTGGTCACGCCCGGCGCCACCGCCTTCCTGCTCGCCCGCCGTTTCGACCGCATGCTCGCCACCGCCGTGGCCGTGGCGGTCGGTTCCACCCTCGCCGGCGTCTACATCAGTTTCTTCGCCGACGCCTCCTCGGCCGCGTGCATCGTCCTGGTCCAGGCCTTGGTCTTTGTGTGCGCGTTTCTCTTCGCCCCCGGCGGCGGCCTTCTCCGGCGCCAGGCGGCGCGGTAGGCGGTCTGGCACCGGAGAGAACGGCGGTCGCGGCTTGATCGCCCGCCCGTCCCCTCTCCACCCTGCCGCACCGTGCCCGCCTCCCTGCAAATCCCCCCCGCCGAAATCGGCCGCGCCCTCGACCGGCTCGCCGCCGAGATCGCCGCTCGCCATCCCGCAGACCCTTCCCGACGCCTCATCGTCCTCGGCATCGCCAACGGCGGCGTCCATGTCGTCACCCGCCTGCAATTGCTCCTCCGCAAATACTATGCGGAAGGCCAGCGGCCCCGCACCGGCATCATCGACGTCTCCTTTCACCGCGACGACATCGGCCGCCACCCCATCCCCAAGGAGTTCACCCCGACCCTCATCCCCATCGATGTCACCGGCGCCACCGTCATTCTCGTAGACGACGTCCTCCAATCCGGCCGCACCGTGAAGGCCGCCCTCGACGAACTTTTCGACCACGGCCGTCCGGCCAAGGTCGAGCTCGCCGTCCTCGTGGATCGCGGCGGCCGCACCCTCCCGGTCGCCGCCGACTACACCGGCCTCACCGTCGGGGCCGGCAGCGACCAAAAAGTCACCGTCGTCCTCCACGCCACCGACCCGCGCCACGATTCCATCACGGTCGCAGGCGCGGCTATCGCCGCGAAATCCCAGATACCGAACGGGCAAATCCCAAAAAAAACGGGCCGCAAAGCACCGCTCCGCGCCTCCGGGAAATCATAAATCATACATCTTAAATCATACCTTCCCCAGATGTCCTGGAACCGCCGCCACCTCCTCACGCTCGAGGAACTCTCCCTCGCCGAGATCGAACAGATCCACACCGTCGCCACCGCCTTCAAGAAAGTGCTCGGGCGCTCGGTCAAAAAAATCCCCGCCCTGCGCGGCAAAACCATCGTCAACCTCTTCCTCGAGCCCAGCACGCGCACCCGGATGGCCTTCGACATGGCTGCCAAGCGCCTCAGCGCCGACGTCATTCCCTTCGACGCCGCCAGTTCCTCCACCACCAAGGGAGAAACCCTCCGCGACACCGCCGAGAACATCGCGGCCCTGGGCGCCGACATGCTCGTCATCCGCCATTCGGCCGCCGGTTCGCCGCTCTACCTTTCCAAGATCCTCGACATCCCGGTCGTCAACGCCGGCGACGGCTCTCACGAGCACCCCACCCAGGGCCTCCTCGATACCTTCACCATGCGCGAGCGCCTCGGCACGCTGAAGGGCCGCCGTGTCGTCATCCTCGGCGACATCCTTTTCAGCCGGGTCGCCCGCTCCAATATCCACGCCCTGGTCAAGTTTGGCGCCGACGTCACCCTCGTCGGTCCCTCCACCCTCGTGCCCAAAAGACTCGAGACCCTCGGCGTAAAAGTCTCCCACGACCTTCGCTCCGCCCTCGCCGACGCCGAGGTCGTCATGCTTCTCCGCATCCAGCACGAGCGCCAGACCCAGACCATGTTTCCCAGCCTCGGCGAATACACCTCGATGTTCGGCCTCAACAAAACCCGCGCCGGCTGGCTCCACCCCAAGGCCATCATCATGCACCCCGGCCCCATCAACCGCGGCGTCGAAATCGACAGCGACCTCGCCGACGGCGAACGCAGCGTCATCCTCGAACAGGTGACCAACGGCATCGCCGTCCGCATGGCCTGCCTCTACCTCTGCGCCGGCGGCAGCCCCCACTCCGTCACGCCGACCGAGTGACCGATTCGGAAATCCCAGACCCCAAAGGACCAAGGCCCCAAAAGTCACCGCCTCGATATCGAACTCTGCCCATAGCCCATTCCCGTCCTCCACGCGTATCCCTTTTGGATTTGTAAGCTTGGGATTTGGGATTTTCCCCCTCGGGCTTTGGGATTTTCTAAACCACCCCCTCTTCCACGATGCCTTTGATCCACGTTAGCAACGCCCGCGTCGTCGATCCCGCCTCCAAGCGCGACGACACCGGCGACCTCTTCCTGCGCGACGGCGTCTTCATCGCCCGTCCCTCCGCCGCCGATCTCAAAAAGGCCAAAAAGGTGGACGCCTCCGGCCTCGTCGCCGCCCCGGGCCTCGTGGATGTCCACGTGCACTTCCGCGAGCCCGGCCAGACCCACAAGGAGACCATCGAGACCGGCTCCCGCGCCGCCGCCGCCGGTGGTTTCACCAGCGTCGTTTGCATGCCTAATACCGCCCCCGTGGCGGACAACGCCGGCACCATCCAGCTCATCAAGGACTCCGCCGCTCGCTCCGCCTGCGTCCACGTCTACCCCACCGGTTGCATCACCGTCGGCATGAAGGGCCAGGCCCTTGCCCCCATCGGCTCGCTCAAACGCGCCGGCGTCGTCGCCATCACCGACGACGGCGACTGCGTGCAAAGCAACGAGCTCATGCGCCGCGCCTGCGAATACGCCAAGATGTTCGGCCTTCCGCTCATGGACCACTGCCAGGACCATTCCATGACCGTGGGCGCGGTCATGAATGAAGGCGCCCTTTCCCTGAAACTCGGCCTCAAGGGCTGGCCCAACGCCGCCGAGGACCTCATCGTCGCGCGCAACTGCATCCTCTCCGAATACACCGGGGCGCACATTCACATGCAGCACGTCTCCTCGGGCAACTCCGTGGAAATCCTCCGCCGCGCCAAGACCCGTGGCGTCCGCGTGACCGGTGAGGCCACCCCGCACCATATCGCGCTCACCGAGCAGGGCGTCGCCACCTACGACACCCACTTCAAGATGAACCCGCCCCTCCGCACCGAGGAGGACCGCCTCGCCATCATCGCCGGCCTCAAGGACGGCACGCTCGACATTCTCGCCACCGACCACGCCCCTCACACCCCCGACGAGAAAGACCGCGAGTTCGACCTCGCTCCCAACGGCATCCTCGGCCTCGAGACCGCCCTGCCCGTCACTCTCGAAATCCTGGTCCGCCAGAACAAGTTCAAGCTCTCCACCCTCGTCGATCTCTGGACCCGCAAGGCCGCCGGCCTCGTCGGCCTCCCGGCCGGCACCCTCGCCGAAGGCGCGCCCGCCGACCTCGTTCTCTTCGCGCCCGACGAGGAATGGGTTTACGATGCCAAGGCCGGCTTCTCCAAATCTCATAACTCCCCGTGGCACGGCCAAAAACTGCGGGGCAAAGTCAAAGCCACCTACGTGGCCGGTCGCCTCGTCTTCGACGGCCAAAAGATCGTCGCCCGCTGATTTACCTGAAAATAAACGATAACATAATCTCGCTTTAAGCCGAAAACAGGCCCAATCCGATATTATGTTATCTCTAAAAACCCCGGCGGAAATTGCCGCGGAATTTGCGGAGCGCGTACGTCAGCGCCGCTTGCGGCGTGGCTGGACGCAATCCGAGTTGGCCACGCGAGCAGGGCTCAAGACTCCCACTTATGTGCTCTTCGAGCGCACCGGCCGCATCGCGTTTCTCCGGTTGCTCAAGATCCTGGACGTGCTCGATCTGCTCGACGAATTCGACCGCATCGGCCGCGGTGAGGACCTTGCCGGGCTTTCGCTCGACGAGCTCACCCGTCCTGAACGTCAACGCGGGCGCCGGTCGGACGCCAAAACCGGACCGAAAACCACCAATTAATTCCACTGGTTTTTTGCGTCTTCTTCGCTCCCTGAAAGTCCCGCTTTCGAGGGGAGCATCCTTCACGGTTAAAGAACCATTCCTCTGGCTGCATGCGCCTCACCGTCCACTACGAAGATCTGCTTGTAGGCGAACTGGCCGAGGCACGCGGCGGGATTTTTTTCGAATACTCGCCCGCTTTTATTGCCAGCCGGCATGAATTGTCGCCCTTTCACCTGCCGCTCGGGCCGGGCGTGAAAGCCCGCGATTCCATTCCCACCCAGCGTCTTCCCGGCCTCTTCGAGGACTCCCTTCCCGACGCCTGGGGCCGGCGCGTGGTGGAGGAGTGGTTTAGCCGCCAGGGCGTATCCGCCCGCCTGCTCACACCGCTGCGTATGCTCGCCTACGTCGGCGACCGCGCCATGGGCGCGCTCCGCTACGCACCCGGGCTCAAGCTCGAAGGCGCCGCCCCTCCCGGCGCGGTCGATCTGGAGGCCCTGCGCGCCGCCGCGGCCGAGGCGGACCAGGGTGGCGAAGTCGATCTCGCCTTCCTCGCCCAGGCCGGCTCCTCCGCCGGCGGCGCCCGCCCGAAGGCCCTGCTCCACCTGCCCGCACGCGAGGACAGCCCCTCCCCGCCCTGGGCGGGCGCGAATCCACCCGCCGGCTACACGCCCTGGCTGGTGAAGTTCGACCTCTCGCCCGACGCGAGCGCCGGCGTGCTCGAGGAAGCCTTCGCCCGGCTGGCCCGCGCGGCCGGTCTCGAGATGCCCTCCACCCGTCTGCTCGCCACGGCCGATGCCGGTGGACGTTCCCGCCGTCATTTTGCAGTCCGCCGTTTCGACCGTACCGATGACGGTCGCCGGGTCCATCACCACACCCTGGCCAACCTGCTTCACTCCGCCGCGGGCGACTTGGATTACCAGCTCTTCCTGCGCGCCACCCGGCGCCTCACGCGCGACGAGCGCGAGGTCTGGCGTGCCTACCGCCGCGCCGTTTTCAACGTCCTCGCCGGCAACCGCGACGATCATGCGAAGAACCACGGCTTCCTCTACGAAAACGGTTCCTGGCGCCTCGGCCCCGCCTATGATCTCACCCACCTGAGCGAAGCCCAGTTGCCCGAGCGTGGCATGGCGATCTGCGGGGAACGCCGCCACGCCGGACGCGAACACCTCCTCCGCCTTGCCCTCGCCGAAGGCCTGGAACGCAAACCCGCCCTCGCCTTGATCGACGAGGTCGCAGCCGCCCTCCGGCGCTGGCCCGAAATCGCAGTCGAATCCGGCGTCCCCGACCGCCTCGCTCGCGAGATCGGCGCCGCGATCCTCGACCAAGTCCGCTGACGCGCCGTAATCGCGGCTCGCCACACCTGCGCCCGCGCCTCTGTTTTTTCTCTCCGCCCGTGCCCGACCTACCGCCCGACGCCACCCTCACTCCCCTGCTTCGTCTGCTGCTTCTCCTGGAATGCGTGCTCCTGCTCGCCGGCTGCGTGATTCTGGGCCGCCGCATCCGGACCGCGCCCGCCCGTCTGCTCGGTGTCGCCCCCTCCGGACTCCTTCCCTCCCCTTACCGTCCGAGCGAACTGTTTCTCGCCGCGGCCTTCGCTTTCGGCGGCGCCATCATCCTGCAGATGGCCGCGACCCAGCTGGCGGAACGGCTTTTTCCTAAACCCGCCAACGGAGGGCTCGGGCTCTACCACATAGTCCAAAGCGCCGGCTTCCAACTCGGGTTGCTCGCGGGCCTCGCCCACGCCTGGTTCTGGCACCTGAGGCCCGAAAGACGTGAGCGCAACGCGACGCCGGGTTTCCTCGAAAGCGTCCCGGCTCCCTCCGCGCCCCGCGTGACGCTGCCCGTAGCGCTTCGTGAAGGCGCGTCCGCCTTTCTTACCGTCCTGCCCATCGTTTCGCTCACCGGCCTCCTTTGGCAAAAGTTCCTCGATGTCCTCGGCGTCGACGCGCAACCGCAGGACCTCGTCATCCTGTTCGCCCGCACCGGCGACGTCGCCTCTCTCGCCGTCATGATCGGCCTCGCGGTACTCGTGGCCCCGGTCACCGAGGAACTGGTCTTTCGCGTCGGCATCTTCCGCTGGCTCCGCACCCGCACTCTCCGCGGCGTGGCCCTTTTCCTGCCCGCCGCCGCCTTCGCCGCCTTGCATGGCAACCTCGCCGTGCTCCTGCCGCTGGTGGTGCTCGCGATCTGCCTCTCCCTTGCCTACGAACGGGTCGGCCATCCGCTCGTGCCCATCGTCGCCCACGCCCTGTTCAACCTGAACACCCTGGCCCTCCTCCTCGCCGGCCTCCGGGCCTGATTTCCCGCGCGTGCACCCCTTTTCCGATCATCCCGCCGACACGATCGCCTCGCTCGGCGAACAAAAACTCCTCGCCCGCATCCGCCGCTGGCTTGGTTCCGCCATGCCACCCCCGCCCCACGGCATGGGCGACGATTGTGCGGTGCTGCCCGGGCCTATCGCTCCCCGGCGCGGCCATTCCCCTCTGGTGACCGTCGACCCGGTCATCTACGGCGAACATTTCGACGACGCCGTCTCGCCCCGCGCAGCCGGTCAAAAGCTCCTTTCGCGCAACCTCTCCGACATTGCGGCCATGGGCGGTCGTCCCACCGCCGCCGTGCTCTCCCTCGCCCTCGATCCTCGCACCCGGCTCGACTGGCTCGAAGCGTTTTACCGCGGTCTTGCCGCCACCGCCCGCCGCCACGGGGTTCCCCTCGTCGGAGGTGACCTCGCCACCCACCACGGCGGCCTCGTTTCCTCGCTCACCCTGCTCGGCGAGACCACCACCCGCCGCGCCCTCACGCGCACCGGCGCGAAAATCGGCGACTTTATCGCCGTCACCGGCGTGCTCGGCGGCAGCCTCGCCTCCGGCCACCACTGGAAGTTCACGCCCCGCCTCGCCGAGGGCGCCTGGCTCGCCGCCCGGTCCGAGGTCGTCGCCATGCTCGACGTGAGCGACGGTCTCGCCAAAGACATCCGCGCGCTGCTCCCAGCCCGCGCCCAGCCCTTGCTTTTCCCCGATCTCATCCCCCGCCGCCCCGGCTGCGATCTCCGCGCGGCGCTCACGGACGGCGAAGACTACGAACTGCTCTTCGCCCTTCGCGGACGGCCCGCGCGCCTCCAGGCCTTCGCCGCCGCCTGGCGAAAAAAGTTCCCCCGCACCCGGCTCACCGTCATCGGCCGCTTCGCTTCCGCCGCTGCCCCGGCCGAGGGCACCTTGGATTTGTCCACCTACCATGGCTTCGAGCATTTTCGCTGAGCTCCGCGCCGGTGTGGCCACCGCGTCCGCCGACGAGACCCGCGCGCTCGCCGCCCGTCTCGCCGCCGCGCTGCCTCCCGGCACCGTGCTCGCTCTCCATGGCGACCTGGGCGCGGGCAAGACGACCTTCACCCAGGGGTTTGCCCGCGGCCTCGGTATCCGCGAAACCGTGACGAGCCCCACCTTTACCATCTTCACGCTCCACCGCGGCGCCGGCCCGCACGGCGCCACCCATACCCTGGTCCATCTGGACGCCTACCGCCTGGAAAGCGGCGCGCAGCTGGAGGATCTCATGATCGACGATTTCCTGATCCCGCCCTGGTGGCTCGTCATAGAGTGGCCCTCCAAAGTCGCCGACTGGATTCCCGCCACCGCCCTCCACCTCGAGCTCGGGCACCTGCCTGACCGGCGTCATTGCCTGCGGCTCCGCCCATGACCACCTCAGCCTCCGCCTCCTTTCCCGCTTTCAAGGAATGGGCCGCCATCGTCGCCGCGCTCGGGGCCGGCACCCAGACCCTTATTCTTCGCAAAGGCGGCATCACCGAGGGGCGCGGCGGTTTCGACCCGGCCCGGGCCGCCCGCTTCTGGCTCTATCCCACGGCCTTCCACGCCCAGCGCGAAAAACTGAAACCCGAAGCGGTGCCGTATTTCGCCGCGGAGGTTCCAACCATCCCGCCCGCGCTGGACTTCTATGCCGAGCTCGTCTCGCACCGCTTCCTCTCGGACTGGCCGGCCGTCGCCGCGCTCGACTCGCATCATTTCTGGACCGAAGCGACGGTGCGCGAGCGCTTCGACTGGTCGCGGCCCGTCGGCATCCATCTGCTCGTCGTCCGGGTGTATCGGCTGGCCGCGCCGGTGCCCCTGCCCACCGGCCTCGATCCCGGCGGTTGCAAATCCTGGATCGATCTTCCGCTCGGCGATCCCGCCACCCGCCCGGCGCATCCCGTTCTCGATGACCTCGCCTTCGAGAGCCTCCGCAGAGCTGGTGCTGCCGGGAGCGGTGCGATGCTTTAACCGGCTCCCAGACAGGAGAATTCGCGGGCTGAGGCATCGCGCTGCTTACGCCGGTGCCAGGCGCGCAGCGCGCGGAGCTGACTGTCCGCTAAACGATCCAGCCCGTGGCCGAGAATTCCCCTTGGCAAGCGCCCGCCGACCACGCCTATCCTGACTTTGCCTTTTAGTCCCGCGCCCACCCCCGTTCGTCCCGGACGCGTTTTCCCTGCTCTCATGGCTTTGCCCCTTTCAACCCAAAAAGCGCTTCGCGAGTGGAAGCTGTATTTTTTCATTCTTCCCTCGTTGTTGCTCGTGGCGACCTTCGCCTATTTCCCGGCCGGCAGTGCGATCTACCACAGCTTCTTCGACTGGCAGGGCGGCGACAACAAGCAGCTCATCGGCCTGGCCAACTTCAAACGCGCCTTCGGCGACAAAGTGCTCTGGGGCTCCTTCAAGACCGTCTCGATCCTGATTGTTTTCAACGTCTTCAAGTTGCTCCCCTCCGTCGTGCTGGCGGTGCTGATCCATCGGCTGAAAAGCGACCGTGCCCAATATTTCTACCGCGTCCTGCTCGTCGTCCCCATGATCGTGCCCGAGCTGGTCCGGCTCTTCATCTGGAAGTTCTTTTTCGATCCCAATCTCGGTGTCCTCAACCAAGTCCTCGATTTCACCGGGCTCAAAACGGTGCTCGTTCATCTCGATCAGTTCTTCGGCTGGGGCGTGTTTTTAGCCAGCGTGCCCATCGGCTGGCTTTCCCAGCCCGAGCTTGTCCTGCCTTCGCTTTTCCTCTGGGGCTTCCCCTGGATCGGCACCGTCGGCGTGCTCATCTATCTCGCCGGCCTGCAAAGCATCGGACAGGAGGTCTATGAGGCCGCCGAACTCGATGGCGTCGGCCCCTTCAAGAAATTCCTCTACATCGAACTGCCGCTCATTCTCACCCAGGTCCGCCTTTCCCTCATCCTGCTCGTTATCGGCACGCTCCAGGGCTACGGTCTCCAGCTCCTGCTCCTCGGCGATACCGGCGGTCCGGGTGGCCGCGGCATGGTCCCCGGCCTGTGGATGTACAACCGCGCCTTCATCGCCGGCGAGTTCGGTTACGCCTGTGCCATTGGCATGATCCTCTTCGTGTTCATCCTCGGCCTGACCTGGCTGAACAACAAATACGTGAGGGTCGAAAAATGAGCGCCGCCCTTCAGGACGTGGTCGGTTCCCGCCGGCGCAAGGACTGGCCCAAGCACCTCCTCATCCTCGCCTTCGTCCTCATCGAGCTGTTTCCCTTCTACATGATGCTGCAGGTGTCGTTTAAGGACAATGCCGCCTTCATCCAGAACCCCTGGCTCCCGACCCCGCCCTTCAGCGTGACCGAGCATGCCCGCGCTCCCGACGGAGCCTCTATCGTCAGGCATCGCTCCGCGCTCTGGAGCGAGGTCTTTTCCGGCGAGGCCGCACCATCGGCCCCCGACTCGGCCGCCGGCCCGCGGCCCGAGCTGCGCTTTGACCTCGGTGTCTACAAGCTCTCCAACTGGAGCTACGGCCTGAAAACCATCGTCCCCTACATCTCCAACACCGTCTTCGTCGCCGTCACCGGCACCCTCGTCTCGCTGTTTCTCTCCATCCTCGGAGCGTATTTCTTCGCTCGCTACACGATGCCCTTCAGCGGCGTGCTCTGGGGGGCCTTCATGCTGCTCATGCTGCTTCCGGGCGTGGCCAATATCGTCCCGCTCTTCACCCTGCTGAAGGAGCTTTCCCTGCTCAACACCCTCTGGGCGCTCATCATCGTCGGTGTCTCGGGCGGCCAGGTCTTCAATCTCTTCGTGTTGCGCAACTTCATCGAGGACCTGCCCAAGGACCTCTTCGAGGCGGCCGAGATCGACGGCGCCAGCCACCTCAAGCAGATCGTCAACGTCGTCATCCCCCTCTCGGGCCCGATCATCGGCACACTCGCCATCCTGAGTTTCCTCGGCAAGTGGAACGAGTTCCTCCTTCCGCTCATCGTGCTGCGCGACAAGGAGCTGTTCACCCTCGGCGTCGGACTCATTTACCTCGATGGCGAATACGTAAAGCAGTGGGGCCAGCTCATGGCCGCCTACTTCATCGCCGCGATTCCGCTCATCGTCATCTTTCTGTTCTGCATGCGCCTCTTCGTCCGTGGCCTCTCGGCCGGCGCGGTGAAAGGCTGAAACCGCACCCGCCCCATACCAACCGCACGTCGGAATCAGATCTTTAACGCAAAGATCGCAAAGGACGCGAAGAAAGACCGAGAAGACCCGGATCGGGGACCTTCCGTCTTTGCGACCTTTGCGAGGTCTTCGCGTCCTTTTCGTTAAAAAATTCCGCCGCCGGCTTAGGCGCTGTCTTCGAAATAATCCAGCGCTCTGCTGAAGCCCTGCGGGTGGTCGGGAAATCAGGCTGGGCCGGCGTTGGCCTCGGTGGCACGGGCCTCCGGCCCGCCTCCACCTCGGCCGCCTTGGCCGAGCCTGGTTTCCCGACCACGGAGCACCGGTCTATTTCGAAGACAGCGCCTAGATCTGGTGGCCGTGCTTCACCCGCACGGTCTTCGATCCCGCGTTCAGGCGGTCCATCACCGCGGCCAGCTTACGCCGCTTCTCGTCGGCCTCGGCCCAAAACAAGTCGAGCTGCCCGCCCATCCCTTCGATGCTGGAAAAACGCACGCTCACCAGCCGCAGAGGCCGGCGCTTCGTCCAAGCCTTGCGCAGCAGCGGCGCCACCAACGGATAAAACGGCATCTCCAAATCGCTGGCTTCCGCGAGGCTGCGGCCCGCGCTCTCTTGCGTGAAGTCGCCGTAGCGTACCTTGACGGTCAGAGTGCGCGCGCGTTTCCCGTCCGCCCGGATCTGCGGCATCAGCTCGTCGATCATACCCTTCGCCACGCGCTCGATTGTCGCGAAATCCCCGATATCCGCACCGAAGGTCTCCTGCTGCGAATAGCTCTTGGCATCCTCGCGCTCCGTCTCGACCGACCGTTCGTCCTCGCCGCGAGCCTTGGCGACCATGTCGCGCCAGCCTTCGCCGAAGATCGCCTCCAACTCCGTCTCCGAACGGGTCAGGATATCGCCGATATAGGCCAGCCCTCGCGCTGCCAGCGCCTCCTCGGTCTTCGGTCCCACGCCGGGCAGCCGGCCGATGCCCAATGGGGCCAGGAACGCGGCCTCCTCGCCCGAAGGCACGACCACGAAGCCCCGCGGTTTGCGCAGCTTGCTCGCGATCTGAGCGACGAGCTTGTTGCGCGCGATGCCCATCGACACCGGGATCGCCAGTTCCGCCCAGATCCGCCGTTGCAGGTTCCTCACCGCCATCTCGATCGCCGCCTCGTCCCGCAGACCGCAGGGCCCGAGGTCGAGATAACCCTCGTCGATCGAATTGCGCTGCACCAGGGGCGTGAGCTGCTCGCAGAGGTCGAACATCCGGCGCGATACTTTCGAATAGAGCCCGCTGGTGTGCGGAAGCAGAATCAGGTCCGGGCAGACCTTGAGCGCCCGCCGGGTCGGCATCGGTGTGTAGACCCCGCAGGCCCGCGCTTCGTAGCTGGCCGAGGAAATGATACCGCGCTCCCGCCCGCCGACCGCGCATTTCGTGCCCCGCAGCTCGGGTCGCAGGGCCAGCTCGCACGATACGAAAAACGCGTCGGCGTCGAGGTGGACGATGGCAACGGGACCAGGCATGGCTTCAGGATGAGTCTCCGACGGCACAAAGCGCCAAAAAACTCAGGCGCCACCGGCTTGCCACTTGCCGTGGCTCTGCCCTCCCTTAAGGCAATTCTCACCGTGCCATCCAACGACGATTCCACCCCGGGAAAAAAATCAGCGTATCGCGATATCCCCTCCCGCGCGACGACGGACAATCTCGTCGAGCCGGACGGGGGCTGGAACGAAGCCAAACCTTTCTTCTGGCTGGCCCTGGGGGCCTCCGCCGGAGCCCTGCTCCTGTTCGCGGGGCTGCTCGGCTGGCTTCCCCTGCCCGTCGCGCCCGGACTGCCGTCTTTTGTCCTTCTCGCCGCGCTGGGCCTCTGCGTCGGGATCGTTCTTTTTGGCGCCTTGCGCGCCCGCGCGCGCCATCGCGGCCAGCGTTTTGGCCGCGGCGTGGAGCTCGGCGTGCCGGTCGTCGGCGGCCTTCTGGCTCTCGGGCTGGGTTTCCTGGTGGCCCGGCCCCCCTCCGAATTCGACCTGACCGTCATCGTGCAAGGCGGAAACAGCTCGTCCGAGCGGCCCTTGAAGGGTACGGGAGCAGTCTGGATCCAACTCGGCGACGAACGCCGCCGCGAGGCCATCAATGACCGCGGCCAGGTGGTCTTTGCCCGCCTGCCCTTGCGGTTCCAGATGGAGGAATCCACCGTCGGCGTCGAAGTGGCCGGCTTTGAAACCGTGAGCCCGACCGGCCCCGTACGGATCACGGGCAAACCGCTGACCGTCGTGGTGCGGCGCTCGGCCAAAACCTTGCGTGGCGAGGTCACCGACGAGCTTGGCGTGCCCGTCGGTGGCGCCCAGGTTTACGTACTCGACGGTCCCACCAAGCGGACCGACGAGCTGGGCCGTTTTGAAATGCTCGTTCCCGGCGACACCGCCGCCGGCGAAATCGATTTTGCGGTCACCGCGGAAAAATTTCTCGTCTACCGCAAGCGCTTCTCGCTCGGGGACAATCCCGAGCCGCTTCTCGTCAAGCTCCGGCGCGTGCCCTAGGCGCTGTCTTCGAAATAGACCGGTGCTCGGTGGTCGGGAAACCAGGCTCGGCCAAGGCGGCCGAGGTGGAGGTGGGCCGGAGGCCCATGCCACCGAGGACAACGCCGGCCCAGCCTGGTTTCCCGACCACCCGCAGGGCTTCAGCAGAGCGCTGGATTATTTCGAAGACAGCGCCTAGTCCGCGCCAGCCCGAGCCGGAAGTCCGGACGAGGGATCCAACCGAAAACCTCCGGCACACTACTCCTGCGGGTAGACCAGCACGCGGTCGTGGACCAGCAACACGAGGTCGGCCTTGCCGTCGCCAGTCACATCCGCGACCAGGCACTCCCGCGGCTCCTGGCCTCCGCCTCGGTTGCCTTCATAGTGCGGATCGGTCTCGAAGACCTTGAAATGCAGGTGCGAGCCCCAGGTGCCCTGAGCGTCGCGGGTCAGCAGCTCGACCGTGTTCTCATTGATATCCACCGCGACCAGATCGCTGCGTCCGTCGCCGTCGAAATCGCCTTCGCTGATATAAAAATACCGCAGGTCCGGCAGGTCGCTCGCGTAGGTGCCTTCGTGCTTGAGTGCAAAGTCCGCACCGCCCTCCGGCAACCACCAGAAGCGGTCCTTGCCAAGCAGGAGAAGTTCGCGGCGCTTTTTCGGCCCCACCAGTTGGAGCGCCCCCACGACCTCGAGACGGGCAACGCCACGTACGTCCACCGTCTCCGGCGCGACCGCGCCGGGCAGCCGTTCCAGGAGATGCAACTGGTCGGACTTGCGGTCGTGCAGGATCACGCGCGGGGCGTCCTGCTTCTTCTCCGGCGCAAGGACAAAACCGGTCGTCACCTCCGCGCCGGCATCCCTCGCGTCGAACTGAGCCGCGATGACGAGCGCTCCGGAATCGTCGATGCGCAGGGCACGGACGAAGTTCTCGGCGCCGACCAGGAGCTCGTCCCGGCCGTCGCCATCGACGTCGCCGAACGCCAGCGGAGCCGCGCCGGCCTCGGGCCGCGCGAGCAGGCCGGGCCGGTAAACGGGGTTCTCGGCTGCCGCGACCAGCGTACCGTCCGCCTTCTGCAGATACACCTGCACTCCGGCGGACGGGACCGTCACCAGGACGTCCGAAAGGCCATCCTGGTTCAGATCTGCCAGCGTGAGGGCCCGGGGGTCCGTGCGCAGTCCCGTCAGCGTGATCGAAGCGCCGCGCACCAGGCCGCCCTCCGTGTTTTGGGTCCAGAAGGAAAGAGAACGTTTGCCGTCCTCCTCGGCCACGACGGCAAGGCCGGAGGCTCCCGGCTGGCCGGTCTCGCCGCGTAACGGCCCGGCCGCGAAAGCAATCAGTCGTCCCGGTATCCCCAGCGCCCGCGGTGGCTGCGCGAGGCCGTCTTCGCCGAGCCCCAGCTCGGCCAGGGCGTTTTCCTTGCCGCTGAGCACGAAAAGCCGGTCGGCGGCGGCACCGGGGGTCCAGGAAAGCGCGCCCAAGGCCTTCGCGTCAGTCAGCGAAGGGATGCGCCGCGCGATGGTAAACCCGCCGTCGGGCTGACGCAGATACAGGAAGATTTGCGCGGTTTCGCCAAAAGCCACCGCCAGGTCGGACGAACCGTCGCGGTCGAAATCACCGGCGGCATACAACGCGGCGCTCCGCGCGCCGGCGAGCGGAGAAAAGGAACGGGGCGAGAACCCCCGCCAGCGGTCGTCCGGCCCGGCTTGCGTCAGCCGGGTGAACTCCAACTGGCCGCTCGCGCCCAGCGCGCTGGCAAAGAGCGGGGTATCCGGCTCCGCGGAAGCGGGCTTGGCGGACGGACGCTTTTTCCCGCCGGCCGGGGACCGCGCGGCGGCCTCCGACGCGGTGGCGGCAGCGGGACCCGAGCGGAGACGGAGAAGCGGGCTGCGTGGAGTCTTGAGCGCGAAGGACAACTCGGGGCCGAATTTTCCGGGCGCCACCTGCCGGCGTACACGCAGCGCTTCGCGGCTGCCAGGCACGAGGTAGCCGAGGTCGGGGCGTCCGTCGCCGTCGAAATCCGTGACGAGCAAGCCGTAGACGTTGTCGTCGCCCAGCGGGAGTTTCTCCTCCAGCACGAGCCCCAGGCTCTCGCGCTGACGAAACACGGCGATTTCCTTCTGCCCGAGGAGGACGAGATCGACACGCGCATCGCCATCGACGTCCGCGGCGACCAATCCGCCGACGAACTTCACCGGGCTGGGCGAAGTGGCGAAGGGCTTTTCCTCCCAGGTACCGTCGGCCTGCGCGTAGCGGACCAGCAGCGGCACGGGCTCGCCGCTGGAGGCGAGATCGGTCCGGCCGTCGCCGTTGAAGTCGGCGACAGCCAGATCGAAGAGATTCTGCCCGACGATCAGCGTCTCCCGGCGAAACCGCGCATCCTCCAACTCGGGCTCCCAGCGGCTGGGCGGCGTGGCGGAAGGTGACTTTTTCTTCCCGGCCCCGCGCGGCGCGGCGGGATCGAGCTGGTAAAGCAGCTCGATGGAGGCGCGGTTGTTGTTGATGACCGCCAAATCGGTGCGGCCGTCGCCGTCGAGATCGTGCGCGACGAGCGAGCGCGTGTTCCAGTCTAGCTTCATGACCTCGGGCCCGCCCAGCGCAGGCCCCGGGGCCGGGGGGAAAGGAGGAATGTCGGGCGCGGCCCGCAACCCGAGGGCGAAGAGCAGCGAGGCGGCGGAGCGAAAAAAGACGGAGCGCATCAGCGGGCCGGACTTTCGGAGTGAAAATAGATCCCCGTCGAAGTACGGGTGCCGTGGCTGACGGCATGCTGGAAAAAGCGCGCCAGTTGTTCGCGCGTAGGCGTGGCCGCGGGATCGACGAAGCGGCCGGTTTCGCCGGCCAACTGTTCCTGGATCTGCCCGAGCGAAGCGGCCACCGAGGCCAGAAACGGGGCGAGGTCGGTGTGTTGGATGCTGAAGGCGCCGGGCGGGACATCGGCGAGCGCCGCGCGCACGTCCTTGCGCTGCCAGAAAGAGGCGGAGGGATCGGGCGCGTTCATCGCCTGGATGACGGACTCGACACCGCCGGGCGAACCGATGCCCAGGAGCAGCCAGCCGTCGGTGATGGCGTAGCTGAAACCGCGCCCACCCGCTCCGGGGTCGACCGAGTAGAGAGAACGGCCGAGATAGTCGCGTTTCTTGAGCGGGCTCGCGTCGCCCGGCGGCAGGAACCGGGCCTTGATCGTTTCCACCGCGCGCTCGAAGGCCCCGGCGTCGGCCAGCGAGACGGCGATGAACTGGTCGAGCTGGTCGTAAGGCGGCGGCACCTCGGGGCTGGCTCCGGCCGGCAGCGAATAGGCGCTGATGAACGAGGTGCCGATGTTGCCAATCACGTCCCGCTTCAGATCCAGGGCAAGCTGGCGCTCGAGAGTTCTGATCTGCCCCTGCGCCGCGCCCGAGATCACCGGGCTGATGCGATCCACGATGCGCTCGAGCTCGGCATAGGCCTCGGCCAGGGAAAAATTTTGCGAGGTGACGTTGAACCAGGCTGCCGGCACCCAGTCCGGACGCGGCACGGGACCGTCCCGATAGGCCAGGAGCGCGGCAAGCCCGCGAGCCTCGGAATACGTGAGGGCAGCATCGTAACGGCTGGTCCCGCCCAGCATCGCCGCGCTGAGAGAAAAAGACTCGATGGCATCGAGGCCGAGCGCCTTCAGCACGCCGGCGGGTTCGATGCCCAGGCGGTTCGGTTTCTCGTTCGGATCCCGCGCGGATTCGATGGCTGCGATGAGCACCGGATAAACCGCTTTCCAATTGAGATAGAGGAGCGCGTCGGCCCTGCCTCCGGACCGATCGATCGCCTTCTGGTACTCGGGCGAGACCGCGAGCGACGTCGAAAGCCCTCCGGCGGCGAGGGCATCGAGCGCGCCCGTGACGAGCGCGCGATCGGTGGAGAGAAACCAACGGCCTTGGTGGAGGGCCCAGACGAAGGGTTTTTCCGGTTTCGCGGACGCCCCATCCGAGCTCGGCACTTCGGGGGAAGCCGGCGCGTGTAGGTGCAGCGTCACCCCGTTGTAGTCCTCGGTGGTCTCGGGGCCGGTATCCGCCACGATATTTTTTTGCTGCGTAGCCATGAGCTCGCGCAGCTTGTTCTCGTTATCCCCGACCTCGATGGCGATGAGCGCCTGCACATCCGGCTCGCCGCGAGCCAGCTTGAGCGAGGAGGCCGGCACGGTGGCGAGCACGTCTCCGGTGGCGAAGTCCAGCAACTGGGTCGGAGTATAACCGATCTCGGCTTTCATCGTTTCGATCACCTCCGCGATCTTCGCCTCCGCGGCGAGGGGGGCGAAAAACCGTGCGATATCGGGATCGGCCCAGGCTCGGCCCGCCCCGGTTTCCGAAAATTCGTTCCGCAGGGCGGGGAGGTTCCTCAACTCGAACACGAGGGCCACGTCGTCGGGAACGAGGCGCTCAAGCGCGGGCTCGGCGGCGCGGAGCGGCGATGTTGCCCCGAGGATGGCAATAGTGATGGCGGCAGGCAGGAAATGACGCATGAAAAAAGAGAACGGAAAATGCCGGGCACAATTTACGGTTGGAAACCACCCGCTCAGGACCCGGCGCCAGCCGCAGGGGCCGCGACCGGACGCGGCGGGGTGTTGTAACGAAAGCCGGCATTGGGATTGCGCGGGTCGAAGGCGAAGGCATCGCGGTTGCGCAGGAAATTTTTCAGCACCGAGGCTGGGATGGCGAAGTTGAGCCCCTCCACGCCAACCGCCATGGCCTTCATGTTGTTCACGCCCACGACCTCGCCGCGCAGGTTGAACAGGGGGCCGCCGGAATTGCCCGGGTTGATCTGCGTGGTCGTCTGGATATAGAGCTGGCCGTCCACCAGCCGGTTGCGAGCGGACACGATGCCCTGTGACACGGTCCGGTCGAGTCCGAGCGGACTGCCGATGGCAAAAACCCCCTGGCCCTCCTCCAGACCCTGGGATTCGCCCACCGGCGCCGTGGCGAAAGCGTCCACGCCCTGTGCATCCTCGATCTTGAGGAGCGCGAGGTCGACGTGGGGATCGGTCGCGACGATACGAATGCGCTGGTGGCGAACCCGCTGGAGCCCCGAGCCATCGCGTACAAAACGCGTCACGCTCAACTCGGTCTCGCCAGCCACGACATGATGGTTCGTCACCACATAACCGTTCGGATGCACGATGAAGCCCGAGCCCAGCCCGGTTGGCGATTGCACGAGGACGACGGCCCCTCCCACCCGCTCGACGTTGGCTTGGATGGGCAACAACCCGGGATTGACGACCGTGCGAAAAAGCTGTCCCGCGCTGCCAGGCGAATCGGTCGATTCGGCCGGGACGGCGCCGGGCATGGTGACCCGGTCGATCTCCTCGCGCGGGACGGAGAGCACGGTGAAGCCAAGATCGAGGATCAGCCGGTCCGGACGCTCGGCCAAGACCTCGGCACGAAGCTGGGCTCCGCTTTTCAGATCGACGATGCTGATCTCGGCCCGAAGCGCTAAGGACAGCAGACCGCCGCCGCTCAAGGCGGCGAGGAGAACAACGGAACGGCAAGGAGACGGCATCGGTGGCGGGGAATGGCAACCCACCTCGCGCAGGTGTCAAAACAACAGCATGACCGGGCCGATCGCCCCGGGGACGAAGATACGCACGCTGGGGGCACCGGCTGAAAGCCGGCCCCCGGCGCGCGATTCAGCGTACGTCCTGCTCCACCGCGCTCACCTTTCCCGCAGTGAAACTGACTTTGAAATACTCCCGCGGTCGGGCGTCGCGGAAGTAGAGGGTATCGTAGTAAAGCGGATATCCGCCGTACCAGCGATGGTAGTCGCCGCGATAGAGCGGTTCGCCCACGCTGTTGTCGTAGGTCGTGTAACTCCAAATCTCGGTCTGACCTTGCGTGTCGGTGCGAATCCAGCGCTGGTCGGGATCGCCGACCGCGAGCCGTACCATGTCGGGCGTAAAACCGATGCCCACCTTACCCTCGCGGATCAGCGCCTGCTCGGCGGCAGGCAGGGAATCGAAAAGCGCCTGATTGCGCCGAATCCGGGCGTCCGGGGTCGCGCAGGCCGCGAGCATCGCCACCGCCAGGGAGCACAGCAGTACCGCAATCCCGCGCCGCACCGTTTCAAACGGGTCGAAAATCATGCCGATAAAGATGCCTGTGGGACCGGGCGTCGCAAGCGGCGAGGCTTGAAGAACTGGGAGCGCTGGCGCTTCCGGTTTCAGGCCTTCGCCCGCGCGCCATCTGGAAACGCGCTCCATCGCGCCATAAAAAAAACGCCCCGGCCGAAACCGGGGCGTCTTGAAAGATGAGACGAAGACAGGGACCTCTCAGGTGGATGGCACGCCTGTACCGGTGTCGGCACTGGGCGAGGAGGCGCTGGGATCCTGCTGGGTAAACTCCAGCATCTCGCCCTTGCGCACCACCTTGAGCTGCTGCCCGTCCTGGATGTCGCCCTTGAGCAGCGACTCCGCGAAGGGATCCTCCAGGTAGTGCTCCACCGCACGCCGCAGCGGGCGGGCGCCCATCTTCTCGTCGTAGCCTTTCTCGATGAGCAGCTCCTTCGCCTCGGCGGCGAAAGTAAGCTCGATCCGGCGCTCGGCGAGTCGCTTGGTGAACTTCTCCAGCTCGATATCCACGATCCGGAAGAGATCCTTCTTGGCCAGGGGGCGGAAGAACACGATATCGCTGATGCGGTTCAGGAACTCGGGCTTGAAGACCTTCTTCGCTTCCTCGAGCACCTTCTCGCGCATCTTCTCGTGGTCGCCGAAGGCACCCGCGTTCGCCGCGGCGAAGCCCATCGAGGTCTGGCGCATCAGGAGCTGGGCGCCGACGTTCGAGGTCATGATGATGATCGTGTTTCGGAAATCGATCTGGCGGCCGAGCGAATCCGTGAGGCGGCCGTCCTCCAGGATCTGGAGGAGGAGCTGAAGCACGTCCGGATGGGCCTTTTCGATCTCGTCGAAAAGGACGACCGAATAGGGCTTGCGACGCACGGCTTCGGTGAGCTGGCCACCTTCCTCGTAGCCGACATAGCCCGGAGGCGAGCCGATGAGGCGCGAGACGGCGAACTTCTCCATGTATTCGCTCATGTCGATCTGGATAAGCGCATCCTGCTTGCCGAACATCTGCGCGGCGACCTGCTTGGCGGTCTCGGTCTTGCCCACGCCGGTGGGGCCGACGAAGAGGAAGGAGCCGATCGGGCGGCGAGGATCCTTCAGGTCGGCGCGGGAGCGGCGCAGCGCCCGGGCGATGGCGGTCGAGGCGAGGTCCTGGCCGATGACGACCTTCTGGATCTCCTTCTCGAGGCCGAGGAGCTTCTCGGACTCCTTCTTTTCCATGCGCGAGAGCGGGATGCCGGTCCAGTCGGCGACGACCTTCATCATGAGCTCCTCGTCGATGGTGACGCGCTTCTCCTCCCGGGATTTCTTCCAGTCCTCGGTAATCTGGTCGAGGCGGGCGCGGAACTGTTTCTCGGTGTCGCGGTATTTCGCGGCCTCCTCGAAGTGCTGCTTGGCGATGGCTTCCTCCTTCTGGGCGCAGACCGTCTCGATCTCCTTCGCGAGATCCTCGAGCGCGGGGGGGCGGCTGAGCGAGCTGATGCGGGCGCGCGAGCCGGCCTCATCCATCACGTCGATGGCCTTGTCGGGCAGGAAACGTGCCGTGATGTAGCGGTCGGAGAGCTTGGCGGCGGCTTCGAGGGCGCCGTCGGTGAAGATCGCCTTGTGGTGGTCCTCGTACTTTCCGCGGATGCCCTTGAGGATGACGATGGTGTCCTCGATGGAGGGGGGATCGACCTTCACGCTCTGGAAGCGGCGGTCGAGGGCGGAGTCCTTCTCGATGTACTTGCGGTACTCGTTGAGCGTCGTCGCACCGATGCACTGCAACTCACCGCGACTGAGGGCGGGTTTGAAGATGTTGGAAGCGTCCATCGCCCCCTCCGCGGCACCGGCGCCGACGATGGTGTGCAACTCGTCGATGAAGAGGATGATGTTCTTGGCGCGCTTGATCTCGTCCATCACGGCCTTGATGCGCTCCTCGAACTGACCGCGGTATTTGGTGCCGGCGACCATGAGGGCGAGATCGAGGGTGATGACCTTCTTGTCCATGAGTATCTCCGGCACGATGCCGTTGACGATCTCCTGGGCCAGCCCCTCGACGATGGCGGTCTTGCCGACGCCGGCCTCGCCGATGAGGACGGGGTTGTTCTTGGTGCGGCGGCAGAGGATCTGGATGACGCGCATGATCTCGCTCTTGCGGCCGACCACGGGGTCGAGTTCGCCCTTGCGTGCGAGCTCGGTGAGGTCGCGGCCGAAGGCCTTGAGCGCGGGCGTTTTCACCTCCTTCTTGCCGTCATCGCTGCGACCGGCACCGGCGGAGGCTTCCTCGCCGCCGCTGCCGCTGCCGCGGGCGGGGCTGTCGCCGGAGCCGCCCTGGCCCGCGTCGCCGGAACCCGCGCCTTCCTCGCCACCGGAGAACTGCGGGTCGAGCTCACGAAGAATCTCGTTGCGGGTGCGCTCGATATCGATGTCGAGGGACTTCAGCACGCGGGCGGCCACGCCTTCGCCCTCGCGAAGGAGGCCGAGGAGAATGTGCTCGGTGCCGACATAGGAATGGTTGAGCTGCTTGGCCTCCTTGCCGGCAAGGGCGAGGACCTTTTTGACGCGCGGAGTGTAGGGAATGGAGCCCTGATTCTTGGTCTCTTGGCCGGTGCCGACCTGCTTCTCGACCGCGGCCCGCACCGTCTCCAGATCCAATCCCATCTTCTGGAGCACCGACACGGCGACCCCCTGGCCGAGTTTGATCAAGCCGAGGAGGAGATGCTCGGTCCCGACATAGTTGTGGTGGAAGCGGTCAGCTTCCTTGCGGGCGAGCGCAAGGACCTGCTGGGCACGCGGGGTGAAGTTGTTCATCGGTTCCATAAAGTGGGTGGGTTCGGAGGTGGGACATGGACGCCGCGGACGCGTCAATTTTTCTGGTGCAAGCTGAAATCTGGCCTGACTACGGCTGCAAACTCCGCGCGGAGCTTTTCGGCGCGGAGGGCATCGCGCTGGGCGGATTCGAGGTCGTGGCGCGCGGCGGCCTGCACATGGCCCGGCTGGGCCTCGATGAGGAGACGATCCGTGACGGCGCGAGTGCTGTCCGGAAAGAGTCCAAGGTCGATGCCCAAGCGGAGCAACGAGAGGAGGTTCATCGCTTCGCTGGAGCTGAGCTGGTGGCAGTTCTGCAGGATGCCGTAGGCGCGACCGATCTTGTCGAAGAGTTTGGTGGCGTCGGCCTCGAGGAGCTTTTCGCGGGCATTGAGCTCGTGCTCGATAATGGACTGGAGGACGCTGCCGAGCCTCTTGAGGATGGCTTCCTCCGATTCGCCCAGCGTGGTCTGGTTCGAGATCTGGAAAATGCTGCCGGAGGCATCGGACCCCTCGCCGAAAAGGCCGCGCACGACCATGCCGAGCTGGTTCACCGCGCGTACGACCTTCTCCATCTGGCTGGAGATGACGAGCGCGGGCAGGTGCATCATGGCGGAAGCGCGCATGCCGGTGCCGAGGTTCGTTGGGCAGGCGGTGAGATAGCCGAGGGCGGGATCGAAGGCGAAGTCGAGCCGTTCCTCGAGCTCGGTGTCGAGGCCATCGATCTGGGTCCAGGCTTTTTTCAGTTGGAATCCCGCCCGAAGCACCTGGATGCGCAGGTGATCCTCCTCGTTGATCATTACCGAGACGGTCTGATCGCGGTTGATGACGAGTCCGGCGCCATGCTTGGAGCCAGAGAGTTCGCGGGAGATGAGATGCCGCTCGACGAGGATCTGTTTCTGCAGCTCGGTGAGCTCGGAAACCGGGACGTTGACCGAACGCTTCATGGGCGCGGTGCCGGCGAGCGCCTCGCGGCAGCGGGCGAGCACCTCGTCGCGCTGGGCCTCGCGGCACCAGCCCGGAAAGGCGTGCCCGGCGAGATTGCGCGCGAGGCGTATGCGGGTCATCAGCACGACCGCGCACTTGGAACTGGCGGTGTCGGTCAGTTCGGAGGGATTGGAAAGGAGGGCGGAAACGGTCATGGCGCGGATCAACGGCGGATGGAGCCGGCGGCGGGCGCGGCCGGCGGGGTGGCTGCGGCATGGCGGCGGGCCTCGACGAGTTCGTCGCGAAGGCGGGCCGCATCCTCATAGCGTTCGGTCTTGATGGCCTCGGCAAGTCCGCTTTCCAGCTCGGCCACACGCTCGAGGAGAGTGCGGCGGGCGAGCGCCTTGACCGGAACCTTGCCTACATGGCGGGTGCCTTTGTGCATGTTTTCCAGCATCGGCGCGACCATGCTTTCAAAGGTACGATAACACTGCGGGCAGCCGAAGCGGCCGTGCTTCTTGAAGTCCGCCGGGGTAAAGCCGCAGGCAGGGCATTCGGCTCCGCCGGGGGAACCCTCGGCGCCAGCCGCCTCGGGGTTCAGGGAAGCCTTCAGCAGCAAGTCGGCGAGCGAGAAACCACCCGGATCGGTCACGCCCTTGGCTTGGGCGCATGCCTCGCAAAGGTCCACCTTGTGCATCTTGCTGTTGACGATCTGCGTGAGGTGAACGGTCGCGGGTTTGCCGCAGAGATCGCATTTGAGGGGACTGGCCATGCTGGGAACTTGGATAAAAACGTGGAAATTTCGACTTTCGCGTGCCGAAAAGCCGGCGGTGAAACCACGCAGGGTTTGCACGGGTTATGCCAGCGTTATTTCGCGGAAGAGAGATGCCGGCGCCGGCGCGATGCCCGGCGGCTCGATTTTCCGTCTTTTATGGAGGAATCACCGGGGACAAAACGACCTTCCCGGGGAAAAACTCGCGCTGCCATTTTCTTCCGCATTTCCCCTTTTTCCCGGCCTCGGATCATGAAAAAACCGCGCCAGGACGACGCGGTTCGAATAGGGAAACGGGACGTTTCGCCCGCGGTCAGAGGCGAGTGCCTTCCACCAGCACGTGTCGGCGGAAAGCCTCGAGCACCCGGGCGGTGACGGCGCCGGGCTTGCCGCTTCCGATCACGCGACCGTCGAGCTTCACCACCGGAATGACCTCCGCGGCCGTACCGGTGAGAAAACATTCGTCCGCGCACCAGACGTCGTAACGGGTGAGGTTGCCCTCCCGCATCGGCACGCCGATCTCGGCCGCGATGTCGAAAATTGCGTCGCGAGTGATGCCCTTGAGCGCGCCTTGGGAGGCCGCGGGGGTGATGATCGCGCCCTTGTGGACCACGAACAGGTTGTCGCCGGTGCATTCGGCCACGTAGCCCTGATCGTTGAGCATGATCGCCTCGAGGCAGCCGGATTGCTTCGCTTCTATCTTGGCGAGGATGTTGTTGAGGTAATTCAGCGACTTCACCGTGGGCGGCAGCGCGGCGGGATTGATGCGCCGGGTGGCGACCGTGCAGATGCTGAGGCCGGTGGTGTAATGCTCGGCCGGATACAGGTTGATCTTCGCCGCGATGATGAAGAGCGACGGGCGGGGGCACAGCCAGGGGGAAAGCCCCAGGTCGCCCACTCCACGCGTGACCACCAGACGGATGTACCCGTCGCTCAGGCCGTTCTGACGGCAGGTTTCGCAGGTGGCATCGGAGATCTCCTTCCTCGTCCAGGGGAGGTCCATGAGGATCGCCTTGGCCGACATCTCGAGACGCTCGAGATGCTCTTCCAGACGGAACACGTTGCCGCCGTAGAGCCGGATGCCCTCGAACACGCCGTCGCCGTAGAGGAGACCGTGGTCGAACACGGAAATTTTAGCGTCCGCCTGATCGACGAACTTGCCATCGAGATATATCTTCATCGCCGCCGAGCGTTGCGGAGGGTGGGTAAAATTGTCCAGCCCGCGCCCGAGATTCTGCTTGTAACGGAACGGAGGACCTCACTTTTTGTCTCTTCGTAATCCCCCTATGACTACCTCCACCAAACGCCTCCACAAGGGCTTTACCCTGATTGAACTGCTGACGGTCATCGCGATCATCGGCATTTTGGCCGCCATCATCATCCCCACCGTCGGCAAGGTGCGCGAAACCGCCCGTCGCTCGGTTGACTCCTCCAATCTTCGCCAGATTGGCCAAGCTTCGCTGATCTTCGCCAGCGACAACCGGGATGTCCTCCCCGCGACCAATTGCGGTTTTGTTAACAATAACTTCGTCAACACCGGCAGCACCGGTGGCTTGAAGAACGTGATCGGCGGTCTGGCCGCTTCCGGCGGTCTGAATGATGCCCAAATCTGGTTCACTGGCAGCGAGTCGCAGAACGCCACGGGGCTGAGCACCGTTCTCAATGCGAGCCGCACGGGCCTTGAGCAGAATTTTGTCAACAGCGTTTCTGCTACGAGCATCAGCTTCAACTATGCCGCTGGTCTCAACACCAACGATCCCTCCACCACCCCGGTCGCTTTCACCCGCGGTCTCGCAACCAATGGTTCGACCTGGGTAGCCACCGCTCCCTATGGCTCCGATGGCGGTCACATCGTGTTCCTCGGTGGTAACGTCGGTTTCTACCGCAACACCAGCAACGCGTTCATCAGCACCAACGGTTCTCAGACGAGCAACATGCAGTATGCTGCCCCGCGGACCACTGTTTCCTTCCTGACCAACTAAGGTTCGACATTCTAGTTTTCGATTCATGTCTTTGGCCCCGCCTCCTTGAGGCGGGGCCTTTTATTTGGCCGGAATGGGAATGGCGCTCTTTCAGCAAAACAGGCTTTCGTTATCCCCGTCGTTTCTGTGCCTTGCCGCTGGGATAAAGGCCCCCTGCGCTCCCGCGACCCTTGGCCTTCGTCGCGCTGGCGGAGCGCGCCTGCGCAGCCTTGCGGAAGTCACCGGAGCGCAATGCGTTGATCTGATCGCGTAGCACCGCCGCCCGTTCGAATTCGAGACGAGCCGAGGCCTCGGCCATGTCCACTTCCAATTCGGCGATCACTGCCGCCACCTCCTCGACTCCGCCCTCGGCCAAAGCATCCGCCTCCTCATCGCGCGCCCCCGTACCGTCGTAAACGTGGAGGCTCGATTGCTGCGACCGCTTCACGCTGCGCGGCGTGATGCCATGCTCGGCATTGTAGGCGAGTTGCTTCGCCCGACGCGCGTTCGTGACCTCAATGGTGCGCTCGATCGAAACGGTGCGGTTGTCCGCATAAAAGATCACGCGCCCTTTCTCATGCCGTGCCGCGCGGCCGGCGGTCTGGATCAGCGAGGTCTCGCTACGGAGAAAACCCTCCTTATCGGCATCGAGTACTGCTACCAACGCCACCTCGGGCAGATCGAGGCCCTCGCGCAGGAGATTTATGCCGATGAGTACATCAAAATTGCCCCGGCGCAGATTGCGGAGGATTTCGACGCGCTCGATCGCATCGATGTCACTGTGCAAATACTCTACCCGGATCTTCGCCTCGCGAAAAAAAACCGTCAGGTCCTCGGCGAGCCGCTTGGTCAGCGTCGTCACCAGCACACGCTCGCCCGCCTCGACCGCACGACGGCACTCGGCAATCAGATTCTCCACCTGGCCTTTGGTCGGGCGGATCGTGATTTCCGGGTCCACGAGGCCGGTGGGCCGGATGACTTGCTCGGCGACAACCGCCGAGCGTTCGAGCTCGAACTTCGCCGGCGTGGCTGAGACATACACGATCTGGTCGGTGATCGACATGAACTCCTCGAAATTCTGCGGCCGGTTGTCCAAGGCCGAGGGCAGGCGGAACCCATAGTTTACCAAGACCGTTTTGCGTGCCCGGTCACCGTTGTACATGCCCCCGATTTGCGGCACGGTCGCATGGCTTTCGTCGATCAGCAGCAGAAACTCCTTGGGAAAAAAATCGATGAGGCACAGCGGCCGCTCGCCGGCAGCACGCCCCGCGAGGTGCCTTGAGTAGTTCTCGATGCCGTTGCAGAAGCCCATCTCCTGCAGCATCTCCAGATCGTAGTTGGTGCGCATGCGGATACGCTGTGCCTCGAGCAGGAGTCCCTTGGCCTCGAATTCCGCCACCTGATGGTCGAGCTCGGCCTTGATTCGGGCGATGGCAAGGTCGAGTTTTCCCTTGGTCGTCACATATTGATTGGCCGGGTACAGGTCGAATTTCTCCAGCCGGCGAAGTACGGCCCCGGTCAGCGGATCGAATTCGCTGAGCGACTCGATCTCGTCGCCCCAAAACTCCACGCGCAAGCCCTGCTCCAGGTAGGCAGGCATGATATCGACCACGTCACCACGGACCCGGAAAGTACCGCGTTTGAATTCGTAGTCGTTGCGAGTGTATAGGTTGTCCACCAGCCGCTGAAGGAGCAGCTGGCGCGGCAAGGTGCCCCCACGCTCCAGCGCGATGCGCAATTCCTTGAAATCCTCGGGCGAGCCAAGGCCGTAGATGCAGGAAACCGAGGCAACCACGATGACATCCCGGCGCGACACAAGCGCGCTGGAAGCGGCGATGCGCAGACGCTCAATCTCCTCGTTGATGGAGGAATCCTTCTCGATAAAGGTATCCGAGGAAGGGACGTAGGCCTCGGGCTGGTAGAAATCGAAGTGGGAGACGAAATACTCGACCGCGTTATCCGGAAAGAAGTTCTTGAACTCGGAGTAGAGCTGGGCGGCCAGGGTCTTGTTGTGGGAGATGATGAGCGTGGGCCGGTCGCGGGCCACGATCAGGTTGGCCATGGTAAAGGTTTTACCCGAGCCGGTGACCCCGAGAAGCGTCTGGTGCTTGTTCCCCGCGAGCAGCGAAGCGGAAAGCGCGGCGATGGCCTGCGGCTGGTCTCCGGTCGGGGCATAGTCGGCCTTGAGCTTGAACATTCCCATGGCCGAAACGGTGTGCGGCTTCCTCCGCCACGCTAGGGGAAAATCAGAAAACCGGCCTCCGTCACCGAAATTGGGCCGGTCGCGGCCAGAGCCGCTAAAGAAAACGCCTGTTTCACGACAGAAGGTCGGGAATCTCCGCGAGAGAAAAGACAAATGCGGAGGCCTGCTGCCGCACCTTCTCGCGGGCCATGTAGCGTCCGAAGCCGATGAAAAGATCGACGAACGGCTTGGTCTCCAAATCGCTTGCTCCATCTCCGACCATGACCACCTGCTCGGGTTTGAGTCCGGCCTTTAGGATGCGGATAACCTCGGGTTTTCCACCCGAACGCGTCGTGGGATAACTCTCGTCATAGCCGGCATAATCTCCCCGCGCGTCGAAATAGAGATCCACCGCTTCGACACGGTCGATGCCGAGATGGTCGGCCAGCGGACGGATGGCGTTGCGGAACCCCCCGCTGACGATGACCGGCGTCCAGCCCAGGACGCGCAGCTTGTCCAGCGTGGCGGCTGCGGTGGGTTCGATGGTCTCGATATACTGACGGCCCACCGCGGCCACGTCGGCGGCGCGCGGCCGAATGATGCGCAAGCGCTCGCCGAAGACCGCCTCGACCGCGATCTTGCCGTTCATCGCGTCGTTGGTCATGGCCTCGACCCGGGCAAAGACTTCGGGGCCGCGAACGCGGCCGAGTTCGTCGATGCCCTCGATGGCGCTGAGCGTGCTGTCGCAGTCGAAGACGATGAGTTTGAGCGGCGTGGACATGGAAGCGATCAGCGTCCCAACGCGCGGCCCGGTGAAGCAAGCGCGAGTTGCTGAGCGTCCCGTGCAAATACGAAAAACCCGCCGGCTTCGGAAAGCTGGCGGGCTTACAGAGAAAAAGCCGAAAGGCTTACGCTTACTTCTTGGCGGCGGTGGTGCCGCGGCGGAACTTGGTGGTGAACTTCTCCACGCGACCGGCGGTGTCCACGATACGCTTCTCGCCGGTATAGGCGGGATGCGAATCCATGGTCACGTCGCGCACCACGACGAAGTATTCGACGCCGTCGATGGTCTCCTTGCGGGCGGACTTCATGGTGGACTTGGTCAGGAACTTCTTGCCGGAGGCGACGTCCAGGAAACAGACGTTGTTAAGGGTGGGATGGCCTTCGCTCTTCATGATGATTAAGGAGTTGAGTCGGCGTGAACCGGATTAGCCCTGGCGCGCTTTGTAACGCGGGTCGGTCTTGTTGATCACGTAGATGCGCCCTTTGCGGCGGACGACCTGACAGTCGGGGTGACGCTTCTTCGCGGATTTGATGGAGGAGACAACTTTCATAAAAAGGAAGAAAACACCGGCTCGGCAGGGGGACTGTCAAACGGAAACTGAACGTTTTATCAAACCAGGCCCCTGCGCCAGACCGAGGGAGGAGAACCCAGCTCGCGCCGGAAAGCCGCCGAGAAGGAATAAAGGCTTCCGTAACCGACAGCCTCCGCCACCGCTTCCACCTTGAGAGGCGTTCCGCGCAGGAGCAGGCCGGCCCGGCGCATGCGCAGCCGGGCCAGCTCCGCCATCGGGCTGCGCCCGTGCTCCCGGCGGCAAAGCCGGCGCAGATGCTCGCCGCTGAGGCTGGCGGCCGAGGCGAGGGATTCCAGCGTCCAAGGCGCCGCCAGCTCCGCGTCGACCCGAGCCCACAGCCGCCGCAGGCGTTCGTCGCGCCGCGTATCCTTTCCCCGCGCGAGACGCTTCGCGCACAACTGTACCCAGCCCACGAGCTGCGCGACCATGGACGCTTCGTTCGCCCCGAGCAGCTCCGCATGCAAGCGGCGGATCGCCTCGGCCAGGGCTTCCCCCTCCGCCTGGCTTTGCCAGACAACGGCAGCCCGCTTTTGTCCGACCACCGGCTCCATGTCTTCCGTCGCCTCGAAAAAATGCACCCACGCAAAACGCCAGCGCCGTCCCGGCGCCGGAGCGAAGCCCTGGGGCCGGCGACAGGGCGCCAGATAGACGTCGCCCGCCCGCACCACACGCCAACCCTCGCCCTCGAGCCAGACCCGTCCCTCACCCGACAGGACGACCAGCACCTCGGTGAAATCCGGCGATGGCCGCCCCATGTGATAGGGAGCCCGCGTTTCGCTTATCCCGCACAGGCGCACCCCGGCCGAACGCAAGGCCGGGCATAGGTCTGCGCCGACCAGCAGTTCCTGGGTTTTGTCACCGATAATGTGGATTTCACTTAAGCTCATGTGCGTCCCGCAGATTCCTACGGGCGCCATTTTTTGCTACCTTTTTTGCTCTCGCTGTCCTCCCCGCTTCCACCATGTCCACCCTGCTCCGGGTTTTCCCCGATCTTGTCCAAAACGCCATCGATCCGCGCCTCTACGGCTCTTTCATCGAGCATCTCGGCCGCGCCGTTTACACGGGCATCTATGAACCCGGTCACTCCGCCGCCGATACGGCCGGCTTTCGCCGGGATGTGCTCGATCTCGTCCGCGAGCTCAATGTGCCGATCGTCCGTTATCCCGGAGGCAACTTCGTCTCCGCCTACGACTGGGAAGACGGCGTGGGGCCTCGCGCGCAACGCCCGCGCCGCCTCGACTACGCCTGGGGCACCACCGAAACCAACCATTTTGGCACCAACGAGTTCATGGATTGGTGCAAGGCCGCCGGCACCGAGCCCATGATGGCCTTCAATCTCGGCACCCGCGGCATCGACGCCGCCCGCCAGTTGGTCGAATACTGCAACGCCCCGGTCGGCACCAAGTTCGCGGACCTGCGCAAGGCCCATGGCTACGCCGAGCCGCACAAGGTCCGCACCTGGTGCCTCGGCAACGAGATGGACGGTCCCTGGCAAACCGGCCGCAAAACGGCGGAGGAATACGGCCGCCTCGCCAACGAAACCGCCAACGCCCTCCACCAGTTCGACCCGAAGCTGGAGCTGATCGCCTGCGGCTCGTCCGGTCCCTTCATGCCGACCTTCGCGGAATGGGAGCGCATCGTGCTCGAACACTGCTACGGCCACGTCGATGCCCTCTCGATCCACCTCTATGTCTGCGAAAAGGGCCACAAGAGCCTGGCCGACTACCTCGCCTGCCCCGTCGTCATGGAAAACCAGATACGCGATGTCCTCGCCACCTGCGACTTCGTGAAGGCGAAACAACGCCACAAGAAAACCATGATGCTCTCCTTCGACGAATGGAACGTCTGGGACCAGGCCCAGGGCAACCATCCCTTCGAGCGCTGGGGCGAAGCCCCCCGCCAGTTGGAGCAGATTTACAATTTCGCCGACGCCCTCGTGCTCGGCGGCATGCTGCTGGTCTTGCTGCGCCAGTCCGCGCGCGTGCGCTACGCCTGCCTCGCCCAGCTGGTAAACGTGATCGCCCCCATCATGACCGCCCCCGGCGGGGCGGCCTGGCGACAGACGCTCTTCCACCCCTTCCACCAGGCCTCGCGCCATGGCCGCGGCGCGCTGCTCGCCACCCAGCTCTCCGGCGCTGCCTGCACCGATACCCCCACCTATGGGGCCTCGTCCGACATCGACGCCGTCGCCACCCGGGATGGCGACAGCCTTTCCATCTTTGTCCTTCACCGCGGACAGGAGGCCCCTGCTCCCTTCACCGTGCGGCTGGACGGCCCCGCCCGCTGGCGCGTCGTCGAGCACCAAGTGCTGAGCTCGGCCGACATCCGGGCGGTAAACACCGCCGAGCATCCGGCCGCCGTCGTGCCGCGGCCTCAAAACGACACCCAGGTGAGGTCCGATGGCATGGTGTCGCTCCAGCTCCCGCCCCTGTCTTGGCATCTGCTGCGCCTCGCTCCGGCGGCCTGAACAGGAATCGTCCGGGTGGGCAGACAAACCGTGGGGATACGGCGGACCGCCGGATTCCCTTCCCCGTGCCGCCTTGGGCCATTTAAACCAGGGCCGGAACTTCGCCGCCCTGGCGCCGGTCTTGGTCCACCCCTGCCCTCTCGCCTGTGCGCTATAATTAACCCACCGGCGTTCTCCACAGCACGGATACGCGAAACAAAGCGTCCGCTTGCCCAGGCAACGCACACTCCCCACCTTGCCCCCTCTCCCGTTTTTCATGAAGTTATCCGCCTTCCTCGCCGTCGTCTCCACGCTCGTCATTCCCGTCCTGGCGCAACCCGCGCCCCCCTCCGACATCCCCGACACGGCCTATCTCTTCTCCTACTTTATCGACAACGGTCAGGATGGTCTTCGTCTCGCCTGGAGCCGTGACGGGCTGAAATGGGACGCCCTCAACGGGGGCCGCTCTTTCCTGCGCCCCGCCGTCGGCAAATCTCGCCTCATGCGCGATCCCTGCGTCGTCCAAGGGCCGGAGGGGACCTTCCACATGGTGTGGACCGACAGTTGGGACAGCCGGACCATCGGCTACGCCTCCACCCGGGATTTCCGTACGTGGTCGCCGCAAAAGGAGCTTGCGGTCATGAAACACGAACCGACGACCCGAAATTGCTGGGCGCCCGAAATCGCTTATGACGCCGCCCGGGGGCATTTCCTGATCTTCTGGGCCTCCACCATCCCCGGCCGTTTCCCCGAAACCGAGCTCGGCGGCAAAAACGATAACAACCATCGCATCTACGCAACGACCACGAAGGACTTCGAAACGTTCACGCCCACCACGCTCTTTTTCGATCCGGGCTTCAATGTCATCGACTCCACTTTCCTCGCGCACGACGGCAAAGCCTACCTGATCTCCAAGGACGAGTCCAAGGCGCCGACGGCGATGAAAAACCTCCGTCTGGCCGTCGCGGACGACATGGCCGGACCCTATAAGGTCGAAGCCGCCCCGATCAACCGCCCCGGCTCCTGGGTCGAGGGTCCCACCACCCTCCAGATCGGCGACACCATCTACCTCTACTTCGACGTCTACACCCGGCACCACTACGGCGCGCTTCGCTCCAAGGACCTGAAAACCTGGGAGGATATCACCTCTAAACTCTCGATGCCCCGGGGCGCCCGCCACGGCACCACCTTTGCCGTCTCCGGCGATCTCGTCCGGAGCCTGCTGTCCGGCGCCGCCGTCCCCGCCTCCGCTCCCCTGCCCGCCTCGGCCGGGCCCGCGACCATCGCGTCTCCGCAAACCGCTCCCGCCGCCGCGCCGGCAGCTCCTGCCCCTCTCGGCTGGCGCAATCCGCTCATCCCCCAGCGCGCGGATCCGCACGTCACGCTCCATTCCGACGGCTTTTACTACTTCACCGCCACCGTCCCGGCCTATGACCGCATCGAGCTGCGCCGCGCCCGCACCATCGCCGAGCTGGCCACCGCCGAGGTGAAAACCGTCTGGCGCAAACACGACACCGGCCCCATGGGCGCACATATTTGGGCGCCCGAAATCCATTTCATCGACGGCAAGTGGTACCTCTATTTCGCCGCAGGCGACGCCAGGGCCATCTGGAACATCCGCATGTATGTCCTCGAAAATCCCTCGGCCAATCCGCTCGAGGGCGAGTGGACCGAAAAAGGCCAGATCAAGATGGAGTGGGACTCCTTCACCCTCGACGCCACGACCTTTACCCACCGGGGCACGCGCTACCTCGCCTGGGCCCAGAGCCTGCCCAACGTCCGCGGCACCTCCATTTTTCTCGCGAAGATGGATAGCCCCTGGTCCATCACCGGCAAGCCGGTCATGGTCACCAAACCCGACCTGCCCTGGGAACGCATCGGCCACAACGTGAACGAGGGCCCCTCCGTCCTCATCCGCAACGGCCGCGTTTTCATGAGCTACTCCGCCAGCGCGACGGATGCCAACTACTGCCTCGGCCTGCTCACCGCGGACGAAAACGCCGATCTCCTCGATCCCGCGTCCTGGAAAAAGTCTCAGGTCCCTGTTTTCAAGAGCGACGCCCTCGCCGGCCAATTCGGCCCCGGCCACAATTGTTTCACCACCACTCCCGACGGCCGCACCGATCTCCTCGTGTACCACGCTCGCAACTACGAAAAGATCCAGGGCGATCCACTCCGCAACCCCGACCGCGCCACGCGCGTGCAGGTGCTTCGCTGGAACGCCGACGGCACGCCCGATTTCGGCACTCCGACCCCCGACGGCGATTACCGCTGAAGCGGGCCGAACGGTTCTGTTTATAGCGGAAAGCAGTTCGGCCATGGTCTGACCCAGGCCTCCCATAACCAATTCCCATCCCGGTTTCCCCCTCTTTCCCATGTCGCTCCGTAAACTCCTCCGGCTGCTCCGCCTCGTCTCCTGCTTTGTCCTGCCCGCCGCCCTCGCGCTCGCCCAAGCGGCCGGGCCCTCCCTGGTAATCGAGGCCGCCGCACCGACCGGCAAAGTCAGCCCGCTGCACTACGGGCTGATGACCGAGGAAATCAACTACAGCTACGACGGCGGCCTTTACGCCGAGCTCGTACGCAACCGCGCCTTCCTCGATGACGCCAGTCAGCCCGTGCACTGGTCCGTCGTCGCAGCCGGCCAAGGCTCCGCCACGATCGCGCTCGATCCCGCGCAGCCGCTCAACGAGGCCATCCCCACCAGCCTGCGCCTCGAGGTCGCGTCCGCCTCGGCCGCCTCGCCCGCCGGCATCGCCAACACCGGCTATTGGGGCATCCCCGTGAAGCCCGCCACCCGCTACCGAGCCTCCTTTCACGCCAAGGCAGCGCCGGGCTTCTCCGGCCCCGTCACAGTCTCCATCGTGAGCAAGGACGGCGCAGCCGTCTACGCGAGCGCCCGGATCGCGAAGCTCACGTCGGAATGGAAAGCCTACGAACTCGTGCTGAAGACCGACAAAAAGGCCCCGGTCACCGCCGAGACCCGGCTCCAGCTCACCGTCGAAAAGCCCGGCACCGTCTGGTTCGGCCTCGTGTCGCTCTTCCCGCCGACCTGGAAAAATCGCCCCAACGGCCTCCGCCCGGACCTCATGCAGGCGCTGATCGACATGAAACCCGCGTTCCTGCGTTTCCCCGGCGGCAACTACCTCGAAGGCGATGTACCCGAGACCCGCTTCGAGTGGAAAAAGACCCTCGGCCCCATCGCCGGTCGCCCCGGCCATCCCGGCCCCTGGGGCTACCGCTCCACCGACGGCATGGGCCTGCTCGAGTTTCTCCTCTGGTGCGAGGACATGGGCGCCGAGCCCGTGCTCGGTCTCTACGCCGGTTACTCGCTGAAGGGCGCTCACATCAAACCCGGCCCCGACCTCGAACCCTACGTCCAGGAAGCCCTCGAGGAGATCGAATACGCCATCGGCCCGGTCACTTCCCCCTGGGGCGCGCGCCGAGCCAAGGACGGCCATCCGAAGCCTTTTAGGCTCCACTACGTGGAGATCGGCAACGAGGATTGGTTCGACAAGTCCGGCAGCTACGATGGCCGCTTCGCCCAGTTCCACGACGCCATCAAACAACGCTATCCCCGGCTCAAGTGCATCTCCAGCGTGGGCAACGAGCAGTCCGCCAAGCTGGTGCGCAGCCGCCGGCCCGATGTCCTCGACGAGCATTACTACCGCAAAACGGCCGACTTCCTGAAGGACTCGCCGCAACACTTCGATCGCTACGACCGGAAGGGCCCGGAGATTTTCGTCGGCGAATGGGCCGCGCACGAAACGGCTTTCCCGCCCTGGGACAAACGGTCCAAGCAGGAGCCACCCACCCCCAACATGCGGGCGGCCTTCGGCGACGCCGCCTTCATGGTCGCGATGGAGCGCCACTCCGACTTCATCACCATGCAGTGCTACGCCCCGCTCCTCGCCAACGTAAACGAGTATCAGTGGCGCCCCAACCTCATCGGCTACGATGCGCTGAACGTCTTCGGCTCCCCGAGCTACCATGCCTTCTGCCTCTTCAGCCAGAATGTCGGCGATGCCATCCTCAAGACGACCCTGCACGACGCGCCCGGCCTCCATGCCTCCGCCACCCGGGACACCGATCGCCGGCTGATTCACGTGAAAATCGTGAACCCGCTGGACCAGGCCCAGTCCCTCCGGATCGATATCCAGGGCGTGCAGAGCCTCGCGAAGACAGCCCGCGTGCAGACACTCGCCGCCGACCCGTCCGCGACCAACTCGATCTCGGCGCCGAAGCAGGTCGTGCCTTTCTCGACCGAACTGCCCGGCGTGCGGCCGTCCTTCACCTACGACATCGACCCGCATTCGATCGTCGTCCTCACCTTCCGCACGCGCTGAGCGCCTTTCCTGAGCCGGTGGCGCGCGTCGCAGCCCGCGCACCGGCTTGAGCTCCCTGTTGGGGACGAACCCGGCGCGTCAGCCCGTCGTGACCAACGCGCTCCCGCTCGTCCGGCCGGCAGCTCTCCTTTACGGGGCCGTGCCGTCCGGGCGGGACGAGCGTCGCAGGGCAAACAGCACCCGTGCCTGCCGCACGATTTCCGCCAGCACCGCCGGCGTGACGGACTGCTTTGGGTCGTCGCCAATACCGCGCACCGGATCGACGTGCGACTCGATGCACAAGCCATCCGCGCCATAGGCAACCGCCGCCAGGGCGCAGGCGGGCACATAGGCGGCCTTGCCGACGGAGTGCGAGGGATCCACCACGACAGCCGCCCAGGTTTTTTCCTTCAGCAGCGGCGTGATCGATTCGTCGGGATGATTGCGGTAGCCGTCGAGCGCGGGCGCGGTGCCGCGCGGGCAGAGCATCACGTTCGGGTTGCCGAAGCTAACGATGTATTCGGCGGCGGAAACGAACTCGTTGACCGGCCCCATGTGCAGGCCGCGTTTCAGCAGCACCGCCGTGTCCCGCCCCGCAATGGCGCGGCCGATCTGGCTGAGCAGCGAGTAATTCAGCGCGTTGCGCGCGCCGACTTGGAGCACCTGCACGCCGACGTCGAGAGCGAGCCCGATGTGGGCCGGCTCCATCACCTCGGTGACGACCGGCAGGCCGGTGCGCCTGCCCGCCTCCATCAGGATATCGAGCGAACGGGCGTCGCCTTGGAACGAATACGGGTTGGTGCGGGGCTTCCAGACGCCGCCGCGGAGAGCCTGCGCCCCCGCCGCCTTCACCGCCTCGGCGGTGTCGAGGAAAGCACCGGGATTCTTCGGATCGATGGTGCAGGCGCCGGCAATGACCAGCAATTCCTCGCCAAGGATGGCGCCGCCGATTTTCAGGCGTCCGCGCGCCAAGTCGGAGCGCCGGTCCATGAGTTTGAACGGCGATTGGATGCGATCGATACGGTCGACGTAGTCCAGCCCCTCGATGCGTGCGATCATGAGCTCGTCGCGCTCGTCGCCCACCAGCGCGTAGAGGGTGCGCACGGCGCCGACGATGGGCTGGATCTTGCAGCCGAAACCGGCCGCGATGTCGGTGATTTCGGCAAGTTGTTCGGGGGTCAGACGAGGATTTTTGGGCAGGATCATGGTAGTGAAGGAATCGGGTGGAGACGAAAAAAGCCGCCCCGGGGAAGGGCGGCCAAAGAGCGTCAAAATCCGTTGCTCGGTTTATGCGCGCGGGCGGCCGCCCTTGGGCTTCGCGAAAGCGAAGCCAAACCAGGCGCGGTAATAGAAAGCGGCGCGGATCATCGCGGGAAGAAGTGCGCCACCCCGGGGCGCTTGTCAATTTCGGCCTGCCCGCGACTTGGCGACGCGTTGCGCAGTATGCGCAGTGCTTCAGCCCGCGATTCCGAATGCCCGGAGGCGGACCGAGAATGCGGGCTAAAGCACCGCACTGCCCAGGTGCGCCCCGAACGCGGAGGAACACCCGCTCAGGCCGCGCCGGCGGCGCCCTCGATCCGTTCCAGCATGCGCGTGAGGTGAAGCTGCTCGGGCCCCACCTCGGCAAGACGCAGCGCGCGGCGGAAACTCTCGGCCGCGCCGCGGTGATCCTCCAGCCGCAGGAGCAGTTCGCCAGTCACCGCATGCACGAGGTGCTGCGAGTCCAGGCGCGCACGCTGCGGGATCGCCGCGATGGCATCCAAACCGGCCCGCGCGCCGTGCAGGTTGGCCACCGCGACGGCGCGGTTGAGCGCGACGATCGGCGAAGGTTTGATGCGGAGGAGATCGTCGTAGTGCGCCAGGATACGCGTCCAGTCGGTGGACGCCGCGTCCGGCGCTAGGCAATGGCAGGCGGCGATGCCGGCCTGGACATGGTACTCGCTGAGTTCGTCGCCCCTGGCGGCGGCCAGCAGGTGGCCCAGGCCACGGTCAATCAACGCCTGATCCCAGCGGGAGCGGTCCTGCGCGTCGAGGCGCAGCAATTCGCCCTGGGCGTCCAGCCGGGTCGGGAAGCGGGCGGTATTGAAAAGCATCAGCGCAAGCAAGGCGTGGGCGCGCGGCTTGTCGCCGGCCGGGTGGGCGACGAGGAGGCCGGCAAGCCGGATCGCCTCACGGCACAAGTCCTCACGCAGCAGGCGCTCCCCCGAGGAGGCCTTGTAGCCTTCGTTGAACAGCAGGTAGAGCGTGGCCAGCACGCCGTCCAGACGCGGAGCGAGTTCCTCTCCTTCCGGCAGTTCGAAACGCACGCCGGCATCGCGCAGGCGCTGCTTGGTTCGGGTGAGCTGCTTCTCTATCGCGGCCTCGGTTCCGAGGAAGGCCCGCGCGATCTCGCCGGTGCCGAAGCCGCACAGCACCTTGAGCGCGAGCATCACCTGGGCGTCGGGGCCGAGCATCGGATGGCAGCAGACGAACATGAGACGCAGCGCATCGTCGCGAATCTCGTGCGCCTCGGCGCCCGCGGACGGGGACTCGGTCCCGGAGCTCGTCTGCTCCAGATGCGTCACGATGGCGGCCTCCTTCGCCGCGGACATGCCGCGGTGGCGCAGCGCGTCGAGGGCGAGGTTGTTGGCCACGCGGCCGATCCAGGCGGAGGGATTGACCGGCACGCCGCCCATCGACCAGGTGCGCAGGGCGCGCAGCATCGCCTCCTGTACCACGTCCTCGACCAGAGCGAGATTTTGCACGCCGAAACGACGCAGCAGCGCGCCGTGCAGGCGCCCGGCCTCGTGACGGAAAAAATGCTCCACCAGCGTGGAGGGCGCCGCCTGGGACGAGGCGGTGGCGCTGGCGGAAGGCGTTTCGGGTGAAGTCACGGCGAACGGAAACGGTGGCGGGCGAAGCTCAGGCCGGCCCGGCGCTCACGCCAAGGTGACAGGTCTCGGCGACAGGCCGCACCTCAATGATCAGGCCGTGCGCCAAGCCCGGGTGGCGGCGGGCGATTTCGGTGGCTTCGTTCAAGCCCGAAACCATCAGCATCACGTAGCCGCCAACCGCCTCCTTCGCCTCGGAAAAGGGGCCGTCGGTCACGCGTTCGCCCGCCGGACCAGAAACAACGCGGCTCTCCAGCTCCAGCGGCCGGCCGTCCACCGCCTTCCCCTGCGCGCGCAGGCCCTCGTACCAGGCGTTCCAGCGCAGCACGAGTTGCTGGCGTTCGTCGGGCGAGAGATGCTCGTGGGTTTCCGGGCCGGTGTTGCGAAACAGGAGGAGATAAGGGGCGGGTGAGGACATGGCGGGTGGTGATGAGTTGGGAAAAGACGGTTCATCATCACGACGAACCGCTCCCGGCCAAACGGACAATTGCGACAAAATATTTTCGGTCTAATGTCCGGAATCGGATCTGCCGTTCGTAGAATCCATTGCAAATCCACCCATCATGCAGACCTCCTCCTCATCCCCATCCGGCATTGCGCCGGAGTCTTCGGCCAGACCCCGCGGCCGCCTCCTGCCGGCCATCGCACGCGTCCTCCTGGGCCTGCCCCTGACCGTCTTCGGCCTCAACGGCTTCTTCAACTTCATCCCCCAGCCCGAAACGCCCCTCCCCGAGCGGGCGGCGGCCTTCGCCGGCGCACTGGCGGCGAGCGGCTACATGATGCCCCTCATCGGCCTCACCCTCCTCACGGTCGGCGTGCTGCTTCTTCTGAATCGCTTCGTGCCGCTCGCCCTCGTGCTGTTCGCGCCCTTCATCGTCAACAGCCTCGCCTTTCACGTCTTTCTCGAACGGGGAGGCCTCCCGATAGCCAGCGTGTTCCTCGCCCTCGAACTCTACCTCGCCTGGGCCTACCGCCATGCCTACGCGCCCCTGCTCACCGCCCGCTCCGCGCCGGCCTGAACTTCGCCACCAGCCTTCAATCTCCCCACGGAACATCCCCCCATGCTCCTCAAAATCGCCCTCGTATTCGCGGTGCTCGTCATCGCCTTCCTGGTCACCGCCGCTCTGAGTCCGAAAACCTTCCGGGTCGCCCGCTCGGCCACCCTGCCCGCGCCGCCGGCCGCAGTGTTTGCCCAGGTCAATGCTTTCCACGCCTGGCAGGGCTGGTCCCCGTGGGAAAAACTCGATCCGAATCTCCAGCGGACCTACGAAGGTCCGGCCGCGGGAGTCGGCGCCAGCTACGCCTGGACCGGCAACACCAAGGTAGGCGCCGGCCGCATGACCATCACCGAGAGCCGGCCGAACGAACTCGTCTGCATCCGGCTCGAGTTCCTGAAACCCTTCGCCGCGACCAACACCGCCGAGTTCACCCTCGCCCCCGCGGAAGGAGGCCGGACCGCCGTTACCTGGAGCATGAAGGGCGAGACTAATTTCATCTGCCGCGGTCTCTCCCCCTTCATGAACATGGACAAAATGATCGGCGCCTCCTTCGAGCAGGGACTCGCCAGCCTGGGCCAGATCGCGGGCCAAAGCCCCGCTCCCACGCCCTGACCCGTCTCCGTCCCCTGCCATTCCGTTCCGATCCAGCCACCCGCGCACCCAAAACCACCCAAAGGAAACTCCCACCATGCCCGAATACGTCGATGGTTTCGTACTGCCCGTTCCGAAGAAGAACCTCCCTGCCTACCGCCGCCTGGCGAAGGTCGCCGCCAAGGTCTGGATCGAACACGGCGCGCTCCAGTACCGCGAATGCGTCGGCGACGACCTCGCGGTGAAATGCGGCCTGCCCTTCCCCGCCCTCGTGAAACCGAAGCCCGGCGAGACCGTGGTCTTCGCCTGGATCAGCTACAAGTCGCGCGCGCATCGCGACCGAGTGAACGCCAAGGTGATGAAGGACCCTCGCCTCACCTGTGGCACCGACCCGAAAAAACTGCCTTTCGACTGCGAGCGCATGAGCTACGGCGGCTTCCAGGTGCTCGTCGCGGCTCAAGGCCGGCCTGCATGAACGACGTTTCTCCCTCCATGCTCGGCCGGCTCGACGACCTGCGCGCCGAGCTGGCCGACCTCGCCTTCGACCTCGAACGACGAGGCCGGCTGGACGCCGCCGACGTGGCCAACGCCGCGTCCGCCCGCATCGGGGAACTGCGCGAGGAGTTTTCCGCGATGACGGCGGCTCCCGTGCCTGCTCTGGACTGACGCTCGCGAGACGATCCGTCGGACGGTGCGAAGCCGTCCCGCGGAAGCGTTTACTGTAAACATTGACCCCGCGGAGGATTCGGTTGCGCGCGCGCGGTTTTCCCCGCGTTCTCCTCCCTTTCCCCATGGCCGCCCCCACCCCGATCCCGTCTTCGTCCGCGTCCGCCGCCTCCGTAAAAATCGCGCCCGACGGCTCCAAGTTGTGGAGTGCCGGCACGCTCACCTACACGACGGCCGGGCTCTTCATTCTCTTCGGCTGGCTGCTGTGGGGCGACTTCGCCTGGAACATGAAGGAGCGCGCCATCCAGCCGATGTCGCAAATGCTGTTCAAGCAGTTCAAGGCGAGCGACGTCATTCTGGGGCTGATGGTCACCTCCCTGCCTGCCGCCTTGGGCATGCTGATCGGACCGATCATCAGCGTCCGCTCCGACAACCACCGCGGCCGCTGGGGACGCCGCATCCCTTACCTTCTCATCCCCACGCCGATCGCCGCGGCCGCCATGGTCGGCATGGGCTTCACCCCGCAGTTCGCCGAGATGCTGCATGCGGCGCTCGGCGAGAACGCGCCCGACATCCTGACCTGCCGCCTGCTGGTTTTCAGCTGCCTTTGGACCGTCTTCGAAATTTTCACGGTCATCGCGAACGCGGTCTTCGTCGGCTTGATCAACGACGTCGTGCCGCAGGCCGTCATCGGGCGTTTCTTCGGCCTCTTCCGCATCGTCAGCCTGGGCGCCGGCATTATCTTCAACTCTTTCATCATCAAACACGCGGAGGAGAATTATAAATTCATCTTCATCGCTCTCGGCGCCCTCTACGGACTGGGCTTCACGCTGATGTGCATGATGGTGAAGGAAGGCGAATATCCGCCGCCCGCGCCCCGTGAAAAAGGCACCTTCGCCAGCCGTGTCGTGGACCCGATCAGAGCCTACGTCCGCGAGTGCGCATCGCACCCCTTCTACCTGTGGCTTTTCCTCGCCGCAATGGCTGGCAATGCCGCGTTCCTACCCATCAACTCCTTCGACGTTCCCTACATCAAGAGCATCGGCATGAGCATGGAGCGTTTCGGCGAGCTCCGCTCCATCACCTACGCCATCTCGATCACCCTCGCCTTCGCCATAGGCTGGATGGCCGATAAATTTCACCCCATCCGCATCGGCATCTTCTCCCTCGGGCTTTACGCCGCGATCGCGCTCTGGGCAGGTCTCTTCTCGCACGGCACGGCCAGCTTCTCCGTCGCCTACGTGGCGCACGGTGTGATTTCCGGCATCTTCTTCACCGGCACCGCCTCGCTTTTCCCCCGGCTCTTTCCGCGGGCCAAATTCGCCCAGTTCGCGTCCGCCGCCGGCATCATTCTCGCCATGGGCTTCATCTGCGTGCCGCCCCTGGTTGGCCGCGTGCTCGATCTCACCGATCACGCCTATCATTACACCTTCGTGATCGGCGGCATCGTCGCCGGGCTGGGTTGCCTCATCTTTATCGTCCTCTACCGCAAGTTCTGCGCCCTCGGCGGCGTGCGGAACTACCTGCCGCCGAGCTGAGCGGGCAGTCCTCCAAGGTTCCAGGCACCGGGATCGCTCACGCCTCCGCGCTACGCATCGCCCGGACTCCCACCCAGGCGCTCGAGCCGACCATGAGCAAGGCTGCCGCCACCGGGTGCAGCACGCCGCCCGCCGCCAGCGCCATTCCAACCAGATTGTAGGCGGCGGCGAAACGCAGGTTGCGCCGCACCCCGTCCACCACGCGCCGCGCCACCGCCACCGCTTCGGGGAGGCGGCGCAGGTCTTCGCCCGCGCACACCGCCATCGCGGCCGCGCGCGCCAGCTCGCTGCCCCCGCGCAGCGCGAGCGAGCAATCCGCCGCGCCCATCGCCGCCGCGTCATTCACCCCGTCCCCGGCAAATAAAACCCGCCGTCCCTCCGCGCGCAGTGTCTCCACCCGAGCCGTCTTTTCCGTCGGTGCCAGCCCCGCCCGCACCGGCACACCCGCCACCTCCGGCTCCGCCAGCGGGTCGCCGGTCAGGACCTCCGGCTCAAGCCCCAGCGCACGCAAGCCCGTCACGCTTTCCGCGAGGCCCTCTCGCCACGCTTCGCCCAAGCGCACCCGCGCCGAGACCACCCCGTCCACCGCCACCCAGACCGGCTTCCCCTCGCCTGCCCCCGCCCGATCCGGCGCGGTGCCGGGTTCTCCACCCGCGCAAAATTCCCGCTCCCCCACCCGCACGGTTCCCACGCCCTCCACCCGCGCCTCCACCCCGCACCCCGCCACCACCCGCAGTTCCATGACCTTTCCGGTTTTGTCACCAATCTGGTGACAAAGCGGGTCCTCCGCCAGCGCCCTCGCCACGGGATGGGCGAGGCCGCGTTCCACCGTCGCCACCTTCGCCTTTAGCTGCGCTTCGCGACCGCGCCACGCCGGCTCGAAGTCCCAGCCCAGCACCGTCAGCCGCTCCTCCGAAAGCGTGCCGGTCTTGTCGAAACACACCGTGTCCACCCGCGCCAGCGCCGCCAGGAAATCCCCGCTGCGCGCCACGATGCCCAGACGCGCCAGGCGCGCCAGCCCGCCCCAGACTGCCACCGGTGTCGCCAGCCCCATGGCGCACGGACAGGCCACCAGCAGTACCGCCATCGCGTTGAACAAGGCCCGCGACCATGGCGCCCCCCCGAGGATCCAGCCGGCGAAGGTGGCCACGCTCACGCCAATCACCACCGGCAGAAACCAGGTCATCAGCCGGTCCGCCTGTGTCTGCAAAGCCGACGGCGCCAGCCGCGCCCCCGCCACCGCGCGCAGCACGCCATCCAGCCGCCGTTCACCGCCATCCGCAACGATCACCAGCCGCCCGTCCACCGCGTGCGTGCCGGCCCACACCCGCTCGCCCGGTCCGCGCGGCACCGGCCGCCACTCGCCCGTCATCGCGGCCTCCTCCACATAAGAAAGTCCCTCGCCAATCACGCCATCCACGCAGATCGCTCCGCCGGGCGTCACCACCACGCGTTCGCCTCCACGCAACGTGGCGACCGCCCGCGTCTCCTCTCGTCCGTCTGCCGCGCGCACCGTGCAGCGGTCGTATTTCTCCGCCACCGCATCCGCTGCCCGCAAGGCCGCCGCCCGGCTCCGCGCGCCGATCATCTTCCCTGCCGTGTGCACCACCACCAACACCGCCACCACCTCGTAGTAGACGGAACCCGTCCCCGCAAAGGTGCTCGTCAACGAACCCGCCAGCGCCCCCAGCAGCGTCACGAGAAACAGCAGGTCGATCGTCACCCGCCGCGCCCGCAGCGCCGACCAGGCTTCTCCCATCAGGTCGCGTCCCAGAAAAGCCAATACCGCCAGCGCGCTCACGATCAGCCCGCCGTGCACCAGCCAGTAGGCCCCGCCTTCCGCCGGCGTGAGGTTTACCGCCAGCGAAAACACCATCGCCTGCGCGGCCACCGCCAGCCCGATGCCGATCCGCAGCCAGGCCCCCTGCACCGCCCGCGCGTCGGCCTGCACCCCCGGTTCGAGATCGGCACTGCGCCCGGTCATGTCAAAACCTCGCGCCGCGTTCTTCGCCGGGCGGGGCTTCCAGGCCCGCATTCGCCGTCCTCAGTCCGAAGACGAGGCTGAAGGGCCGCTGTCCGACGGGGCACCCGAGTCCCAGCTGCCGCCGGAGTCCGAAAAACCGCCGGAACTGTCGTGGTGGGAAGGGGAATCGTGCGAGTGGGAGTCGTGGGAATGAGAGTGGAAATGATCCGTCGCCGCCTGATGGGTATGCATCGCGTCCATGTGCGCCCGCCGGTGCGCATCCGAGTCGGAATCCAGGACCGGGTCGCCAAACGGCGTGCCGGGCAGCGGGAACGGCGAATCGTCGTCGCAATCCCGGTGGCGCCGGTCGCGCCTTCCGCCACGCCGGCCACCTCCCGCGATCGCCCCTACGGCCAGGACCACGAAAACCACCGCGAGGGCGACGATGACGAAGATCAGGATCGGGAAAACCATGTAAGGGCCTTTGCGCCAGCCTTCCCCGGCCGCTGTACAAGGCAACTTCCATCGCGCGCTCGCTCCGATCCGCGGCGCTCAGGGCGCCACCTCCACCACGAAGGGCAGGAAGCGCTCTCCGCCCTCCAGGTTCACCTGCGCCCACACCACGTAGCGGCCAGGCTTGGGGATGGTCAGGTCGAAATAGAGCCTCGGCTCCCGGGCGTCCGGCGTTTTCACCGCGTAGTCGCCCGGCTGCTCGCCGCGCGGATGCAGGTGCGCAAAACCGCTACGATCCGGATCAAAGGCCACCAGGTGCGCATAGGCGTCCATCACGAGGGTCAAGGGCACGGTTCCGCCCGCGGCCTCGCGGCCGGAAAACACCAGCGTCGCCGGTCGCCCGGCCTTGACCGCCGCGCCGTCCTTCGTCGCCAGGCGGAAGCGCCAGGCCCCTTCCGCCGCCTCCTCGCCCAGCGGCGTCCCGGCTCCGCCCCCGGGGTCGGCCGCCGTTTCCTCCGCCGCCTTTCCCGGCACCGCGTAGTCGGCAAAGGCATACAAGCCGCGCCCGGTCGCCGCCGGCGTGAAATCCGCAAACACCCGGTACTCGCCTGCCCGGCGCGGCGTGTGCGTGAACACCCATTCCCCCGCCCGGCCACCCGGTTCCGGGTGCAGGTGCTGGTAATCCCGCAGCGTCGGATCGATCACCAGCAGGTGCAGCTTGCGCGTATGCACCGTCAACAGGTCCTCCGGTCCGATCGGCTTCCCGCCCGAGGTCGAAAGCCTCAGCGTGAACGTCGTGGCCGCGCCCGGCGCCGGCACCGCTCCGTCCGAACGGCCCAGCTCAAGCCGCACCGGCGAGCGCGCCGCCACCACCGGGATGAATTGCGGGTTCGCGGGGTCGCACATTTCCAAAGCCCCCTTGCCCTGCACTTGGAAGTCCATGTGGTGCAGGTTCGTCCCCGTCGGCAGCAGGCGGAATCCGACGTACAGCGCCAGCGCCGCGCCCGTGATCCACGCCACGCTCCGCCCGTTCACCTCCGTTCCGGTCCTGGTTTGGATTTCCGCGCTCATCCGTGTGATCCGTGGACAAAACCCGCTGTCTTCAACGCTTCATCCGAGCGACGAACTCATCCGCCGTCCACTGGGAGCCATCAGCCCGCCACGCGATCCGGCCCTGCTCGTCGATCAACAGCGTCGCCAGCGTGTGCTTGAGAACCGGCCCCTCCATCTCGGTGTGGATTCCGAACTGCTTGAACAGGTCTTTAATCGCGCTCTCGGGTCCGGTGAGGAACGAAAAATTCGACGTGTCGATGCCACGCGCGTCGGCGTATTCCTTCAGTACCCCGGGCGTGTCGTACTCCGGGTCCAGCGTGATCGAGACCAGTTCCAAGTTCTTCACCCCCGCTTCGGCCGCCTTGCCTTGCACATCGAGCATTTTCGCCGTCGCGGCCGGGCACATCGTCGCGATGGGACAGCGCGTGTAGATGAAGTTCAACATGATCTGCTTGCCCCGCCACTTCGCCGCCGAGACCACCTCGCCGTTCTGGTTGTAAAGCGCGAAACCCGGCAGCATCTCCCCGACCTCCCGATAGGCCGCCCGCCCGCGGATCGAGGTGTCCTCGCGCAATGCCGCCGCCGCCTGCCGCACCACCGCGTCGCCCGCCTGGTCCGCCCACCAGACGCCCTCGAGCCGGAACTCGCCCGGCTGCTCCTCGACCAAGATCGCCTTCAGCGCCGCGCCTTCTTTCGCCAGCGCCAGATCGCCGGCGCCCACCTTGAATTCCATGGTCATGCGCGGCATGTAGCCGGCGATCTCGTCATGATCGAGCAGCAGGGTGCCGCGCTCCTTCAACACCGACACCACCCGTCCGGAAATCGGATGCCGCTCCGCCTTTGCCGCGCCGCCGGCGGCGCCCGTCGCGTCCGCCTGCGCCGGGCCCGCCCCGGCCGCGTTTTCCGCCTTCGGTTTGCAAGCGGCCACGCCGAAGACCAGCCCGCCGCCCGCCAGCACCATCCGCCATCCGCGCGACACCCGTTCATTCATGCGCCCACCGTTCCGCGCCGGGGAAACGTTTGTCAAAGGCATTGCGGATTCTAGGTTCTCCCCTTCTTTCGCCCATTCGCCTCGCTCATGGCCACGCCCGCGCCCACCACTCCGTTCTCCACCGCCTCCGCCGGCGGTCCGATCGCCGCGCCCGGAGCGCGCGGCACGCCCGTCTACCGAGCCGGCCTGGCCTGGTTCGCCGCCATCGCGTTCTTCTGGATCTTCTTCATCATCTACAAGGGGGCCTTCACCACCAGCATCGGCGCCGGCATGGTGTTTCCCGACTGGCCGCTCTCGAACGGCTCGCTCAATCCCGAGGGCTGGCTGCAGGACCGGGAAATGCGCGCCGAGCACGGCCACCGCCTCAGCGCCATGCTGATGGGCATTCTGTGCATCGTGCTCGCGATCTGGCTGCAGCGCGCCGAAGCCCGCTCCTGGTTGCGCAAGACCGGCTGGTTCGTGCTCGGCCTCGTGGTGGTCCAGGGCGTCGTCGGCGGCCTGCGCGTGCTGCTGGAGAACCATCACGTGGACATGATCGACACCAGCGTCGGCCGTCTTTTCGCCATGGCGCATGCCTGCCTCGCGCAATTGTTTCTCTGCTCCCTCGCCGCCATCGCCATCGCGTGCTCGCGGCCGTGGCTCGAACGCCGCGCGGGCTTGCGCGCGGAACCCTCCGCTGGTCTGCGCCGTCTCTCGAGGCTCTGCGTCGCCCTGCTTTTCGTGCAACTCGCCATCGCGGCCGTGATGCGCCACAGCAACGCCGGCATGGCCATCCCGACTTTCCCGCACAGCACGCCCGAAGGCGGCTGGCTGCCCGCCGCGTGGAACTTCCGCATCAGCATCCAGTTCGCCCACCGCGTCATGGCGCTCGCGCTGGCCGCGGCGCTCACCGCGCTGGCCGTCGCCGTGTGGCGCGGCCGCTCCGCCCCCGGAGCCATGCGCCTCGGCGCCGGCGGGCTGCTCTTCGGCCTTGCGCTCCAGATCTTCCTCGGCGCCGCCACCGTGCTGAGCGGCCGCAGCCCCTACTACGCCACCTGGCATGTCATCGTGGGCGCCACCCTGCTCGTCACCACGTTCGCCATCACTTGGGTGCTGCACCGCGACGCGGTGGAAACCCCCGCCGCGCCCGTATTCGCCCGCGCATGACCGCCTCGCCCTCACCCGCCGGCCGACCCTCCGCGGAAGCGACCCAGGCCGCGCCCGCGGCCTCCTCCTTCCGCGACCTGCTCGAGCTTACCAAGCCGCGCCTGAGCTTCCTTTCCGTGCTCACCACCCTGGTCGGCTACGCCGCCGCCCGCCCCGGCTGGCACCCTCAGGAGTTCCTGTTTCTCTGCCTCGGCACCTGCGCCTGCGCCGGAGGCGTCGCCGCGCTCAACCAATGGATGGAGCGCGACACGGACGCGCGCATGGAACGCACCGCCGACCGTCCCCTGCCCTCGGGCCGGATCCCGCCGGGCAACGCCTTCGTCCTCGGCTGGGGCCTCTGCGCCTTCGGCCTCGGCTGCCTCATGGGCAAGGTCACCGGCCTCGCCGCCTTTTTCGCCCTTTCGACCATCGTCAGTTACCTCGCCGTTTACACGCCGGCCAAACGCGGCTCGCGCTGGTCCACCGAGCTCGGGGCGGTTGCCGGCGCCTTCCCGCCGCTCATCGGCTGGGCCGCCGGCGAAGGCGGGCGCGTCCAGGTCGGCGCGCTCGGCTGGATTCTCTTCGGCATCCTCCTCACCTGGCAGATTCCGCACTTCATGGCCGTCGCCTGGACCTACCGCCACGACTACGCCCGCGTGAATTTCCCCATGCTCACCACCCGCGATCCCGACGGTGGCGCGGTCGCCCGCTGGTCGCTGGCCAATGCCGTCGCGCTCGTCGCGCTTTGCCTGCTCCCCGCCTTCCTCGGCCTCGCCACCCGCGGCTACGCCGCCGTCACCGCCTTGCTCGGCGTCTGGTTCCTCGTCCGCTCGGTCGCCTTCCTCCGACCCGCCACGCGCGATGTCATGGCTCGCAAGCTCTTCCTTTGCTCCATCGCCTGGCTCCCGCTCCAACTCGGCGCGCTGGTGATCGACCGCGTGTATTTCGCGCCGTAAACGCCCGCGCGCTTCCGCCTTTTTTCCCATGTCCTCCCGTTGCCTCACTTTCGCCGCCCTGGTCTTGAGCGCCATCGCTGGCGCGTTCGTACTCGTCTCCGCTTCCACACCCCGCGTCGCCGGCGCGCTCGCGCTCCTCGCCGCCGGCCTGCTGGCCGTCGCGCTTTTCCTGACGCCGTCCGCGGCCGCGTCCACTCCCGCGCCCCCTTCCACGCCAGCCCCGGCCACCACTCCGGCGGTGCCTGCTCCGCCCGCCGTCCCGCCGCTCGATCCCGCCGCGGTGGCCGATGCCGCCGCGCTCCGCCTGCTCGCGCGTTTCCAGGAACAGGCCCGGCTGATCGACTTCGCGATGGAAGACATCCGCTCCGTACCCGACGCCCAGGTCGCCGCCGCCGCCCGCGTCGTCCACGCCGGCTGCCGCGCGCTTTTCCAATCCGGCTTCACCCTTCAGCCCCTCCGCGACGAAGCCGAAGGCGCCGAGGTCACCCTGCCCGCCGGTTTCGATCCCGCCGCCGTCCGCCTGCTCGGCCGCGTCGCGGGCAACCCGCCCTATACCGGCCGCCTCCTCCACCGCGGCTGGCGTTGCGACGAGCTCAAGCTTCCCCGTCCCCTCGACTACGCCGCCCCTCCGTCGCCCGTCGTCGCCCCCGCCGAGGTGGAGCTTCGCTAAACTGCTTTTGTCCACCCGCCACGCCCCGCGGCCATCTCTCCGCCCATTCGTCATTAGGCATTCGTCATTCGCCCGCCCACCGCTTCGCTCATGGACAACGCGCCATCCTCGCCCACCACCGCCTTTCTCGGCATCGATCTGGGCACCAGCAACTGCGCCGCCGCGCTGGCCGATTCCGCCGCGCCCGCGCGCCTGCTTCCGCTGCTCCAGAGCGCCGGCCCCGGCGCCACCGAAAGCCGTCCGCTCCTTCCTTCCGCCCTCTATCTGCCGCTTCCGGGCGAGCACGCCCCCGGCGCCTTCGCGCTGCCCTGGAGCGCCGGAGCCGATGCTCCCGTGGTCGGCCACTGGGCCCGCTCGCGCGGCGCTCTCGCGCCGGACCGCCTGGTGCTCTCCGCCAAGTCCTGGCTCTGCAACTCCCGCATCGACCGCAGCGCGCCGCTCCTCCCCTGGCAATCCGCCGCCATCCCCGCCGCCCAGCGGATCTCGCCGCTCGCCGCCAGCACCGCCTACCTCGCCCATCTGCGCGCCGCCGTTGCCCACACCGGTGCGGTGAACTGGGCCGCCACCCGCACCGTCCTCACCATTCCGGCCTCCTTCGACGAGTCCGCCCGCGCCCTCACCCGCCAGGCTGCCCAGGCCGCGGGTTTCGCGGAGCCCCTGCTGCTCGAGGAGCCGCTCGCCGCTTTCTATGCCTGGCTCGACCACGCCGGCGCCGACTGGCGCAAGCAGGTCCGCCCCGGCGATCTCATCCTCGTGTGCGATGTCGGTGGCGGCACGGCCGATTTCAGCCTCATCGCCGTGGGCGAGACCGACGGCAGCCTCGGCCTCGATCGCGTCGCCGTGGGCGAACACCTCCTGCTCGGCGGCGACAACCTCGATCTCGCCCTCGCCCATGCACTCCAGGCCCAGCTCACCGAGGCCAGCCAGACGCTCGACGAGTGGCAGTTCCTCGCCCTCGTGCAGGCCGCGCGCGAGGCCAAGGAGGCTCTTTTCTCCGATCCATCCCTGGCAGAGGTTCCCGTCGCCGTGCCCAGCCGCAGCGCCAGCCTCTTCGCCCGCGCCGTATCCACTCCCTTGCGACGCACCCTGCTCGAAGCTGTCGCGGTCGACGGTTTTCTGCCCCTCACCGGCCCCGCCGCGTTCCCCGCCGCCCGGCCCGCCGGCGGCCTTCGCGAGTTCGGCCTCAACTACGCCGCCGACCCCGCGCTCAGCCGCCATCTCGCGCGTTTCCTCCAGCGCAGTCAGGCCGGCGTCGCCGCCTCGCCCGATTTGCAGGCTCGCCTCGGCCCCGCCGCCCAGGGCCTTCTCGTCCCCACCCATGTGCTGTTCAACGGCGGTGTGTTCAAGGCCGCCCCCATGCGCCGTCGCGTGCTCGAGTTGCTCGCCTCCTGGAACGGCGGCCGGGCTCCGGCCGAGCTCGCCGGCGCGGACTACGACCTCGCCGTCGCCCGTGGCGCAGCCAGCTACGGCCGGCTCCTCGCCACCGGAAAGGGCATGCGGGTGCGCGCCGGCACCGCCCGTGCCTACTACATCGGCCTCGAATCCACCGCGCCGGCCATCCCGGGCTTCACCCCGCCGGTCAAGGCCCTCTGCGTCGCACCGCAGGGCTTGGAGGAAGGCTCGGCGCCGGTGCGCTCCGCGCGCGAGTTCGGCCTGCTCACCGGCGAGACCGCCGAGTTCCGGCTCTTTAGCTCTCCCTCCCGCGCCGGCGACACGGCCGGCACCATCGTGCCGGACGCGGCCCGCGATCTCGAGGAATCCGCCCGGGTCCAAACCCTCCTGCCCGCCGCCGACGGCGAAGCGGCCGGCGAGTTCCTGCCCGTGCATCTGATCTCCCGCGTGAACGAACTAGGCGTGCTCGAGCTCCGCCTCCGCCACGAACCCACCGACCGCGAGTGGCTCCTCGAGTTCAAAGTGCGCACCGAATAGCTCATCCCCTGACAGAAGTAACCGCGAAGATCGCGAAGGGACGCCAAGAAAGCCGCCGGATTCCCCGTCGTTTTCACCTTTGCCTTCCTTGCAGATCGTCCTTCGCGCCCTTCGCGAACTTCGCGGTTAAACCTCCGATGCCCGCTCCCTCCGTCCCCGTCCTCGGCATCGATCTCGGCACGAGCAACTGCGCCGTGGCCCGCCTCCTGGCCGGCGAAGCCGAACCCACCTTGCTGCCGATCCCACAGTCCGGAGGTCCCGGCTCGACCGTCACGCCCGATCTCCTGCCCTCTTTTCTTTACCACCCGCGCCCCGACGAGGTAGCCATCCTCGGCCCCGCCCCCGTGCCCGGCGTTTGGGCCCGAGCCGCCGCCGCGCGCACTCCTGGCCGAGTTACCCACGCCGCGAAGTCCTGGCTCTGCCACCGCCGCGCCGACCGCACCCGCCCGATTCTGCCCTGGGGTTCCGACGAGGTTGCACCGGAAGCGCGACTCTCGCCCCTCGCCGCCTCCACCGTCCTGCTCCGCCACCTCTGGCAGGCCGCTAGCGCCGCGCCGCCGTCCGCCATCGCACATCATCCATCCTCCATCTCACATCGCCCTCCGTCCGTCGTGCTCACCGTGCCGGCCTCCTTCGCGCCCGACACCCAGGAACTCACCCTCGCCGCCGCCCGCGAGGCCGGCCTGCCCGCCGACACCCGCCTGCTCGAGGAACCCCAGGCCGTCTTTTACGACTGGCTCGCCCGCCACGATGACGGCGCCGCGCTCGCCGGCCTCATCGATCGTCATGGCGAGGACGGCACGCTTCACCTCCTGGTCTGCGACCTCGGCGGCGGCACCTCCGATTTCAGCCTCTTCACCGCCCGTCGCTCCGCTATCCCCGGCGGCTTGCCCGAACTCGAGCGCATCGCCGTCGGCGAACATCTCTTGCTCGGCGGCGACAACCTCGACCTCGCGCTCGCCCACGCCCTCGAAGCCCGTCTCGCCGGGCCCGCCCTCTCCCCCGCCGCCTGGGGCCGCCTCGTCGCCGCTGCGCGTGATCTGAAGGAAGCCGCCCTCTCCGCCGCGCCCGACGACGCGCGTCCGCGCACCGTCGCCGTCGCTGCCGAGGGCGCGAGCCTCTTCGCCGCCGCCCGCCAGGTCTCGCTCACGCCCGCCGAGGTCCGCGCGCTCGTGCTCGACGGCTTTTTCCCCGAATGCCCGGCCGACGCCGTTCCCGCCCGCGCCGCGCCCGGCTTACGGGAACTCGGCCTGCCCTACGCGACCGATTCCGCCATCACCCGCCACCTGGCCGCTTTCGTTCGCGGCCGCCCCGTTCATGCCCTGCTTTGCAATGGCGGCACCCTCTTTCCCGCTCTCCTGCGCGAGCGCCTCCGGAGCCTTCTCTCCGCCTGGAAAAACCGCCCGATCGTCGAGCTGCACAATCCCCACCCCGCCCACGCCGTGGCCCGCGGCGCAGCCTGGTTCGGCGCCCGGATCGCCCGCGGCGGAGCCCGCATCGCCCACCACACCGCCCGCAGCTACTGGATCGAGGCAGGTGCGCGCGGCGGCATGCCCGCGCAGCTCTGTCTGCTCCCGCGCGGCACTCCGCTCGACACCCCGGTCTCCCTCGCGCCGGCCGGACTCTCCGCACGGGTCAACCAGCCTGTCGTCTTCCGGCTCTTTTCCAGTACCCGCGACGCCCCGCCGCCGGCCGCCGGCGACCTTCGTGCCGGTCAGTCCGAGGACGAAGCGCTGCCGCCCCTCACCGCTCTGCTGCAGATTCCGCCCGGCGCCCCGCTTCCGCCCAATGGCCTGCTCCCCGTCCGCCTCGAGGCCGTCACCAATGCCCTCGGCCTGCTCCGCGTCCACTGCCTGCCGCTTTCGCCGGCCCCCGGTTATCCCGCCGCCTGGGACCTCGCCTTTCAGCTCCGGCCAGCCGAAACGGCCGACTCCGCTTCCGGCTCGACTGTAGCGGGGAGCGCCAGCGACCCGTCCGCAGCTCCGGCCGCCACCGAGCCCCCGCCCACCCTGTCCGAGCTCGACCGCGCCATCCGCGAAACGTTCACGCCCGCCGCCCACGGGCCATCCTCCCCCGATGTATCCGACGCCGCGCCGCGCCGCCTGCCCGCCCGTCTCGAAACCCTCTCCGGCCAGCCGCGCGCGGATTGGAGCCCGGCTCTCCTGCGCGGTCTCTGGCCGGCCCTGGCCGCCACGCTTACCAAGCGCGGCCGCAGCCCTGCCCACGAAGCCGCCTGGCTCGGCCTGGCTGGCTATTGCCTGCGCCCCGGCTTCGGCTGGCCCCACGACGAGGCGCGGATAGCCGAGCTCTGGCGTCTGCGCGCTCTCGGGCTCGCCTTCCCTCGCGATGCCACCGTCGCCACCCAGGCCTTTATCCTCTGGCGCCGCGTCGCCGCCGGCCTCTCGGCCGCGCAGCAGGCGGAACTCTGGGAAAAGTGGCAGCACCCCCTGCGCTCCGCCGACGCGCCGCCCGAGCTGGTGCGCGCCGCTGCTTCGCTCGAACGCCTCCCGCAGGTCACGCGGCGCGAGCTCCTTGCCCGCCTTCTCGAACGCCTCCCTCGCCTGTCCGCCGCCCAGCTCGAACCCTGGCTCTGGGCTCTCGGCCGCCTGCTCGCTCGCGTGCCTCTCTGCGGCGACCCCGCGACCGTGCGTCCGCCCGACTGCCTGCCGCTCGTGCTGGAAACGCTCAAAAAACTAAAACCCGGCATCCACACCCCGGCGGCGGCCGCCGCGCTCGTCCAGGCCGTCCGCTGCACCGGCGAACGCAGCCTGGATGCCCCGCCCGAGGTGCAGGCCGTCGCTCGTTCGCTTCTCACCCGCTGGGACGCCACCCCCGCGCAACTCGAACGCATCTCCGCCCCGCTCGCTCCCGACGCCACCGTCTGGCAGCAACTCGCCGGCGACCGCCTGCCGCCGGGGCTGCACCTGAGCCGGGCCTGAAGATGGAGTGCGGTGCCTCGGCACCGCCTTCGACGAAGTACTTCGGTGCTTCGCTCTCCGGTCCGCGGCGAACCGAGGTTCGCCGTCCAAAGCGGAGCCAAGGCTCCGCACTCCAAAGGCACACCAAGCTTGCCGGCTCCGCCTGCCCCGTGCAAAAGCCTCCACCGCCTCACCACGGCTTTCCCAACATGGCACGATTAAACCTTGTCGTGATTCGCGCGCGCGACACCGCCCGCCTGGCTGATTTTTATACCCGGCTCGGCCTCACTTTCGAAAAACACCGCCACGGTTCGGGCCCAGAACACTTCGCCAGCGAGAACGCAGGCTGTGTCTTTGAAATTTATCCGCTGCGTCCCGATGCCAGCCCTCCCCAGGAACTCCGCCTCGGTTTCGTGGTGGACGACGTCCGCCAGACTGTCGAACGCCTGACCGCCGTCGGCGCGGGTCTCGTCAGCGCCCCGGCCGAATCGTCGTGGGGACTTCGCGCTGTGATCCAGGATATCGAAGGTCACAAAGTCGAGCTGACGGAATCGTCCTGACCGGGCAGGCGGATGACCATGAACCTCCTCCGCCGCCTGCTGAATCTCCTCCGGCCCGAGCCGGACGAATTCTTGTCGTCCCTGCGGCCGGCCAGTGAGACGGCCTGGCGGTGCAACGACTTCGTCACCGACTTTTGCGAATCGGACCGGACTTCGATCGAAATCGCGGAAACGAGCTTCGGCACGGATCCCAATCCCGTTTTCAAGCACCTGCACGGGGCTTCCTATCGCGAGATCCGCAATCGGTTCCGGGTCCTCTCGAACCTCGATCCCGTGGTCAACCGCGCCGAAGAAATCGGCCAGATCCGGATGTCCTACCGCATCGGCGAGCCGAACTACTCCGATGAACCCGACACGACCGACGAGATCGCCAAGGCCAACTTCCGGGATGTCGAACTGCGCACCGTCTTTCCCGGCGACAACACCCGCTTCCAGCTTCAGAAACTAAAGATAGGGGCGCCCTATAAATACCCGGCAGCCTGAGGGTGCGGATGCGCCCTCGTGCCGTTCTCGGACAGGCAAGCGACCTTGCGGCGCATCGACGTTCGTGAGTTTCCGCCCCCGGCTTGGTCAAAGCGGATACAGGCTGACGCGTCTCCGCGCAAAAGGCCGGATCAACGCCAGGCGCCATGCCATGAACCTCCCCCCGACATCGATCCTTTGGTTTCTGTGTCTCGCCCAGACTGCCCTGGCCTGCCTGCAAGGGGGCGGCCAGACCGAAGAGCGCAAAGAAATCGCTAAGACCCAACTGCAACTGGCGAGCGAACTGGTTGCCCTGTCGCGGGAAGCACCGCCCGGCGACGCCCGGCCTTATGTGGCCGACCCATCCCAGCCACCCTCCGTCCGCCTCGAAGCCGAAGGCTTGCACCATGTCTTCGCCGGCCGCCATGCCCTCGCCGTCCAACGCTTCATGGAGGCGGAGCGGGCCGCCCCCGGCCGCTACAGCGTGGCCGCCAACCTCGGCACCGCGCAGGAGCTCAACGGCCAGAACGAGGCCGCGTTGCGCTGGATCCGCGAGGCCATCCGGCGCAATCCCCTGTCCCACGAGGGCACGGAGTGGGTGCATGTCGCCATCCTTGAAGCCAAGGTCCGCCGCGAACGCAGCCCGGGAGCGCCCTTTACGCCCCTGATCCCGCTGCCCGCGGACTTCGAGGCCGGGACCCAGGTCACGATCCTCGATGCGAAGCGCCGGGTGTCGGAAATAAAACACGCAATCCAGTACCAGCTCCGGGAGCGGATGAAGTTCGTAAAACCGCACGATCCCTATGTCGCCGATCTGCTGTTCACGCTCTCGGTCATCGACGGCCGGCTCTACGGGCCGGAATCCGCCTACGAATATCTGCGTCTGGCCGAACGTTACGGTTACTCCGACCAGACGGCGCTCGCCGCCGCCCGGCGCGCCTACCTCCCCTTGGTTCTCCTGGGTGGAATTTGGGCGCTCGCGTCCCCTGCATTCCGCTTCTTCGCCATCGCCTGCCTGGGCTTTTTGACGCTGAAAACTCTCTTCCGGTGCATTCGCTACCTCGGCTGGTTCAACGGCATCCGGGCTCCGTCGAACACGGCAACCGGCTCGTAGCGCGCACCCTGAGCGCCGGCGGCGTTTCCCAAAATCTCGACAGGCCCCGCGCTCTTGTCGCTGAACAGAGGCCCGCTTTTCGCCGCTCCCGCCTCCGCACCATGACTCTTCACGACATTCCCGCCCTCAACGCCGGGCTCAACGCCCTCGCCACCGCGCTCATGACGGCGGGTTTTCTCTTCATCAAATCCGGCAACAAAAACGCCCACCGCGCCTGCATGCTCTCCGCCGGGGTCGTGTCCGCGCTCTTCCTGGTCGGCTACGTCACCCACAAGGTCCTCAAGGGCGCCGCCGTCGGCGCGGGCGAGGCCATCCACACCCAGTTCGGCGGCGAGGGGGCCATCCGCGTGGTCTATTACGTCATGCTTTTCACCCATGTACTCCTCGCCATGAGCATCGCCTACCTCGTGCCACGCACCTTCGCCTTCGCCCTCAAAGGTGAATTCGAACGCCACAAGAAGTGGGCCCGCATCGTGTTCCCCATCTGGTACTACGTCAGCGTCACCGGCGTGCTGGTCTATTTCTTCCTCTACCGCTGGTGGCCGGCCGCGAAGTGACCCGGCCCCGTCCGCCCCGTCTGCAGGCTCGCCGGGCAAGGCCCCGGACGTTTTTCTCCCGCCATGCGCTGGTCCTGCACCGTCGGCAACACCCGCCACACCTTCACCACGCTGGCCGAGCTCCTGGCCAAAGCCACGCCCCGTCGCTCGGGCGACGAGCTCGCCGGCCTGGCCGCCGCCTCGGCCGAGGAACGCGTCGCCGCCCAGCTCTGCCTCGCCGAGGTCCCGCTGGCCGACTTCCTAAAGTATCCGCTCATCCCTTACGAAAACGACGAGGTCACGCGGCTGATTTTCGACACCCATGACCGGGGCGCGTTCGCGCCGGTGGCGGATCTCAGCGTCGGCCAGTTCCGCGACTGGCTGCTTCGTTACGAAACCGACGGAGCCGCCCTTGCCTCCCTCGCGCCCGGACTCACTCCCGAAATGGTTGCCGCCGTGTCCAAGCTCATGGGCAACCAGGACCTCGTGCTCGTGGCCTCGAAATGCCGCGTCGTCACCGCCTTTCGCTCGACCATCGGGCTGCCCGGCCGCCTCTCGGTCCGCCTCCAGCCAAACCACCCGACCGACGATCCCCTCGGCATCGCCGCCTCCACCCTCGACGGGTTGCTCTACGGCTGCGGCGATGCGGTCATCGGCATCAATCCCGCGACCGACAGCGTGCCCGCGGTCGAAACCCTGCTGCGCCTGCTCGACGAGCTCATCCGTCGCTATGAAATTCCCACCCAGTCCTGCGTGCTCGCGCACGTCACCACCACGCTCGAGTGCATCCGGCGCGGCTCGCCCGTGGACCTCGTCTTCCAGTCCATCGCCGGCACCGAGGCCGCCAATCGCAGCTTCGGGATCAGCCTCGCCCTCCTCGCCGAGGCCCGCTCCGCCGCCCTCGCGCTGAAGCGCGGTACGGTGGGCCACAACGTCACCTATTTCGAAACCGGCCAGGGCTCCGCGCTCTCCGCCAGTGCGCATCATGGCCTCGACCAGCAGACCTGCGAAGCCCGCGCCTACGCCGTGGCCCGCGCCTTCAAGCCCCTGCTCGTCAACACCGTGGTCGGCTTCATCGGCCCCGAGTACCTTCATGACGGCAAGCAGATCATCCGTGCCGGCCTCGAGGACCATTTCTGCGGCAAGCTCCTCGGCCTGCCGATGGGCGTGGACATCTGCTACACCAACCACGCCGAGGCCGACCAGGACGACATGGACACCCTGCTCACCCTGCTCGGCGTGGCCGGTTGCAACTTCATCATGGGCGTGCCCGGCGCCGACGACATCATGCTCGGCTACCAGTCCACCAGCTTCCACGACAGCCACTACCTGCGCCAGGTACTCGGCCTGAAGCCCGCTCCCGAATTCGAGGAGTGGCTGGAAAAAATGCGCATCGCCGCCGGCGGCCGCCGCCTCCTTCCCGTCGATGGCAGACACGCGTTGCTCGCCGGTTGATCCGGAGTGCGGCATCTCGGCGCGGGGCGGTTTTCATGGCCGGGCCCGGCTCGCCCCTACGTTTAACCCACCGCAAAATCCGCGTGGTATTGAACAACAAAAGCCGCGCCCCTTCGGGCCGGAAAGTCCATCCTAGCCCGCAATGGGTTCCGCGCCGTCATTTCCCTTTCCCGAACTCTCGGCCGACGAAGCCGCGTCGCTGATCCGTCACGATGACACGATCGGTTTTGGCGGCTTCACCTCCGCCGGCACGCCCAAAGCCATCCCGCAGGCCCTGGCCCGCCGGGCGGCCTCCCTGCACGCCGCGAACCAGCCCTTCCGGATCGGCGTGGTCACCGGAGCCTCGACCGGCCCCTCCCTGGACGGCGCCCTTGCCCGGGCGGACGCCATTTCCTTCCGCACCCCCTACCAATCCGATCCGGAGCTCCGCCAGCGCATCAACAACGGGAAAACCCGTTTCTACGACATGCATCTCAGCATGCTGCCGCAAAACGTGCGCTACGGGTTCCTCGGCAAATTTTCGTGGGCCGTGGTGGAAGCCTGCGACGTCACTCCGGACGGCCGGATCACGCTCACGTCCGCCGTGGGCGCGGCCCCCACCTTCTGCCGGGTCGCCGATCGCGTCCTGATCGAGTTGAACCGGCATCATCCGGCGGGCCTCCGCGGCTTTCATGATATCTACGAACCGCTCGATCCCCCGTTCCGGCGGGAGATTCCCGTGTTCAGGCCTCAGGACCGGGCGGGAAAGCCCTGCATTCAGGTGAACCCCGCCAAGATCGCCGGCATCGTCCGCACCGATCTGGCCGACGAGACGGGCAGCTTCGAAGCGCCCACGCCCGTCACCTTGCGGATCGGGCAGCACGTGGCGGAATTCCTCGCCGCCGAACTCCGCCGCGGCGCCATCCCCGGCGGTTTCCTGCCGCTGCAGTCCGGCGTGGGCGACATCGCCAACGCGGTGCTGGGCGCCATGGGCCGGCATCCCGAAATACCCCGTTTCAACATGTTCACCGAGGTGCTGCAGGACTCGGTCGTCGACCTGATGCGGCAGGACAAGATCGGCTTCGCCAGCGGCGTGTCGCTCACGATGAGTCCAGCCGTTCTTTCGTCGGTCTACGCCAGCCTCCCCGCCTTCCGCTCGCGGCTGCTCCTGCGCCCGCAGGAGATTTCCAATCATCCGGAGGTGGTCCGCCGCCTCGGCCTGATCTCGATCAACACGGCGCTCGAGGCCGACCTTTTCGGCAACATCAACAGCACGCATATCCTCGGGCGCAACCTGGTCAACGGGATCGGCGGCTCCGGCGATTTCACCCGCAACGCCTTTCTCTCGATCTTCACCTGCCCCTCCACCGCCCGCGGCGGAAAAATCAGCACGATCGTGCCGCTCGTCAGCCACATGGACCACAGCGAGCATTCGGTGCAGGTCCTTGTCACCGAACAGGGCGTGGCCGATCTCCGCGGCAAGGATCCCCACGAGCGCGCCCGCCTCATTATCGAGCGCTGCGCCCATCCCGATTTCCGGGAAGATCTCGGCCGCTATTTCTCGCTCGCACAGGGCGGCCACACCCCGCAGGCGCTCGCCACCGCCTTCGCCATGCACCAGCAGTTTCTTCGCACCGGGGACATGCGGGGCGCCCGGTGGGAGGCGTGAACCCTGGCTTCCCATGAAACCGCTTCCCTCCGGCTGTATTCTTCGGCCCCTGAGCCTGGCGGACGAGCCGGCGCTGGTGGAGTTTTTCCGCTCCCACTCGGAGGAGACCATTTTCCAGCGTTATCATCACTTGGTCGAGGGGATCAGCCACCAGCGCGCCATGGCCCTGCTCGGCGTCGATCAGCAGCGCGACGTCGCGCTGGCCGTGCTGCGATGCGCCGCGGATGCGGAACAGATCGTGGCCATCGGCCGCTATTACACCGATCCCGACGGCGGACACGCGGAGATGGCTCTCGTCGTCCGCGAATCCATGCGCCGGCTCGGAATCGCCACCCGGCTCCTGCATGCCCTGGGCGCGATCGCCCGCGACCGCGGGCTTTTGGCCCTGCGCGCCCAGGTCCTGAGCAGCAACGCCCCGATGCGGAGTCTGCTTCGCCCCTACGCATCCCATATCGCGGAAGAGCCCGGCCTCGGCACGGCTTGTTTCATTCTGCCCGTGTCCGCCCTGGCCGGCTCGCCCGCGCCCGCCAAGCCTTCGCGGAAACGGCCGGTCCGGCGCTGATCCGGCCCGCCCCGATGGCAAAATCTGCGCAATCCCGGACAAAGGGACGCGCGCAAAATCTCCGCGCTTGTGCGAACATGCGCATCCACTCCCTCCTGTTTTCCTGCGCCTGGCCCGCTGACACCGGGCGAAGCGCGGGCCGCCATCCTCTCCCATGAACTGGCTCGTCACCCTCTTAACCGCCGACTCGGTCGCGCACTCGGTCATTTCGCTCAGCGTCGTCATCGTCCTCGGGCTCGCGCTGGGGAGTATCCGGGCAAAGGGGCTCAACCTTGGCGTGGCCGGGGTGCTGTTCGCCGGCCTGGCGCTCGGGCATTTCGGCCTGAGGGTGAACCACGAGGTGCTGGAGTTCGTCCGCGAGTTCGGCCTTATCCTGTTCGTCTTCACCATCGGCCTGCAGGTGGGGCCCGGTTTCTTCGCCTCGCTGAAGCGCCAGGGGCTCGTGCTGAACGGGCTCGCGGCCCTGACGGTGCTGCTGGGCGCGCTCGTCACCGTCGCCATCCATTTCGGCGCCGCCGTGCCGGCGCCGGCGGCGGCAGGACTCTTTTCGGGCGCCACCACCAACACGCCCAGCCTCGCGGCGGCCGGACAGGCCCTGCGCCAGATGCCGGAACTGGAACCCGGCATGCTTGAGTTGCCCGGCCTGGCCTACGCGGTCGCCTACCCCTTTGGCATCGTCGGCACGATCCTCACCCTGCTGATCGTAAAACGCCTGTTCCGCATCGACGTGGAAGCCGAGCGCAAGGCGCTCGAGGACGCGGAGCAGAAGAGCGGGAAGGAGATCGAGGCGGTGGCGCTCAAGGTCGAAAATCCCAATCTCTTCGGCGCGCCTATCTCGCGCATACCCGGCCTGGCCGAGGCCCGGGCGGTAATCTCCCGGGTGCATCGCGGCGGCACCACGGAGCTCGCCCGCCCTGACTTCGTCCTGCGCGACGGCGACACCGTGCTCGCGGTCGCGCCGAAGGAGAACCTGCCGACCCTGCGGCTTGCGATCGGCCCGCCCAGCCCTCTCGACATCCGGCGCCCCGGCGGGTCGTTGACCACGCGCCGCGTGGTCGTCACGCGAAAGAGCGTGCTCGGTACGCGAATCGAGGACCTGCAGTTGCTGGGCCGCTTCGACGTCAACGTGACCCGCCTCACCCGGGCCGGGCAGGAATTCACCGCCACCCCTGACCTGGCGCTCCAGTTCGGCGACCTGCTGATGCTTGTCGGCCGGGAGGAAGGCGTCGCCGAGGCGGCCCGGGCCCTGGGCAATTCGGCCAAGGACCTGAGCGCCCCGCAGTTGCTGCCCATCTTCGCCGGCATCGCCCTCGGCATCCTGGCGGGCAGCCTGCCCGTCGCCCTGCCCGGGCTGCCGGCGCCGGTGAAGCTGGGCCTGGCGGGCGGGCCGCTGCTGGTCGCTATCCTGCTGAGCCGTCTCGGCAACGTCGGCCCGCTGGTCTGGTACATGCCGCCCGGCGCGAATACCATGGTGCGCGAGATGGGCATCGCCCTGTTCCTCGCCTGCGTGGGACTCCACGCCGGCGACTCCTTCGTGGAAGTCCTGCGGGGGGACGGCCTGCGCTGGCTGCTGCTGGCCACGGCCATCACCCTGCTGCCGATCCTGGCGGCGGGGCTCCTGGCACGCGCCGTATGGAAAATCAACTACGTGCGGCTCTGCGGCCTGGTGGCCGGCAGCATGACCGATCCCCCCGCCCTCGCCTTCGCCCACCTGCTCACCCAGTCGGAACGCGCGGCCGTCGCCTATGCCACGGTCTATCCGCTCACCATGATCCTCCGCATCTTCACGGCGCAGATCCTGATCCTGCTACTGATGCGCTGAGGCGTTCGGTGGAACGCGTCGACTCGCCTGCGGCGAGCAAGACCCCGTGCGCCCCAGGCCCATCAACGCGCCGGTCCGGGCGCCTTGGCGCGTTGGGGTCACTCGCGCCACCTTGCCAAGGTCCGGCGCCGGACACCGGGGTTGCCTCCGCGCCGGGCCGGCCCACCGTGGCGGGACCCGACGATCATGCCCGAGCCCGACCAAGCGCCGAACCTTTCCGCCGCCGCCGAGATCACCGGCCGGGATCCCTGGCTCGGTCTTCGCCGCCACACCGCCGCCCGCATCGCGCTCGGCCGCACCGGCGGCAGCCAGCGCACGGAAACGGTGCTGGATTTCCGCCTTTCGCATGCCCGCGCTCGGGACGCCGTGCTAGCCCCCTTCGATCCCGCCGCCATCGCCGCCCGGCTCGCGGCCGCCGGTTCCGTCACCTGCTTCCTGGCGACCGCGGTGACCGGCCGCCGCGCCTATCTGCTCCGCCCGGACCTCGGCCGCCGGCTCGACGCCGCCTCGCGCGAGAAACTGGCCGCGCTCGCCGCCGCGCCGGATTTTGTCGCGCCCGACCTCGTTCCGATCGTCTCCGACGGGCTCGCCGCGCAGGCCGCCGAGCGCCATGCCGCCGCGACCCTGCTTCCGCTGGTCCTCGCGCTGCGCGCCGTCGGCTGGCGGATCGGCCCCGTGTGCGTCGTCCCGCTGGCCCGGGTAAAACTCCAGGACGAGATCGGCGCCGCCCTCGGCGCGCGGTTTACGCTCATGTTGCTGGGCGAGCGCCCCGGCCTGGGCGCGCCCGACAGCCTCGGCGCCTACTTCACCGCCCGCCCCGCGCCCGAGCGCACCGACGCCGACCGCAACTGCGTGTCGAACATCCGTCCCGAAGGGCTGCCTCCCGTCCAGGCCGCGGCCAAGCTCGCGTGGTTGCTTCAGGAATCCGCCCGCACCGGCCGGAGCGGCGTGCATCTCAAGGACGAGCAACCCTCCGCCACGCTCTCCGCCTGACGAATACCCGAAGCTGAATCCTGCAGGGTTTTGACGCGAAGGCCTCTCAAAGGCCGCCAGGCCGGAAAATTCTTTTCTCTCGGCTGGGTTTCTTCCCTGCCTTGCTTGGTGTCCTTTGGTTTGTCCTTCGCGTCCTCACGTTAAGAAGATTCTGAATGGGGTTCGAGCCGATTCAGCGCAGCGATCCGGCCAGGAAGACGGACAGTTTCGTCTCGTCGCGCATCGCGTGGAGCTCGTCGTCCACGAAGCCGATCCGGCGCATGGCCTCATAGTCCGCCTCCACCATCCGCAGGAAACCCGCCAGCGCCGCCAGTTCGTGCGGCCAGCACTGCTCCTCGCCCACGCAGCGATAATAGGCCGCCAGCGAATGGTGGAATGAAAAGCCCAGCCCGAGAAAGGACCGCCCGTAGAGCAGCTCGAAGTTTTTCCATTCCCCGCGGTCGCCGCCGGCGCGGATCAGAACGGAATCCTGTTCGGAAACCTCCTGGGCCTCCGCCGCCGCCCGCCAGCGTGCGAGCGCGGTAGCCGTCATCGTCATGACCAGGAGATGGGGCGACGCCGCCTCGCGGCTCTCTTCTTCGTCGGCCTTCAGGATACGTTCCCGGCGTGCCTCCGCCGTTTTGCCCGCGAGGATTTCCTCCAGCGAGCGGTGATCGTATTCCGTCAGTTCCACCCAGCCTTTGCGCAAGGCGAGCCAGCCCGTGCCGAGCCCGGCGAAAAACCCGCCGATGTGGGCCCAGTAGGCCACGTCGCCTCCGCCTCCCGCCGCCCCCAGGAGGTCGAAAAATAACCAGAACAGCGCCAGCCCCCAAAGCGGCACCTGGAAGGTGCCGAAACGCAGGAAGGCGAACCACCACACGCTCACGCGGTTCAGCGGATACATCGCCACCGCCATGCCCACCACGCCGTTGATGGCGCCGCTCGCTCCGACCGCGAGCTCGCCGTCGCACACGATATGCGCAACCGCCGCCGCCAGCGCAAAACCGGCATAATAGACGGGATACCAGAGGTTGCTGGTGCTGGCGCAGACCGCGTTTCCGAAGACCCACAAGAAGATCATGTTGCCCGCCAGGTGAAAAAAACCGGCATGGAGCAAGGTGTGCCCGAGCAGACCGGTGGCCGACCAGCCGTCGAGTACCATCGCCTCCACGAGCCCATCCGGCAGCAGGTCGCCAGCTAGCAGTAGAAAAACCAGCACCGTCAGCCCCATGATCGCCCAATTCGCGTAGGGCAGATGTTTGAACAAGGTGTCGATCCGGTAAGGGAAGAGCATGGCGGCGACCGACTACCAACACCGCCGCCCGCCCGAAGCCAAGTCCGCTCGCCAGCATCTCCCACCCGATCACCCACGGATCATTGGTCATTCCGCGCGCTACGGCGCGCGGTCGCCTTCACGCTTGCCTCGGGGTGCGCCGGACCGTTTTCCTGTTCGTTTTCCTTTTCCCTTCGCGCTCATGAAATCCTCACCCTCGCCCGCCGCGTTCCCCCAGCCAGAGATCGGCCGCGCCATGAACGGCGCCGACACCGTCGTCGAGTGCCTCGCGCGCGAGGGCATCGATGTGATCTTCGCCTACCCCGGCGGCGCGTCGCAGGAGCTCCACCAGGCTTTCGCCCGCAGCGACAAAGTCCGCGTCATCCTTCCCCGCCATGAACAAGGCGGCGTCTTCGCCGCCGAGGCCTGGTCCCGCGCCACCGGCAAGGTCGGCGTTTGCATGGCCACCTCCGGCCCTGGCGCCACCAATCTCGTCTCCGGCATCGCCGACGCCTACATGGACTCTATCCCGTTGATCTGCATCACGGGCCAGGTCTTCTCCAAGTTCATCGGCAAGTCCGCCTTCCAGGAGACCGACTTCTTCGGCATGACCCTGCCGATCGTCAAACACAGCTACCTCGTCCTCAACGCCGCCGACCTCCCCCGCATCTTCAAGGAGGCCTTCGTCCTCGCCCAGACGGGCCGGCCCGGCCCCGTCATCATCGACATCCCGAAGGACGTCCAGCAGGCCAAGCTCACGCCCGTCTTCCCCGCCACGGTCGAGTTCGCCAACAAGTCCCTCACCGAGTTCCCGCACGCCAGCGACGAGCAGCTGAAGCATATCCTCGACCTCGTCTCGAAGGCCCAGCGGCCGATCCTCTACACCGGCGGCGGCATCATCTCCGCCGAAGCCTCGGCCGACCTCCGCGCCTTCGCCGAGAAGGTCAACGTCCCCGTCGCCACCACGCTGATGGGCGTCGGCGCCTTCCCTGAGGATCATCCGCTCTCCCTCCGCTGGTTCGGCATGCACGGCTCCGCCTTCGGCAACTGGGCCGTCGACCAATGCGACCTTCTCCTCTGCTTCGGCGCGCGCTTCGACGACCGCATCACCGGCGCGGTCGACAAGTTCGCGTCCGGCGCGACCATCGTCCACATCGATATCGACGCCTCCGAGCACAACAAGAACAAGCGCGTCCAGTACCCCGTCGCCAGCGACATCAAATACGCGCTCAAGCGCCTCAACGAGCTCGCGGCCGCCGCCAAATTCACTCCGCCCGACACCAAGCCCTGGCACACCCAGTGCGCCGCCTGGAAGCGTGACTACCCCTTCGACTACGATCGGCAGAGCCGCCACATCGTCCCGCAGGAAGCGGTCGAGATGTTGTACAAGCTCACCAAGGGCGACGCCATCATCACCACCGGCGTCGGCCAGCACCAGATGTGGGCCGCCCAGTTTTACCCCTTCAAGGAACCGCGCCGCTACATCAGCTCCCTGGGCCTCGGCGCAATGGGCTTCGGCTATCCCGCGGCCATGGGTGCCAAGGTCGCCTTCCCGGACAAGCAGGTCATCGACATCGACGGCGACGGCTCCTTCCTCATGAACGTCCAGGAACTCGC